>JBEBVZ010000015.1:0-84160 GCA_040392445.1 Verticiella sediminum
AAAACCCGCCTTTCCTGAAAACCTGGCAAAACCGCCGTCAGCCTCAATCCCCTGAAGGAATGCGATAGCGTTCATTCAGGTAGGCCCAACTGGCCCACTGAGCATGCGCCAACGCTTCTCGCGCCAACGTTTCGTCCACCGGCATCGGATCGAAAACATCGGGCAAGACACCACGCGCCGCGCGATAGCGATAAGTCTTGGCGGGCTTGCCTGGCTCCAGCACGGCAAGAACATCGTTCTTCAGGTAACCCAGATTATCGCCATACTGCATGATGGCGCGCTGCGGAGACTGCCGGGTCAGATCGGCGCCCAGCATGGGGTGCACGCCATCCACCCCGATCAGGGACAACAAGGTCGGCGCCATGTCGATCTGGCTGACCAGGCGAGCATCGCGGCGCGGCTGCACCCCTGCGCCCAGGATCAGCGCTGGAATGTGAAAATGCTGTACCGGCACCAGGCTTGCCCCGCCTACTCTTGCATCATGATCGGCGATCACCATGAATACGGTATCGTCCCAATACGATGATTTCTGGGCTTGTTCAAAAAATCGACCCAAGGCCCAATCCGCATAGCGCACACTATTCTCTACCGTGCCAGACTCTCCGACGGGCTTGATGCGGCCCTCTGGGTATTCCCAGGGCGAATGATTCGAGACCGAGAACGCCACGACAAACTGCGGATTTTCCACCGGCTGCTCAAGAACATCATGCAGCTGCTTGAACATATCCTCGTCGCTCGCGCCCCATGATCCGACAAACTCAGGGTTCGAAAACTTCGGCAAATCCAGAACGCTGTCAAACCCATTACCCAGGAAGAAACTGCGCATATTGTCGAAGTGGGCTTCTCCGCCATATATAAATGTAGAGACAAATCCTTTTTGTCCCAACAAATCAGCAAGCGTAAAAAACCCGGACTGCGCTCGCGGCAACTTCAACACAGCCTCGGCAGGGGTAGGCAGGAACCCTGTAGTAATGGCTTCAAGTCCGCGCGCCGATCTCGTGCCTGTTGCATAGGCATGTTCGAACATCCAACCTTTTTTCGACAAAGCATCCAGCTCTGGCGTCAGCCCTGCCCCGCCCAGGCTTGCTACGTACTGCGCACCCAGGCTTTCCTCGATGATGATCACCAGATTCAGCGGCCTATCGCGCCGCACCGAAGCCTGCTGCGCATGAAGGCTGGGATGCTTGGCGTCCAGAGGCGGCGTGGCGCCCAGGCCCGCTGCGGTACGCACCAGCTCTTGCATGGTGCTTTCCGGCAGGCTGCCATACATATCCGTAGCCGACTTCTCGCTGCGCATGCGATACGCAGCATCGGTCACGCCATAGAGGCTGTTCAGGGCCAAAGTATTGACCATGGCATCGCCGGCGTAAGCCACCATGGCCGCATTGATGGGCCGGTGCTGCAAGGTGCCGCGCGCCGCCAGAACGAACAAGGGCAGCACGACTACCGTCGCGATAACGCGACGGCTCCAGCGCAAAGGCCTATCGGTCTGATCCGCAGGAAACAGCCGCCTTGCCAGCCAGGCGGCCACCAGCATCGCCAGGCCGGCGGCCAGCAAGGTTCCCTTATAACCCTGCCAAAGCATCCCGCTGACTTCACGAAAGTGCTCGAGATACTCGAAGTACAGGCGATTCGGTCGACTGTCGTATTCCAGGATGAACTGTGGCGTGGAGATCTCAAGCAAGGCATACAGCATCCAGCACAACCGGAACCAGTATGCGGTCAGCCGTACCGGCAAGCGCCGGTGCCCCAGCCAGGGAGACAATACGGCCGGGATGACGCTGACCATGGCCAGCAGGGCAATGTCGATGCGAAGGCCGCCCAGCAATAGCGGGGCCAGTCCTCCGGCCGCTTGTACACGCGGCCACAGCCAGACTGCCAATGCCAACCGGCTGATGGTCAGCAGCGCCAATACGGCAACGATGAACCGCAGGGTCAATGTCCGCATCGCGGCCCCCCCGCTGCCAGATCCTGGCAAGCTTGCCCGTCTGTGCGTGTACGCCTCTCAAGCAGATGGTGCGCAATGAGAAAAAGATATGCCGCAGACGCGGCAAGGCGCGATTCCGACCAGTGGGAACTGAGGGTCATTGGAGGCCAACGTAGAACAATCCTGAAGACTACGCTGCCAAACGTTGAATAAACGTCGAATTGGCCGCCAAGGGCCGTAAAAAGGTAACGAGAATTGTGAGCGTATGCGGTACAACGCGGGGCGCAGGCGCCCCGGTTGCGCCTCGCTAGCGGGAAATGCCGGCCCGACGCGGGATCAGGCTTCCCAGCTGAAGATCTTGCCGGGATTCAGGATATTGTTGGGATCCAGCGCATGCTTCATCGCACGCATGACCTCCAGGCCGGCCCCATGCTCTTGCTCGAGGAACTGCATCTTATGCAGGCCAACCCCGTGCTCGCCGGTGCAGGTGCCATCCATCTCGAGGGTACGCTCGACCAGCTTGCGGTTAAGAGCTTCGGCTTCTTCGAATTCCGCCGGATTGTCGGGATCCAGCAGCATCTGCACGTGGAAGTTGCCGTCGCCCACATGGCCGATGATCAACGCCGGAAAGCTGGCCTTGAGCAGATCGTCGTTGGTTGCGGCGATGCATTCGGCCAGGCGGGAAATCGGCACGCACACGTCGGTGGTGCTGGCTCGGCAGCCCGGACGCAATTGCAGTCCGGCGAAGTAGGCATTATGGCGCGCCGTCCAGAGCCTGTTGCGATCCTCCGGCAGGGTTGCCCATTCGAAATCCTGGCCCTGGTGATCGGCCGTGATGCTTTGCACGGCTTCAGCTTGCTCCTGCACGCCTGCCGGCGAACCATGAAACTCGAACAACAATATCGGCGATTCGCGCAGACTGAGCTTGCTGTAGCGGTTGACCGCCATTACGCCCTTGGCGTCCATCAGTTCGACGCGAGCTATCGGTATCCCCATCTGGATGATCTGGATGACCGATTGCACGGCGTCGTCTACCGTGGCGAAATTACAGATGGCCGCCGATACCGCTTCGGGCTGAGGATACAGCTTGACGGTGACCTCGGTGATGATGCCCAGGGTGCCTTCGCTGCCCACGAACAGCCGGGTCAGGTCGTAGCCAGCCGACGACTTGCGTGCCCGGCGTGCGGTGTTCACCACGCTGCCCGTTGCCGTGACCACCGTCAGGTTGACCACGTTTTCACGCATGGTGCCGTACCGTACCGCATTGGTGCCCGAGGCCCTGGTGGCGCTCATGCCGCCCAGGCTGGCATCGGCGCCGGGATCGATGGGAAAGAAAAGACCAGTATCCCGGATTTCCTCGTTCAGCTGCTTGCGCGTGACACCTGCCTGCACCGTGACTGTCAGGTCTTCGGGGTGCACTGCCAGTATCTTGTCCATGCGCGACAGATCAATGACGATGCCGCCCTGCACTGCCAGGAAATTTCCTTCCAGCGAGGAACCCGCCCCATAGGCGATCAATGGCACGCCATGCTGATTGCATAGCGCGGCAACCTCGGCAACTTCTTCTGTGCTTTCGGCAAAGATAACGGCGTCGGGCGGCATGGCCGGATAGGGTGACTCGTCGCGACCATGATGCTCGCGCACCGCCTGGGACTGCGAGAAACGTTCGCCGAACCTCGTCGCCAGTTCGTCAATGCATGCTTGCGGCAGCAGCCGGGGCTGGGCCTTCAGATCGTTGATAGCGTTCACTTTTTCCTACCCATTTTCCAATACTGATCCAAGACCCTGACGCTCAAGCAGGGAAGACAGATGTTCCCAGCCATGGAAATCGATCACGATCTGGCCACGTTCTTTGGCGCCCAACTTGAAGGACACCTTGGTTCCCAGCGCATCCGACAGCGCCTCTTCAAGACGAACCACGTCGCGACTGCGCTCGGCTTTGTTGCGCGTGGTTTTCTTGCTTTCCTGCAAGGCCAGCGCCACCAGCTTTTCGGTTTCACGCACCGACAGACGGCGTGCAACCACCACATTGGCCAGCTGGATCTGCGTGGCTGCATCCACGGCCAGCAAGGCCCGGGCGTGCCCCATATCGATATCGCCAGCCAGCAGCATGGTCTGCACCGGCTGCGCCAGGTTCAAAAGCCGCAACAGGTTGCTGGTGGCCGAACGGGAACGGCCTATGGCTTGGGCCGCCTGCTCGTGCGTCAGGCCAAACTCATTGAGCAGACGCTGCACACCACTGGCCTCTTCCAGGGGGTTGAGGTCTTCGCGCTGGATGTTCTCTATCAAGGCCATGACGGCGGCGTGCTCGTCATTGACCTCGCGCACCAGCACAGGGACGTCCTTCAAGCCTGCAAGCTGGGCAGCCCGATACCGGCGTTCGCCGGCAATGATTTCGTATTGTGGACCGCCTATGTCGCCCGTCACCGGCCGCACCAGGATGGGTTGCATCACACCCTGCGTACGAATCGAATCGGCCAGCTCGTTGAGCGAGCCCTCATCCATGCGGGTACGTGGCTGGTAGCGGCCAGCCTTGAGTTGCGCGACTGGCAAACTCGACACCGCTGCGGCGGTCGACCCGGCCGGCCCTTGGGCAAGCGCATTGAGCGAAGGCGCATCGGCCCCCAGCAATGCATCCAGCCCTCGGCCAAGTCCTTTGGGTTTCTTAGCAACCATGTGCAATCGTCCTGGTAGAAGTATCGGTTTCGTAGTGGATCAAAGCGTCTTCACACGCTTGACCATTTCGGCACCAAACTCGATATAGGCTTTCGCGCCACGCGAGTTCTTGTCATACACCACCCCGGGCATACCGTGGCTGGGGGCCTCGGCCAGGCGCACGTTGCGCGGAATGACCGCGCGAAACACCTTGTCGCCAAAGTGTTCCTCGAGCTGGGCCGACACCTGCTGCTGCAAGGTGACACGGGGATCGAACATGACCCGCAGCAAACCGATAATGCGCAGGTCGGAGTTGATGTTGGCGTACACACGCTTGATGGTATTGACCAGGTCGGACAGGCCTTCCAGGGCAAAGTATTCGCACTGCATGGGAATGATGACGCCATGCGCGGCGGTAAATCCATTGAGGGTCAGCATCGACAAGGTGGGCGGGCAATCGATCAGGATGAAATCGTACTGATCCGTGACTTGAGCCACGGCCTGCTTCAACTGGGATTCCCTATCCTGCATTTGTACCAAGTCGATCTCGGCCCCGGACAGTTCCCGGTTGGCCGGCAAGACATCGTAGTTGCCGGAGTCGGAGCGCACGACCACATCGGTAATCTGCGCCTCGCCGATCAAGACTTGATACACGCTGGATTCCAGCGCCCGCTTATCGATGCCGCTACCCATCGTGGCATTGCCTTGTGGATCCAGGTCGATCAGCAGGACCCGTTTCTTGAGTAATGCCAGACCCGCGGCGAGGTTCACCGCTGTCGTTGTTTTACCCACCCCGCCCTTTTGATTGGCAATACAGAAAACTCGAGCGCAAGTAGGTTTCGAAGCCATGAGGTGATGATCCGTTATTCGAAGCGAGATAAGCCTGAGCGGCAGGAAGGCAAACAAACACTAAATTCTTAGGTGCGAACAAGAAAAGCCATGCAGCGTTGCGCGTCGAGCCCTGGCACCTGCAAGGTGTGCATGGCGTCAAGCCGCCATTCACCCGAGGCCAGGACGGCAGCGAGCTCATCGTCTGGCTGTCGACCTTTCATGGCTGCGAGGGTACCACCAACACGCACATGCCTGCCCGCCAGTGCGGCGAAATCTTCCATGGAAGCGAACGCCCGCGAGATCACCACATCGCATTGAGCGGGTGCAATCTGTTCCACGCGAGTATGCGAAGCCGACAGGTTGGCCAGCTTCAACACGCCGGCCATTTGGCGCACGAAGGCAGTTTTTTTCTCTACAGCGTCAACACAGCATACTTTCCAGCCAGGCTGGGCGATGGCAAGGACCACCCCCGGCAAGCCGCCGCCGGAACCTACATCCATGATATTGGCTACCTGTTCAGGGCCAACGGGATTGGCGTCGGGTGCCGCGTCTGCAGCAATCCGTTCGGCCAGAGCGGGAATGACCGACAAGCTGTCCACCAAGTGCTGGATACGCATGGCTTCCGGTTCACGGATGGCAGTCAGGTTATAGGTGCGATTCCAGCGCAGCATCTGGGCCAGGTACTCGACCAGGCGTTCGATTTGCTGCGAGTCCAGCGTCAGGCCTAGACGCGCGGCGTCATCAGCCAGGCGTCGGGAAAAATCTTCTTTGTTTGGCAATCCGTTGTTCACGCCAGGGATACCTTATCGTCCGCTTGCTGTAAGCCAGCCTGTTGTTCAAGGCGGGCGCCATATTGCAGCCTCTTCAAATGCACCAGCAGCAAGGAGATCGCCGCCGGAGTCATACCCGACATCCTGGCAGCTTGCCCTATGGTCTCGGGCTTGTGCTGCTTGAGTTTCTGGCGCACCTCGAAAGACAGGCTGCCCACGCTGTCGTAATCCAGGTCGGCAGGAATACGCTGGTTCTCGTGTGCCGCCTGCTTTTGCACCTCGTCATGCTGGCGGTCTATGTAGCCGGCATATTTGACCTGTATTTCCACCTGCTCCGTCACCGCGCCGGGTGCCAGCCCCGGGCCGGCCAGCAGCTCGCCTTGCGCATTGGTAGCCTGCATCAGGGCGGCATAGCTGACATCCGGCCGCTTGAGCAAATCCGCCATCGAGTATTCGCGCTCGATGGCCTTACCCAACAGGGGTTCGGCATGCGAAGGCGGGAAGCTGCGCGGATTGACCCAGCTGGATCTTAGGCGCTCGATTTCACGTGCAACCTCGTCGCGCTTGCGGTTGAACGCATCCCATCGCGTATCGTCGACCAAACCCAGTTCCCGGCCGGCCTCGGTCAAACGCATGTCGGCATTGTCTTCACGCAGACTCAGGCGGTATTCCGCTCGCGACGTAAACATCCGATAGGGTTCCGACACGCCGCGCGTGATCAGATCATCAACCAACACCCCCATATAGGCCTGATCTCGGCGTGGCAGCCAGGAGTCGCGGCCTTGGGCCTGCAATGCGGCATTCAGACCGGCCAACAGCCCCTGGGCTGCGGCTTCTTCGTAGCCCGTGGTGCCATTGATCTGCCCTGCAAAAAAGAGACCACCGATGGACTGGGTTTCCAGCGAAGACTTCAAGCCACGCGGATCGAAGTAGTCATATTCGATGGCGTAGCCTGGGCGCATGATATGGGCGCTCTCCAATCCCGGCAGCGAATGGATGATGCCGAGCTGCACATCAAATGGCAGGCTGGTCGATACCCCGTTGGGATAAATTTCATGCGTGGTCAGGCCTTCAGGCTCCAGAAACACCTGGTGCGACGCCTTGTCGGCAAATCGATGGATCTTGTCTTCGATCGAGGGGCAGTAGCGCGGCCCTACCCCTTCGATCACGCCGGTATACATGGGCGAGCGATCCAGGCCGCCGCGAATGATGTCATGCGTACGCTCGTTGGTGTGCGTAACCCAGCAAGGCACTTGGCGCGGATGGAGGTCGACTGAACCCATATACGAGAATACAGGTATCGGGTCCAAGTCGCCTGGCTGCTCTTGCGTCTTGCTGTAATCAATGGTGCGCCCATCAATACGGGGCGGCGTTCCTGTTTTCAGCCGCCCTTGTGGCAGCTTGAGCTCGCGTAGACGAAGGGCAAGCGAGATGGCAGGTTGATCCCCTGCCCTGCCTGCCGAATAGTTGGAAAGCCCGACGTGCACCAGTCCATTCAGGAAAGTACCCGCGGTAAGCACTACCGTGCGCGAACGAAACTGCAGGCCGATCTGAGTCACCGCACCCACCACGCGATCGCCCTCTACCAGCAAATCATCCACTGCCTGCTGAAACAGCCAGAGGTTGGGCTGGTTTTCCAGACGGGTACGGATGGCCTGCCGATACAGTACGCGGTCGGCTTGGGCTCGTGTCGCCCGCACAGCAGGCCCTTTGGAACCATTCAGGATGCGGAACTGAATACCAGCCTCGTCCGTGGCCAAGGCCATGGCGCCGCCCAAAGCATCAATTTCCTTGACCAGATGCCCCTTCCCTATTCCACCTATGGATGGATTGCACGACATCTGCCCGAGGGTTTCGATGTTATGCGTCAAAAGTAAGGTTTTGCATCCGACTCTTGCAGCGGCAAGGGCGGCTTCGCTGCCTGCATGGCCGCCACCAACGACGATGACATCGAACTGTTTAGGAAACTGCATGATCACATCCTGGCACGGCTGAGCCGCGTGTGGGTAAGCCGAGACGGCGCAGGAGTGTTTCACGTGAAACATCGGGCCAGAGGCGGCTAAAACATGGGGAACCAAGAAAACTGCCATCCCGGCAGGTTTCTGTTGCTGAAAGCGGGATCAGCCTGGGTTCTTCAATGGGCATTGCAAAAATAGTGACGGAGACCCATAGCAACAGCTATCACCGCCCAGCCAAGCACCCACTTGGAAGCGAAAGACAGCTGAACTATCTAAATTCGCAAATACAGCAAAAGCTGCTTAACAGATCATTTTACGCCAATGCTCACGGAAAGGCATGCCGCTGACGTGACTGTTGTTCGCCGGACACGCAGCCAGGCCTTAAGCAGACAAGGTCAAGCCGCTAGATGTGCATGGGGTGCCACTAGGTAACGAGCTGCCTCATCGATAAATTTGCTTTCAAATCCGCCTTGTAGGTCATTTGCCGGGTCAATGTTCCACGTGAAACAAGTGCCCTCCCCCCGCGGCTCAAAATGAGCTATGACGGTTCGCCTGCAGTTTCGTCTGGTAATTTTTCTGCAACCACCTGACTGCGGATCAGGATTAAAACGGCATCTTGCTAATGGACGTCTGCGGGGTGAAGCGAGGATGGACCTTCACGACTGACCGAGCGTTACGGCCTGGGTAGCTACGACATTGATGTCTAGGCTCGTGACTCGCCACTATCAAGTCGATAGCAGATTGCAGCCTTCCAGCCTCATTGATGCCGAAACAGCAACAAGTCTGCGGCCCAACTTGGCGGCCCCATAACAGCTGACAGAACCTAGTCACCACGGCTTCAAACTGGTAACCGGCTCAATCTGGGCTGCTGACCCGCATATGTTCCACGTGAAACATCCGAAGGCTTACTCAGCAAGCAGGAGTAGCTCAAGCCTAATGGAAGCGAGCAAAAAACCACCGAATAAGCACCGCCTCGAGCGCAGGCGGTAGGATTGCCAAGCATGCTGCCAAAGATTTAGTGCTATTGATTGCCCCTAACAGATGGAATCGAAAACCAGACCGCCCAACCAAGATCAAATAAGTAGCGCATAGCCACAAGAGCAAAGCTGACGGAAAGCAGGCCTATCCTTCAAAAACAGAAAAACGGCTTGACAAATACGAACATCATAAAAAACCATAGGATGACGCTTTATTTACGTTTAGTAACGTACCGGGCATTTTTCAATAGGCATTTTTCTGGTTTTTGCCGCTCAAAGGGGATTCCCGCTGCCCAAGTCCACCAAACGATCGTACTTTAGCGAGGTTTTCAGGGAAATCCAACCAAAAAGGTAGATAGAAACCCCGCCAGAACGCACGCAAAAGCACAGGAAATCTCCCTGGAAAAACAAAAATACCATCATCCAAACAAAAAGAAAAAGGCCCGCCTTTTGGCGAGCCTTTCAATCAAAAACCAGAGACGACAAACATACCAACAATTAAAATAAAATGGAAACCAGACCGGACAAACACAATGAATACCGACCCGCGGCAACCAGACCCGCCACCAAGGCCGGAACACAAACACACTCGTTGAAGGTGGTTTAATATTCTAATGTTGGAACATTACATCATTCGGATGGACTTCCCTTGGGCCAGCTGGCACGAAACCGGATCGTGAAATGCTCTTGGCCGGACGGCGTGTAGCTGTCGGTCACCATCATGATCTTGCCGTCCTCGCCAACGAATCTACGAACAGTACGCAGCGCGGCAGAGTTTTCCGGAACTTGCAGGACGCCAGCCAAAGTGCTGTCCAGCAATACGGCGTCTGCCTGCTGAATGACGTCGGTCACTCGGCGGCCGAACACGGTACTCAACACATTGAAGGACGGCACCTTCAGCTTGTTAAGGGATTTCCCTGCAGCGCGATAGCTTGGCGGAACATATACAAATTCGCAGGAAACCGGAGGCTGGTTACGGCGTGCGCGCCTGACGACATCGAACTTGACCCATGCTTCTCCGGGCGAGCATGCCAGCAGCATGGCCAACAGCGGGTCGGCGACGACATCGCTGGTGGCTTCCACCGTTTGCTCGGTTCCGGAAATGGAAGGATAAAGCTGGTCTGGAGATTCTATTGCCTGAACAAAGTTGGGGCTGACGGCGCGCGCCTGCACTACCGTGCCCATGCCTGCACGGCGCGACACCAGGCCCATGTCAACCAGGACGCGCATGGCCGCGCGCATGGTATTGCGCGACACGCCAAAACGGGTGGCAAGTTCAATTTCTGGCGGCAGCAGCCCACCAACGGGATACTTTCCCTGGCCTATATCACGGATAAGGGTTTCGGCAACGACTAGGTATTGGGGTTGGTTCTTGATCAGCACGGATACGTTGTGGAAGGTAAGAAAACGAATGGATGAAAGCGCAAAAAGAAAAAAACCCCGCCTCCGTGGACAGAGCGCGGGGTTGGTTTACAGGCGTAAGTTTACAGCGGCTTAATGTCTGCAGCTTGCGGACCCTTCGGACCCTCATTGATTTCGAACTCAACTTCCTGTCCTTCGTTCAGGCTGCGGTAGCCGCGCCCAGTGATGGCCGAGAAGTGAGCGAAAACGTCCGGCCCGCCGGCATCCGGCGTAATGAAGCCGAAACCCTTCTCGGCGTTGAACCATTTGACCTTGCCTTTCTGCGACATGATGCGTGCTGTCCTGTGTAAAAAATGACGATCTCAAATCAATCGCACCGGCGAGCATACCCAGCCCCGCCAGCCTGGGCAACCCTCTTTACCTGGAGCACAGCATCGGCAAGAGCGCGAGGGATCAGGTATGTTAGGCGTTTCCCACGATAGGGGCGTGCCTGCACGTCCTGTTTTCCTTCAGGTTTGCAACCTCATGCTCAGATCCAAGCTGCCCGATGTTGGCACCACGATTTTTTCCGTTATGAGCCAGCTCGCCGCACAACATGATGCGGTGAATCTTGGCCAGGGATACCCGGACTTCAACGCCGACCCGCGCCTGCTCGAGCTGGTGACCCAAGCGATGAGCGAGGGCCACAACCAGTACGCGCCCATGACCGGCATACCGGCCCTGCGCGAAGCCATTGCCCAGAAAACGTCGGCCCTGTCCGGCCACACCTATCGCGCCGAAGACGAGATCACGGTAACCAGCGGCGCCACGGAAGCCCTGATGGTGGCTGTGATGGCCAGTGTTGGCCCAGGGGACGAGGTCATTGTGCTGGAGCCCGCCTACGACTCGTATGGGCCCGCCATACGCTTGGCCGGCGCCACACCAGTGCCGGTAGCCATGACGGCTCCCGATGCGGCCCAGCCGCTGTATCGGCCCGACTGGGACCGTGTGCGCGATGCCATCACGCAACGCACCAAGGTCATCATGCTGAACTTTCCGCATAATCCAACCGGGGCCATTCTGCATGAAGCCGATCTGGACGCCCTGGAAACGATTCTGGCCGGCACAGATATCCTGGTGATCTCCGACGAGGTCTACGAGCATATTGTTTTCGACGGCAATCCTCATTTGTCCATGGCCAGCCGTCCTGCGCTGGCGGCACGCTCGTTTGTGATCTCGTCGTTCGGCAAAACGCTGCACACCACAGGCTGGAAGATCGGCTATTGCTGTGCACCGCAGGCACTAAGCGCAGAATTTCGCAAGATCCACCAGTTCCTGGTGTACTCGGTTCCCACCCCCATGCAGCACGGAATCGCCGCCTACCTGGCGAATCCGCTGGGCTACATGAATCTGGCCAGCTTCTACCAACTCAAGCGCGATCGCCTGGCTGACGGGCTTGCAGCCACCCGCCTGAAAGCGCTGCCTTGCCCAGGCACCTTCTTCATGCTGGCCGACTACAGCGCGGTATCGGATCTGCCGCAAGCCGAATTCGCCCGCTGGCTGACCGTGAACCATGGCGTCACCGTGATTCCGGTGTCTGCCTTCCATACCGACACCAGCGAATTCACCGGGCCGGATGCTCCTCGCATTGTGCGGCTGTGTTTTGCCAAGCGAGACATCACCCTGAATACAGCGCTGGAACGACTGACAGCCCTGTAGAGCCGTTTATTCCTGTTTATCTACCCGCCGGCACTCGCCGGCTTTTTTTTGCCCCCAGAGGCCTGTCAGGCCTTTGGCTTGCTGTGGTGCCAAAACAGTTTTTGCATTCGGTTTGCTTTATTAATTCTTTTATATAAACAGAACAATAGCTAAACAAGTGCCTGTGGATATTGTGGATAAGCTGTATAACTTGAACGTTATCAAATAGTTATCCGCAAAATTCAGACGGGACAATAAGCGAGTTGAAAGTTGATAGAGTTGAACAACTCGGTACATCCCTAGCCTTGTCCCGGCTTATCAAGAATCGCCGCACAGCTTGTACACATGCGTGCTCCCAGCAGATATCCACAGCCTGGGACTCCGATTTTTGCCCGCAACAGACCCGAAGCATCGAATTTGGCCTGATTCTCAGGCTGGTTTTCCAGGTCTAGTCATTTCCCTTGCGCGAATCCATGGCCAAACCAGATGGTTTTGCTGCTGAACCCTCTTTTTTTTCTAGGCTGTTGGACAGAATTCCAGCATGTGCCTGCTGCTTATGCACACAGCCCTGTGCAGCACCCCAATGGATCGTCACAATGGAGCGCTGTTTATATTGTTATTAATGTATATATAGACGACAACCATTAAACAAGTGCCTGTGGATAAGTTGAACAACCATGAATAACTGTTTAAAAACAAAATGTTATCCATGGTTATTCAACTTTATAACTAGGCTTGAAGATGAGGGACAGAGTTGAACAACATTTTGGATTCTGCCAAAACACAGGGTTGTTCATATTCCGCACACAGGTTCTACACACATGGGCTGCACGGGTGTTGTCCACAGGGGTGTGGATAAGACTCGGACGCAAA
The DNA here is from genome assembly GCA_040392445.1 of Verticiella sediminum. Taxonomy (GTDB): domain Bacteria; phylum Pseudomonadota; class Gammaproteobacteria; order Burkholderiales; family Burkholderiaceae_B; genus Verticiella; species Verticiella sediminum_A. Next base: position 13,031 of record JBEBVZ010000015.1, read on the forward strand.
AAGCAAAAAAAACCGGAGCGTGGGCTCCGGTAAGTGTGTGGAAAACGTGTGGATAGTTACATTTGCATGTTGCTGATCGCAGACAGGGCCGGCATGTGGCTTATCTAGAAACGAGTATTGCGGCTGACCGAGACGCGCGCAGAGAACGCCCCAAGAGCGGCGACCAGCACGACAAAGATGACCAGCCAAGGCAATTGAGGCATCTGCAGCGCAAAGTCGCTGCCATAGCTGCGGGCAAGGTCAGCCATGGCATTGTTCAGCAGGGACAGGCCAAAGGCACTGGCAGCGATCGCCACCAGTGCCGAGACGCCACCCGTGATGGCGCCCAGATATAGAAACGGGCGGCGCACGAAACGCTCGGTTGCTCCCACCAGCCGCGCCACCGTGATTTCCTCGCGTTGCGCCAGGGCTTGCATGCGTACGGTGTTGAAAACGGTTGCAAGCACCACAATGGCCACGCCGGCGGCAACCAGAAGCAGGCCGATATTGGCAAATCTAAGCAAGGCCTGAAGCCGCTGGACCCATTCGCTGTCGAGCTGGACATGGTCGACGTTGCCCCAGCCCTGCCAGATGCTGGCCAGACGGGGCGCCCGCGCGGCGAAATCGGTACCGGCCAGCGTGACGATAATGGCATCCGGCAGGGGGTTGCCGGGGAGTACCGCCAGCGCATCGGCCCAGGCGGGATTGTTGCGCAACTGCGATAGCGCCTGGTCGCGGGGCATGATCCGGGTTTCGCTGACATCTTGCGCGTTTTCGGTGGCGATCCGGCGCGCGGTGTCCTGCGTGGCCTGAGGTGGTGCGTCCATTTTCATGAACACGGTCAGTTCGGGGCCGGTGGCCATATTGCTGACCACGGGTTGTACCGAGACCAGCACCGCCGCCCCCAATAAGGGAATGGCGAGCGCCAGGGCGATGACCAGGATGTTGGCCAGGGACGAGAAGGGCTGCAAACCGAGCCTGCGCAGGGTAACGCCCAGGGCGTAGCGATGCTGTCTAAGCCATGCGTTCATGCTGTCCCCCGGCTGGTTGTCTTGGTTGCGGCCGACACGATATGGTCGGTGACCCGGCCATTTTCCACATGCAGGACCCGGTTCGTGTGGCTGGCGATCAGGGCCTGATCGTGGGTGGCGATCAGCATGGTGACCCCCACCCGGTTGAAGTCGCGAAAAACATCGATGATTCGAGCGGCGCTGGCATGGTCGAGGTTGGCGGTCGGTTCGTCCGCGATGAGAATGGCCGGCCGATTGACGATGGCCCGGGCAATGGCCAGACGTTGCTGGTCGCCCCCGGAAAGCTCAATGGGACGACGGGTTTCCTTGCCGGCCAGGCCGACTTTTTCGATGGCTGCGCGTGCTCGCGCGGTTGCGGTGGGTTGGTCGTGGCCGGTGACGATCAAGGGCATCAACACATTTTCGAATGCGCTGCGGTCATTGAGCAGATGGGTATTCTGGAGAATGACACCGACCGCCCGGCGCAGGTAAGGACGCGCTCGCGGGGCAAGTTTGCCCAGTTCCTGGCCATTGACCTGAATCTTTCCGCGACTGGGCGGGATGAGTCCGGATACCAGTTTGAGCAGGGTGGATTTGCCTGCTCCCGATGGTCCCGAGACGAATACGAATTCGCCGGCGCTTACGTGAAAGCTGGCATCGGCGAGCGCGTTGACGCCACGGCCGTACGATTTGAAAACATGGCTGAATTCGATCATGGGGTGGAAAAGTTACTCCAGGGGTCAGAGAGGAAAAGCCTAGGCATGATGCAATATTTGCAGCGGCTCGGGGAGGGGGGCAGGGTGCTCCAGGACGAGGCAATGCCATATCTTGGGGCATTTTTTATGTAACAAATTAGAAAGGAAAGCCCTGTCCCACCTGAGTACAGGACTGTGTGCTGGCCGGATTGGCTGAAATTGGCACGCAAATTGCACGGTCTCCTTCACCGGGATTACCCGGTATGTCCAATACGATAGGCGCCGGTAATATTGTTTTGCAGTCGGGTTGCCCCGATCCTCAACGCCATCGAAGGAGAAGCACATGCGCAATATCTGGAAGCCAATCACTCTGGCCACTGCTCTGTTTTCGTTTGCTGCCGCCGCACAAGCAGGCCCCACGTTCGATTCGGTAAAGCAAAAGGGTTTTGTGCAATGTGGTGTTTCCACCGGGATTCCAGGCTTTTCCGCTGCCGACAGCAAGGGTGAATGGAAAGGACTGGACGTGGATCTTTGCAAAAGCATTGCCGCGACGATGTTTGGCGACGCCACCAAGTTCAAGGCAACCCCGCTGAATACGCAACAGCGCTTCACCGCCCTGCAGTCCGGCGAAGTCGATGTGCTGACCCGCAACACCACGGTGACACTGACGCGCGACACCACGCTGGGCCTGATCGGCGTTGGCGTCAACTATTACGATGGCCAGGGTGTGATGGTGGCCAAGTCGCTGGGGGTATCCAGCGCCAAGGATCTGAACGGCGCCACTGTGTGCGTCCAACCAGGAACCACCACCGAGCTCAACCTGGCGGACTGGTTCCGGGCCAACAAGCTGGAATTCAAGCCCGTGGTCATCGAAAAATACGATGAAATCGTGCGAGCCTTCTCGTCCGGGCGCTGCGATGCCTTCACCACGGACAAGTCCCAACTGGCATCCACTCGCGCCACGCAGTTCGAGAAGCCAGACGACTACGTCATCCTGCCCGAGGATTTTTCCAAGGAACCCCTGGGCCCCATGGTGCGCCAGGGCGACGACCAATGGCTGAACGTCGTGCGCTGGTCGCTCAATGCCATGATCGAGGCCGAGGAATATGGGATTACGTCAAAGAACGTGGATGAGATGCTGAAAAGCACCAATCCCAACGTGCAGCGCATTCTGGGTGTGACTCCCGGCATGGGCAAGAACCTGGGCGTGGATGACAAATGGGCCTATAACATCGTCAAGCAAGTTGGCAACTACGGCGAGAGCTTTCAGCGTAATCTAGGCAAGGATAGTGCGATGAAGCTCGAACGTGGTGTCAACGCGCAATGGAAGGACGGTGGCGTGATGTACGCCTGGCCAATTCGTTAAGCAACAAGATTCACCGTGCCCCGCTTGCCGGGGCACGCCTGCATGCCGCGGGATACCACCTGCGCGTGCAACGCTGCGGGTAGCTGTGCGCAAGAGGCAGGGTGTCCGCGCGTGTTTCGCCTAAAGGTACAGGCATGGCCTTATCATCAAATCACCGGCCGGCTGCGCGGCGCTTGAGCTGGAACGATCCGGCTACGCGCTCGGTTGTCTACCAGCTCATTGCACTGGGCGTCGTGGCCTGGGTCGCCTGGTTCCTGATTTCCAATACGCTAAGCAACCTGGCGTCGCGCAATATTGCCACCGGCTTCGGCTTTCTGGACCGCGAAGCCGGCTTTGCCATCGGCGAAAGCCTGATCGCCTATAGCCCGGCCGATACCTATCGCCGGGCTATCTGGGTGGGCATCCTGAACACCTTGAGGGTGGCGGCCGCGGGCATCGTCCTGGCCACCATACTGGGCACCATCGTCGGTATCGCCAGGCTGTCGTCAAACTGGTTGATCAAAAGGCTTTCCAGCGGCTATGTCGAGTTCCTGCGCAACATCCCTTTGCTGCTGCAGTTGTTCTTCTGGTATGCCATCATCACCGAAAACACGCCGGGGCCTCGGCAGGCGCTGAATCCCTTGCCAGGGGTTTTCATTTCCAACCGGGGTATCAAGATTCCCGGTTTTACCGAGCACGCGGGCTTCGACTACCTGCTGTGGGGGTTGTTGCTGGGGGTGGCGATTTCCCTGGCGGTGGCGCATTACGCCAAGCGACGCCAGGAAAAAACCGGACAACGCGTGCCTACCGGCCGTATTTCGATTGCGCTGATCGTTGGGTTGCCCCTGCTGGGCTGGTTGTTGGGGGGCGCGCCCACGACGCTGGAAATGCCCGAGCTCAAGGGATTCAACTTTGTCGGCGGGATTACGATGTCACCCGAGTTCGCGGCCTTGCTGGTCGGCCTGGTGATGTATACGTCGGCCTTCGTGGCCGAAATCGTGCGCTCCGGCATCCAGGCGGTGCAGCGTGGCCAATGGGAGGCCGCAGGCGCCCTGGGCTTGCGTCGCAACCTAGTGCTGCGGCTGGTGATTCTGCCACAGGCGCTGCGCGTAATTGTGCCGCCCATGACCAGCACCTACCTGAACCTGGTCAAGAACAGTTCCCTGGCGGTGGCCATCGGTTATCCCGATATTGTCTCGGTGGTGAACACCACCCTGAACCAGACCGGGCAGGCCATCGAAGGCATCATGATCATCATGGGGGCGTACCTGACCGTAAGCCTTTCCATCTCGGTGTTCATGAATTGGTACAACCGGCATATCGCCCTGGTGGAGCGCTGAGATGACGAACGCCACAGACCAGATGGATGCGCCACCCACCCAGCGCATGAGGGTCTGGCCCTGGATGCGGGCCAACCTGTTTGCGACGCCGCTCAATGCCCTGCTGACCGCCCTGAGCGTATGGCTGGTGCTGATGTTCGTGCCGGCCGTGATCGACTGGGCTTTTCTGAACGCCAGCTTTACGGCGCAGAACGCCCAGGAATGCCGGGCCGTGTCGGGGGCCTGCTGGGCGTTCATTGCCGAAAAGCACAGGCTGATCCTGTTCGGCCTTTACCCCTACGATGAACAGTGGCGGCCGCTGCTGGTGATATTCATCCTGACCGGCACGCTCATCGTCAGCGCGGTGCCACGGTTCTGGAAGCGCTCGCTGGGGCTGCTCTGGATCGTCTCGCTGACATCCGTGGGCATACTGATGTGGGGCGGCATATTCGGGCTTACCTATGTGGAAAACAACCGCTGGGGCGGTTTACCCCTGACGCTGATCCTGGCTACGTTCGGCATTGCGTTTGCCTTTCCCATCGGCGTGATGCTGGCCCTGGGCCGGCGCTCGCACATGCCGGCCATCAAGGCCTTGTGCGTGGTGTATATCGAGCTTATCCGCGGGGTACCGCTGATCAGCCTGTTGTTCATGTCCTCGGTGATGCTGCCCCTGTTCCTGCCGGTGGATTTCAGCATCGACAAGCTCTTGCGCGCCCAGATTGCCATCATCATGTTTGCGGCCGCCTATGTCGCGGAAACCGTGCGTGGCGGTTTACAGGCCATCCCCAAAGGGCAAGTTGAAGGCGCAGAATCGATAGGTCTTACCTATTGGCAGCAAATGAGCATGATCGTGCTGCCCCAGGCCCTGAAGATCGTGATTCCACCCCTGGTGGGAATCTTTATTTCGCTCTTCAAGGACACTTCGCTGGTGGTGATCATCGGCATTTTCGATCTGACCCAGGCCGCCAAGGCAGCCCTGTCGGATGCGGCGTGGCGCGGGTTCGGCGTCGAGGTCTATGTCTTTATCTCGCTGATCTATTTCGTCTACTGCTTTTCGATGTCCAAGTACAGCCAGGCACTGGAACGACGCCTGTCTACTGGATACGAACGTTGACCGAAGGAGTACTTGCATGGCCGACGCCATCATCAAAATGCAGAACGTGAACAAGTGGTTCGGCAAGTTCCATGTCTTGCGCGATATCAACCTGGATGTGGCCCCGGGCGAGCGCATCGTGGTTTGCGGGCCGTCCGGCTCGGGAAAATCCACGCTGATACGCTGCATCAACCGGCTGGAAGAACACCAGCAGGGCAGCATCGTGGTCAACGGCACCGAGCTGACCAACAATCTCAAGCATATCGACACCATACGCCGCGAGGTCGGTATGGTGTTCCAGCACTTCAATCTGTTTCCCCACCTGACCGTGCTGGAAAACCTGACCTTGGGCCCTATCTGGGTACTCAAGCAGCCGCGTGCCAAGGCCGAGGCGAACGCCATGAAGTACCTTGAGCGGGTGCGCATTCCTGAACAGTCGGCCAAATACCCGGGGCAGTTGTCGGGTGGCCAGCAGCAGCGGGTGGCGATTGCGCGTTCCCTTTGCATGAACCCGAAGATCATGCTGTTTGATGAGCCCACCTCGGCGCTCGACCCGGAAATGGTCAAGGAAGTGCTCGATGTCATGGTGAATCTGGCGGCTGAAAGCGGAATGACCATGCTCTGCGTCACGCACGAGATGGGCTTCGCTCGCAAGGTAGCCAACCGGGTCATTTTCATGGATCGCGGCGAGATCATCGAACAGAACACGCCCGAGCAGTTCTTCGATAACCCGCAAAACGAGCGTACCAAGCTCTTCCTGAGCCAGATCCTGCACTAAGGATGGTCGGGACCAGTCGTGGGGCTACGGGTGGTACGCGCCACCTTGTGACGATGGCGGCAGAGTAGAGCTTACGCCGGCGTCTTCCAGCATTTCCAGCGTGTAGGCGTCGGCGGGCCTGGCCAGCAGGCCACCGCGATCATTGAACAGCACCACATAGCGGGCCTTGTCGAACATGGGCATCCAGGTGGCGCTGCCGTATTGGGCGTCGATAAAAGGCAGCCAGCGCGGGAATTCACGCTTGAGGCTAAAGAGATCGGGCAGGGCGGAGTCGTTCAGCGTGTAGACGCTGCGCGGGGCTGAACGTTCTTGTTCGATATCGTCGTAGCGCCCGGAGATGCGATCCAGGCTGTACAGCGACGGCACGCCCGCCAGGACGGCGGGAAGCTGCCAGCGCAGCACCTGGGCGTCTATCAGCCAGGCATCGCCCCGAAGTTCATAGTGTTCGAGTGGCGAAGTATTGGTGCCCGCCTGGGCAATCATCAGGCTGGCCCGAAAACGCTGTGGCGCCTCTTGGTGCAGTTCCAGCAGGGCAACCGGCCGGTCGTGGAAAAGCTGAAGATAGCGGTAGGTGGCGAATGCCAGCAGCGCACTGGAGATGGCCAGCAGGACCAGAAGCAGGCCAATGCAACGGCGCACTGGGTGCCAGCGGCGTTGTGGCCAGCCCGAGGACCCGTCATCGGGATTGCCGAACAGCAACATGCCGCCGGGTATGGCCAGCACGAAAGCGGCCAGGGCAATCCAGAGAAAGGGGGTGATCGAGGTCATGGACGACGCGGCACCGGGCATGGCCCATAGTATGCGGTGACGTCAGTATAGAAGACTGTGGCTGAAACGGGCTGACAAGAAAAAAGGCGCCGGTAGCGCCTTTTCGACCTGTTTCGAACGCGTTTTACTTGGCGCTGGCAACCATGTATTCGATGGCGGCGCGAAGATCGTCGTCAGAGGCATTCATGGCGGTGCCACGCGGCGGCATGGCGCCTTTGCCCGAGATGGCGACCTTCAGCATGGTATCCATGCCAGTGGCGATGTAGGGTGCCCAGGAGGCCTTGTCGCCGAACTTGGGTGCACCTGCCACGCCGGTGCTGTGGCAGGCGAAACAGGAGGTTTCGTACAGTTTCTTGCCTACCGTGTTGGCATCGGCAGCAGGCGCGGCGGCCGGTGCGGCAGCTGCTGCAACCACAGCAGGGGCTGCTGCAGCAGCGGGTGCGGGTGCGGCGGCAACCGGGGCGGCAGCAGCTGGTGCCGCGGCTTCGGCAGCCGGGGCCTCGGAGGCGGGAGCCTGGGGTTCCGGGAAGGAGCCGCCGCTTTCGTTGCTCATGTACACCACGGCGCGCTGGATTTCGAAATCACTGAGCTGGGATGCGCCACCCTTGGCCGGCATGGCGCCCTTGCCGTTGATGGCCGAGCCGAACAGGGTGTCCAGGCCTTGGGCGATCAGAGGGCCCCAGGCGGCTTTGTCGCCGAACTTGGGTGCGCCAGCGACACCTGCGGTATGACAGGCGGCACAGACTTGCTTGAACACGGCATCGCCGGTCAGGACTTCACGTGGTGCGTTGGCGTTGACCAGTTCGAAACCGGCAACCGGTGCGATCCGTGCATCGACGGATTGTGGGGTGAGTGCGTCTGAGCCTGCGCTCTCGCGAATGCCGCCAGCTACATAGTTGGCCAGCATCATGATAATGATGATGGGCACAATAATCGCCAGAGCGACGACCACTATCAGCTGTTTAGGCGTTTTTATGAGAGATTGATTCTCTTCGTGATTTTCCTGCGCGTGGCTCATGAGCGGTCCTGCATGCGAGTGGGACAAAATCCAGGCCGCTGGCGTAGCCAAACGACGCGACAAACCCGGATACACAAAACGTCCGATTATAGCGGCACCTAGCGCTGCTCGGAAATAGCTTGAATTAGGTGCTTACCAGCAGGCGGTAAATCCAGTCTATATGGATTATCGCGAAACAGCGGTGTTGCGATGGCGTCAAGTGGGATACAATCGCGGCCTGCAAGCGCCCGTAGCTCAGGGGATAGAGTATTGGCCTCCGAAGCCAAGGGTCGCTGGTTCGATTCCAGCCGGGCGCGCCATATGCATCAAGGGGTTGGTACCGTCATGGTGCCAACCCCTTGTCCGTTTCTGGGTCGTGGCGGATTCGCATGATGTGTTCTTGCCTGCCCATCAAGATGGCCGCTGTCTGCGGCGTCAGCGTGTTTCCCAGTTGTTTTGTGCGCTGCACACACAAAGATTTACCGTCCTGGCGATTCGCCGCCGGCCCCCGGGGATTACCCAAGGGCCGCCAACTGCGGCATGGCTAGTCGGTGAGGCTGGCGTGATACGCATTGACGTAGGCGTCGAAATTGCCCGCCTGATTGCGCTCCAGTTCTTGCTGCTCTGCGATCGATTCCTGGCTTTCACGCTGGAACATTGCCAGTTTGTCGGCCGCAAGAGGCTGGCCAAGCAGCGTTTTCGCATGTTGCTGGCTAAGCTGCAGGCTGAAATCATGAAAGGACAAACCGGTATCGATCATGCCCGCGACCAGGCGTGCCGAGGGGGTCTTTGCGGCATCATCCAGCTTTTCACGCTGAATGCGTAGCGCAGCCGTATGTTCGGCGTGCCCCTGGGCGTCGTCCAGCGCGGCGGCGCATATCGACATGCGGTCCAGCAGTGCGTGACCCCATTCGGCCAGGCCCAGCGTGGCGCCTTCGTGCTGCAAGGTCAGCCCCGGGCGTCTTCCCTCTTTGACGACGCGAGAGAAGTTCTGCCCGCTTTCCATGCACCAGCCACCTTGCGGCAGGCTGGGGCTTTCATCGAGCGCGCACATCAACAGGAAGGTGTCGAGAAAGCGGCAGGTTGGCAGGTCGATGCCGATGGGATCGAACGGGTTGATATCCATGCAGCGCACTTCAACGTACTGGACCCCGCGCTCTTTGAGTGCCCGCAAGGGACGCTCGCCGCGGCGGGCAACGCGTTTGGGACGGATGCTGGAGTAGTACTCGTTTTCTATCTGCAGGATGTGGGTGCTGAGCTGCACCCATTCGCCGTTCTGGTGGGTGCCGATGCGTTCGTATTCCGCCCAGGGCTGGTTGACGGCATGGTAGAGATTGCTTAGATACGATTGCAGGTTGGTGTAGCAGGGCTTGAGTCCCGACTGCGCCTTGTTCTGGTAGCCCAGGTCGCTCATGCGCAGGCTGGTGGCCCATGGCAGGTACAAGGTGTCGCCGTTGAGGCGTTCCAGTTCATGGGGGCGGCCTTGCAGAAAGCCTTCGGACAGCGCCGGCGAGGCGCCGAACAGATACATCAGCAGCCAGCTGTAGCGGCTGAAGTTGCGGATCAGGGCGATGTAGCCGTCGGACTGCAGGTCTTGCGCGCTGCTCGTGGCGTTTGGTCCGGCCAGCAAGGGCCAGACTTCAGGTGCCAGCGAGTAGTTGTAGTGGATGCCGGCAATGCATTGCATGGCTTTGCCATAGCGCAGCGCCAGGCCTTTGCGATACACATGCTTCAACATACCGCTGTTGGACGTGCCGTACCAGCCGATGGGGATATCCGCTTCGGCCGGCAGCGTGGCGGGCATGGACTGGTTCCACAGGACTTCGCCATCGAGTTCGCTATACACATAGCGATGGATGTTGGTCATCTCGTCGAGGACTTCACGCGGGTCGGGACGCGCCGCGGTGACGAACTCGAGCAGAGCCTCGGAATAATCGGTGGTGATGTGTGGATGCGTCAAGGCCGAGCCCAGCGCGAGCGGGTGTGGCGTGAGGGCCAGACTGCCTGACCTGGTGGCGCGCAGGTTTTCTTTTTCGATGCCATGCAGGGAGCCAGCGAGCAAGCGACGTTGGCTGGGCTGCGAAAGCAAATCCAGGCGGTGGGTGAGCAGGTCGGTCAAGCGGATTCCTTCAGCGGGTGGCGAGGCGTGAGGCGCTCATTGAATGCGCTTTATAGCGCATTCAAGGGCATATGGTTACATGTCCGCGAGCCAGGCATCGAGATCGGCGTAGACAGGATTGGCGATTTCGGCAGTCTCGTTCAGGAGCTCGTGCCAGGCGTTGTCATACCAGCGCAGGGCCAGCTTGCCAGGCGGTGCGGCATTGGCAAACTCCCGGCTGCCGGCACTATCCACCACCTGGTCATCGCCGGCCACCAGCAAAAGCGTACGCACAGCCAGCACCGCGGCGCAATGGATCGCGCCGGGGCCGCCTGCTTCAATGAATTGGGCCAGGCGCGGGGTGATGACCCGGTTGACGAGAGGGTCGCTGAGATACGTGTCGGTCGCCGCCTGGTCATGCGAGAGCTTGGGTTGGCGCCGGAAATGTCTTATCCGCAGATTGGGCGCGATGGCGTTCATGGCCTTGGCCAGCAAGCGCTGGCTCTTGGTAATGTGCAGGCGCATGGCCGGGCTCACCATGACCAGGCCGGCAAGTTCCACGTTGCCGCGCAGGGCAATGTGGGCCGCCACCAAGCCGCCCATGCTGTGTCCCAGCAATACCGGGGACGTACCGGTTTCCTGGGTGTAGGCACGGATTTGCTGCTCGGCATCGAGGATGAGATCTTCGGGGCGCCGCAGGGTGGCCCGTTGGCCGCCCGAACGGCCATGGCCACGGTGATCGTGCGCGCCGACCTGCCAGCCGCGGGCATTGAGCCATCCCGCCACATGCTCGTAGCGGCCGGCGTACTCGCTCAAGCCATGCAGCAGGTAGACGGCGCGCCCGTGCCCTGTATTGTGGCCCACTGCCCAGCGATAGGTTGCCAGCTGTGTGCCATCGGGGGCGTTGGTCATGGAAATCGGCGACAATCGAAAACTCCGTAGTAGGGCAGGTCTTGTCAATGAGTCATTTTAGTCTGCGCGCCCTTGTCATTGCCGCGATCGCAATGTCTTTCACCGCCTGCAGTCCGGCACTGGACTGGCGCGAGATGACGGCTGCCGATGGCGCGGTACGGGTAGCCTTTCCCGCGCGTCCGCATTCGCAAACCCGTTCCTTGCCCGTGGCGGGCGTACCCGTGCCATTCACATTGACCGCAGCGACGGTCGATGGTGCCGTATTTGCTGTCGGACATTTGGATTTGCCAGAGGGCATTGCCAGCGACGAGACGCAGCGCCGACAGTATAAGCAAGTGCTGGAAGACAGCCTGACGCGCAATCTGCAAGCGGGCGAAGCTCAGCGTCGCGCGATTCAGGTGCGGTACGTACATGGCACCCGAACGCAGGAAGGCGATGAGCTCGAGCTGCATGGCGAGCCTGCTGGCAAGCCGGCCTGGCTACTGGCCCGGGTCCTGGTGGTGGGTAATCGACTGATAGAAGTGGCTGCCGTCGGGCCACAAGATACCTTGACTCCTGATGCCGCGCGTACCTTTGTGGATTCCCTGCGCGTGCAATAGTATGAAGATGGGCGTGCCGGTGTTCAGAGCAGGCCCAGCATAATGGCCTGCGCCACGGCGGCATTCTTGCTGTGCACGTTCAGTTTGTCGAAAGCGTTGTACAGGTGAAAGTTGACAGTCCGTTCACTGACTCCGAGAATGAGAGCGGTTTCCTTGCTGGTCTTACCTTGCGATGCCCACGAAAGGCATTCTTTTTGACGGGCAGAAAGCGCCACTTTGCTGATCATCATTCCTTCTCCGTTTCTACGAACTGTTTTTGTAACAAATCTTTAACAAAACAGTATGTGAGACTGGTTGTCCGTTTTGCGCATAACGCATCGCTCTATGAAAATCCTCTTCATCATCGACCCCCTCCCTCAGCTCAAAGCCTACAAGGACTCGTCAGTGGCAATGATGCGAGCCCTGTCGGCTCGTGGCCATGACATCAGCGTGGCCCTGCAAGGCGACGTCTACCTGGAGGATGGCCGGGTCATGGCATCGGCCACGCCTATCGTGCTGGTGCCCGGGGCAGACCTGCACGAGGCCGGCTGGTGGCAGGAAAGCAAGCCTGTGCCATTGGCCCTGTCCGGCTTTGGCGCGGTCCTCATGCGCAAGGATCCGCCCTTCGACATGGAGTACGTTTACGCCACGCATCTGCTCGAGCGCGCCGAAGTCGAGGGCGCCCGCGTATTCAATAGCGGTTCGGCCATTCGCAATCACCCGGAAAAGCTGGCTATCGCCGAGTTCGCGCAGCACACCGCGCCCACGCTGGTCACCCGGTCTATTTCCCGCATCAAGGGATTTTGCGAACGTTATGACGATGTCATCGTCAAACCTCTTGATGGCATGGGCGGCACGGGCATCTTTCGCATCCGCCAGGGTGATCCCAACGTCAATGCCATCCTGGAAATGCTGACCGAATACGGCCAGCGCAGCATCATGGCGCAACGTTATATTCCTGAGATCACCGAAGGTGACAAGCGCGTCCTGATCATCGGCGGCGAGCCCGTACCCTACGTGCTCGCGCGCATTCCGCTGGCGGGCGAAACGCGTGGCAACCTGGCTGCGGGCGGACGCGGCGTGGCGCAAGCGCTGACCGATCACGACCGTGCGGTTGCCAGCGAAATCGGCCGCAAGCTGGCGGGCCGCGGCCTGTTATTGATAGGTCTGGACATGATTGGCGACTACGTAACCGAAATCAATGTCACCAGCCCGACCTGCTTTGTGGAAATCACCGAGCAGACCGGGTTCGACGTGGGTGCCACTTTCGCCCTCGCACTGGAAGCGGCAGTTGGCGCGGCGGCATTGAAAACAGCATGAGCGTCGGCATTGTCATCGTCGCCCACGCCCCCATGGCAAGCGCCCTGTACGCTTGTGGCTGCCATGTGTTGCATGCGCAAAAAGGCGTCCTGCTCTACGACGTGGGCGCTGAAAACGACCCGGCGGTATCCGAGGCGGCCGTGGTCAGCCTGATCGAACAGGCCGATACCGGCGCCGGGGTGCTGGTGCTGACCGATCTGCTGGGCGCCACACCATCCAACGTGGCCACCCAGGCCGCAGCCGTGGCGCGCCATGCCGGGCATGCCGTCACCTTGCTGGCCGGCGCCAATACGCCCATGCTGCTGCGTGCCATCACCTATCGCGAACTTGGGCTGGAAGAGGTGGCGCGGCGGGCAATGGCCGGCGCCAAGGATGCGGTTTTGCGCGTCGACGACATTGTTTGATCGTATGGTTTGCGCAATACTGCCGGTCAAACCCTGACAGAATCACATCTACTTACCGTTGCGCGTCAAGCGCAGGTGCTTGCATCCAATATCATGCCTTCGATTGACATTATTATTAGCAATAAGCTTGGCCTGCATGCGCGTGCATCGGCCAAATTGACCCAGCTTGCCAGCCGTTTCGATAGCGAAATTTTCATTGCGCGGGCAAGCAAGCGCGTCAATGCCAAGAGCATCATGGGAGTGATGATGCTGGCTGCGGGCAAGGGCACCACGGTGACGCTGGATGCCGAAGGGCCGGATGCGGACCAGGCGCTGCGCGAGATCGAGGTTTTGTTCAACGACAAATTCGGTGAGGGTGAGTGATGTCCGATGCCATGCTGTTGCTGCATGGGTTGGGCGCGTCGCGTGGATACGCCATTGGTCGGGCTGTGGTGCTGGGCGCCGCCGCTCTGGAGGTTTCCCACTACCGGGTTGCGCCAGAGGATACTGATGCCGAATGCCGCCGCTTGAGCGAAGCCCTGGCCGTGACACGTGATGAATTCGTGCGGCTGGCCGAAACCCTGCCTGCCGATTCGCCCCGCGAATTGGGGGCGCTGCTGCATGTGCACGCTTTGTTGCTGGCCGACCCGATGCTGGGCGAGGAAGCACTGAACCTGATCCGGGAACGCCAGTACAACGCAGAGTGGGCATTGACGGCGCAGGGGCAGTTGCTGGGCGAGCAGTTTGCCCTGATGACTGATGAATACCTGCGCGAGCGTGCCAGCGACGTGCGTCACGTGATCGAGCGCGTGCTGCAGGTGCTGGCGGGCGCCCCCGACCTGTCCGCCGCGGCCCATGCCAACACCACGGCCGAGGCGCTGGTGGTGGTGGCCCATGATATTTCGCCGGCCGATATGGTCAAGCTCAGGGGGGCTCGGTTTGCCGCTTTCGCCACCGATCTGGGCGGCGCCACGTCGCACACCGCGATCGTGGCCCGCAGCATGGGTGTGCCGGCCGTGGTCGCGTTGAGCAATATCCGCACACTGGCGCGCGATGGCGACATCCTGATCGTCGATGGCGAGGCCGGCGTCGTGCTGGTCAATCCGTCCGAGCAGGTTCTGCAGGAATATCGCCACCGCCAGGCCGCATATGCGGCGGAACGCGCGGCCCTGGCAGAATTGAAGGACACCCCGGCGGTAACGCTCGATGGGGTCAAGATAGGCCTGTATGCCAATATCGAATGGCCCGACGAGGCGGCATCCGCGCTTGCCGCCGGCGCCCAGGGCATAGGCCTGTTTCGCAGTGAATTCCTGTTCATGAACCGGGCCGACCTGCCCGGCGAGGAAGAGCAATACCAGGCCTATGCATCGGTCGTGCGCGCCATGGCGGGCCGGCCGGTGACCATCCGTACGCTGGATATCGGTGCCGATAAAACCCTGGATGGCGAAGCCACGGTTGCCATCAATCCCGCCCTGGGCGAGCGCGCCGTGCGCTATTGTCTGGCCAGGCCCGAGCTGTTTGCCACCCAGTTGCGCGCGATTTTGCGGGCGTCCGCACATGGCACCGTGCGCATCCTGCTGCCGATGATCGCCCACATGCACGAAGTGTATGGCTGCCTGTCCGCCATCGAGAGCGCGCGCCGCGATCTGGATCTGCGCAAGCAGCCGTATGCGGCCAAGGTGGAAGTAGGCGCCATGGTGGAAATACCCGCCATTGCCATTGCCATCGAGCCGTTTGCGCAAATGCTGGACTTCCTGTCCATCGGCACCAACGACCTGATCCAGTACACCCTGGCCATCGATCGGGCCGATCCGGGCGTGGCGCGCTTGTACGACCCCTTGCATCCGGCAGTGCTGCGCCTGATTGCCGGAACCATCAATGCCGGCACCCGTTTTGACAAGCCGGTATCGGTCTGTGGTGAAATGGCGGGCGACCTGAGCCTGACTCGATTGCTGCTGGGGTTGGGCCTGACCAACTTTTCCATGCATCCGCAGCAGTTGCTCGATGTGAAGCGAGAGGTGCTGCAGGCGCATTCCAACGCCTTGCGAGTCAAGGTGGCGGCGGTGCTGAACCGGGCGGAGCCGGTAGACCTCAGCACGCTCTGAAACATCACCCGGCACGTGGCTTGCATGACAGCGGTCATGCGCCGGACGCCTTTTGTGTGCGGCCCACGGCTGCACTGGACTCATTCTTTTTCAACGGGGGCGAATATGAATCGCAATTCCTGGCTAGACGAGGTTCAAAGAAACCTCTCCGATATGATCGCCCGCAGCCCTGCTGCCGATTTGCAGCGCAACGCCAAAGCCATGATGACCGATGCTTTTTCTCGCATGGATCTGGTCACGCGCGAAGAATTCGATATCCAGGTAGAGCTGCTGGCCCGTACCCGCGCCAAGCTTGATGCGCTGGAAGCGCAGTTGCGGCGCCTGGAGGGAAGCGACGAGCATGCGCCGGTGCCTCCCACCCCGCCCGAGGGCGATATGGCTTTGTAAAAGCCACGGCGGCAGAGAAAAACACCCCGCAAGCTGGAATGTATCCGGTTTGCGGGGTGTTTTTTCGTGGACCGGCACACCATGAGTTTCCCAGGCCGGGCCAGGAGCCTGGCCCAGGGGACTGCATCAGGAGTGGTATGCGGTCTCGCCGTGCGAGGAGATATCCAGGCCCTGGCGCTCTTCTTCTTCGGTCACGCGCAGGCCCAGCACCACATCGGCGATCTTGTAGGCAATAAGCGCCGCGATGGCCGACCACGCAACGGTCAGCAGAATGCCTTCGAGCTGGATCCAGACCTGCGTCAGCATGGAGGCATTGCCGCTGCCGGTGCCGCCCAGGGTGGCCGAGGTGAACACGCCGGTCAGCAACGCACCGACGATGCCGCCCACGGCGTGCACGCCGAACACATCCAGCGAGTCGTCAGCGCGAAGCAGACGCTTGAGGCCATTCACCCCCCACACGCAGACGATACCGGCAACCACCCCGATGCACAGGGCGCCCACGGGGCCGACGAAGGCCGCAGCCGGGGTAATGCCGACCAGGCCCGAGACGGCGCCCGAGGCCGCGCCCAGCATGGATGGCTTGCCCTTGACGGCCCACTCGGTGAATATCCAGGCGAGCACGGCGCCAGCGGTGGCAACCAGGGTGTTGATGAAAGCCAGGGCGGCGGACTCGTTGGCGGCCAGGGCCGAACCGGCATTGAAGCCGAACCAGCCCACCCACAGCAGGGACGCGCCGATCATGGTCATGGGCAGGTTGTGCGGTTTGAGGGCTTCGCGACCGTACCCTATGCGTTTGCCGACCACGTAGGCGCCCACCAGGCCGGCGATACCGGCATTGATGTGGACCACGGTGCCACCGGCGAAATCGAGCGCTCCCCACTGCGCCACCAGGCCGCTGACGTCGTCGGACAGGTACCAGACCATGTGCGCGGCCGGGATGTAGGCCAGGGTGAACCAGATGGCGGTGAACAGCAGGACGGCCGAAAACCGGGCGCGCTCGGCGAAGGCGCCCACGATCAGCGCGCAGGTGATGCCGGCGAAGGTGGCCTGGAAGGCGACGAAGCTGAGTTCGGGAACCGTGCCCGACATGGCGAATTCACCGGTGGCCGCGTTGAACAGGCCGCTGAGGAACAGGTGATCGAAACCGCCGAAGATGGCGTTGCCTTCGGTAAACGCCAGCGAATAGCCGTAGATGAACCACAGGACGACGGCCAGGCAGAATGTGCTCAGTACCTGTATCAACACCGATAGCATGTTCTTGCTGCGAACCATGCCGCCGTAGAAAAGCGCCAGCCCGGGTACAACCATCAACAGGACCAGCAGGGTGGAGGTGCTGAGCCAGGCCACGTCGGCGCCGACCAGGCCTGGGGCCGCCTCGGCCGCAACCTTGGCTGCGTCCTGGGCCTTGGCTGCCGTGCTGACCAGGGCACCGCCCAGGGTTGCGGCGAGCAGGGGCAGGGGTGCCATCATTGTTTTCATGGTGCCTTCCTTACAGGGCGTGTACGCCGGACTCGCCGGTACGTATGCGTATGACTTGTTCGAGCGGAGAGACGAAGATCTTGCCGTCGCCGATCTTGCCGGTACGCGCGGAGTTCTCGATGGCCTCGACCGCGCTGTCGACCAGCTCGTCGGCCAGTGCGATTTCGATCTTGATCTTGGGCAGGAAGTCGACGACATATTCTGCGCCGCGATAGAGTTCCGTGTGCCCCTTCTGGCGTCCAAAGCCCTTGACTTCCGTGACGGTGACCCCTTGCACGCCGACGCCGGAGAGCGCCTCGCGCACTTCGTCAAGCTTGAACGGCTTGATGATTGCAGTGATGAGTTTCATGCTGTCCTCTTGAATCGTGGATATTGCGGGAATGATCTAGAAGGCGCGGGCTACGCTGACTATCACGCCGGTGCGTCCGGCGTCCCTGCCGCGCGATGTCTGGTACCAGTCTTTCTTGTTGGTGGTGACGACCGATGCGGCCAAGGTCCAGTCGTCGATGGCTTTGGTCAGGCCCAGCTTGTAGTCGACGTAGCCGCTATACAGGGCGTCGTTCTTGAGCTTCTGGTAGCCGACGTGGGCGTTGACGCCCCAGCCGCTGCCCAGGTCGAATTCGGCGCCCAGGTCGACATAGAAGTTGTTCTTGGAGTCGGGCACGCCGAAGAAATCGGTCAGGCCATGGGAATACTTGGCCGAGAACGGGCCATACGAGAGGCCGAGATAGGCTTCGGCGTTATCGATCGTGCCGCCCTTGATGGCTTCCGAGCCCGGGTAGTAGTAGTACAGCAGGCCGGTGTCCAGCCCGATGCCATTGCTGAAGGTGGTGGAATAGCCACCGTAGAGGTCCATTTCAATATTGCCGCCCGGAAAAAGCTCGTCGGCGACATTGGAGTTCCAGTTGCCGACGTAGAAGCCCGATTCGTGCGCGTAGTCGAACCCGCCCTGGATCGCCGGCCGCATATTGGTTTGCGTAAAGCCGCGGAAACGGTAGTCGCTGACCAGGCTGACGTTGGCCGAGAAAGTGTGCGGCGAGACGGCGGCGTTGTCGGCGGCGAACGCGGCGGGGCTGCCGATGGTCAGGGTGGCTGCCAGCAATGCTTTCTTCATTTGATGCTCCATGAACAGGAAGCCCGCGAGCGGGAACATTTTTGTGCTGCAACAGACAATTCGCAAAATCGATGTGTCAGCCGGCTGTATTTCAAATGCAAAGGTCGTGCCAGTTTTTGTCTGCCCCCGAAATCGCAGGTGCTTGCACGCTGCGATGCATGTCGCCATCCAGTGCATGCACCGTAATAGTGCTGCCGCTTTGCCTGGCCATGCCCCGATCTGGTGCGGTGCGTGGTTTTTGTCCTGCTTGCACCGAATCAGGGCGACGCCGCCGCATACTGGCGCCAATATCTTGCCCGGAGATTGATCATGACTCTTGCGGTTTTGGCCAGCCGTGCGCTGGCCGGCCTGGCTGCGCCGGCCGTTCGCGTCGAAGTCCACCTGGGTTCCGGCTTGCCGGCCTTTCATGTGGTTGGCCTGCCCGATGCCGAGGTTCGCGAAAGCCGCGAACGCGTGCGTGCCGCGGTCCTGAACAGCGGCTTTGAGTTTCCGCAGGGCCGGCTTACCGTGAACCTGGCCCCCGCCGACCTGCCCAAGGATTCCGGGCGATTTGATTTGCCGATAGCGTTGGGGGTGTTGATCGCAGGCGGACTGCTGGCGCTGCCCAAGCCCGCGCCGGGCAAGCGTGGTTCGCCAGGGCTGGTTGACTACGTTTTTGCCGGCGAACTTTCCCTGACCGGCGCCTTGGTGCCGGTGAAAGGAGCTTTGGCGATCGCTCTGGCGGTGGCTCGCAGCCAAGCCGGCGCCATCCTGGTCATGCCACCCGAGAGCGCTGCCCAGGCGGCCGGTGTGCCGGGCCTGCAGGTGTTGGCCGCCCCCACGCTGGCTGCGGTGGTGGCGCATTTCGCCGGCGGCCAGCCCCTGTCACCCGCGCAGCCCGGCGTGGCGCCGACTGCGGCCAGTTATCCTTGCATGTCCGACGTGCGGGGCCAGGCCAGCGCGCGGCGTGCGGTGGAAGTGGCCGCGGCGGGTGGCCACAGCCTGCTGATGTCGGGGCCGCCCGGTGCGGGCAAGAGCATGCTGGCGCAAAGGTTGCCTGGCTTGCTGCCCGCGCTGGACGGCCTGGATGCGCTGGAAGCTGCCGCCGTGGCGGGTCTGGCGGGCGTGAAATCGCCCGCGCCTGGGCAACGGCCCTTTCGGGCGCCACACCATTCCGCGTCGATGGCCGCCTTGGTGGGGGGCGGGGCCAGGCCGCAACCCGGCGAGATCAGCCTGGCGCACCTTGGGGTGCTCTTTCTGGACGAGTTGCCCGAATTCGGCCGGCAGGCACTGGAGGCCTTGCGAGAGCCGCTGGAAACCGGCAGGGTGGCGGTCACGCGGGCCATGTACCGTATCGAATATCCGGCCCGCTTCCAGTTGGTGGCTGCCATGAACCCCTGCCCATGCGGCTGGCTTGGTCATCCAAGGCGGGCGTGCAAATGTACCCCTGACCAGATTGCCCGCTACCGGGCTCGCTTGTCCGGACCGGTGCTCGATCGTATTGATATCGTGATCGATCTGCCGGCCGCGGACGCGCAATGGCTGGACGCCCAGGCTGGCGAAGCATCCAGCCAGATCGCGCAGCGCGTGGCCAAGGCCTACGCGCGGCAGCTGGCGCGTCAGGGTGGTGGCAATGCCGCGATCGCGGCGGGCGACCTGGACGACATCTGTGCAATGACGGCGCCAGCGCGCCAGTTGTGGCGTCAGGCCATGCTGGGGCTGGAGTGGTCGGCGCGCGCCGCGCACCGGGTCTTGCGGGTGGCGCGCACGGTGGCCGACCTGGCCGATAGCGCCGAGCTCGACGCGCCACACATCGCCGAGGCCATCCAGTATCGCCGCCAGCCTGGCTAGCGGGCGTGCGGTGCGCCGGTAGTTGGTATCCTTGGCGCCGCGATCTACCCGTTTTGAGTTCCTTGGCCACATGTCTGCCCTGCTTGCGTTTTACTCGTCCACATTGCTGTTGCTGGCGCCGCTGATTGTCTGCGTGAGCGTGGGCACCTACTGGGGAAAGCGTGATCTGCCGTTTTCGCCCAATTTCCTGGCCTTGATGGTGACTTCCGTCAGTACGCCGGCGCTGGTGTTCCACACCCTGGTCAGCACCGAGCTCGACAACGAGGTGCTGCTGGAAATCGGAGCTGTCACGGTGCTGGCGCTGGGTTTGGCCACGGCATTGTGCGCGCTGGCACTGCGGCTGCTGGGGCTACCCGTGCGTGCGCTGGTGCAGACCGCGGCCTTTCCCAATGCCGGCAATATGGGTTTGCCCCTGGCGCACCTGGCCTTCGGCGCCCAGGGGTTTTCCGCCGCCGTGGTGTTTTTCGCGGTGTGCGCTTTTGTGCAGAACACCATCGCTGTGCGCCTCCTGCCCGGGGCCGGAGTCAAGGGCGCCTGGAAGGCGCCCGTGCTGCTGGCATCGGTGGCGGCTGTGGCATGCCGGGTATTCGAGGTTGCCGTGCCGCAATGGATACTGGAATCGGTGCAGCTGCTGGGCGGGCTTACCGTGCCCTTGATGCTGATCAGCCTGGGGTATGCCCTGTCGTCGATCCCGGCCAGCGGGATCCGCTCGGGTTCCATCGTGGCCGTCATGCGGCTGGTGATAGGCGCTGCCGCGGGCCTGATGGCAGGCTGGGCCCTGGGCCTGAGTCCGGACATGCGCGGCCTGATCGTGCTGCAAATGACGATGCCCTGCGCTGTACTGAGTTATATATTTGCCACCCGTTACACCGATCAGGGTGAGGTTTCCGCCGGCGCCGTGCTGGTCTCGACGGTGGCGTTCCTGGTGCTCTCGCCGCTGATCCTGGCGGCCGTGGGGGCGCCCTTGCCGGGGGCGTCGCACTGAAATCCAGGCCATCGCGCCAGCCTTGGCTGGTGTGCCAGGCGCTATACTTTTTCATCCGGACGCCCGCCAACGGCGCCATTGATTGCTTGTTTATGCCGTCGAAGTATTCCGAGACACATCGCCGCGGCTGCGCGATACTGCGCCAACAGGAGGCAGTGTGCCAAAGCTGACACGAATCCATGTTCCAAAATCCTGCGATGTGCTTGCCGCCGAGTTGCGCAAGCGCATCATCGATGGCGAGTTTCGCAATGGCGATGCCTTGCCTGTCGAGCGCGAACTCGTGCTGCAGACCGGTCTTAGCCGCAGTTCCGTGCGTGAGGCCTTGCGCATCCTTGAAACCGAGGGGCTGGTGCAAACCAAGCCCGGACGCTATGGCGGCACCGTCGTCAATCTGCCCAGCGCCGAGTTGCTGGCCGGACAGGTGAATCTGTTTGTTCGTGGCCGGCGCATCGCCAGGCAGGAAATCATTACCGCGCGCGAGGCAATCGAGCCGGCGCTCGCCCGGCTCGCCGCGCTCAATCGCGATGCCCAGGACCTGGCCGAACTGGATCGGATTTCCATCGCGCTGGAAGCCGCGATGGATGATTTGCCGCGATTTCTGGAAGAAAACGCCAACTGGCACCTGGCCATCGCGGTCGCCTCGCACAACGAGATCCTGTGCGCCTTCATGAAGTCCATTACGCACCTGATCCTGGATTCCACCGAGGTCGAGGACGTGACTTCCGAAGATGTGCGCAAGATGGTGATCCAGGCCCACCGCAACGTTCTGCTGGCAATCGAGCAGGGCGATGCGGATGCGGCCCAGCGGCGCATGGCGCGACACGTCGTGGCATATTCCAAACGCCTGGAACCTGTACTGAGCTAGTGCCTATTGCAGGGGCTGCGCGATCGTGATTGCATTGGCCCATCATTTATGTATGATTGCATACGATAATCAAGCATTCTAAATTGGAACGCAAGATCAGCTTGCGAGATTTGGCACACAGCTGCCGGGCCGCGCCGCAAGCGCTGTCAGATGGACTGACTTGATACGTGGTTCAAAAATCATAAAGGAGACGCCATGTTTACAAAGTGCATCGCAGCGGTACTGATCAGCACAACGGCCTTGCTGGCGTCGCCCGGCCGGGCCGACACCTTTGCGTCCCGACCCATCACCCTGGTGGTTCCCTATACGCCTGGAGGGTCCTCGGATATTTTGGCGAGGGCCTTGGCCGAACAATTGCGAACGTCGCTGGGCCAGGCCGTGATCGTGGAGAACAAGCCCGGTGCTGGCACGACGATAGCCTCGGATTATGTCGCTCGGACCGAGCCCGATGGCTACACATTGCTGTTCGCCGGTACCTCTTTCACGATGGCGCCGGCACTGGTTGACGTCAAATATGATCCGGTGAAGGACTTTGACGCCGTGTCGCAAGTCCTGTCGCTGGGGATGTTCCTGGTCGTGCAGAAAGACCTGCCCGTGCAGAATATCGATGACTTGATCCGGTATGCGAAAGCCCATCCGGGCAAGCTGAACTATGGCTCGTCGGGTAGTGGATCGGTATCGCATTTCCAGATGGAGCTCTTCAAGACCCTGGCCGGGATCGATATCGTGCACGTTCCGTACAAGGGGGCGGCACCGGCGTTGACCGACTTGCTGGGCGGGCAACTGCAGCTTACGTTTGACGGGCTGGCTTCGGTCGGGCCGCACCTGAAAAGCGGCGCCTTGCGTCCCCTTGCCGTGGCGCTACCTCATCGTTCATCACAATACGCCGGCGTTCCCACCGTTGCGGAAGCAGGTTTGCCGGGGTATGAAGCGACCGCATGGGTAGGCGTTTTGGCGCCTGCCGGCACACCGCCCGACACTATCGCCAAACTGAACCGCGCAGTCGTTGCCGCGGTTCAAGACAAAGGTTTTCGGGCGCGGGTGACGGAGCTGGGCGGCGAGCCCGGTTCATCGACGCCAGCGGAATTCGCCAGCCTGATCAAGACCGGATCTGCCAGGTGGAGCGAAATGGCCCGCCAAATGAACTTGAAGTGAGGGAGCGACAGGGTCGCCCGCAGACCATCCAGCCCTGTGTCGTTAGCCAAATACCGCCCGGCCGCTGCCGATGACTACCGCATTGGTGGCGGCGTCGCGCACTTCAAACTGCACTGCGTCGGCGCCGGGCCAGAGATCGACAATGATGTCGTCGCCGGGGTAGACCGGCTTGGTGAAGCGGCAAGCAATCGACGCGAGCTGGCTGCCTTGCCGGGCAAGCCCCCAGCGGGCCAGGTTCTGCGCTGCGATGCCCAGCGTGCACAAGCCATGCAGGATAGGCTTTTCAAAGCCTGCCTTGGCGGCGACCAGGGGGTCGGCATGAAGGGGGTTCAAATCGCCCGACAGGCGATAGAGCAGGGCCGCCGAGGGGCTGATGTGCCAGTTCAGGGATTCGGCGCAGGGCGTTGACGGCACTCTTTCCAGTATTGGCGGAATATTTCCATGATTGCCGCAGCCGCCATCCCGACGGCATAGCAGGCCGGTGGTGATGCGCGCGATTTCATCGTGGGTGTCCAGGTCGGTCAGCACCTTTTCAAAGTAGAGCGTGGCGCCTTTTTCGGCGCCGCGGTCGGCGATGCCGGTGATGCGGTAGCTGGCCCTGACCTTGCCGTGGCTGCGCAAGGGGCGCACGATGGTCATGAACTGTTCGGTGTGCAACGCGTTGACCCAGTCCAGTTCCAGCCTGGGGTCGTTGATCCAGAAACCGGGGTGGGCCAGCACCAGCGAGAACGTGGGCAGCACGTGCATCCGATCTTCATAGACGTAGCGCAGGTGCGTGGGATCCATCGGGTCGGCCCCCAGGCCCACCCCCAGCGCGTACAGGATGGCGTCGTGCTGCGTATAGCTATGCTCTTTTGCGGGAATATTGAAGGCAAGTAGGTTCTCGACGTTCATGTTCCAGTTCCAGACATTTGGATTAGGTATGTTAGCATACCGTCGTGTAGCATAACTGTATGAAAGCTGGGATCACACCGAGCATATATGGGTACAAACACGAGGAGACAGGCAATGGCAGGGTTATGTGAAGGCAGGGTGGCGATTGTCACTGGCGCGGGTCGTGGCGTGGGCCGCGAATACGCCTTGATGCTGGCTCGACATGGTGCGATGGTTGTCGTGAACGACTTGGGCGCGGATGCCGCCGGCGGCGGCGCGGACCTGAGTCCTGCCCGGCAGGTGGTCGACGAGATCATTGCCGCGGGTGGCCAGGCAGTGGTCAATGGGGCTGATGTCTCTAATTGGAACCAGGCCAAGGCCATGGTCGAGCAGGCCATAGACACCTTCGGCGGCTTGGATGTCCTGGTCAACAACGCGGGCATCCTGCGCGATCGCATGCTCGTCAATATGTCGGAAGAAGAATGGGACGACGTCATCCGGGTGCACCTGAAAGGTACTTTCGCACCGACGCGCCACGCCGCGGCCTATTGGCGCGGCCGCAAGAAGGCCGGTAACCCTGCCGATGCGCGCGTCATCAACACCACCTCGGCATCCGGCTTGTTCGGCAATATCGGCCAGGCCAACTACGGCGCGGCCAAGGCCGGCATTGCAAACTTTACCGTCGTCGTGGCGCGCGAAATGCATAGCGCGGGCTATGGCGTGACGGTGAATGCGGTGGCGCCGCGCGCGCAGACGCGGCTTACCGATGGGCTGGGCTCGTATACCGAAGAACAGATCGCCAGGCGCGATCCACGCTGGGTGGCGCCCCTGATCACCTGGCTGGCCAGCGGTGAATCGCACGACATCACGGGCCGTGTTTTCGAGGCCTGGGGCTATAGCTATTCCGTTGCGGAAAACTGGCAGCACGGCGCCCTGATGCCGGCGCTCGAGTCGCCCGAGGAAATCGGCGGCCAGCTCAGGACAATCATTGCCGAGTCGCGGGAGAACGCCGGCATAGAACGCGAAACCTGGTTCAACCCCTAGTCGCGGCCGATCCGCCTTTACCCAGCCAACCCAGCAATCCGACGGAGCCGCCATGATCCCGAGAACCCTGTTTTCCAGCGAGCACGATATTTTTCGCCATTCGGTGCGCCGCTTTGTTGAAACCGAACTCAAGCCCTTTCACGCGCAATGGGAAGAAGACGGCCTGGTGCCGCGTGAAGTCTGGCGCAAGGCTGGCGAGGCCGGCATGCTGTGCTGCAACGTGGCCGAGCAATATGGCGGTCCGGGCGCCGACTTTCTCTACAACGTCGTGGTCATCGAGGAGATGGCGCGAGCTGGCGTCACCGGCCCCGGGTTCCATATTCATTCCGACATGGTGGCCACCTATCTCGAGCGCTTTGGTTCGGAAGAACTCAAGCGCAAGTGGCTGCCCGGCATGATCAGCGGTGAAGTGATCGGATCCCTGGGCATCACCGAACCAGGGGCGGGCAGCGACGTGCGCGGCATCACCACCACGCTGCGGCGCGAAGGCGATGAATACGTCATCAATGGCCAGAAAACCTATATCTCCAACGGCCAGACCAGTGACTTCATCATGCTCGTCACCAAGAGCGATCCGGCGCGTCCACGGCATGCCTTGACGCTGGTGCTGGTGGAGACCGACAGGCCGGGTTTTGCGCGTGGCCGCAACCTGAAAAAACTGGGCTTGCATGCCCAGGATACGTCCGAGCTGTTCTTCGATAACGTGCGCGTTCCCGTGGCCAATGTCATCGGCGTCGAACACGAAGGCTTCAAGTACCTGACGGCCAATCTGGCACATGAGCGGTTGGTGCAGGCCGTGCGCAGCGCTACGGTGGCCGAGGTGACTATAGAGCAGACGGTTGAGTACACCGCCGGACGCAAGGCGTTTGATCAGACAATTGCCGATTTCCAGAACACCCAGTTCAAGCTGGCCGAGCTGCATGCGGCCACGGTCGCCGGACGGGTTTTTGTCGATCGTTGCATCGAGCTTCAACTCAAGGGCGAGCTCGATCCGGTGATAGCCGCGGCAGCCAAGATGCAGTTGTCCGAGCTGCATTGCCGGGTGGTGGATGAATGCCTGCAACTGCATGGCGGCTGGGGCTATATGTGGGAATTTCCCGTGTGCCGGGCCTACGCCGATGCGCGCATCGTGAAGATAGCGGGCGGCGCGATGGAGGTCATGAAGCAGATCATTGCGCGTGACCTGTTCAAGCACACCAAGCCGGCCCGCACACCGGCATAGCGTGCCGGCGTGGCCGTCTCAGGCGGCCACGCTTCGCAGCCATGGGTCGACGATATGGCTGGACCGGAGCGCCGTGCAGGCCTGCAGCCGTGTGGCTTCGAGATGCCCGCCCGTGCCCGAGCGCGCGCTACATGGCTGCGGCCCTGTCGTCCCCGGGCTGGTAGGGCCGTTGGCAGGGGGGATTCATGCTGTGACCTTGAGCAGGGCCCGGCCCAGGGTCTGCCGATTGGCAACCGCATCGAAGGCGTCGACATAGCGTTCCAGCGCAAAGCAGGTGGACGAGGTGGGCGCGAGCACTCCCGATGCGACTTGTTCCATCAGAGTGGCCATCATGCTTTTCAGGCGGGCGGCAAAGTGTTTGCGCTCGTCTGTCAGCCCCCAGCCCAGGTACAGGCCGAAGTTGAATCCGATGACGTCGATGTTCTTGACCAGCAGCAGGTTGGCCGGTATCTGCGGCACGCTGCCGCTGGCAAAGCCGATCACAAGGATTTTTCCTTCGGGGGCCACGCAGCGCAGGGCCTCGTCGAACAGCGCGCCGCCAACGGGGTCGAACACCACATCGACCGGGCGCCCGCCATTCAGGGCCTTGATGCGTCGCCCCAGGTCTGCATCGCCGTGCACCAGGCCCAGTTGGGCGCCGCGAGCTTGCGCCAGCGCGACCCGTTCGGGCGAGCCCGCCACTGCGATCACCTTGGCGCCAGCCGCACGCGCGACCTCGACCGCCGCCAGCCCGACGCCGCCTGCCGCGCCATAGACCAGCACGGTTTGCCCGGGCTGCAGCCCGGCGCGCCAGTGCAGGGCGGCATGCGCCGTGCCATAGGTCAGCGGCACGCTGACCGCGGCCGAGAGCTCGACCGAGTCGGGTACGTGCCAGGTGGTTTCGACCGTGGCGATGGCCTCTTGGGCGTAGCCGCCCCAGTCCAGGCCGGCGGCGACCCGGTCACCGGGTGCAAAGCCGCTTACGTCATCGGCGACGGCCACGACGATGCCGGCCACCTCGGTGCCCGGCACGAAGGGCAGGGGCGGTTTGCGCTGGTATTTGCCTGCCACCACCAGCATTTGCCCGAAGCTGACCGTGGCGTAGTGCACGGCGATTTTGACGCAACCGGGCCGCAGCGGCGGCGACTCGAGCTCGGTATAGCGCAGGTCCTGATAGTGGCACCATTGTTCGCAAAAAAGGGCTCGCATCCTTGTCTCCTGGTGCCATGCGTGGGCATGGCACCCGTATGTGCTTGATTGTGTAGACAGCGCCAGGACCTGGCGTCAGGCGATGGGCGGGCGGCGTGCCAGCCACCAGCCGTATTGATCCGGCCAGTGCTGGTAGTCGGTATCCACGCCCAGCTCACGTGCGGCATGCAAGGCCCAGTTGGGATTGTTCAGGGGCTCGCGCCCGACCGCGACCAGGTCGGCGCTGCCTTCGAGCACGACCTGGCCGGCGAGCACCGGATCGACGATCAGGCCCACCGCCATGGTGGCGATGCCGGCCTCGTGCCGGATTTGCCGGGCAAACGGCACCTGAAAGCCGGGGCCGCGCCGCACCGCGTGGGGCGATGAGGACGCTGCGGTTGCCGAGCCGCCCAGGCCGCCGGATGAGCAATCCACGACATCTACCGACAGCGCCTTGAGCCGCTTGGCGAATTCCACGCTGTCCTTGATTTCCAATCCGTGCTCGAGGCCGTCCACCGCCGAGATGCGCACGAACATGGCGACCTCTTCGGGCAAGGCGGCACGCATGGCGGCGGCCACTTCCAGTGGGAATTTCATGCGTCCTTCAAGCGAGCCGCCATAGCTGTCCCGGCGCTGGTTGGACAGCGGCGACAGGAAGGTGTGCAGTAGATAGCCATGGGCGGCATGCAACTCGACGATCAGAAAGCCCGCCTGGGCCGCGCGCCGCGCCGCGCTGACAAAGGCCTGGCACACACCGGCGAGTCCGCCGGCGTCGAGTTCTTGCGGGGTGGGCCAGGCGGGGGCCAGGGGCAGGGCCGAGGCCGCCACGGTGGACCAGGGCGCTTCGCCACGAGCGGCGAGGTCGGCGGGTGTCAGCGGGCCGCCGCCATGCCACGGACGTTGCGCGCTGGCCTTGCGTCCGGCGTGGCCAAGCTGGATGCCGGGCACCGCGCCCATGGCGGCGATGGTGTCGGCCAAGTGGCGCAGCCCCTGGACCTGGCTGTCATCCCAGATGCCCAGGTCGCCATGCGTGATGCGGCCCTGTTCCTGGACCGCCGTGGCTTCCAGGATGACCGCGGCGGCGCCCCCGCCAGCCAGCTTGCCCACATGGACGGTGTGCCACGGCTGGGCATGGCCCTTAACCGCCGAATACTGGCACATCGGTGAAATGACGATACGGTTTTTCAAGGCGGCGCCGCGAATGCGCAAGGGACTGAACAGCATGCGGTGATTCCTTCAGGATTGAGGGTTTTCTGGGCTACCAGGGATGACGCCGGCCCTGGCCATGTCGGCGATCTCGGTATCGCTGAATCCGGCCTCGCGCAGGATTTCGTGGCCATGTTCGCCATGCGCGGGCGGCGGGCGATGCAAGGGCGTGCGCTCACCGCCAAACCGCACGGGCTGCGCGACGGCGCGCGTGCTTCCGTACTGTGGGTGCTGATAATGATGGATCATGCCGGACGCCTCGGTATGCGGGTGGGCAGAGAGCTCACCCAGAGTATGCAAGGGCGAGCAAGGAATGCCAACCGCCCCCAGGCGTGCGAGCCAGTCGTCGCGACCGCGTGTGGCCAGTTTGGCGGCCACCAGCGGCACGATCTGGTCGCGGTGGTCCACGCGTGCGGCGTTGGTGCGAAAGCGAGGGTCATCCACGATGTCCTCGAACTCGGCAATCTTGCAAAATGCCCGCCACAAGGTATCGTTGGCCACGCCCAGTATCAGGGGCGAATCCAGGGTATCGAAAGCTTGGTATGGACAAAGCGATTCGTGTCCTGATCCGGGCTTTTCAGGCTCGGTGCCGCGTTCCCAGTAGCTTTGCAGGAAGTAGCCCAGAAAGCCGGTGGCGGTATCGAACAACGAGGCCTCGACCACGGTACCCAGGCCGGTGCGCGAGCGTTCCAGCAAGGCTGCCAGGATGCCGATGAGGGCATGCATGCCGGTGGCCTGATCCACCGGCGAAAAGGGGCTGCGAACCGACGGGCCATCGCGCTCGCCGGTGATGGCCAGCATGCCTGTGAAGGCCTGCAGGATGACGTCGTAGCCCTTGCCTTCGCGCATGGGTCCGACATTGCCATAACCCGAGATATTGCAGCAAACCAGCCGTGGGTTGAGTTTGCGCAGGGTGTCGGCGTCGACCCCGAGGCGAGCGGCGGCGCCCGGGCCAAAGCTTTCGACGACAACATCCGAGGCTTGCGCCAGTCGATGCACGACCGCGCGCCCGGCTGCGCTGCGCAGGTCCAGCGCCAGGCTGCGTTTGTTGCGGTTGGCGCTCAGGAACACCGCGCCGGTCGGGCCGGCTTGCTCGGTTTGCCGAAACGGTGGCCAGTGGCGGGTTTCGTCGCCATCGCCCAGTGACTCTATCTTGATGACGTCGGCGCCCATGTCTCCGAGGTATTGCGCGCACAGTGGCCCCGCCAGCACTTTGGACAAATCCAGTACTTTGATTCCCTTGAGGGGGTTTGGACCCATGGCTGTCTCCTAATGTTCTGATATTCTATGGTCTGACTATTGACGGAAATTATCTTATTCGATTAGGATTTCTTCCGCAATTGACCGAGTGCCACATATGTCCGCACTGCTTGAAGCGCGCGGATCATCAAGAGGATTAGGCGATGTTGCTGCGTTCCCTGTTGTTTGTTCCCGCAGATAGCGAGAAAAAGCTGGCCAAGGCCGAATCCACGGGGGCGGATGCCATCGTGCTGGATCTGGAAGACTCCGTCGTCCCGGAACGACTGGATGTGGCCCGCAGCATGGTGCGCGAGTATCTGCAGGCGGCCCGACCCGGGTCGCAGGCGCCACGCCAGCAGCGCTGGGTACGCATCAATCCGCTGGGGTCGGCGTTATCCCTGCCGGACCTGGTGGGGGTCGTGGCGGGGATACCGGATGGCATTGTCCTGCCCAAGTGCGGATCGGCCGACGATATTCTCCTGCTGGGCAATTACCTGACCGCCCTGGAGCACCGCGAAGGGATCGAGCCTGGCACGATCCGCATCATTCCGGTCGCCACCGAGACGCCACAGGCCATGTTTACGCTGGAATCGTATGCCAATGCCGGCCCTCGCCTGGCTGGCCTTACCTGGGGTGCCGAGGACCTGGCCACGGCGCTGGGCGCCGCCAGCAACCGGCGCGATGACGGCGAATACGAATTCACCTATCAATTGGCGCGTTCCTTGTGCCTGCTGGCCGCCCGCGGCGCGGGAGTCGCCGCCATCGACACCATTTGCGCCGATTTTCGCGACAGCGCGGCGCTGGCGGCCGATGTGCGGCGCGCGAGGCGCGCCGGGTTCGTCGGCAAGATCGCCATCCATCCGGACCAGATTGCCATCATCAACGAGGGGTTTGCGCCGGCCGCCGACGAACTGGCCTACGCCCAGCGCATCGTGGATGCGTTTGCCATGGCCCAGGGCGCTGGCGCCGTGCAGCTGGATGGCAAGATGATAGACAAGCCGCATTTGACCCAAGCCCGGCAGTTGCTTGCCATGCGCAGATAGCCAGGTAGTACCGCAGCAGCTTGCCAACAAAGCGGAACCGGACGGTAACCGCAAGGGGAGACACAAAATGCTCGGACAAATCATCAAACGGGCCTTGCCCATATTGACCCTGGCGCTGTGCAGCGCCGCCCAGGCCGGCGACTGGCCTGCGCAGCCGGTACGCATCCTTACCGCGTTCGGCCCCGGCACCGCGAGCGACATGGTGGCCCGCATGATCGCCGAAGATCTGCAGAACACATTCAAGCAGCCCTTCATTGTCGAGAATAAACCGGGCGCATCGGGCATACTTGCCGCCACCGCGGTGGCCGAGGCCGCGCCAGACGGCTACACGCTGTTCCTGACGACCAATACCGCCAATTCGGCGAATCCGTATCTGTTCAAGAAGCTGCCCTACGATCCGGTCGCCAGCTTCACGCCGATTGCCCGCGTATGCAATTTCCCTTTTGTGCTGGCGGTCGAAGCCAAGCTGCCGGTGAACTCGGTGGCCGAGCTGATCCAATACAGCCACAAAACGCCCAATGGCCTGAGCTATGCCTATGGCAACAGCACCGGGCAGGTGGCGGGTGCTGCGTTCAAGTCCCTGACCGGGCTCAAGGCCACGGCCATTCCCTACAAAAGCACGCCTCAGGCCATGACCGACCTGATTGGCGGGCAGGTGGCCTTCATGTTCGTTGATCTGGCGTCGAGCCAGCCCAATATGCAAGCCGGGCGGCTACGCACACTGGCGGTATCCACCGAAAAGCGCAGTGCGCTGGTGCCGGAACTGCCCACCGTTGCCGAAGCCGCCAATCTGCCGGGCTTTGACCTGGCGGCGTGGGTGGGAGTCATGGGCCCGGCGGGCTTGCCGCAAGAGATTACCGAACAGCTCAGCACCCAGATCAACCGCATGCTGGCGCGCCCTGATGTGGTGGCCAAGCTCACGGCCATGGGCGCGGAGGTGTCGCCAGCGCCGGCCGCCGAGTTTGCCGACTATCTGCAGCGTCAGTTGGTGGTGTGGAAGACCAAGGTGAACGAAGCGGGCATTCAGGCCGAATAACATGCCGGGACGCTTGCTGCCCGGAACTTTGGCGCGCCGCCGGCTGCGTGTCGCGCGCGCCTATGCCTCGCGATCTTTCAAGAGCTCGAGCAGGTTGAGCTTCATTTGCGCCAGGCTGCGTTCCAGGACCTGCATGTCTCCTTTGGAGATGCCGGCGACCACGCTGTCGTTCACGTCGTCGCCCACTTTTTCCATGATGGAGATGAGCTTTTCCCCTTCGGGGGTGATGTTCACGAACTTGACGCGACGGTCGACGGTGTCGTTGCCGCGCACCACATATCCGCTGCGCTCCAGGCGATCGATCAGGCCGCCCAAGGTGGCTTTGCCGACGTCCAGCAGGCGGGCCAGCTCGATCTGCGACATGGGGCGCCCGCGCGCGCGCGACAAATGTGCCAATACCCACCATTGCGAGCGGGTGATGCCGTACGGGCGTACACGCTGGTCGAACACCGTGCGGCGCAGGCGCGAGACATCATGCAGCAGGAATCCCGTACCAAAGCGCCGATTCATGCCGCCCGCAGGCAGGGGCAGCTCGGTGGGCAAGACGTCGGTATCGGCGGATTTTTTTCGGGTCTTGATGGCGGGTTTTTCGGAAAGACTCATGGTTTTATGGGGCAGCAAAGTCATATCGTACCTTGAAGATAGACGCCCCGATGGGGGCCGCCAGTGGGGGGGTATGACTGTCTTGGTTGAATTCAATAGGTACGATAGCATACGATATGTATGCATAAATAAGCGCTCGGGCCTGATGTTGCGGCAGCCGGCGCGCTGAAAGGCTGCGCTTGGCGGCCATTACTGTTTTTTCAATGAATCCGGATCGACGCAAACATGAATTTTGACCTGACTGAAGACCAGCTTGCGATTCGCCATGCCGTGCAGGAAGTCTGCGCCGCGTTCGGCGACGACTACTGGCTGGATCGTGACCGTACCGGTGAATTTCCGCACGACTTTCATGCCGCCCTGGCCAGGACCGGTTGGCTGGGCATCGCGATGCCGGTCGAATATGGCGGCTCGGGCCTGGGGATAGCTGAAGCGGCCTTGATGATGGAGACCATATCCGGTTCGGGCGCGGGCTTATCGGGTGCTTCGGCCGTGCACATGAATATCTTCGGCCTGCATCCGGTGGTGGTGTATGGCAACGACGAACAAAAGCGGCGCTGGCTGCCGCCGCTGATTCGTGGCGAGCACAAAGCGTGTTTCGGCGTGACCGAGCCCAATACGGGCCTGAACACCCTGAAGCTGAAAACGATGGCGGTGCGCAAAGGCGATCACTATGTCGTTAATGGGCAGAAGGTCTGGATTTCGACCGCACAGGTGGCTCACAAGATCCTGTTGCTCGCGCGCACGACCCCCCTGGAAGAGGTTACCAAGCCCACCTTGGGCTTGAGCCTTTTCTATACCGACCTGGATCGTGTGAAGGTGGAGGTGCGCGAGATCGAGAAGCTGGGCCGCAAGGCTGTCGATTCCAACCAGCTTTTCATCGATGGCCTGGAGATCCCGGTGGCCGACCGCATCGGAGAAGAGGGACACGGTTTCGAGTACATCCTGCATGGCATGAACCCGGAGCGGGTGCTGCTGGCCGCCGAGGCGGTGGGGCTGGGGCGCGCGGCGCTGCGGCGCGCGGCAAGCTATGCCAACGAGCGCATCGTGTTTGATCGCCCCATAGGCAAGAACCAGGGCATCCAGCACCCGCTGGCGGAACGCTGGATAGAACTTGAATCCGCCGAACTCATGTACCAGAAGGCCGCCTGGCTATATGACCAGGGGCGGGCCTGTGGCGCGGAAGCGAACGCCGCCAAATACCTGGGCGCCGAGGCCGGGTTTCGCGCCTGCGAAACCGCGGTGCTCACGCACGGCGGCATGGGCTATGCCAAGGAATACCACGTGGAACGGTATTTTCGCGAGGCCATGCTGCCGCGCATCGCCCCGGTGTCGCCGCAGATGATCCTGTGTTTTATTGCGGAAAAGGTACTGGGTATGCCCAAGTCTTACTAGTTCCTGGCGGTGGGATCGCCATGGCAGGCAGAGAGGTTGCAGAAGTCATCATAATCAGGAGACAGCACCATGAACACCAGCAGACGATCTTTTCTGGGTAATTCGGCCGCTCTGGGCGTTGGGCTATGGGCCGGCAGCCTGCGGGCCCAGGACGCCTGGCCCAGCAAGACATTGCGCGTCATTTCGCCTGGCTCGGCGGGCGGGGGCAGCGACATCTTCGTCAGGCTGGTGGAAAAGCATTTCACCAACAGCCTGGGGCAGGCCCTGTACATCGAGAACAAGCCGGGCGCCGGCGGCATGACCGCCGCACGCGTCGCAACGACCGCGGCGCCGGATGGCTACACCCTGTTCGTCAGCAACCTGGCCACCAACGCCATCGGCCCCGCCCTGTACCAGGAGCCCACGTTCGACGCCAGAAAGGATCTGCCGCCCGTCGGGCGCATTGCCACGATGTCCAACGCGGTGGCCGTGCGCTCGAACGCCGGCATCAACAGCATCGGTGAATTGATCGCCTACCTGAAAGCCCATCCCGACAAGGCGTTCGTTGGTTCGGCGGGCGTGGGAACCTCGTCGCACCTGGGGGCTGTCGCATTCGGCGACCGGATCGGCGTGAAGGTCAACCATGTGCCTTACAAGGGCACGGCGGCCAATCTGAATGCCTTGTTGGCGGGAGAAATACTGTTCAGCATGGATAACATGCCGCTGTATACCCAGCATGTCCAGGCAGGCACGCTCAAGCTGCTGGCCGTGACTCGCGCCGAGCGCCTGGCCGCCTATCCGGATCTACCCACCCTGAAAGAATCGGGTGTGCCGGATTTCGATATTTTCTCGTGGTATGGCTTGTCCACCGCCACGGGTACGCCGCCGGCGATTATCGACAAGCTTGGGGCGGCGCTGGTCGCAGCGGTCAACGACCCCGAGGTAAGCCGCAACATCCTGAATGTCGGTGCGCAGCCTGCCGCGCTGGGGCCCGCGGCCTACCGCCAGTTCATCAATGAAGAGCTCGACAAATGGGCTCCCATCGTCAAGGCGTCTGGCGCCCAGGTTACCTGAACCTGGTTCGCGCTTCGTTGCACCGGAACACACCGGGCGACACCGCCCTGGTGTGGAACATATCGATGCCGTACCGCCGCAGGCGCAGCCCGCACGGGGCATAGAACACAACTGGAGGTAGTTGAACCATGGCCTTTATCCAGAAAACGCTGGTTGCCGCGACAATCGCGATGAGTGTGGTGTGGGTGTCCGGTGCGCAGGCAGCCAGTACCTATCCAGACAAGCCCGTGCATTTCATCGTGGCCGCTTCGGCCGGTGGCCCCAGCGATGTCATGGCCCGCATGGTGGCCGAGAAGCTCGGGCAGAAGCTGGGCCAGCCCATCGTGGTGGAAAACCGCCCCGGCGGCGGGATGCTGACCGGGACCGCCGCGGTTGCCAACGCCGAGCCGGATGGCTACACGCTGCTCTTTACCACCAGCACGCCCATCGTGATGACGCCTTTTACCCGCAAGGACGTGCCTTACGACGTCAGGCGCGACTTCACGACCGTTGCCCATCTTGGCTCGACGCCGCTGGTGCTCTACGTGAATGGCGCCACGGATATCCAGAATCTGAAGGACTTGGCGGACCGGGCGCGCGCCAAGCCCGATACCGTGGCCTACGGGTCTTATGGCGTTGGTTCCAGCGCGCATGTGCTGGGTGAATACTTCAGCCGGCAGGCCGGAATCAAGATGGTGCACGTGCCTTACAAGGGTGTGGCGCCGTCACTGCAGGAACTGGCGGGTGGGCAGATTGTGGCGGCGGTAGCCGACATCGGCGTGGCGGCGGGCTTGGTCAAGTCGGGCAAGATCCGGCCCATAGCCGTCACCGGTACGCAGCGCTCGCCAGCCATGCCGGACATTCCGACATTTGCGGAGCAGGGCATTTCGGGAATGGAGCCGTTTTCCCCTTGGTGGGGGCTTTTCGCACCGGCCAAGACGCCGCCCGCCATTGTGCAGGTCCTGTCGGACGAGGTGCAGGCCATCGTGAAGGATCCTGCATTCCAGCCGAGGATGCTGGCGCTGGGCATCGAGCCCACGGGGGCCGCCACGGCCCAGGCCAATGAACTTACCCGCCAAGAACTGGACCGTTGGCAGAAGATCATAGGCGGCTTGTCGGATATCAAGTTCGAATAGGCAAAAAGCGGCAAGGCGACAACCCGCCAATGCGGGTGTCGCCGCAGCAGTCCAGGTGATCGGCGCAAGCCGCTGGCGCATGGGCGCACGGGCCTGGGCCGATTCATGCCAGGCCCTAGACCGGATCCCAGGTGAAGACGTCGCCGGATCTGTCCAGGGGGAAGAAAGAGGGGCGCAGCATGGGCAACACGCGATCCAGCACCGAATTTGGTGTCCAGCCTTCGGCGGTATGCGCAATGCGGATGGGGCGCGGTTGGCTGAACAGGATGATTTCGTTATTGCGAACGCCAAACACCTGGCCGGTAACGTCGGCTGCGCCATCGCTGAGCAGGGCGGCACAAAACGGCGCGATGCGCTCGGGAACCAGTTTTTTCAGGCCTTCGACGCGGCGCTTTTGTTCCGGTGTTTCGTCGGGGATGGTGCCGACCATGCGGGTCCAGGCGAACGGTGCGATGCAGTTGGAGCGCACGCCGGAGCGGGCCATGTCCAGTGCAATCGATTTCGAGAGGCCCACCAGCCCCAGCTTGGCCGCAGCATAGTTGGCTTGCCCCAGGTTGCCGATCAGGCCGGATGTGGAAGACATATGCACAAATGCGCCGCCGTTGGGATTGCGCAGATGCGGCGCGGCGGCCCGTGAAACGAAGAACGGCCCATACAGGTTGACCCGCATGACGCGCTCGAATTGTTCCTCGGTCATTTTGTGGAAGATCACATCGCTGAGGATGCCGGCATTGTTCACCACGCCATCGAGGCGGCCAAAGCTGTCCAGGGCGTTCTC
This sequence comes from Verticiella sediminum, assembly GCA_040392445.1. Classification (GTDB taxonomy): domain Bacteria; phylum Pseudomonadota; class Gammaproteobacteria; order Burkholderiales; family Burkholderiaceae_B; genus Verticiella; species Verticiella sediminum_A. The sequence continues at coordinate 49,997 of JBEBVZ010000015.1, forward strand.
GACAATGCGGTGGGCAGAGCTCCATTCGGCCACGGAGTTGGTATCGGCCACCGCCTGGCCGCCGAAAGCCCTGATCTCGGCCACCACCTGCTCTGTGGGGCTTGCGTCCGAGCCGTCGCCTGTGGGGCTGCCGCCCAGGTCGTTGACGACGACGCTGGCACCCTGGCGGGCACATTCCAGGGCAATGCCGCGGCCAACACCACGGCCGGCTCCGGTGACGATGACGACCTTGCCTTCCAACAGATTTGCAGTCATGACCTTCCTCTTGCTTGTTGATGGGATCGAATTTATCGTATCGTACGATACCATATGCTTTGATTCCATCTGGTGTTGGAAATGACCGATATCAGCGCGCAAGGCAGGCCAACACGTGCTCCCAGCGCTGGCGATGTTCGCTTTCCGTTGTCAAAAAAACAGGAGACAAACCCAATGAATCACGATATCCGGCACTGGGCCCGGCACACGCCGGACCGTCTTGCGGTCAGCATCGACAAGCTATCCCTAAGCTATGCCGAACTTGAGCAGGGCGCCAACCGACTGGCACGGGTGTTCGATCGCCTGGGTCTGGTGCGCGGCGATCATGTCGCGGTCCTGCTGCCCAACACCCCCTTTGTCTTTGTGGCCGTCTGGGCCGCCTATCGCAGCGGGCTGTACCTGACACCGGTGTCGACCGCGCTGTCGGCCGTTGATGCCGCCTACATCATTGATAACAGCCAGGCGCGCCTGGCGATAATCGACGAGCAGGTTGCCGTGGGTGTGAGCGAGCTATCGCGCCTGGTCGAGCGGCCAGTGCAATGGCTCTGTCACGGCCGGCCCGAGGCGGGCTTTGCGGCGGTGCAGGCCTTGATGGACGAAATGGACAGCGAACCCAGGCTGCACGAAAGCCCGGGCGCCATCATGTTCTATACCTCGGGGACTACCGGTGCGCCCAAGGGCGTCTGGCGCCCCTTGCCGGATGCCTCGTACGCCGGCACGGCCGTATTCGCTGCGGACCTGCTGCAGCTCTTTCAGTTCGATGAGCATTGCCGGTACCTGTCGACCGCGCCGCTTTACCACGCTGCGCCCTTGCGCTTTTCCCTGGCCGTTACCGCCGCCGGCGGAACGGTATATGGCTTTGGCAAGTTCGACGCCGAGCGCGCCTTGAATGCTTTGATGCAGCACCGGATCACCCATTCGCAATGGGTTCCCACCATGTTTCAGCGCTTGCTGCGGCTGCCGCAAGACCAGCGACAGCGTTATTGCGCGCCGGATCATCGCCAGGCCGTCCATGCGGCGGCACCGTGTTCGGTGCCGGTAAAGCAGGCGATGATAGCCTGGTGGGGGCCGATCCTGACCGAGTATTACTCGGGTTCCGAAGGCGTGGGCCTGACCGTGATCGACTCGTCGGAATGGCTGGCGCGGCCGGGGTCGGTGGGGCGGGCGTGGAAAGGGGTTCCGCATGTGCTGGATGACGACTGGGCCGAGTTGCCGGCCGGGCAAACCGGTCGGATCTACTTTTCCGGCGTGCCTGCCTTCCAGTATTTTGGCGAGGCCAGGAAAACTGCCGATCGCACCAGCCCGCAGGGCTATCAAACCTTGGGCGATATCGGCCACTTGGACTCGGACGGCTATATGTACCTGACCGATCGCATGGACGACATGATCATCTCGGGCGGCGTCAACGTCTATCCACAGGAAATAGAAGATGCCATAAGCGAGCTTGGCGAGGTGCTGGATGTGGGCGTTGTCGGGCTGGCTGACGAAGAGTTTGGCGAGCGTCCAGTGGCATTCGTGGTGGCTTCGAACCCAGTGGATCAGGCGGGGTTCGAAGCGCGCCTGAAGACGCACTGCGCCCAGCGCCTGGGCAAGATCAAGCAACCGGTACGTTACTTTGTGCTGGATGAGTTGCCACGTTCACCCACCGGAAAATTGCTGCGCCGCAGCTTGCGTGCAGCCTTGCCGAAATAGAAAATCCCCGCGGTGCACAAGGCGCCGCGGGGATCAAGCTAGCCCATCTTCTTAGGATCCGTGGCCACAAGGGCTTCAGGAACGAGTAGGCTTTGGCGGCCCGCACCAAGGTGCGGGCCCGATGTTGTTTTAGGTATGTCTTGGGCGGGGGTAAGCCAAGATGGTAGAGCTTTAGAACATGTGGCGGAAGCCGATAGCGCCAGCGGTTTGCGACGATTTTCCGGGAGCCAGCGTATAGGCCGTGCCGCTGTCGCCGGCATAGCCGAGGTTGACGGCGCCGTCTTTGGCGTACGCGGCTGCGAAGTAGACGTTGGTACGCTTGCTCAGGCCATAGCTGGCCAGGAGCGCAACCTGTTGCCAGGTATCGTCGGTGGTACCCAGGTAGCCTGCCGGGGCGTTGCGGAATTCTTCGCGGTGGTAGGTGATCATCACGCCCGTGGTGGGGGCAATCTGATAGCCTGCGCCGATTACGTACATATCGCTGCTGAGATCGCGGCCGTTAACGCCGGAATCCTTCCCGGAGCGATAGCGGTAGCCGCCCATCATCTTGAACTTGCCGGCATCCCAACGACCGCCGATGAAGGCGTTTTCGCCTTTACCCAGCGGGGTGACTGAGCCAGGGGCTGTGTTTTCGTGAACCTGGTCGTAGGCCGCCATGATACGGAAGGTGTTTCCGAACGAGTAACCAAGAGCGCCACCCCACGAGCCGGTGGTGCTGGCGTCGTAGTTGATCTGGTCGGCCTGGTTGGTGAAGGCGTAGTAGGCGCCGACGTTCAGGCCGCCAAACTTGTGGCTATACACAGCAGCGTTGTCGGCCCGCGACGGGAGCATGCGGGTGGTGGGTTCATATTGCGAACCGTAGGCGCCCGGCACGTACGGGGCCATCATGGTAAAGCCCGAGGTGTATTGGCGACCGAAGGTCAGTTGGCCCCACTCGGAGCTGACACCAGCCATGGCGGTACGGTTGAACAGGCGGGTGCTGTCGGCGGGCTTGCCGTTGCCGACGTTGAAGCCCGATTCCAATTGGAAGATGGCCTTCATGCCATTGCCGAGGTCTTCGCTGCCGCGAACGCCCCAACGCGAACCGGACAGGCCGCCCGAACGCATGCCGGTGACGGTGCCGCTACCGCCGTCGCTCGTGGGTGCATTGTTGTAGGCTTCCATCGAGACGTCTACGATACCGTAGAGCGTGACACTGCTTTGGGCATGTGCCATGCCGGTGGTTGCCAGGCCGGCCGCGGCCAGCGATGCCGCGAGGCATGCGGTTTTGAATTTCATGGATGTCTCCTCTGTACTTTGTTGATTCCCGCGCGGTTTTGACCGTCTGTGGGAACAGCTTATGACTTCTTAATTGCCGTTTGGCCGTCAGGGATATGGCTTTGCCGCAGCCCTGCAACTGAAATGCCTGAGGCGACTTGCCCAACCATTTCTGACAATCTGTAAATCAATCTACCTACCAGCAAATTCAAAGTCAACGCGACGGTTTGTCGTCTAGGGTAAACACCGACCAGTTCGGCAGGGTTGGCGATGCAGAAAACCAACACTGAGCCGTGCGCAGATATCTTGCAGTGCAACGAAGCAGGAAGAAATTGACAATCGCTACCATAGGGGGAACGAATTAGCACTCCTGCTGTCAGAGTGCTAAGATGTTTTTTTGGATCCCGCTTTCAGTCGAGGATTACGCTATATGACACAGATCACCGCCCCGTCCGCTGCCTCCAGCAACGCTCTGGCAATGGCTATCGCCAATCCTGGCGCGCTGGGGACGATCGACGCCTACATTTCCGCAGTCAACCGTATTCCCATGCTCACCGCCGAGCAGGAATCCGCGTTGGCTCACCGTTTCCGTGAACAGGACGACCTCGAGGCCGCCCGCGAGCTGGTGCTGTCGCATCTGCGGTTGGTCGTGGCCGTTGCCCGTCAATACCTGGGCTACGGCCTGCCGCATGCCGATCTTATCCAGGAAGGCAACGTCGGCCTCATGAAGGCCGTCAAGCGCTTCGATCCCGAACGGGGTGTGCGACTGGTATCGTTCGCCATCCATTGGGTGAAGGCCGAGATCCACGAGTACGTGGTGCGCAATTGGCGCATGGTGAAGGTGGCCACGACCAAGGCGCAACGCAAACTGTTCTTCAATCTGCGCAGCATGAAGAAGGGCAGCGAAACCCTGACCCCCGACGAAGTGGATCATATTTCGCGTGAGCTGAATGTGCGCCATCAAGACGTGACCGAAATGGAGCAACGCTTGTCGGGCCGGGAAATGGCGCTAGATGGCCGCGACGACGATGACGAAGCCTATGCGCCATCGGCTTGGCTGTCTGATGGCGGCGCAAGCGAACCCACCCAGGTGCTCGAGCGCCGGGCATACGACCAGTTGCAAACGGTGGGTCTGGCCGGTGCGCTCGATACGCTGGATGCGCGCTCGCGCCGTATTATCGAAGCTCGCTGGTTGCCGGAAGGGGCAGGAGCAACCCTGCAGGAACTGGCCGATGAGTTTGGTGTGTCGGCCGAACGAATTCGCCAGATTGAAACTCGCGCACTGGGCAAAATGCGGGGCGCACTAGACTATGCAGTCTAATTAGCTGAATACTGCGGTCTACACAAAAAAAATGGCACTTCGGTGCCTTTTTTTTGTGCTTTTTTTTGTATCTGCTTTATAAACGGTGCAAAATGACGGGTTATCATTTTTAGCGATTTAGGAGCAAACCATTATGGCTACATATCGCACTTTGTTGGCCCAGAAAGCCAGTCTCGATAAAAAAATCGCACAGGCGCGTAAACGTGAAATCGCGTCGGTGGTAAAGCAGATCAATGGCCTGATCGAGCAATACGGACTGACACCACAAGAACTGCGTTTTCCGGTGCGGCGAGCCGCAGCCACGGAAGAGATGGCAACTGGCAAGCCCGCTGGTCGCAAGCCGCGCGCGAAAGCGGCACCCGCGCCAGTCGTGGCCAAGTATCGCAACCCCGAAACCGGTCAGACCTGGAGTGGCCGCGGACGCGCGCCGAAATGGGTGGTTGGTGATAAAGCCAGTTACCTGATTCCGTGACTTGAATTGGGCCAGCTATCTGGTAGCCGGCCCAATTTTTCTATTGCAGTAATTGCAAACGATCGCGGGCTGTATTGGCCGCCTGGCTATTGGCATATTCCTTGATGATGCGCTGTAGCGTGGCACGCGCGCCATTGTGATCAGACAATTCGATCTGGCTGCCGGCAATCACCAGCAAGGCATCGGGCGCACGCTGGTTGGTGGGCCAACTCTTCACCATGGTTTGCAGGCGGCTGATGGCGCTTTTGTAGTCGCGCAGCGCATACAGGCTGCTACCCCAATAGAACTGCGCCGTTGGCGCATAGCTGCTTTGCGGGTATTTCTGGGCGAACTGGCCCAAAGCGGCCGCCGATTCCTTGTATGAACCCTTGCGAAACAGGTCGATCGCGCTGTCGTACGCTGCTTGTTCATCGCCGTTGGCATTCAGGATGCTGCCGGCATCGGCAGCCCCGGCAGGAGCGCCTTCACGCTGTTGCTGCTCATTCATGTCCATATACGCATCGCGCTGCGCCTGTTGCGAATCGGCTACCTGCTTGGTAAGCGTCTCGATTTGCCCGCGCATCTGGGTTACCTGATTCTGCAACTGTTCCAGTTGCGAGGAAAGCTGCAGGAGCCCGCGCTGGCTCTCGGACCGTACTTCGCTTATTTCCTGGCGCGCCTTGAGAATCGCTTGGCGGGCTTCATCGTCACCGCCAAATAGCTGGGCCTGGACAGGCGCGGCGAATAGGCCGGCTGCCATCGCTGCGGCGAGTGCCACGCCACGCATCGTATGAAGAGCTCGCGGGATCATAAGCGGGGGACTCCTGGTTCGTTAGGGTAGGTGTTTGGGTTGGCCTGGGCCTGATGCAATAAAAGCCGCTCCATGGCCCGAAAGCCACGGAGACGGCCCTTAAATATACAGACAGACGGGTGCTAAGGTGAAAATGGCAGCACCCGCAGACTGATTAACGGCGATACGTGAAGTCGGCGCGACGGTTCTGCGCGAAATCGGCTTCGGTGCTGCCGGTAGCCAACGGACGCTCTTTGCCGAAGCTGATGGCTTCGACCTGATCGTCACGAACGCCCAACAACAGCAGAACCCGACGCACGGCTTCCGAGCGACGCTGGCCCAGGGCCAGGTTGTATTCGCTGCTGCCACGCTCGTCGGTATTGCCTTCGATAACTACCTGCTGCTGAGGATGGCTGGACAGGTAGCTGGCATGCATTTCAACGACGGGGCGGTATTGTTCGCCGACGGTATAGCTGTCGAAGTCGAAGAAAACCGAACGTTGCTGGGCAAGGGGGCTTTGCGGGTTGAACGGATCGTACTGGCCTGCACCGCCGCTGCCTACGCCGGAACTGCTGCCATCGGCAGTGCCGCCGGCGCCGGAGGCATTTTCATCGAGTTTGACCGAACTGCCGCAAGCGGCCAGTGCGGCGGACAAACCAACGATTGCAAAGCCTTTCAAAAAGCGATTCATCATAATGGGCTCCCAACGGTAAGAGCAAAAATTAAATAAAGACCAGATCGTCGCGGCCACATTGCAGCGCCCAGGTCAATGGGCCGCATTTATTTGAAAATACAAGTACGGGCGAATCAGTTTGCCGTGCCAAATGGACCCCAGGTAGCAGCGGTAATGCCTGCTCCTGCCGGTGCCAGTGTCTCTTGTGCAAGCCCATCGATAGAGCGCACGCTCAGGGTTCCTCCGCGTTGACCGGAGCTATACAGCACCATGCCGCCGTCTGGCGAAAAGCTGGGAGACTGGTCGTCGGGACCATTGGTAAGCAAAACTTCTTTGCCGGTGGAGAGATTCAACACCGCGATCTGATAATTGCCGCCACGCCGTGTGACGTACAGCAGCGCAGTACCGTCTGGCGATACTTCGGGGCTGACGTTGTGGCCACCATTGAAAGTGAGTCGGGTGGCTTGGCCACCCTCTACGCCGATCTTGTAGATCTGGGCGCTGCCTCCGCGGTCGCTGCTGAAAACAATGGAGCGGCCGTCGGGGGTGAAACTGGGTTCGGTATTGATGGTGGCGGTTTGCGTGACTCGGGTAAGGTTCGAGCCGTCGACATTCACCAGGTAGATCTGGGATGAGCCGTCGCGCGACAACACCACCGCCAGGCGCTTGCCGTCGGGTGACCACGCGGGAGCACTGTTGTTGCCCTTGAAGTTGGCAACCGGCGTGCGTTGACCGGTAGCGATGTGATGTACATACACTACCGGCTTGCCGGATTCGAAACTGACGTAGGCCAGCCGGCTGCCGTCAGGCGACCAGGTTGGCGAAATGATGGATTCGCGCGAGCGCAGGGCGGTCTGCGGATTGTGGCCGTCCGCGTCGGCAATCTGCAGTTCCCAGACCCCGCCGCGCTTGACTACATAGGCGATGCGGGTGGAAAACGCGCATTGGGCGCCACTGAGCTTTTCGCAAATGCGATCGGCGACCTTGTGGGCAGCGGAACGCCAGCGGTTGGCCGGGGCGGCAAAGCCCATGCCGTCGAGTTCGGACTGCTGCACGGTATCCACCATGCGGTAGCGGATATCCAGCTGCGAGCCGTCCGATTGCGAGCTGCCGTATGCCAAGGCGTTGGCGCCGCGCTGGCGCCACATGGCGAAATCGATGGTGGAATCGACGCCAAGGTTGACGCCAGACGTGCTGACGGTGCGAAAGAGGCCCGAGCGAACCAGGTCGGCACGTACGACTTCGGCCAGCTGGCGACCCCGCTGCCCATCGGAATCGGCAAAGTCTGCAATCGCGATAGGGTACTGGTTGGCGCCGGCGCCGGAGATCTCGACCTCAAGCTGGGCATTGGCGGTTTGCATGGCGCACATCGCAAGTAAGGCCAACGATGCGAGCCCGCGAAGCACGCCTGGCCGATACTGTCCTTCCAGCGTAGGCAAGCGGCTTGCCGCAGGCTTGGGGTTGTCGGCAGATCGGATCAGGTCGTTATTGGCAGCAGTCATGTCAGGTCGCACAAAGTTGAGGGTCAATCGAACATGTTGTAACGCACGTCTATGGTAGACGGAAAGCGCCCGGAAGGCGGGCGTGGGAACGGGTTACAACGCTGGATACCTGTTTGTACCGCACGATCGAAAGCCGCGACACCCGATGATTGCCTTAATTGCGGTGGCCCTGCCTGCTTGCCGTCGGGTTGCAGCTGTACCCGGAATACAGCGACAGGATTACTGCCGCCTTCCCGGCTACCCGAATACACCACACCGGGTTTCACGCAGGCACGAATCAGGGCGCCATAACCGCTATCGCCACCGCCTCCGGCCTGGCTACGGGCCGCGGTGCCTCCGGAGAGTCCTGCCGCGGCGCTGGCCGACGATTGAAAGGCTTCACGCAATTTACGTTCCTGTTCGGCCTTTGCAGCAGCGGCTTTCTTGTCCGCCGCCGTTTTTTCCGCAGCTTTTTTCTCTGCGGCGGCTTTTTTCTCGGCTTCGGCTTTTTCAGCGGCGGCCTTTTTCTCGGCCGCGGCTTTCTCGGTAGCGGCCTTTTCTGCGGCAGCTTTTTCCGCTACGGCTTTCTTGTCGGCGGCTGCTTTTTCGGCAGCGGCCTTGTCGGCCGCGGCTTTGTCTGCGGCAGCTTTTTCTACCGCCGCTTTTTCGGCGGCAGCCTTTTTCTCGGCGGCGAGTTTTTCCTGGCGCTGGCGTTCCTGATCGCGCTGACGCTCTTGTTCTTGCCGTTTTTGCTCTTGCTGGCGTTGCTGCTCTTCCTGGCGCTTTTGCTCTATCTGGCGCTGGCGCTCGTCTTCCTTGCGCTGGCGTTCCAGTTCCTGCTGGCGTTGTGCGGCGATCTTGGCGCGTTTTTCTTCTTCACGCTTTTTTTCCTGCTCGAGAGCAATCTCGGCCTCGCGCTGCTGGGCCTGCAGTTGAGCCGGCGTGGGAATCGGTTCGGGGGCAGGCTGTGGTTCCGGTTCCGGTTCCGGTTCCGGTTCCGGCGCAGGTGCGGGCGCCGGAGCAGGTTCGGGCTCGGGAACGGGAGGTTCGGGCTCGGGTTGCGGCTCGGGCGTAGGCGGGACTTCGTCCGGCGCGTTGGCGTCCGGCAGGGCCGCCCACATCTCGACTTGCATCGGTTGCTGGGGCTGCGGATTGATGAACACGCTGACGACGATGGCAAGCACCAGCAGCGCGTGCAGCCCGATTGCAAGCGCAAACGCCCGTCCCTGCTTTTCCTGGGGGGGCGTGGCAGCAGAATTGGAAGCTGGCCGGCTCATGCTCATTGCTTAGCGACCCGGCCCGCTGTGTTGCACCAGCAGGCCCACGCGGGCCACGCCTTGCTGCTGCAGTTCGTCCATGACCTTGATGACGGACTCGTAGGGCACCTTGCCGTCGGCCGCGATAACCACCGGCTGGTTGGGCTGGGACTGCTGCACGCCGCGGATGAAGTCGGCAAGCTGGGTATTGGGGACGGGCTTCAACGTGGTTTCGCCTTGCTGCAGGTCGCGCACCGACAGTACGCCGTCGGCCGCAATCTGGACTTCCAGCGGCTTGAGTGGGACTTCGGCCGTGGTTTGCCCCACCGAGGGAAGCGCGATCATGCCTGGCGGAACCAGGGGCGCCGTCACCATGAAGATCACCAGCAGCACGAGCATCACGTCGATATAAGGCACGACGTTGATCTCGTTTTTCATGCGGCGGCCTGGCCGCCCGCCCGAGCGTGCAGAGGGCATCAGCGTACCTGCCGTTGCAAGATGTTGAGGAACTCGTCGATGAAGCTGTCAAAACGCACCGACAGCCGGTCGATATCGTGCGCATAGCGGTTGTATGCCACCACGGCCGGAATCGCCGCGAACAGGCCGATGGCCGTGGCGATCAGGGCCTCGGCAATACCCGGCGCAACTGCAGACAAGGTGGCTTGCTGCAATCCGGCCAGGCCCAGGAAGGCGTGCATGATGCCCCATACCGTTCCGAGCAGGCCGATATACGGGCTGACCGAGCCGGCCGAAGCCAGGAAGGCCAGATGGCGGTCGAGCGAGTCCATTTCGCGCTGGTACGAGGCGCGCATGGCGCGCCGGGCGCCATCGAGCACGGTGCCGACATCGCCATGGTTCTTGCGCGCCTTGAGGAATTCGGACATACCGGCCTCGAAGATGCGGGCCAGGGCGCCGTGCTCGACCCGGTGGGTGGCGACCGCATGATGCAGCATGGTGAGATCGCCGCCCGACCAGAAGTCAGCCTCGAATTTTTCGGTTTGGCGTTGGGTGCGCCGGATGGTGGCGCGCTTGCCGAAAATGTATGTCCATGACATCACCGAAATCACGACCAGCAATGCCATGATGAATTGCACGGGAAGGCTGGCATGCAGAATCAGAGACAGTATCGACATGTCCTGGGTGGGATTCATGGAATAAGCCTTTGCGGGTTACGGGTGAATAGGCAGGCGAAAGAACGGAATTTCACTGCGCGGCGTTGCCGGTACGCGGGGGTGCAAGTTCCGCCAGCCGGGAGGCAATCAATGCCGGTATGGCAGCCGGGCGCAGGGTATCGCGGGTGACGCAGGCGATTTCGATATGGCCGGTAGCCAGCACATCGTTGCCGCGTTCGCACCATTGCGAAAATTCGAGCGAGGCGCGCCCGACCCGGGTGACCTGGCTGCGGATGGTAAGCGCGTCGTCGAGTCGGGCCGGCTTGAGATACTGCACGCTTGTTGCACGGACCACGAACACCTTGCCGTCGGTATCGGCCGTTGCCGCTTGCCCAAAGCCGAGCGAGCGCAGCCATTCGGTGCGGGCGCGTTCGAAAAACTTCAGGTAGTTGGCGTAGTACACCACGCCGGCCGCATCCGTGTCTTCGTAGTAGACCCGAACTGGAAAGCCGAATATGGACGTACTTTGAGGCACTGCGGGCATAGCGTTACGGCGAAAGTATCCAACCGCAAATTGTAGCGGTTCGGAAGGACTTACAACTGTTGTCGAGCAACAATATGCGACAAAAATACCAGGTGTTGCTGGGGCGCAATAACTTATGGCGAAAAGAGCTCGGCGCCCCCCATATGCGACGGCGGCACAAGGCCCAGATGGCGCCAGGTCGTTTGGGTGGCAATGCGTCCACGTGGCGTTCTTTGCAGAAAACCATGCTGGATCAGGTAGGGTTCGATTACGTCTTCGATGGTGTCACGCGCTTCGCCGATGGCCGCAGCCAGGCTGTCGACGCCGACCGGGCCGCCATCAAAGCGATGCACGATGGCTTCGAGCAACTTGCGGTCCATGACATCCAGGCCGTGCGGGTCGACTTGCAGCATGGTCAGCGCGGCCGCGGCGGTGGCCGAGTCGATGACGCCACGGGCCTTGACCTCGGCGTAGTCGCGCACCCGCCGCAGCAGGCGGTTGGCAATCCGGGGCGTGCCGCGTGCACGCCGGGCGATTTCGATGGCGCCTTCGGGCACGATGTCGGCACCCAGCAGGCGCGCGCTGCGAGTCACGATGAGGGTGAGTTCCTCGGTGGTGTAGAACTCGAGCCTGGCGGTAATGCCAAAGCGGTCGCGCAAGGGGTTGGTCAGCATGCCCGCCCGCGTGGTGGCGCCCACCAGCGTGAAGGGTTGCAGGTCGAGCTTGACGCTGCGCGCGCCGGGGCCTTCGCCGATCAGGATGTCGATCTGGAAATCTTCCAGCGCTGGATACAGGATTTCCTCGACGACCGGCGACAGCCGGTGGATTTCGTCGATGAAGAGGACGTCGTTTCTTTCAAGGTTGGTCAGCAGCGCGGCCAGATCGCCGGCGCGCTCGAGCACGGGCCCCGAGGTTTGCTTGAGGTTGACGCCCATTTCGTGCGCCACGATGTGCGCAAGCGTGGTTTTACCCAGGCCAGGCGGCCCGAACAGCAAAACGTGGTCCAGCGCTTCGCCTCGATTGCGGGCGGCGGCCACGAAGATCTCGAGTTGGTCGCGAATCTGGCGCTGGCCCACGTATTCGTCAAGGGCGCGCGGGCGCAGGGCGCGCTCGAGTGTTTCCTCGTTGGGCGAGGTGGGCTGCGGGGCCACCAGGCGCACATCGGCGTCGCTGCGGCTGGAGAGTTTGTCGGACTGAATGCTCATGGTGGACAAATATACAGTGGTTTGCGCGCCGGCTGGGCGTTGCGTGTGCGGAAAGAAACACGTTCACTACAATAGCCGACACCATCCTTATAGGCAGCCATGTCAGAATCGTTGAAGTCGCGCTCCGTCAGTATCCGGGATGTTGCGGCCTTGGCTGGCGTCTCGCTGGGTAGTGCTTCGCGAGTCATCAACAATGTTGATAACGTCACCGCCGCGACGCGTGAAAAGGTCGAGCGCGCCATCGAAGAGCTCGGCTATCGGCCCAACCATGCCGCGCAATCCTTGCGGCTGCGGGCCAGCCGCACCATAGGCTGCATGCTGACCGATGTCACCAACCCTCTGTATGCGAAGCTTTTTCGGGCGCTCGAGGAGCGTTTCCGGCCAGAGGGATATATGTTGTTGCTGGCCAATGGCCTGAACAACCCCCAGCGCGAGCTCGACATTCTGGCCATGTTCAAAAGCCGTGGCATGGATGGCATGATCCTGGCGCCGGGCAACGAGCGGGATGCCGAGGTGGTGGCGTCAGTGCAGGCCTTCGAGGCGCCGGTGGTGATTCTGGACCGGGATATGCAGCTGGTTGACAAGGATTACGTGCTGTTTGATCACTTGGCGGGCATGCATGCCGCGGTGTCGCACCTGATTGCCCAGGGGCACCGGCGTATCGCGCTGGTGCTGGGGCAGACCCCGGATACCCCTGTGCGCCGGCCCATCCGCTTGCGCATCGACGGTTTTCGCAGCGGATTTTCCGCCCATGGCCTGGCCGTGCCGGAAGATCTGATCGTGCAGTCGCCGGCCGATACCCATGCCACTTTCCATACGATGTCGGCCTTGCTGCATGGCGCCGCCAGGCCCACCGCTATCATTGCCCAGGGCACCAATATTCTGCATGAATGCCTGAACGCCATTGGGGCGTCGCATTTGCGCATACCCCATGACGTCTCGGTGATCTCGATCGGCGATCCGGATTTTGCGCACACCTATATGCCGCCGCTTTGTAGCGTGCGTGTCGATCTGCAGCAAACCGCCAGGGTCTGCGGCGACCTGCTGCTGGGCCGGATCCGCCGCGATCAGGCCCATGCGTCGCAAACGGTATGGGTATCGCCCCAGTTCGTGCTGCGCCAGTCTTGCGGCGCGGTGGCCGCGCCGGCTTGATCCTGGCTCAGGTCCTGGCGATGCCGTAGCCCAGGCCGCCGTCCACCAGCATGGCGTGCGCATTCACGTAACTGGATTCCCGTGAAATCAGGAATAGGCAGGCATAGGCCACTTCCCAGCCCGTGCCCTGCCGGCCGAAAGGCACCAGCGCGGCTCGTGAGGGCCGGCGGCGCGACGCGTCGCGCCCCATGGGCGTGTCCATGAGGCCGGGTAGCACGCTGTTGCAGCGGATGCCCTTGGGCTCGCCAGCCATGGCGATGCTGCGGGCCAGGGAAACCTGGGCCGCCTTGGACGATTCATACGCCGGGTTGCGGCCGGTGGAGCGCTGGCTGGCCAGCGAGGAGATCAGCACGATGGAGCTGCCGGGCGCCATGACTTCCAGCGCAGCCTGGCTGAACAGCATATGGCTGCGGACGTTGACCGCGTATTCGCGATCCCAGTCGGCGACGGTTTGCTTGTCCAGGGGAAGTGCGGAGGATATGCCCACATTCAGCACTAGGCCGTCGAGCCCTCCGAGTTCCGCGGCGCAGCGCTGCACCAGGGGGCCTATGCGCTCGCCTTCGCTGACATCGGCGACGGCGGCCAGCGCCGTGCCGCCTTCCTGCCTGACCAGGGCCACGGTTTCGTCCACCGCCTCCTGCGAGACGTCTACGCAGGCCACCTGCGCGCCCTCGCGGGCGAACAGCAGCGATACCGCGCGGCCGTTGCCCACGGGGGGATGGTCTTCGGGAATGGTGCGCTGTCCGGCGCCGACAACCAGGATGCGGCGGCCCGCAAGGCGGCCGCGGCCGGGTTCCTGGCCAAGCGTACTGGGATAGAGCTGGCGATGCGGGTCGAGTTCGTTCGGAGCAAGATTCATGGTGTTTGCCGGCAGAATGGGATAGGGGCGGGGCGTGAACGCTTACTGGATGACGCCGGGAGCTTCGATGTCGACCTCGAAGTTCTCCAGGAAACGGCTGACCATCATGTAAAAGCCGATAGTCAGGACGAGTTCGGCCATCTGGCGATGGTTCAGATGTTCCAGTACGCGGTTAAAGAGCTCGTCGGGCGCCTTGACCTCGTGCACCACCGTGTCGGTAAAGCGCAATATCAGGCGTTCGAGCTCGGAGAATACGGCCGCGTCGGCACCCTGTTCGATGGCGGCGATTTTTTCCTCGGACAGGCCGACCGAGCGGGCCACCCGGGTGTGCTGATGAACTTCGTAGCTGGCGCCACTGAGTATGCCTACGCGCAGGATGACGATTTCGCGCAGTTGTGAGTCGATCTCGTTTTCGCGCAGCAGCGCTCCGCCCATTTTCAGGAAGCCCAGCGCCGCGGTGCTGGCATGCGGCAGCATGCGGTACAGATTGAGCGGTTTGCGCGAATTCATCAGGTCGGCGTAGGCGGCAGGTGCCTGATCCATATCGAAGTAGGGTATTCGGGCCATCAAGAGTCTCCTGGGTAGTTGGTGTCGAGCATTATTTGTCCAGCCACATCGCACGCACGCGGATGAGGGAGTTCTGCATGGCTGGCAGATCTTTCACATAGGGTTGGGCTACGGCGCTGTAGGTGGTGCGGATGGGGATCAGTGCGATGGCTTCGTCCGAGAACATTTGCGCCATCTGGCAGTAGAGTTCGTGCCGTTTGCCGGTGTCGGTTTCCGTGCGGGCTTGGGCCAGGAGCTTGTCGACGGCAGTGGTGTCGTGCCGGCTGACCGGTTCCCCCTGCGCACCGCCAAAGTAGTAGGACAGGACCAGGTCGGGGTCGCCGCCGGTATCGCTAAAGCGCCAGACATCCATCTGGTAATCGCCGCTTAGCCCCACCCGCACGTTCTGGCTTTGTTCCACCAGCCGGATATCGACCTGCATGCCGGCTGCCTTGGCAAACTGCTGCACCATGGCGGCTTGCCGGCGCCCGCCGGGGGTATTGGTGGAAACCAGTTCGAACTGGATGGGCTTGCCCACTTCCTTGACCAGCTCCTTGGCCTTGGCCAGGTCGTAGCCACGCCAGTTCAGGTTGGGGCAATGCCAGGCGGAATTGGGGCCCAGCAGGTCCGTGGAGGGTTTGGTCGTGCCCAGAAAAAAGGCTTCGACCATGGCTGGCGAATTGAAGGCGTGGACAACGGCGGCGCGCACGCGCTTGTCGTCGAAGGGCGGCTTGGAGTGATTGAAGTTCCACATATAGCCGCCCGAGCCTTCGTAGTCGTGCACGACCAGGCTGGGTACCTTGCGCGCGTCCAGCACATGCGCGGCGGTATCCACCCGCCCAATATCGACTTCGCCCGATTTGATGCTCTGGTAGCGGGTATTGCCATCGGGCAGGATGCGATAGACGACCTGATCCAGATAGGGCAGGGCCGGATCCCAATAGTCGGGATTGCGCTCGAGCACGACCCGGTCGCCGGCCTGCCATTCCTTGAAGATGAAGGGGCCTGTGCCGACGGGCTTGCGGTGAAAACCTTCGGGATCATTCTTGAGAGCGCTTGGGGACCCGATGAAGTTCACCAGGTTTTCCAGCGCCAGGGCCGAGCGCAGGGCCGTCCAGGGGTGCTTGAGCTTGAAGCGCACGGTGTGGTCGTCGACTTTTTCGACGGATTCGATGGGCCCCAGGATGGCCGTATTGACACCGGTGTCCGGATTCAGCAGCCACATATAGTGGGACACCACGGCATCGGCGTTGAACGGCGTGCCGTCGTGGAATTTGACGTTTTCCCGCAGCGTGACGGTGGCGCTAAGGCGGTCGGGGGCCTCGGTCAGTTCCAGTGCCAGGCGCGGGACGATCTTTTCGCCTTCATAGGCAAAAAGCGTTTCCATCACGGACGAGGCCGGGGCCGAGGTGTTCTGATTGAAGATCCTGGCCTTGGCGTGGTTAAAGCCGCTGAACTCGGCTTCGGCCGCGACCGTAAGAGTGCCGCCTTTCTTTTGGGCGAAGGCCGTGCCGTGGCTGACGGCTGCGGCGGCGATCAGCAGGGCGCCGAGTGCCAGGGAACAAGGCCGGAAACGTTGCGGTGTCATGGGCATGACTCCTGTGGGACAGGCTGTGGGCGGGAGCGGAGGGTGTCCGCGGTGATGGAAAAAGGGAAATGGCAGGCCACGAACTGGCCCCCGCCCAGGTCGCCGAGGGCCGGTTGGGCGGCGGCGCAGATGTCCTGCGCCGCCGGGCAGCGCGTGCGAAACCGGCACCCGGTGGGCAGCGCCATGGGCGAGGGCATTTCGCCGGTGAGGGCGATGCGGGTGGTTTGCGCATCCGGGTCGGCCTTGGGGACGGCACTGAGCAAGGCGGTGGTGTAGGGATGGGCGCTATGGCCCAGGATCTTTTCCGCCGGGCCAATTTCACAGATGCGGCCCAGGTACATCACGGCGACCTGATCCGCGACATTGCGCACCACGGCCAGGTCATGCGATATGAAAAGCATGCTTAGCGAGAGGCGTGCGCGCAGGTCATTGAGAACGTTCAGGACTTGCGCGCGTACCGAAACATCGAGTGCGGACACCGGCTCATCGCATACCAGCAGCACGGGGTCGAGGATGAGGGCGCGCGCAATCGAGATGCGCTGGCATTGCCCGCCTGAAAACTCATGTGGATAGCGATCCAGTACCGATGCGGGATCCAGGCCCACGAGCTCGAGCGTCTGCTGGATGCGCCGCTCGCTATCATGGCGGCGATACAGGCCATTTACCCGCAGCGGCGCCAACAGGATTTCGCGTATGCGCCGGCGCGGGTTCAGCGAGGAAATCGGATCCTGAAAAATCATCTGGAAGCGGCGGCGCAGGATATTGAGTTCGCGCTTGGGCAAGCGGCCCAGGTCGTGGCCTTCCAGGAAAATGCCGCCAGCCGCGGGGGCGGCCAGGCGCATCACGGCCCTGGCGACCGACGACTTGCCACAGCCGGACTCGCCAACCAGGGCCAGGGTCTGGCCCGCCGCGATATCGAAGGAAACCTGCTCGACGGCTTGCATGCGCCGTCCACCCGACAGGGTGTAGACAACGTCGAGCTCACGGATGCTGAGAATGGGCTGGGGCGAGGTGTCGGGCGTCATGCGGCGTCCAGGGGCTGCCAGCAGCGATAGGCATGTGTTGCGGGATTGCCGGACAAGGGAGGGCTCTCGGTCTGGCAGCGGGGTAGCGCGCGGGAGCACCGGGGCGCGAAGCGGCAGCCCTGCACCTGGCCGACCACCATCGGCGGGCGCCCGCCGATGGTGAAGAGCGGGGTATGGGCGGCGTCGGCCAAGCTGGGAATCGAGCGCAGCAGGGCATGCGTGTAGGGCATGCGCGGCGCTTTGAAGATGGTGCGCGTGGCTGCTTTCTCGACGATTTGTCCGGCGTACATGACCGCGATTTCGTCAGCATGGCCGGCCGCCACGCCCAGGTCGTGGGTGATCAGGATCATGGTCATGCTGTGTTCGCGCTGCAGTTTGTGCAGTAATTCCAGGATCTCGGCCTGTACGGTGACATCCAGGGCCGTCGTGGGCTCGTCCGCGATTAGCAGTTCGGGCTCGCAGGCAATGGCCATGGCGATGACCACGCGCTGGCGCATGCCGCCCGACAGCTCGTGGGGATACTGGTCCATGCGGCGCGCTGGCGACGAGATGCCGACACGGGCAAGAAGATCCTGGGCGCGGCTGTGCGCGGTGCTCGCGCTGATGCCCAGGTGCTGGCGCATGCCTTCAGCCAGTTGCGAGCCTATGGTGCGCACCGGGTTCAGTGCGGTCATGGGGTCCTGAAACACCATGGCGATGCGCCGGCCACGGATTTTTTGCATCTCGCGAGGGCTTTGCGCGAGCAGGTCGGTGTCGTGAAACCGGATACGGGCAGATGGCGCGATCGTGGCGCTGGATGGCAATAGGCGCATGATGGCGCGCGACAGCACGGACTTGCCTGAACCGGATTCGCCGACGATCGCCAGCGTGCGCCCGGCGACGACGTCCAGCGAGACCGCGTCCAGGGCCTGCAGCAGGCCATGCCGGGTGGGAAACTGCACGCCAAGTTGGCGTATCTGCAGCAGCGGTGCGGGCAGGACCACGGCGCTCATGCCAGGCCTCCCGGCCGCCCGGCGTGGCGCTGGCGCAAGGTGTCGCCCAGCAGGTTCAGGCTGAGTACCGTCAGGAACATCACGGCGGCCGGCACCAGGGCGACATGGGGCACGCTTTCCAGCGCCTCGCGGCCTTCGGCGATCATGCTGCCCCAGCTGGGGGTGGGGGGCGGCACACCCACGCCCAGGAAGCTGAGCGAGCCTTCGGCCACGATCATGACCGACATCATTGTCAGCGCATAGGTGAGCAGGGACATCACCATATTGGGCAGGATCTCGCGGAACATGATGTAGAAATCGCCCGCGCCAGCGGTGTGGGCCGCCTGGACGAATTCTCGCGCCAGCAGCGGCATGGCATTGGCGCGCGCAATGCGGGCAAAGGCCGGGATGGACATGATGCCCAGGGCGATGGTGACGTTTTGCACCGAGGGGCCAAGCACCACCGTGAGGCCCAGCGCAAAGACCAGGCTGGGAAACGCCAGCATGGCATCCAGCGTGCCGAGGATGGCTGTGCGGGTGAAGCCGCCGTAGTAGGCGGCCAGCAGGCCGAGCAGGGTTCCGCCAGCCAGCCCGATGGCGGGCGCCCCCAGGCTGACGATCAGCGAAACGCGGGCACCATATGCCAGACGCGACAGCAGGTCGCGTCCGTCCAGGTCGGTGCCCAGCAGGTGGGCCAGGCTGGGACCTTTGCCGGTAGCCAGGAAATCCATTTCATCGGGCGCGGGCAAGGGCAGCCATTGCACGGTGAGCGCCAAGCCGGCGACCAGGCACAGCCATAGTGTCGGCAAAGCGATGCGCAGGGTCAGGGTATAGGGCAGCGCGATCGGCGCGGGGCTGGCTGCGCGCGGCGCAAGGGCGATGGTTTTACTTGCCATGACGGGACAGCCTGGGGTCGAGAAAGCCGTAAATCGCGTCAACGATCAGGTTCACGATGACGAATGAGACGCCGATGAAGAGCACTACCCCCTGCAGCACGAGATAGTCGCGCTTGGTGATGGCTTCGATCAGCAGCCTGCCTACGCCCGGCAGGGCGAACAAGGTTTCGATGATGACCGCGCCGCCTATCAGGTGGCCGATATTGATGCCCATGACGGTGATCAGCGTGAAGGACGATGGCCGCAGCGCATGCCGGAACAGGATCTTCCAGTCGGGCAGGCCTTTGGCGCGCGCCACTGTGATGAATTCCTCTTTGAGGGTGGCGGCGATGTCGCTGCGCAGCAAACGCATATAGATCGGCGCTTCGACCAGGGCCAGGGTCAGCGAAGGCAGGGCCATCGAGCGCAGGCTGCCTAGCGGATCGGTGCTGAAGGGGACATAGCCGGTGGCGGGAAACCAGCCCAATGCAATCGCCATGACCAGGATGAGCACGATGCCCAGGACGAAGTGCGGCACCGCCAGGACGCCGAAGGCGGCGCCGGACAAGGCGCGGTCCAGGGTCGAGCCTTCGCGATAGCCGGCCAGGACGCCCAGCGGCAGGGCGATCAGCAGGGCCAGCACCTGCGCATACAGCATCAGCTGCAGCGATACCGGAAGCCGGTGGGCAATGGCCGGGGCGACGCCCTCGCCACTGATGGGCGAGCTGCCCAGGTCGCCCTGCAGCGCATTGCCCAGCCATTGGAGATACCGTTGCGGCAGGGGCTTGTCGAGGCCCAGTTGGGCCTCGATGCGGGCAATATCCTCGGGGCGGGAGTTTTCCCCGATCAGGGCATCGGCCAGGTTGCCGGGGAGCAGTTCCAGCATCAGGAACGTGGCGAGGCTCAGCATCAGGACGACGACGGCGACGTGTCCGACCCGTCTTGTCAGCGTGCTCAAGTTCATGATTTCCGCCCGGCAAGGATGACCAGCCCTGTATCCTACGCGCTTTCAATGAAACGTTTCATTGGTAGTTTCACTAAGACCGTGCACGCAGGTCGGACGGTATTTCGTACACTTGGCGATTACCCCGTATTCCCTCAAGGAGCACTCATGAAAACTCGCGCCGCCGTTGCCTGGACAGCCCAGTCCCCGCTGACCATCGAAGAGGTTGACCTGCAGGGCCCGCAGGCCGGTGAAGTGCTGGTGGAAATGAAAGCTACCGGCATTTGCCATACCGATTACTACACGCTCTCGGGCGCCGACCCGGAAGGCCTGTTCCCGGCCATCCTGGGCCACGAAGGCGCAGGTGTGGTGCTGGAAGTGGGCGCTGGCGTGACTTCGCTCAAGCCGGGCGACCACGTGGTGCCGCTGTATACCCCCGAGTGCCGCCAGTGCAAGTTCTGCCTGTCGCGCAAAACCAACCTGTGCGGCGCCATTCGCGCCACCCAGGGCAAGGGCCTGATGCCCAACGGCAGCTCGCGCTTCTCGATAGGCGGCAAAGAGATCCTGCACTATATGGGCACCTCTACCTTCGCCAACCACACGGTGGTGCCCGAGATCGCGCTGGCCAAGATCCGCGAAGACGCGCCTTTCGACAAGGTTTGCTACATCGGCTGCGGCGTGACCACGGGCATAGGCGCCGTGCTGTTCACGGCCAAGGTCGAAGCGGGCGCCAATGTGGTGGTGTTCGGGCTGGGCGGCATCGGCCTGAACGTGATCCAGGGAGCCAAGATGGTGGGGGCCGACAAGATCATCGGCGTCGACCTGAACCCAGAGCGCGAAGCGCTGGCGCGCAAGTTCGGCATGACCCACTTCGTCAACCCGAAGAATGTGGAAAACGTGGTCGACCACATCGTTCAGCTGACCGATGGCGGCGCCGACTACTCGTTCGAGTGCATAGGCAACACCACCACTATGCGCCAGGCGCTGGAGTGCTGCCACAAGGGTTGGGGCCAGTCCATCATCATCGGCGTGGCGGCCGCGGGCCAGGAAATTTCCACCCGTCCGTTCCAGCTGGTGACCGGCCGCGAATGGAAGGGTTCGGCTTTTGGCGGCGCGCGCGGCCGCACCGATGTGCCGAAAATCGTCGACTGGTACATGGAAGGCAAGATCAATATCGATGACCTGATCACCCATACCCTGCCGCTGGAGCGCATCAACGAAGGGTTCGACCTGATGAAGAGCGGCGAGTCCATCCGTTCGGTCGTGATCTATTGATGGGACGGCCTATGCTTGAACTGATCAGCGAACACCGCTGCTTTGGCGGCTGGCAGCGCTATTACCGGCACCAGTCGAGCGTCATCGGCCTGCCGATGCGCTTTTCGGTGTTCGTGCCCAAAGAGGCCGAGGCTGGCAAGGTGCCCGCGCTGTTCTACCTGGCCGGCCTGACTTGTACCGAGGAAACCTTCATGATCAAGGGCGGCGCTCAGCGCTATGCCGCCCAGCACGGGATCATGCTGGTGGCGCCGGACACCAGCCCGCGTGGCGCGGGTATTGCCGGCGAGACCGACAGCTGGGACTTTGGCGTGGGCGCGGGTTTCTATGTGGATGCCACCCAGGAACCCTGGAGCACCCGCTATCGCATGTATAGCTACATCGTGGACGAGTTGTACGACATCGTCGGCACCGACCTGCCCGGCGATGCATCGCGTACCGGCATTTTCGGGCATTCGATGGGGGGCCACGGCGCGCTGGTGCTGGCGCTGCGCAACCCAGGCAAGTTTCGCAGCGTGTCGGCATTCGCGCCCATCGCCGCGCCCAGCCAGTGCGACTGGGGCAAGAAAGCGCTGGGTGGCTATCTGGGCGGCGACACCGCCGCCTGGAAGCCCTACGACGCCAGCGAACTGATGCAAACGCTGAAGACGCCGTTCCCGCGGGGAATTCTGATCGACCAGGGCCTGGCCGACCAGTTCCTGCACCAGTTGCATCCGCAGGCTTTCGAGGCGGCGTGCCAGCAGGCGGCCCAGCCGCTTACTTTGCGCCGCCATGAAGGCTACGACCACGGCTATTACTTCATCTCGACCTTCATGCAAGAGCACCTGGCGCATCACGCCAGCCAACTGCAGGCCTGATACGACTATCCGGAAAAACTGGTCCGAGCCTGATGGTTCGGACCAGTCTGCATGCCCCAGTCAGAGCGAGGAGCGTACCCCGTCCATCAGCTTGCACAGCTGCTCGGTGGCATCGATCAGGCGCGGGCCCGGGCGGTACAGGGCGTCGGCGTCCAGTATGAACAGATGGCCGCGCTCGACGGCCGGCAGGGCCGGTGCATAGCGGCGCCAGTCGGCTATCGGGTCGTTGTAGCCGGTGCCGGTGGCGGCAAGAATCACTTGCGGGCTTGCCGCGATAACCGTTTCGACATCGATCATGGGCGCTGCCGGCCCGGCGCTGCCGAATACGTTGGTGGCGCCGCAGATACGTAGCGCGTCACCCACGATGTGCTTGTCCGTCAGGGTATACAAAGGTTGGCTGCCGGCCTGGATGAAGACCGAGACGGGGGACCGCGACGCGTATTCGGCCTCGATGCGCGCCAGGCGCGCGCGCATGTCCTGCGCCACGGCGTTGGCCACGTCCTGGGTGCCCATCAGCGCACCCAGTTTCTCGATATTGGCGGGAATATCCACCAGCTTGGCGGGGGCGCTGAAGAAGACCGGAATGCCCGCGGCTTGCAGCACGGGCTGCAGCATGGTCGTGGGGCCGGACTGCCAGGCGACGACCAGGTCGGGGCGCAGCGCCAGCACGGTTTCGGGGTTGAGCTGCCAGGCGTCGCCGACGCGCGGCAGGGCGAGAGCCGCAGGCGGGTAGTCGCTGTAGTCCACCGTGCCAACGATGCGCTCGCCGCCACCGGCGGCAAACACCAGTTCGGTAGCATGCGGCGCCAGCGTCAGCAGCCGCTGCGCGGGCGCAGGCAGCGCAAGCCGGCGCCCCAGGTCGTCGGTTACGGCAGGCCCGCTCGCCTGTGCATCCGCATGCGCGAACGCACAGGCGGCCAGCAGCATTATGCCCAGCGCCGTGGAAAAACTGCCATGGCGCTGCTTGGGCATCAGCGCGGCCGGTAGTTCAGCGAGACGAACACCGAGGACCCCGCGGTGGCATAGCCCGGAACCAAGGTGTAGCTCTTGTCGAACACGTTGTTCCAGCGCACCTGCACCTGGGTTTCGGCGCTGATGTCGTACGAGGCGCTCAGGTCCAGCAGGCCGTAGCCGCCCAGGCGTTCGCGCGTGAAGGAGTCATAGCGTTCGCTCGTCAGGTACCAGTCGGCGCCCAGCTGGGTCTTGCCGATGCGATGATCGGCCGCCAGGCGAAAGATGCGCTTGGCCCGAAAGGCCAGCAGGTCGCCGGTGGCGGCATCATGCGGATTCTGCAGGTCCAGGCTGGCACGCAGGCCGGTGTCGCCAAAGCGATGCCCGGCCGTGAACGATGCGCCTTCCAGGACGGCGCGGCCGACGTTCTCGGCGGGCCAGCCGTTGATCAGGTTGGTGATGCGGTTGCGGTAGACCGTGACGCCCAGCTCGCTGCCGCCGTTCAGGTAGCGCAGCCCGGCTTCCAGGTTATGTGCCTTTTCCGGCTTGAGATTGGGGTTGCCGCCGCCGCCGAAGTCGTCGGTGGGGTAGTACAACTCGTTGAAGGTGGGCGCCCGGAACGCGGTGCTGCCCGATACCGTGGCGCGGATGCGCTCGGTAATGTCAAAGCCGTAGGCCGCGCCGCCGGTGGTTTCGCCGCCGTATTGCGAGTCGTGGTCGTTGCGCAGGCTGGCCTGCAGGTGATGGCGGCCGAAATCGCCGGTGTAGATGCCGGTGACCGAGTTGGTGTTGCGCTCGGTGACGTCATAGTTGACGAAAGTGGAGTTGGGCCAGTCGCTGAGGTCGCCCGACACCCGTTGTTCCAGGCGCTCGAACGCCAGCGTGAAGCGCTGGTTTTCGCGCAGCTGGAAGTCGTTTTGCCAGCCGTACTGGTTCTGCCGGGTGATGAAGGTGGAAACCCCGTCTTCGGGGTTGCCCGGGTTCAGCGCTGCCGGCGCGTTCTCGTTGCGGTTGCGGTCGCGGGTGGTGCCTGCGCGCAGCGTGCTGTGCCAGAAGTCGGTGATCTGGTCGCGGCTGGTCAGCGAATAGCCTTCGACCCGCTGCACGCCACGGTCGTTGAAGGGGGGCTCGCCGTTGTCGTAGCCGCCGTTGATGGTGCTGTGATACGCCTGCAAGGCCACTTCGTGGCCTTTGCGCCAGGTATGGCCCACCGTGCCCGACAGGTTGCGCTGGTAGTAGCTGTCCTGATCGGGGTTGTAGCCGTAAGCGTCGGGCCGGGTCGAATTAAAGCCGTCGCTCTGGCCGTAGCCGGCATTGACCGCATAGCGCCAGCTCTCGGTGCTTCCGGCAACGCTGGCGTTGACGCGGCTGGTGCCGCGCGAGCCAAATCCCACCGAGGCCGAGGCGGCCAGCGGGCGGTCCGCGCCCTGGCGGGTAATGATGTTCACCACACCGCCCACGGCATCGGCGCCATACAGGCTGCCGGCCGCGCCGCGCAGGATCTCGATGCGTTCGATGTCGTTGAGCGCAATGGCGTTCAGGGCGCTGCCGCCGCTGGTGGCCGTATTGATGCGCAGGCCATCGACCAGAACCAGCGTCTGGTTGCTGTTGCTGCCGCGCAGGAAAATGCTGGTGGGGCCTTGCGGGCCGCCGTAGCTCAGGTTTTCCACGCCATGGCTGCCGGACAGCAACTCGGCCAGGCTGCTATGGCCGGCGCGCTCGATGGCTGAGCGGTCGATGATGCTGACGTCGCCCAGCACCTTGTCCATGGTTTGGGGAGAACGGCTGCCGATGACGGTAACGGGTTCCAGGGATGCCGGTTGGGCCGGGGATTGCGCCAGGACGGGGGCCTGGCAGGCCAGCAACAGGGTGCCGGCTACCGCGGGCAGGCGGCAGGAAATGCGAGACTTCATGAATCATGGCTCGGTAAAACGTGCGACCCCGCACGTTGTTCGAAAACGGGATGCCGGCTGCATGTGGCGCGCAGCGGCATCCCACCTGGCAGGCATATGCCGTAGAAGGCGGGCCTGCTGGAACCGGCCGGTATCCGGGCTTGCATTGAGCGAAGAGCGTTCGCGGCGCGTCCGCCTTCCCATCGGCCAGACATGTTCGCTTGGGGATGTGCGATGATGTGTTGGCCAACAGTGGCATTGGGCGCGCCGGCCACCAAGAGAGGGGCCACATGCTTACCGTTGCGGGGGCAGCACAGGTTGGGAACGGACTGTGCGCAGAGCATGCCGCGTCAGCCCGTATCCTTTCTGTTTCCCGTTTAACCGCGCAGTGCGCGGCACCGGTTCGTGGCGAACTGTAACACCCGGCGCCCCGCTTTTATGGTGCTTGTGGCGGGTTTGCTACGATAAGCGCTTGATTTCCCGATGCGCTTGTGCGCGAAGCAAGGTTTGCCGTGTCCTATCCTCATCTGCCTTACCCGCCCGAAGCCTATTCGCGTGGTGCCGAATTCGCTCGCCTGTTGGGCCAGCGCATCCTGATCCTGGATGGCGCCATGGGCACCATGATCCAGCAGCACAAGCTCAAGGAAGAGGATTTCCGGGGCCAGCGCTTTGCCGACCACACCAAGGATGTACGCGGCAACAACGAGCTGCTGTCGCTGACCCGGCCGGACATCATCGAAGGCATCCATCGCGAGTACCTGCTGGCGGGCGCCGATGTGATCGAAACCAATACTTTCGGTGCGACCAGCATTGCGCAGGACGACTACGCCTTGCCCGAACTGGCTTACGAGATGAACCTGGTCTCGGCCAAGCTGGCACGCGCCGCCTGTGACGCCGTGGGCACGCCGGAGCGGCCGCGTTTCGTGGCCGGGGCGTTGGGCCCGCAGCCCAAGACCGCCTCGCTGTCGCCGGACGTGAACGATCCGGGCGCGCGCAACGTGACCTTCGAGCAACTGCGGGTTGCCTATGTAGAACAGCTGCGCGGCCTGCTCGATGGCGGCATCGACATCGTCCTGATCGAAACCATCTTCGACACGCTTAACGCCAAGGCGGCGATTTTTGCCGTGGAAGAGGTGTTCGAAGCCACCGGCGAGCGCTTGCCCGTGATGATCTCGGGCACCGTCACCGACGCCTCGGGCCGCATCCTGTCGGGGCAGACCGTCGAGGCGTTCTGGAACTCGATGCGTCATGCGCGGCCCATCACCATCGGGCTGAACTGTGCCCTGGGCGCCGCCCTGATGCGCCCGTATATCGCCGAGCTGGCCCGCATATCGGACACCTATGTATGCGTGTATCCCAACGCCGGCCTGCCCAACCCCATGAGCGAGACCGGGTTCGACGAGACCCCCGAGGACACGTCCAACCTGCTCGAGGAGTTCGCCCGGGCGGGACTGGTTAACATGTCGGGCGGCTGCTGCGGCACCACGCCCGAACATATCCAGGCGATTGCCGCCAAAGTGGCCGGCCTGGCGCCCCGGGTGGTGCCTGAAATTCCGGTGAAGACCCGGCTGTCGGGCCTGGAACCCCTGAACATCGACGACGATACCCTGTTCGTGAACGTGGGCGAGCGCACCAACGTGACCGGCAGCAAGATGTTCGCGCGCCTGATCCGCGAAGAAAAGTACGACGAAGCCCTGGCGGTGGCCCGCCAGCAGGTGGAAAGCGGCGCCCAGATCATCGACATCAACATGGACGAGGCCATGCTGGATTCGGAAGCCTGCATGAAGCGCTTCCTGAACCTGATCGCCTCGGAGCCCGATATTTCCCGGGTGCCGGTGATGATAGACAGCAGTAAATGGAGCGTCATCGAGGCCGGCCTGAGGTGCGTGCAGGGCAAGCCCGTGGTGAACTCGATTTCCATGAAAGAGGGCGAGGAAGCCTTCTTGCAGCAGGCGCGGCTGTGCCGCCGCTATGGCGCGGCCGTGGTGGTGATGGCGTTCGATACGCTGGGCCAGGCCGATACGCTGGAGCGCCGCAAGGAAATCTGCGGCCGCGCCTATCGCCTGTTGGTGGACAAGGTGGGGTTCCCGCCGGAAGACATCATTTTCGATCCCAACGTTTTTGCCATTGCCACCGGGATAGACGAGCACAATCACTACGCTGTCGATTTCATCGAAGGCGCAAGCTGGATACGCGAGAACCTGCCGCATGCGCGGATTTCGGGTGGCATCTCCAACGTCAGCTTCTCGTTTCGCGGCAATGAGCCGATGCGCGAGGCGATCCACACCGTATTCCTGTATTACGCCATCAAGGCGGGCCTGAGCATGGGCATCGTGAACGCCGGCCAGTTGGGCGTTTATGCCAACCTTGACCCGGTGTTGCGCGATCTGGTCGAAGACGTGGTGCTGGATCGCCCCGAGCCGCTGGGCCGCACCGATGCAGCCGATGAGCGCTCGCCCACCGAGAGGCTGGTGCAGTATGCCGAGACCGTGAAAAGCTCGGGAGTGAAAAAGGAAGAAGACCTGGCCTGGCGCGAGCAGTCCGTGGGCGGGCGCCTGGCCCATGCCCTGGTGCGCGGCATTACGGCCTTTATCGTCGAGGACACCGAAGAGGCACGCCAGGAGGTCGAAGCGCGCGGCGGACGCACGATCGAGGTCATCGAAGGCCCGCTGATGGACGGCATGAACGTGGTGGGCGACCTGTTCGGCGAAGGCAAGATGTTCCTGCCGCAGGTTGTTAAATCCGCGCGCGTGATGAAGCAGGCGGTAGCCCACCTGATTCCCTTCATCGAGGAAGAAAAACGCCTGCTGGTGGCGGCCGGCGGCGAAGTGCGCTCGGCCGGCAAGATGGTGATCGCCACGGTCAAGGGCGATGTGCACGACATCGGCAAGAACATCGTGGCCGTGGTGCTTCAGTGCAATAACTTCGAGGTGGTGAACATGGGGGTGATGGTGCCGGCCGCCGACATCCTGAAGAAAGCCAAGGAAGAGAACGTCGATATCGTCGGGCTGTCGGGTTTGATTACCCCCAGCCTCGAGGAAATGGCCAACGTCGCCGCCGAAATGCAACGCGACGAATGGTTCCGCAGCCGCAAAACCCCGCTGATGATAGGCGGCGCCACCACCAGCCGCGTGCATACGGCCGTGAAGATTGCGCCGCACTACGACGGCCCGGTGGTGTACACGCCCGATGCCAGCCGTGCGGTGGGCGTGGCGCAAAACCTGACGTCCGAAGAATACAGCGCGGCCTTCATCGCGCAAACGGCGCAGGAATATGAAACCGTGCGCCAGCGCCATGCCCGGCGCAAGTCCACTCCCCTGGTGTCGTTGGCCCAGGCGCGCGCCAACCGCCCGCCGATAAGCTGGGCCGGCTACGTGCCGCCACGGCCCAAGTTCCTGGGGCGCCGAACTTTCAAGCAATACGACCTGGCCGATATTGCCCAATATATCGACTGGGGCCCCTTCTTCCAGACCTGGGACCTGCATGGCAAGTTCCCCGGCATCCTGAACGACGAAGTGGTGGGCGAGCAGGCACGGATGGTGTATGCCGAGGGCCAGGCCATGCTGCGCAAGATCATCGAAGGCCGCTGGCTGTCGGCCAACGGCGTGGTGGCGTTCTACCCGGCCAACACCGTCAACGATGACGATGTCGAAATCTATGCCGACGAGACCCGCAGCCAAGTGCTGCTGACCTGGCGCAACCTGCGCCAGCAGGTTGCCAAGCGCGAAGGTGTCGACAATAAATGCCTGGCCGACTTCATTGCCCCGAAAGATAGCGGTATTACCGACTACATCGGCATGTTCGCCGTCACGGGCGGCCTGGGCATGGAGAAAAAGGAAGCCGAGTTCCTGGCGGCCAACGACGATTACTCGCTGATCATGTTCAAGAGCCTGGCCGATCGCCTGGCAGAAGCCTTTGCGGAATGCCTGCACGCCCGAGTGCGGCGCGACCTGTGGGGCTACGCGGCCGACGAGCAGCTGGACAACGATGCGATGATCCGCGAGGAATACCGCGGCATTCGTCCGGCGCCCGGCTACCCGGCCTGTCCGGAACATACGGTGAAAAGCGAAATGTTCCGTGTGATGGATTGCGACGACATCGGCATGACCTTGACCGAGAGCTATGCCATGTGGCCGGCCTCCAGCGTGTCGGGCTTTTACTTCAGCCATCCCGAGTCGCAGTATTTCAATGTCGGCACCATCGGCAAGGACCAGCTGGACGACTATGTGCAGCGCAGCGGCTTGCCGGCGGCCGATGTGAAGCGGGCGCTGATCAACAACCTGGAAGGCTGACGGGCAGCGTCGGGCGGCGCGCGCTGTGGCGCCGCCTGGCGCTGAGGTTCGGAAATGGCCAGCCCCGCGCACGGGGCTGCGCTAACATCGTCGCATGCACACCGCCGATACCGAGGCGCAGGCTATCCGCCTGCAACTGGCATACAAACCGCCCTACGACTGGTCCGCGATGCTGGGTTTTCTGGCCGCGCGCGCCATCCCGGGGGTCGAGGCCGCTACGCCGGACACCTATAGCCGCTCGATCTGCCTGGCCGGCGAATACGGCACCCTGTCGGTGCGCCATGCCAGCGTGGCCGAAGCGCCCCATGCCTTGCTGGCAACCATCCGTTTTCCGAGCCGCCAAGCCTTGCCGGCGATCGAGGACCGGCTGCGGCGTATTTTCGATCTGGGGACGGATCCGGCCGTGATCGGCGAGCATCTTGCGCAAGATCCGCTGCTGGCCGGGCGGGTACGGGCGCGGCCTGGCCTGCGGGTGCCGGGTGCATGGGACGGCTACGAGCTGGCGGTGCGCGCCGTGCTGGGCCAGCAGATCAGCGTGGCCGCCGCAACACGGCTGGCGGGCAAGCTGGTGGCGGCCTTTGGCAGCCCTTTGCCCGCGCCGTGCGGCGTGGCGGTCGCAGGCGTCACCCACTATTTTCCGCCGCCGCAACTGCTGGCGGGCGCCGATGTGGCCCTGGCCTTGGGCATGCCCCGCGCGCGAGGCCGGGCCATCGCTGCGGTGGCTGCTGCTGCCATGGCCAGTCCCCAGATATTCGAGCCCGGCCTTGCGCTGGAAACGGCCTTGGCGCGCCTGAAAGAGATTGCAGGCATAGGCGACTGGACGGCGAACTACATCGCCATGCGCGCCTTGCGCGAGCCGGACGCGTTTCCCGCCGCCGATATCGGCCTCTTGCGTGCGCTGGATACTGGCGCGGGTCGGCCGACTCCGATACAGTTGTTGGAGCGCGCCCAGGCTTGGCGACCATGGCGTGCCTACGCCGCCCTGCACCTATGGACGGTCGGGCCGTTCGATGCCGACTAAGGAAAGCACCATGGAACTTTATCTTGACGAGGTGGCCTCGCCCATCGGTACGCTACGTATCGTCACAGACGGCACGGCCTTGCGGGCGATCGAGTTCGACGACTACGAAGATCGCCTGTACCGCTTTCTGCGGGTGCACTGTGGCAACTACACCCTGCATGCGGCCAGTTGCGCCAACCCGGTCAGTGAGCGGGTCTGCGCCTATCTGGACGGCGATTTGACGGCGCTCGACCCCATCGAGGTGCGCACGGCGGGCACCGACTTCCAGCGTCGGGTCTGGGCCGCACTGCGAGACATCCCGGTGGGCACCACCATTTCGTATGGCCAGTTGGCCGCGCGCATTGGCGCCCCCACGGCAAGCCGGGCCGTGGGCCTGGCCAACGGATCCAACCCCATACCCATCGTCGTGCCCTGCCATCGTGTGATCGGGGCCAACGGCAAACTCACCGGTTTTGGCGGTGGCCTGCATCGCAAGCAGTGGCTGCTGGCGCATGAGGCCTGCCAATGCCTGCTTACGGAGACCAGCCTTGCTTCAACTCAGACCCAATTGCGAATGTTGTGATCGTCATCTGCCGCCCGAGAGCGGGCAGGCCATGATCTGCAGCTTTGAGTGCACCTTCTGCGCGCCCTGCGCGGCCAACACCTTTCTGGGCATATGCCCTAACTGCGGTGGCGAACTGGTGCGCCGGCCGGTACGCCCGGCGGCTCGCCTGGCCGCCTGGCCGGCATCCACAGAACGTGTGTTGAAAGACCACGAAGCCTGTCGGCCGGCCAATACCGCCTAGGGCCTGCTGCCGCGACTAGCGGGCCAGCGCCTTGAGCGCCAGCTTGATGCCGTCGGTCAGCGCCGTGCCGGCCGGAATGGTCTTGAGCGCGGCCAGGGATTCTTTCTCGGAATAACCCAGCGCCGTCAGCGCATTGAGGATGTCGGCCTGGGCATCGGCGGGCACCTGGGCGGTGCCGCCCAGGTCTGCACCCAGCTTGCCGCGCAGTTCCAGCAACAGGCGCTCGGCGGTTTTCTTGCCTATGCCCGGTACCCGGGTCAGCCGGCCGGCTTCCTGCAGGGTGATGGCCTGGGCCAGTTCGGCCACGGTCATGCCCGACAGCACGGCCAATGCCATGCGTGCGCCGACCCCGGTAATGCGGATGAGCTGGCGAAAGGCGGCGCGTTCGCTGGCCGTGGCAAAACCATACAGGACATGGGCGTCCTCGCGCACGATCAGGTGCGTGAGCAGGCTGATGCGCGCCCCGGTTTCGGGCAGCGAATACAAG
This sequence comes from Verticiella sediminum, assembly GCA_040392445.1. Taxonomy (GTDB): domain Bacteria; phylum Pseudomonadota; class Gammaproteobacteria; order Burkholderiales; family Burkholderiaceae_B; genus Verticiella; species Verticiella sediminum_A. Next base: position 81,529 of record JBEBVZ010000015.1, read on the forward strand.
GTGCTCATGGGAACGTCGACTTCATATCCCACCCCCTGTACGTCGATGCACACCATGGGGGGCGATTTTTCAAGAATGGTTCCGGTAAGACGTCCGATCATGAGGGTGTTCTGGTCCGCAAGTGATAAGGCAAAAGGCCTCCGACTATAGACGCTGGTGCCTGCCGCTTCAACCGCCCTGCGTTTCGCTTGCCGCCCACTCATCTTATAGAATAGCCACCCTCTGCTGAACTTACCGTTGCGCAGAGTGAAATATGTCTTGCACTCAAAAGGTGCGGCATTCCCGAGGAGACAACACATGGAAGGTCTGGAGCCATCCTCCGGCCGCCGGTTCGTGCCCGCGCTTATCCGCGGGCCGGAGCTGTTGCGCTGCTTTCGCCCCGAGAGCAGCGAGCTCGCCCATCCATTGCTGGCACGCCGCTCTGGCTTGCCCAACGCCTATCCGATCAAAGAGGTCGCGCCCCGAACGCGTGAGATGGGGCGCGTCTATTGCCGAACCCATGTCACGGGCATCGATCTGCCCGGACATCACTTCAACCTTGCGGAGACCCCCGTATGAAGTTCCCGAAATCCCTTTCCTATTCCCTGCTAGCGGCCACGGTTGCCGGCATCGCGGCACCGGCCTGGGCCGCCTCCGCCGCCGACAAATTCCCGTCACGCCCTATTACGGTGCAGATCGGCTTCACCCCTGGTGGCACGACCGACATTCCTTTCCGTATCCTGGCGGACAACGCCTCGAAGATTTTTGGCCAGAGCGTCATTATCGAGAACAAGCCGGGGGCAGGGGGTGTGCTGCCGGCCCAGTCCATGCAAACGGCCAAGCCCGATGGCTACACGCTCGCGCAGATTCCGCTGCCGGTGTTTCGCATGCCCTACACGACCAAGATCAGCTGGGATCCGGTGCGCGACCTGAGCTATGTGATCGGCCTGGCGGGATATTCCTTCGGACTGGTGGTGCCCACCGACTCGCCCATCAAGGATATGAAGGGCTACCTGGAATATGCCAAGGCCCACCCCGGTGAACTCACGTATGGCACGCCGGGTGTGATGACGACTTTGCACCTGACCATGGAAACCCTGGCCATGAATGCGGGTGTGGAGCTCTCGCACATACCCTACAAGGGCAATTCGGAGTCGCTGCAGGCGGTGGTGGGCGGGCATGTGATGTCGGTTGCCGATACGCCGGCCTGGGCGCCCTTCGTGGCCGAAGGCAAGTTGCGTCTGCTGTCCACCTGGGGCAAGGAGCGTTCCGCCAAGTATCCCGATGTGCCCACGCTGCAGGAACTCGGGCTGGGCATCGTACAAGCCTCGCCCTTTGGCCTGGCCGTACCCAAGGGCACGGACCCGGCCATCGTGCAAAAGCTGCACGATGGATTCAAGCAGGCAATGGAAATGCCCAACTACCGCGAAGCCCTGGTCAAGTTCGACATGGAACCGCTGTACATGAGCAGCGAGGAATACACCCGCTGGGCACAGGAAACCTTCCAGGCCGAGAAAAAAGTGATCGAAAAACTGGGTCTGGATCAAAAATAAATAAGGGACGGACTATATGGTTTGATGCATCGTAATGGTGCATGCCGTCATTGTCAGGCCTGAGTTTCCCCGTGTACATCGTAGGTTGCACGGGGTTTATCTTTTTTGATGCATTCCGGCGTGTCGTTTTAAATGGGGACGTACTGCAAAAAAATATTTGCATTGTGTGCAATGCAGCAGTATTGTTGCGACCTTGACAGCAATCCGTAGTTATGGGAGCACCTCATGTCGCAAACCTCCTGTTCGGACGCGGGCCAAAATCCCACGACCGCCGTAATCGATGCCAGCCGCATCGGTATGCCGGCACCCCAGGGCCTGTACGATCCTGCCAACGAGCATGACGCTTGCGGCGTGGGCTTCGTCGCCAATATCAAGGGCCGCAAAAGCCACACCATCATCGAGCAGGGCCTGAAGATCCTGGAAAACCTCGATCACCGGGGCGCCGTGGGCGCCGATCCGCTGATGGGCGATGGCGCCGGCATCCTGCTGCAAATTCCCGACGAGCTCTACCGCGAAGAGATGGCCCGCCAGGGCGTCATCCTGCCGCCGCCTGGCGAGTACGGCGTAGCCATGGTATTCCTGCCCAAGGAAACCGCTTCGCGCCTGGCCTGTGAGCGTGAACTCGAGCGCGCTGTGCGCGTGGAAGGGCAGGTGCTGCTGGGCTGGCGCGATGTGCCGGTGGACGCCGACATGCCCATGTCGCCCACCGTGCGCAAGCGCGAGCCGCTGATCCGCCAGCTGTTCATCGGCCGTGGCGCCGATGTGATGGTGCCCGATGCGCTCGAGCGCAAGCTGTACGTGATTCGCAAGACCGCCAGCCACGCCATCCAGAAAATGCACCTGGCGCACGGCAAGGAATACTTCGTGCCCTCGGCCTCGACCCGTACCGTGGTGTACAAGGGCCTGCTGCTGGCCGACCAGGTTGGCGTGTACTACCGCGACCTGGCCGATCCGCGCGCGGTCTCGGCGCTGGCGCTGGTGCACCAGCGCTTCTCGACCAACACCTTCCCGGCCTGGCCGCTGGCCCACCCGTACCGCATGATTGCCCACAACGGCGAAATCAACACGGTCAAGGGCAACTTCAACTGGCTGCGCGCCCG
>JBEBVZ010000016.1:0-81576 GCA_040392445.1 Verticiella sediminum
AGGCGGGTTTTGTCACAGGGGTCGAGCTGCCGGTGGACGGCGGGCGCACGGTGTAAGGCAACATTCCCCGCAGACGTGCTGGCGGCCATGCCGGGAACGGTGGCCTTGGCCGCGGTGCCGTTCGGGGCAAGGCCCTCTGCGGCATCGTCCGGCGCCATGCTAATTGTGCCTATATTTGATTTTTAGAGCACCACGGCCAAGGTAGTGATTCTGGCCGTGGTACCCGCAAGATCAGGCCGGTATGATCATTTATCCAGCCATATCCGGGCTGTTCGGATGCCGTTCAGGGAATCCTTGCGAACGCCTTTGACATACGGCTTGGCCACGGAATACAGCGGCGTGTGATGGCCCATCAGCATGACGGCATCATTGGATATCAGCTGGTTGACGTCGCAGTACATTTGAATGCGCTTGGCCAGGTTGGGCTCGGCCTGCGAGGCTTGCAGGATGGCGTCGATCTTGGTTGGATCGTTGCGGCTGGCCGATTTGGTGCCCCGGGAACTGCCGAAAGAGAAAGAAAGCGTTGTGGAAGGTTCGGCGCCGTTGGGGTTGACCCGCCAGATGTTCATTTGGAAGTCGCCGGTCAGGCCGCGGCGCAGGTTCTCGGTCTGGTCCACGAGTTCGATCTTGGCATCCATGCCGGCTTCCTTGGCCATTTGCTGGATGATGCCGCTCATGCGCCGCCATTCGGGGGTACTGATGGTGGTGATCGTGAAACTGATGGGCTTGCCCACTTCCTTGACCAGGCTCTTGGCTTTTTCCAGGTCGTAGCCGCGCCAGTCCAAGTTGGGGCAGAACCAGGGCGAATCCTCGGGGAATACCGCCTTGGTCGCGGTGGCCGTATCCAGGTAGTAGCTTTTGGCCAGTACCGGGGCATTGAAAGCGTGGATCATGGCCGCGCGCACGCGTGCGTCGTCAAAGGGCGGCTTTTCATTATTGAAGTTATAGGCGTGCGAGGTACCCGCGCCCTGGGCGTAGACGACCAGGCCGGCATCCTTCTTGGCCTCGACCACCTGTTGGGGCATGGAGAGCCAGGCGATGTCGACTTCGCCGGCGCGCAGGCTTTGATAGCGTGTATTGCCATCGGGCATGATGCGGTAGACGACCTGGTCCAGATAGGGCAGGCCGGCCTGCCAGTAATTGGGGTTTTTTTCCAGGATGACCCGGTCGCCGGAGCGCCATTCCTTGAGGATGAAGGGGCCGGTGCCGATAGGCTTGCGATGAAAGCCTTCCGGATCCTTTTCCAGGGCGGTGGGCGACCCGATGAGGGCGGTGATGCCGGGTGAGGCCATCGAGGAGTGCGCCGCTGCCCAGGGGAGCTTGAAGTTGGCCTTGACCGTGTATTCGTCGACCTTTTCGATGGAATCCAGGTGTTCGATACTGGTGATGCTGGTGCCGTTCTTCAAGTTCAGGATGCGGTTGTAGTGCCAGACGACGACATCCGCATTGAAGGGTGTGCCGTCATGAAACTTGACGCCCTGGCGCAGCTTGATGATGGCGCTGCGCAGGTCGGGCGCCATGTCAAAGCTCAGGGCCAGCTCAGGTTCGGGCTGGCCGTTCTCGTCTATTGAAAACAGCGCTTCCATGACTTCGCGCGCCGGCAGCAGGGAATTGGTGTTGAGGGTGCGGCTGATGGCCACGTTAAAGCCGTTGAATTCGGCCTCGGGGCCTATCACCAGCGTGCCACCGGACTTCTGGGCCAGTGCCGCGCCAGATGCGCCCAGCGCCGCCAGGCCGGCGGCGGCCGTGATGGCGATGGCGAAAAGCCCGGCCCTGCTTGTGCGCAGTTTCATGTAGATCTCCGTTGTTTTTGACCGTATCGGGGTATGCGTTACTGCGTTGCGTCTTGGGTAAGGGGGAAGTGGCATGCAACCTGGTTCGCCATGGTGCCGGGGCCAAGCTCGGGGCGGGTTTGCGCGCAGAGTTCCTGCGCGCGCGGACAGCGCTGGCGAAAGGCGCAGCCCGATGGCGGATCCATGGGGGATGGGGTTTCGCCGCTGCGCAGGCTGCCGGACAGATCCATGGGGGAATCGATATCGGGCACGGCGCGCAGCAGGGCCGCGGTATAGGGGTGCAGGGGCGCCGACAGCACGGTTTTCGCGTCGCCGATTTCACAGATGCGGCCCAGGTACATGACGGCAACGCGGTCGGCCACGTTCTTGACCACCGCCAGGTCGTGGGAAATGAAGAGCATCGTCAGCTGGCGTTGGCGCTGCAAGTCGTTCAGGACATTGAGCACCTGGGCCCGCACTGAGACGTCCAGGGCGGATACGGGTTCGTCGCACACCAGGAAGACCGGATCCAGCAGCAGGGCGCGCGCGATGGACAGGCGCTGGCACTGGCCGCCGGAGAATTCATGGGGGTAGCGGTCCAGCACCGACTCGGGGTCCAGCCCGACTTGGCGCAGCATGTCGCGCACTTTCTCGAGCGATGCCTCGCCGCGGTACAGGCCGCTGATCTTCAGGGGTGCGAGCAAGGCCTCGCGTATGGTGCGGCGCGGGTTGAGCGAGGCGATGGGGTCCTGGAAGATGATCTGGAAGCGATGCCGCATCTGCCGCAGCTTGCGTGCGCTGAGCTGCGTCAGGGGCACGCCGTCCAGCAGGATTTCCCCGCTGACTTGTCCGGCCAGTTGCATGACCGCGCGTGCGGTCGAGGATTTTCCACAGCCGGACTCGCCGACCAGGGCCAGGGTTTCGCCGGCCCGTATCTGGAAGGACACATCCTGGACCGCCGGCAGGGTCTGGCCGGCCCCGATGGGGTAGTTGACGTGCAGCGATTTCACGCTGACCAGGGCGGCAGGCTCGCGAGTGGGCATGGTGTCAGCTGGCATGGGGTTCCGCCATCAAGGGGTTCCAGCAACGGTAGGATCTGGCGCCGGCCAGGGCGACCAGCTTGGGCACGGCTTGCGCGCAGGAGCTCATGGCGTTCGTGCAGCGCGGCTGGAAGCGGCAGCCGGCCAACTGGTCGCGCGGCCCTGGCGGGCGCCCGGGTATGGTCTGCAGGGCCTGGTGGGCGGCGTCGCTCATGCGGGGGATGGACGACAGCAGCGCCCTGGTATAGGGCATGACCGGCGCTTGCAGCAGTTGGCTGGTGGCGCCCTGTTCGACGACCTGGCCCGCGTACATCACGGTCATGCGCTCGGAATAATGCGCGGCCACGCCCATGTCGTGGGTGATCAGGATCATGGCCATGCCCTGTTCACGCTGCAGTCTGCCCAGCAGTTGCAGCACTTCGGCCTGTACGGTGACATCCAGTGCGGTGGTTGGTTCGTCGGCGATGAGCAGTTCCGGCTCGCACGAGATGGCCATGGCAATGACCACACGCTGGCGCATGCCGCCCGACAGCTCGTGGGGATACTGGTTCAGGCGCCTGGCGGGCGAGGAGATGCCGACTTTGTCCAGCAGTTCGACGCCGCGTTTTTCGGCGGTGCGCTTGTCCAGGCCCAGGTGCAGCCGCATGCCTTCCACCAGTTGCGAGCCTATCGTGCGAAAGGGGTTCAGGGACGACATGGGATCCTGGAACACCATGGCGATGGCTCGCCCTTGCACCTGCTGCAGCGCCTTGGGGGCCAGGGTGGCCAGATCGACGCCATTGAAGAGAATCCGGGTTTCAGGCGAAATCCGGGCTTTGCCGGGCAGGATGCGCAGGATGGCCCTGGCCAGTACGGACTTGCCCGAGCCCGATTCGCCGACGACGGCCATGGTCTGGCCGCGCTCGACGTCAAGGGAGACTTCGCTGAGGGCCTGCACGAGGCCCTGCGGGGTCTGGAAACCCACGCTGGCGTTGGTCACCTGCAGCAGCGGGGTAGGCGAGACGGAATTCATTGGTCGAATGCTCCCTGGCGGGATTCGGAGCGGCGCCGGATGGCATCGCCCAGGACGTTCATGCTGAGCACGGTCAGGAACATGAACAATGATGGAACCAGGCTGATGTGGGGGGCGCTTTCCAGCATGGATGTGCCCTCGGAGATCATGTTGCCCCAGCTGGGCGTGGGGGGCGGTACGCCCACACCCACGAAGCTGAGGGCGCCTTCGGCGACGATGATGACCGACATGATGGTCAGGGCATACCCCAGCATGATCATGCGCATATTGGGCAGGATCTCGCGCAGCAGGATGTAGCCGTGGGTGGCGCCGCTGGCGCGCGAGGCCACGACGAAGTCGCGGTTGATGATGGGCAGGGCGTTGGCGCGCGCGATGCGGGCGAAGGCCGGGATGGACATGAAGCCCAGGGCCAGGGCGACGTTGAGCACGGTGGGCCCCAGGAGCATGGCCAGCACGAGGGCGAAGATCAGGGCGGGAAACGCCAGCATCACATCGATGGCGCCCAGGATGACGGTGCGCACAGGCCCCTGGTAGTAGGCTGCCATCAAGCCCAGCGCGGTACCCACGGTGCCGCCGATCAGGGGGGCCAGCAGCGCCACGGTGAGCGATACCCGGCCGCCGTAGAGCAGCCGGGAAAAGAGGTCGCGGCCGTCGAGATCGGTGCCCAGCCAGTGGCCGCTGCCCGGGGGCACGGCCGAGGCGGCGAAGTCCATGTCGTAGGGCGACTTGATGGGCAGCCATCCGGCCAGCAGGGCCGAGAGGCCCACGAAGGCCAGCCACAGGATCGGAAGCCAGATCAGCGTAGCCTTGCGCCTGGCTTGTTGCATGGGCAGTGTTGTCGTTGTCACGTGGTGTCCTTGGGTGCTCAGTTTCTGACCACGGGGCGGCGCAAGCGCGGGTCTATCGCCAGGTACAGCAGATCGATGGCCAGGTTGACCAGAACGAAAGCCAGGGCAATGAAAAGAACGACCCCCTGCACCGTGAGGAAGTCGCGTTGCGTCACGGCCTCGATCAGCAGGCGCCCGACCCCGGGCAGGGCGAACAGGGTTTCGACGATGACAGCGCCGCCGATGAGGTGGCCGATATTGATGCCCATGATGGTGACCAGGCCGAATAGCGAGGGGCGCAGGGCGTGGGTAAGCAGGGTGCGCCCGCGCGACAACCCCTTGGCCCGCGCGACGTTGATGTATTCCTCGCGCAGGGTGGTGGCCAGCTCGGTGCGCAGGATGCGCGTGTAGACCGGGGCTTCGAGCAGTGCAAGGGTGAGCGCGGGCAGGGCCATCGAGCGGATATTGGCCAGCGGATCGGCGCTGAAGGCGGTATAGCCCGTGGCCGGCAGCCAGCGCAGCTGGATGGCGAACAGGAGGATGAGCAGGATGCCCAGCACGAAATTGGGGATGGCCAGCACGCCGAAGGAGACGCTGGTGATCAGCTTGTCGGCCTGGCCGCCTTCGCGCGAGCCGGCGTACAGCCCCACAGGCAGGGCAATGAGCAGGGCCATGACCTGGGCCATGATCATGAGCTGCAGCGAAACCGGAATGCGGTGAATGACGGCAGCCGCAACGTCTTCCCGGGTGGTGGGGGACACGCCCAGGTCGCCGGTGAGCGCCTTGCCTGTCCAGCGCAGGAAGCGTTCCGGCATGGATTTATCCAGTCCAAATTCCTGTTCTATCTTGGCCAGGTCTTCGGCGGTGGCGCGTTCGCCGGCCAACGTATGGGCGAGATTGCCGGGCAATAGGGCGAGCATGCTGAAGGCCAGCAGGCTGACCATGAACATGACGGCCACGAGGTGGAGCGCGCGCGCCAGGAACTTTTTATATAACACCCGCGTTCTCCGAGAAACTTGCCGTGTCGTTCTGCTGGTGCGCCGTTACACCGTTTTTTAGTTCATTGTTCAATGTTTGTTAGCACAAAGTATTTTACGTACGCGTGCGAAAAGATATAGGAGACAACCCTTAGCTTGATTGGAAGTGCTTGTTTTGTTGGGATATTCCGTCTTGCTAGGGACTATCCCTAGTGCACTTTCGCTTTCGCCATGCCGTAGGTGGTGCTACTGTTTTTGCACCCCCTTGTCTTGTTTTCCGGAATACTGCCGCCATGGGCACGCCAGCCTAATTTCGAGGTCTCGTATGAAGCACGGTATCGAGCCGCCGCGGCCTAGCCGCCAGACCAATCAAAAATTGCGCGAGGAAACCGTGTCGCGCATGCTGGATTCGAGTATCCGGCAGGTTGGACAAAAAGGCGCCACCGGCCTGTTGCTGGCCGACGTCGCACATGACGCCGGCTACAGCCACACGCTGCCCAACTACTACTTCAAGAGTAAAAGCAGTCTGCTCAAGCAGACCTACGCCAAGGCGGTGGATGCGTTCAAGGCCAGCCTTGCGGCCTCCTTCCAGGCGCAGCCGGGCTCACGGCGCCGGCCGGGGCTCGAGGTTTTGCTGACCAGCGTGCATGCCTACCTGGCAAGCGTCAGCGCAGACGCCGTCAGTGCTCGCGCCATGCATGTCCTGTTCGCGGACACCTTGCTGGCTAGCACCGAGCTGCTCGACGAGGTCCGGGTGACCAACCATGAAGCCCTGCAGTTCTTCGAATCGCAGATTCGGCTTGGGATGGCCGCGGGCGAGGTCGATTCGCAGGCGGATGCCAAGATGTTGGCATTGATCGTGCTGGCCAGCTTGCGGGGCATCGTGTCGCGCTACCTTGCCGACCCGGGCAGCATCGACCTGGAGCAGTCAAGCCTGGTTTTGCAGCGCCTGCTGCGGCGGGGCCTGCAGCCCGATGCCGATGCCGCTGTGGGGAATGGTCCGGTACCGGGTTGATCTTTTTTATTTAGTTGTGCACGCAACTACTAGTTGATATAGTTGTTTGCGCAACTAAATTGGAGGTTCGCATGACGCAGGCGCTTGCTTTACCGGATAGGATTCCCGTATTGATCGCCGGTGGCGGCCCGGTGGGGCTGGCGTTGGCGGCCTTGCTGGCCGAGTACGGGATCGCGTCCCTGACCATCGAGGCCGACGAAAGCTATTGCACCGGCAGCCGGGCGATTTGCATCTCGCGCCGCTCGCAGGAAATCTTCGGCTGGATAGGCGCGGATGCCCCGCTGGTGGCAAAAGGCCTGGCGTGGACGGCGGGGCGCAGCTATTTTCGTGACCGCGAGATCCTGCATTTCGATATGCCGCACGACCCGGCGCAGCGTTTCGCGCCCATGGTGAATATCCAGCAATATTACGTAGAGCAATACGCGCACGAGGCCATGGGCCGTCACCCGGATCTGGCTCGCATCAGCTGGAATAGCCGGGTGCTGGCGGTGCAAAACCAGGCCGAGGGCGCGCGGGTTCAGGTCGAGGCCAATGGTGTGAAGCAGTGGGTGCAGGCCCAGTGGCTGGTGGCTTGCGATGGCGGGCGCAGTACGGTGCGCGAGGCGTTGGGCCTGGCATTGCAGGGCATGCAATACGAAGGGCGCTATGTGATCGTGGATATCGAACAGGCATCGCAACGCCCGGTCGAGCGCCTGGCTTGGTTCGATCCGCCGTCCAACCCGGGCTCCACGATTCTGATGCACCGCCAGCCGGAAAATGTGTGGCGCATCGACTACCAAGTGGCCGACGACGAGGATCCGCAAGAAGCCGTCAAGCCCGAGAACGTATTGCCGCGGGTGCAGAGCCACCTGGACATGATAGGCGAGACCGCGCCCTGGAAGCCGCTCTGGATTTCGATCTACAACGCCAAATGCCTGACGCTGGACAGCTATCGCCATGGCCGCGTGCTGTTTGCCGGCGATGCCGGCCATCTGGTGCCGATTTTCGGGGTGCGCGGGCTCAATTCCGGCCTGGACGACGCGGGCAACCTGGCCTGGAAACTGGCTTGGGTGATGCGTGGCGCGGCGCCCGACACCTTGCTGGATACCTATAGTGCGGAACGCGTGCATGCCACCCGGCAGAACATTGCCTATGGTGCCAAGAGCACCGAATTCATGGCGCCGCCCAGCTATGGCTTCTCGCTGATGCGCGATGCGGTGCTGCGCCTTGGCCTGGTCGACGCCAGCGTGCGCTCGCTGGTCAACCCACGCCAGTCCTCGCCGATTTCTTATGACGGCTCGGCGCTGAACGTCATCGACGGCTTGCCCGAGGCGGATGCGGCGACGGCTCCGGGCCAGCCTGCGCCGGATGTGATGCTGCAGCGCAATGGCCAAACCCGCTATCTGACGCAAATGTTTGGCCAAGGTTTCGTGCTGATGGGGATAGACCTGGACCTTGACGCAGCGCAGCAACTGCGTGTGCTTGCCGGCGCTGGGGACGGTTCGCTGCCACCGCCGCAGGTACTGGAGCTTGCCAGCCAGGCCTCCGGCTCTGGCGAGGCTTGGCTGGCTATGCACGAGGGGGCGCGGCCATATGCGCCGCCAGCCGGCGCCGCGATCTACCTGCTGCGCCCGGACGGCTATATATCGGGCCGGTGGCCGGGCGCCGATATCGACGGTGTGCGCCGCGCACTGGCTCCCTTCCAGCCATGCTAAGCCACCCCTTTGCTTTGGAGAACCATGCGATGACCGATCAGGATCTGGATAGCTCTTATACTGCGCTGTGCGAAGCGATCAGCCGCGTCGGCGAGCAGCGTGCGCCTGTGTTCCTGGCCATGCTGTCCTTGTCATTGATTGCCCGCCAGGCCAGCGCCAGCGATGTGCTGGCGCTGATCGCCCAGTCGGAAGCGAATTCCGCCAGCTAGCAGGACAAAACTCTAAGCCATAACGGAGACCAGCATGAAGCTAACCCGACGTATCGCCTTGGTGGCCGCGGTTGTTTGCAGCATGGGGGCTATGGCCGCCCAGGCGCAAGACTATCCGGCCCGGCCCCTGGAGTGGGTTGTGCCTTACCAGGCTGGCGGAGGCACCGATATCGTGGCCCGCAACGTGGCGGAAAAAATGTCGAAATCGCTGGGCCAGCCCATCGTGATCGCGAACAAGCCAGGCGCCGCGACCGCTATCGGCGCGGCCTATGTGGCCCGCGCCACGCCGGATGGCTACGTCATGCTGACGGGCGACACCGCCACCCTGGCGGCCAACCCGGCGCTGTATCCGGACCTGGCCTACGATCCCGCCAAGGACTTCGACCCCGTCGGCCTGTTGGCGCGGTTTGCCATGATCCTGGTGGTGAATCCGTCGGTTCCCGCCACCAACCTGCAGGAATTCATTGACTGGGCCGGCAAGCAGCCGCAAGGCGTGGATTACGGCACGCCCGGCGCGGGCAGCCCGCATCACCTGGCCACCGAGCTGTTCAAGCAGCACACCAAGCTCAACCTGACTCACGTGCCCTACCGTGGCGCGGCTCCGGCGGTGCAGGATGTCATGGGGGGACAGGTTCCCTTCATGTTCGTGGACTCGGCAACCGGCCAGCAGTACATCGAGTCTGGTCGCCTGCGCGCCATTGCCGTGGCCAGCGACAAGCGCGTACCCAGCCTGCCCGATGTGCCGACCCTGATCGAATCCGGCCTGGACGGCTTCGAGGCTTATGCCTGGCAAGGCCTGCTGGTGCCCAAGGGGACGCCGCAGCCGGTCATCAGCCGTTTGTCCCAGGCGCTGCGCGAAGCCCTGGACAACCCGCAAACGCGTGAAAAATTCGCCGCGATGGGCCTGGAAGCCATACCCAGCACGCCCCAGGAAATGGCCGACTACGCTAGCGCCGAGCGTGAAAAATGGGGCAAGCTCATCCGCGACGCCGGCATCAAGGTACAGTAACTTCTTCAGCCCGGGGCATCCGTGGATGCCCCGGCAAAAGGCCCATGTCAGCTGTCATCGATTCCAACGAGGTGCCCGACCTCGAGCGTTTTCTGACCTACCGGTTTCACGTCATCAATAAGCTGAGCGACCGTGATACCAATCGCGCCTATCTGGAAGAATGTGGCATGGCCCTCGGAGAAGCGCGTTGTCTGGCAGCCATCGGGCGCTTCGGGCCGCTGTCGGTCAACGACCTGGCGCGCGCTGCCAATCTGGACAAGGGGCACGCCAGTCGCTCCGCGCAGGCTTTGGTCGAGCGCAGCCTGGTGCGCAAGGAAACCAGTGAATTCGATGGCCGGGGCGTGGTGCTGAGCGCAACGCCGGAAGGCCTGGTGCGCTACCGCCAGGTGATAGCCCTGGTTCAGCGCCGCAACCAGGAAATCTTCGGTTGCCTGAGTACCGGCGAGCAGCGGCAACTGGCGCAGATGCTGGACAGGATCATTGCGGCGCAACGCAGCGATTGACGACTGATCGCTTGATTTCCAACGCTGTCGGCGGCCCCGTGATAAAAAAGGTTTTTGCCCAACCAGCAGAGGCTCGATTCATGAGTATGGCTACCGGCGATATCGACGCGCTTGCTCAGGCCAAGTACCTGCTCGAGCACCCAGGGCTGGCCGCGCGCATCAGTGGCATGCTTGGCTCGCCAATTGAAAAAGGCCTGGCGGCATTGCCGGCCAGGGTGTCCAGCACCATTACCGACGTGACTCGCCGCTCTATCGAGAAAGGCCTTGATATGGCGGTGCGCACCATGGATGTCTCCAAGCATGCCGAGCCGGCCAATCGCTGGCACAAGCTGGCGGTGGGCGCATCGGGTGCCGTGGGCGGCGCTTTTGGGCTGGCTGCGCTGGCCATAGAGCTGCCTATTTCCACCACCATCATGTTGCGCTCGATAGCCGATATTGCGCGCAGCGAGGGCGAGAACCTGCAAGACCCTGTGGCCAGGCTGGAATGTGTGCATGTGCTGGCGTTGGGGGGGCGCAGTTCGTTGGACGATGCCACCGACGCGGGTTACTTTGCCGCGCGTGCCGCCCTGGCCCAGGCTCTGAACGCGGCCGCCCAGCATATTTCCCAGAGGGGTCTGACCGCCACTGGCGCGCCGGCCATGATCAAGCTGATTACCGATATCGCGGCGCGATTTTCGATTACGGTCACGGAAAAAGCCATGGTGCAGGCGGTGCCCATCGTGGGCGCGCTGGGCGGCGCCGTCATCAATACGATGTTCATCAATCACTTCCAGGATATGGGGCGCGGCCACTTCACGGTGCGCCGGCTGGAAAGAATCTATGGCTGCGGCGAAGTCCGGCAAGCCTACGACAATCTGTAGAACGCTAAATAATCAAAGGAGATAGGATATGAAAGCTGCTGTGCTGCAGGGGGGGCGGATCGCGCTGTCCGAGGTGCCCATGCCGGAACCGGGGCCCGGCGAGGTGCTGGTGCGGGTGCGAGCCACGTGTCTGAACCGGGTCGATCTGATCATGTATTCCGGTGGGGCGCACGGTACGCAGGGCGGGGACGGCACGGTGCTGGGCCAGGAGTGGGCGGGCGAATTGGTCGCCATCGGCAGCGATGTCAAAGGCTTCTCGATCGGCGACCGGGTCATGTGTTCGGGCCGGGGCGGATTTGCCGAGTACGCCGTGACCACGGTGGCCCGGATCGCGAAGATGCCGGCCGACCTGGATTGGAAGCAGGGCGCGGCGTTTCCGGTGGGTGTGCAGACCATGCACGACGCCATCGTTACCCAGGGCCGCCTGGTAACCGGGCAAAGCGTATTGATCCTGGGGGCAAGTTCGGGCGTGGGCCTGCTGGGCCTGCAGGTTGCCCGGGAAATGGGGGCCGGACTGGTCATCGGTTCATCCACCAGCGCCGAGCGCCGGGCTCGGCTGGGCGAGTTTGGCGCCGACCTGACCATAGATTCGAATGATCCGGCCTGGCCCGAGCAGGTCAAGGCGGCGACGGACGGACGCGGTGTCGATCTGATCGTGGACATGATTTCCGGGGAACAGGTCAACCGCAGTCTGCACGCGGCAGCCGTGCTGGGGCGTATTGTGAACGTGGGCCGGCTGGGTGGCCAGACCGGGCAGTTCGATTTCGACTTGCATGCGCTCAAGCGCATCAGCTATATCGGCGTGACCTTTCGCACGCGTTCGGCCGACGAGGTGGCCGAGATCGTGCGGCGCGCCCGTGCCGAGCTCTGGTCCGCGCTGGTGGCGGGGCGCCTGCAGTTGCCCATAGACAGCAGCTTTGCCCTGGCCGATGCCGAGCAGGCATTTGCCCGCATGGGGGCGAACGAGCACTTCGGCAAGATCGTGCTCGAGGTCTAAGGCGCACGGCGATAAGGGCAGCGAGCCCGGGTATTTGACGTGCCCGGGGCTGGTTGCCGCTACCATTCGCAAACCGTAATCAATAAGGCGCCTTATGCTCGAACAGGAAATCAAGCTGCATGTCCCCGCGGCCTCACGCAAGGCGGTGGTAGCGCAGCTATCGACACTGTCAGGGCCGCGCCGTTTGCGCTTGCGTGCCATGTACTTCGACACGGTGGATCGGCGCCTGGCGCGCCAGCATGCGGCCATCCGCTTGCGCCAGGAAGGTCGGCGCTGGGTGCAAACCTTCAAGATGGCCGGCAAGGACGCCTTGTCGCGCATTGAGTTGAACCATTCCCGCCCCGGGCCGCAGCTGGATCTTTCCGTGTATGCCGGCACTCCTGCGCAGGCGGTGCTCGACAAAGTGCAGGGCGAACTGGTGCTGCGCTATGAAACCGATGTGATGCGGCTTACCCGGCAGGTGCGCACGCGCCTGGGGGTGGTGGAGCTGGCCTACGATGTGGGAACGGTGCGTGCCGGTACCCTGGAAATCCTGATCAATGAGCTCGAGTTCGAGCGGGTGTCGGGCAAGGTGACGGCTTTGTTCGCCCTGGCCCAGCGCTGGCTGCGCCAGCACGCCCTGGTGCTGGACGCGCGCAGCAAGGCCGAGCGCGGCGATGCCCTGGCCAATGCCGATGCGCGGGTGCAGGCCGCGCCAGCCGATAAGCAGGCGGCGGTACGCGAAACCGAGATCGCCCGTTACTGGGGGCCGGTCATGGCGGGCAAGTTGCGGCTGGATAGCCATGCCGCGCCAACCCACGCCTTGGCCGGCATCTCGGTGGCATGCTACGACCAGATCGTGCGCAATGCGGCCCTGCTGGCTGAAGTCGATACCGCGCACCTGGCGGTGCATGCGGGCCCCGAACACGTCCACCAGTTGCGGGTGGGCATGCGGCGCCTGCGCTCGGCCTGGCGCCTGTTTCGTGGCTGGGCGCCTGAACCCGGCGCCGAATTGCAGGAAGGCGCGCGCTATTATTTCGGCGAATTTGGCGCGGCGCGCGATGCCGATGTCCTGGGTGACACGGTGGTGCCCGCGCTGTTGCAGGCCGGCATGCCGCCGTTGACCATCCCGCATGGCGTAACGGTGGATGCGGCCCAGCTGGCGCGCTTGCCTGCATTCCAGCTGTGGTTGCTGGATCTGCTGGCCTGGACGGTGGAACTGGCGACTCTGGAGCCGCAGGAACCCCTCGCGCGGCTCTCGGTGCAGCGTCAGGCGGCCCGCCGCCTGCGCAAGTGGCATCAACGCATCCTGGCCGATGGCCAGCGTTTTGGCCGGCTCGATGACGCGGCCCGGCATGATCTGCGCAAATTGGCCAAGCGCTTGCGCTACGGCCTGTCGTTTACCGAGTCGCTGTTTTCAGCGCAGAACGTCAAACCCTACAAAAAACGCCTGGCCAAGCTGCAGGATGTGCTGGGCGAAATCAACGACCTGGTGGTGGCCCGCGAGCGCTATGCCGGCATGACCGCCACGGATCCCCAGGCCTGGTTCGCCGTTGGCTGGACCACAGCCAGGCTGACCGAGCTCTACAAGGACGCCGAAACGGCGATAGGTGGCTTGGGCGCCACCAAGCCATTCTGGCGCTAGCCCTGCCGGCTTTGCCGGCCCGGGCCCCGGGTATAGTGACGGCGGGGGCGCGCAGCGCCCGCTACAAAAACATACAAGGGGGATACATGGGCCGGATTTATCTGGTGCGGCATGGCCAGGCGTCGTTGCTGGGAGACGACTACGATGCCTTGTCCGAGACGGGCTACGAACAATCGCGCATCGTGGGCAAGTGGCTGGCGAGCCGGCAGATACCTTTTCATCATATGGTGATGGGTAGTCTCAAACGCCATGCGCAAACCGCCGAGGCCTGCCTGCCGTTCCTGTCGGGCCGCCTCGAAGAGGTCGTCATCGACGCCGATCTGAACGAATACCATCACGAAGACATGGTCGGCGTGCACACCAGCGAATATTCAGACCGCAGCGCACTGCAGGCCAGGCTGCATGCCAGCGACAATCCGCGGCGCGAGTTCCAGAAAGTGTTTTCGGCCGCCTTTGCCCGATGGGTGGGTGGCGAGCACGACGAGGACTACCGCATCAGCTGGAGTGACTTCCGGGCGCGCAACATGGCGGCGCTCGAGCGCATCGCGGCGCGTTGCGGGTCGGGTGAAAATGCCTTGGTGTTTACGTCCGGCGGGCCGATCGCGGCGATTACCCAGCATCTGCTGGGGGTGCCGGATGCACGGGTGGAGGCCCTGCACTTTCCCTTGTTCAATGCCGGCATCACACAATTGATGTGCCAGCCCGGGCGCATCGGCATCAGCTACCTGAACGCGGTTGGGCACCTCGAGGCGATGGGCCCGGAAAGTGCCAAACTGCTGACCTATCGATAGACAGGGCCGCGTTCAGCCGCCAGTTGCCGTGCTGGCGGCCGCATCCGTTTATTTCAGTGCCGCGCGTATTTTTTCCGCGACTTTTTCCAGTTCCGCCGGGTTGGCCATTTCGCGTGCGTGCGGCTTGAGCGACTGCCCGCTGCTGCGCGGCACGATATGGAAATGCACGTGCGCCACCGTCTGGCCGGCGGCGGCGCCGTTGAACTGGCCGATGCTGATGCCATCGGGCGCCAGGCTGCTGCGGATGGCGTGCGCGACTTTTTGCGCGGTCTTGATGCAGGCGGCCGCACCTTCGGGCGAGAGTTCGAAAATCGTGGGGGCGGGTTCCTTGGTCAGCACCAGGGTATGGCCCTCGTTCTGCGGCATGATGTCCAGCATCACATAGGTGTGCTCGTCTTCGTAGAGCTTGATCGACGGCGCTTCGTTGCGCAGGATTTTGGCGAAGATGTTGTTGGGATCGTAAGACATGACAGAGTGTTGAGGTGTTGAGGAAAAAAGGGCGCCCCGCCAGGGCGAGGCCGGAGACGGTGCGGCGGCTTACTCTTTGCCGGCGACCTCTTTCATGAGGTCCTGGTATTGCACGCGCAGTTCGCGCTTGAGCAGTTTGCCGCTGGGGTTGCGCGGCAGGCTGTCCACGAAGATCACGCGCCGCGGCGCCTTGAAGTGGGCCGTCTTGCTGCGGCAGAAATCAATGACCTCGGCTTCGCTCAGGGTCTGCCCGGCCTTCAGGGCGACCACGGCCGTGACGGCTTCTATCCAGTAGGGGTGGGGCAGGCCGACCACCGCGACCTCGCTGACCTGATCGAGCTCGTAGATGGTTTCCTCGACCTCGCGGCTGGCTACGTTTTCGCCGCCGGTCTTGATCATATCCTTCTTGCGGTCGACCACGGTAAGAAAGCCCTCGGCGTCGATGGTGCCCAGGTCGCCACTGTGGAACCAGCCGCCCTCGAAAGCGGCGGCGGTGCGTTCCGGATCGTTGTAGTAGCCCAGCAGCAATTGCGGCGAACGGAGCACGATTTCGCCCACCTCGCCTGGCGCCACATCGCGCATGGCATCGTCGACCACCCGGGTTTCCACGTTCAGTGCGGCGCGCCCGGCCGAGCCGGCGCGCGTAATCTGATCGTCGGGATACAGCACGGTGGCCACTGGCGCGATTTCGGTCTGGCCGTAGAAATTCCAGAGGCGTACCTTGGGCAGGCGCCGGTTGAGTTCCTTGAGCACCTCGACCGGCATGATGGCCGCGCCGTAATAGCCTTTGGCCAGTCTGGCGAGGTCGACCTGGTCGAAACGGCTCGAACGCAATAGCGCGATCCAGATCGAGGGGGGCGCAAAGAACAGGGTGGCTTGATGCGCGGCCAGCATATCCAGCAGGTTTTCGGGTGTGGGCTTGCCGGTGATGATGCTGGTGGCGCCCAGGTAGATCGCCGGCCCCAGGAAGACGTCGAGCTGGGCGCAGTGGTACAGCGGCAGGGCATGCAAAATGACGTCGTCGCGGCTGATCTCGCCATCGACCATGCAGTCTACGTATTGCCACATGACGGCGTCATGCGTGAGCATGGCGCCCTTGGGCAGCGACTCGGTGCCGCTGGTATAGATGATTTGCGCCAGCATGCGTGAATCGACCAGAACCTCGGGCGGGGTCGGGGCACTTTGCAGCAGCTCGTCGAACGTGGCTATGCCCGAGGGCGCGGTCGCCGGATCTTCGCCCGGCAGCCAGATGAAATCTTCCACCTGGGTGTCGAGCGCGGCGGCGTCGCGGCCCAGTTCGAGCATGTCGGGCCCCATGCACAGGGTCCGGGCGCCGGCATGCCGCAGGATATAGGCAACTTCATCGGCCTTGAGCATGAAGTTGATGGGCACCAGCACGGCGCCCAGTCGAGCCAGCGCGAAGCGGATCGCGGCAAAGGCATGCGAATTGCGCGACAGGATCGCGACCCGGTCGCCGCTGGCGATGCCCCTGGCCGCCAGGCCGTTGGCCAGGCGATTGCAAATCGTATCGAACTCGCGGAAGGTCCAGCGGATATCGCCGCAGACGATGGCGGTCTTGTCGGGAAAGCGCGCTGCGGTCCGACGGGGAAGGTCGCCCAGCGCATGTTGCCGGGCGACGGCGTAAGGGTTGGCGGCGGGGCCGCCGGTAAGCGTTTCTTGCGCAATCTGTGCTGCCACGTTTTGTCTCCGTTGTCTGTGCGGGTCGCAACCGCCTGCCGGTGTCTTCATACGATAGCATCAGGCCGTGGCGCAAAGCCGGATCGGCGAGGCGGCCCAGGGTGGGCAAGAAGCATGTTTCCAGGTCTTACCCGCAAGACGCGTTACAGGTGCTCGGGTTAAAGTAGACGCCTGCCCCACCGTCCGGGGCAAGTCAGCAGGCGGGGAGATACATGTATTGGGTGAAACGGGTTCTGATCGCGCTGGGCGTGCTGGCTCTGCTGGCAGGTGCCGTCCTGGCCGCGCTATTGGTACTGGTGAATCCCAATGACTACAAGAGCGTGCTGCAGGACGCCGTGCAGCAGCGTTTCAACCGCAAGCTGGACATCGACGGCGATATCCAGCTGTCGGTGATTCCACGCCTGGGCCTGGAAGTCAGCGGCGTGTCCCTGTCCGAACCCAATTCCAGCCAGGTGTTTGCGGCGGTCGATACCGCCCGCGTGGCGGTGGCCTGGTGGCCTTTGCTGTCGCGCCACCTGGTCGTCGAGCACTTGGCGGTCAGCGGTGTCAAGGCCAACGTCGTGCGCGACGCCAACGGCCGGTTCAACTTCCACGATCTGCTGCATAGCCAGGACGCCCAGGCGCCGGGGGCGCCGCCTGCCAGTACCGATGAACAGGCGCCAGAGCAGCCTTCGGTGCAGCTCGATGTTGGCGGGGTCACCCTTGATGACGGCGAGATCGCCTTTCGCGACGAAGGCAACGATATGGCGGTGCGGATGGGCCGCCTGACCCTGTCGGCCAGCGACATTTCGTTTGGCCGGCCCTTTGATTTCACCTTGTCCGGGCGCATCCTGGGCCAGAGTCCGCGCGCCGACGCCACGGTGCAGGTGCAGGGCGCCATGATGCTCGACCCCTATGCCGAGCGCTACGCCGTACGCAATCTTGACCTGCGGGTGGTGGGGGTGCTGCCCTCGGTGCGCGCCAATACCTTTGCAGTGCGCGGCGATGCCGCATTCGATGCCGCCTTGGCCGCAATCGATGTCAGTGGCCTGACCGTAGCGTTCCAGGGCGACATTGCGCTGGCTACGCCCTTGACCGGAGTCGAGGCGCAGATCAGCGCGCCCAAGCTGGCCGCCAATTTGCGCAAGGACGAGCTGACCCTGGAAAAAATCGGCATCAAGGCCACCGGCCGCATGGATAGCATGCCGTTTGCCTTTGCGCTGGATGCCCCGGGTTTGCAGATCAGCGATAGCGCGGCCACCGGCGGGGCGGTAAAAATGTCGTTTACGCGCGAAGGCCGGCAGCCCCTGAGCGCCAGGTTGGCGATATCTGAAGTCGCGGGCAATGCCGAAAGGTTCGAAGTGGCCAGCATGAGCCTGCAGGCCCAGTTTCGGCAAGGCGACCGCAGCACCGACCTGACGGTCACTTCGCCACTGGCCGGCAGCCTGAAGAAGGAAACCCTCGAGCTGCCGGGCTTGAGCGCCACGGTAAAAATCACCGATCCGGCCTTGCCGGACGGGCGCCTGGAAATTCCCGCCACGGGCAGGCTGAATGTGGACTTTGCCGGGCAGAAGGCATCCGCCGCCATTCAGGCCACGATCGAGGGCGGTAACTTCGATACCAGTGCCGATGTGGCGGGCTTCACGAAACCGGCGCTGCGCTTCAAGCTGGCTGCCGACAGGCTGGACCTGGACAAGCTGTGGCCGGCGCGGCCCGCGGCGGCGCCGGCGAATCCCGCACCGGCGGCCAAGGGCGCAGAAGGCCGGGTGGATACGCCGGTGGATCTGTCGGCGCTCAATGACATCGATGCCAAGGGCACGATCCGCATTGGCGAATTGATGGCTCGTGGCCTGCATGCCCGGGAAGTCGGCGCGACCTTGAGTATCGCCAAGGGCCGGGCCCAGGTGTCCGACCTTGCCGCCAAAATCTATGAAGGCAGCCTGGCCGGGCAGGCGTTTGCCGACGCCGGCAGCAACCAGCTGGGGGTGAAGGCGCGCTTTACCGATGTTGCCGTGCAGCCGCTCTTGAACGCCATTGCGCAATACGATGCGCTCAGCGGCAAGGGCAATGTCGCGCTCGATCTGGTGTCCGCCGGCAAAACCACCGACGCGTTGCGGCGCGGCCTCAATGGCAGCGTGGACGTCAACCTGCGCGATGGCCAGTTCCGGGGCATCAACGTGGCGCAGTCGCTGCGCGACTTCAAGGCCATGCTGGGCCGGGGCGAAAACACCGAGGCAAACGCCGACGCCGAGCGCGTCACCGACTTCAGCGAGCTGCGCGCCACGCTGAACCTGCAGCAGGGCGTGGGAAGCGTCAAGCCGTTGCTGGTTGCGGCACCGCTCTTGCGTATTACCGAAGGCCAGCCTAACACCGTCAACCTGGCCGACCAGGTGTTCGACCTGGTGATGAATGCGAAGGTCGTCAATACCGCTACCGGGCAGGATGGCAAGGCGCTCGAGGAATTGCGCGACATCACGATCCCGGTCCATGTAAGCGGCCCCTTGAACGCACCGAAGTATGCCGTGCTGTGGCGCCAGGTCGGCAGCCAGGCCCTGGAACATACGCTCAAGAACGAGGCGCGGCGCCAGCTCGATCGCCTGTTGAACCGCAAGGAAGGCGAGGCCACCGATGGCGCGCCAGCGCCGGCCGCCAGCGAGAACCCCACCGGCAAGATCCTGGGCGAGGCATTGAAAGGTTTATTCAATCAATAAAGGTTTTTTCGCATGAGCGATCCGATATTCCCCATTGATGGCTGCGGGCCTGCGACCCCGGCCGACGCTGTTGCGAAGTACGACGGGCAGTGGCTGCTGGTGACGCCCGACTGGGAAGCACTCGATACCGAGGAATACCCCATGCTCGAGCAGGTGACCCTGGAACTGCGCCTGGGCTACCTGGTGATCCTGGCGCCCGGCATGCTGCGCCTGGACCTGGTGCCCGATGTGATCGAAGACGACGAAAGCGTGTGGCACAAGGCCCACGACGACGACGGCGATTTCACCGTCGTCGACGAGGGCGACCTGGCGGCTGCCTGGTTCAGCAACTACATCAATGAGCCCTGCCGGCTGGTCAAGCGGCTGCGCTAGCTAGAGGCCGGCCGCCATCAGGCGGCCCCGGCTGCTTATTGGCCTGCGGCCAGCAGGCCCAGCGCATCTATCAATTGCCGGTTGGCTGCGTAGTCTTTGGCCAACTGCGCGGCAAAGCTGGCCGAGTCCATATACGTTACCTGCTGATGTTGGCTTTGGGCCGCCTGTAGAAAGGCCGGACTTTGCGTGGCTTGCCGGCAGGCGGACTCGAGCTTGCCCTTGATGCTCTCGGGCACCTGGCGGTTCACATAAAGGCCGTTGCGCGCGATGATGGCGTGCGCCACGCCCACTTCCGATACAGCGGGCGCATCGCCGAAGGCATCCAGGCGCTTGTTGCCCAAGGTGGCCAGTACGCGCATGTTCTTGCCGGCAACCGCCGATGCCCCCAGTGCGCCGAAGTCGACGTGTCCGCCCAGTACCTGGGGAATGACCTGGGAGTCGCCGCGAAACGGCACCTCGTTGAACTGCACCTGGGCCGACTTGGCCAGGTTGGCCGTGGCCAGATGCGGCACCGAGCCCAGGCCGGCGTGGCCATAGGACACACTGCCTGGCCGGGCCTTGGCCTGCGCCAGCAACTGCTCGAGCGATTGCAAGGGAGACTCGCTGCGCACCGCAATGACGAATGGGTTCTCGAAAATCTGGCACACGGGCTGGATGTCCTTCGTGTCGAAGGGCACCTTGCCCAACAGGAAGGGCGCCTGCGTGAGCGGCGACGAGGGCGAGAACAGGACGGTATAGCCATCCGGGCGGGCCGAGGCGACCGCACTGACGCCGATAGTGCCGCCGGCGCCATCCCGGTTTTGCACCAGCACGGGGGCGCCGAGCAGTTGTGAGAATTCCTTGGCGAACGCGCGCGCCATGGTGTCCACGCTGCCGCCGGCTGAATACGGCACGACCAGTTCGACATCCCGGCCGGGATAGCCGTCTTGCGCGTTGGCGCCGAAGGCAGCCAGGCCAAGCAGGATGGCCAACAGGGGTTGGCCCAGGTTTTTCATGATGTGCATGGTGCTGTGTCTCGCGTTTTTTTGTTGGATTTACCGGGCGGCATCGAAGGCATCGAGGGTTTTTTCGAGTTCGGGGTCGTATTTGCCGTCCACCAGGACGAACAACATGCGGCAGGGCTGTTCCGAGCGGTTGGTCCAGGCGTGATGGGTGCCACGCTGGATCAGGACCTCGCCGGCCTTTAGCAAGACCTCGGAGTCATCCAGCAGCATGACGATTTCGCCGGACAGGACGACGGCGTAATCCACGGTTTGCGTGCGATGCATGAAGGGATGCCGCGAGGGCGCCGAACCGGACCCCGTCAGCGCCTTTTTTTGCCCGAACATGGCGAAGGCCTCGGCGGCGGTCTGGGCGTCGACATCGCGCAACTCGAGCGAGGCCGGCGGGAATTCGATGATGCGCACGACGGTGCCGTTTTCCGGTGGCTGCAGGGTGATCGGGCGGCTGGTCGGGTCGGCGTTGTTGCCGACATAGGCCGGCGCGGCGTCGGTCATCCACAGCTGTGTCATGGCATAGCCCGGACGCTTGGCGTCGGTGCGCACCACGGGCGCTGGGCCGTCTTCCAGAATAACCGCCTTGCCGGTGTCGTCGTGCCCGGTGATGACCCGCCTGATGTGTCCGCTCATCGATATGTCTCCTTGTATCAAGGCGCAAATCGTAGGGCTCATCATTTAATAAGTCAATCGACTGATTGAATCAGTTGGCTGAACGAAAGAAAGTCTTATGCGCGTATCATCTGGGTTTTTCCGTTTACGCCCATGACCGTTACCTCCGATAGCCCATCCGGCGACAACGCTTCCACCCGCGATCGCATCCTGGAAGTGGCCGAGCGCCTGTTTGCCGAGCAGGGCTACAACGGCGTGTCGCTGCGCGGCATTACCACGGCGGCCAATGCCAACATGGCATCCGTGCATTACTACTTCGGCACCAAGGAAGCCCTGTTGCGGGCTATCTTCGAGGCGCGCGTGGGCCCGTTGAGCCAGGAACGCCGCCGTTTGCTTGATGAGGTGCTGCAGGCGGCCGGTGATCAAGCGCCGCCGGTGCGCGGCGTGCTGGCCGCTTTCATCGGGCCCGGTATGCGCTTGGGGCGCACGCCGGCCGGCGCAACTTTCAACCGTTTGTCGGCAATTTGCTCGGTAGACCCTGATCCGGCCGTGAAGAACATCGTGTTTGGCGTGCACGACGATGTTGCCCGCCCCTTCGCCCAAGCGCTGCGCCGGGCATGTCCGCATATCGATGTGGGCGAGTTTTTCCTGCGCTTGCAATGCGTCTTTGGCAGCATGATGTACATACGCGCCGACAATGGCAGGGTAGACCGGCTGCTGGCCGGCTCCGGCGAGCAGGCTGTGCGGGCCGATCCGGACACCAGTCTTGAACAGTTGCTGGATTTTCTGGAGGCCGGCCTGACGGCGCCGGCGCATCGCCGGCCTGGCTAGGGCCTGTCAATGCTCGCGCCGCGAGCTTTCGGTCCAGGCGCTTGGCGGGCCCTAGAAGCTCGTGGTCGTGATCCGGCCGCGCCGCATGCGCAGCACCGAGCCGCTGGTCAGCAGGGCTTGGCCGTTGCCATCGAGAGCGCTCAGGCGCGCAGCCAGCGGCGCCGTATGGGCGTGGCAAATGGCGCAGGCCAGGGCATCGGCCGCATCGGGGGCGGGGGTGCCGTCCAGGCGCAGCAGGCGCTTGACCATTTCCTGCACCTGTTCTTTGGCCGCGCGGCCGCTGCCGACCACTGATTTCTTGATTTGCAGTGCGGTGTATTCATGCACCGCCAGGTTGCTGTCGGCCAGCGCGCAGATGGCCGCACCCCGTGCCTGCCCCAGGAGCAGGGTGGACTGCGGATTGACGTTGACGAAAACCTTTTCCAACGCGGCCGCGTCGGGCCGGGTATCGGCGGCAATGCTGCGCAGGCCGTCGAGTATCGTTTTCAGCCGGGTATGCAGTGGCGCATCGGACGGCGATACGACCGTGCCGCTGGCCACATAGTGCAGGGTATTGCCGAGTACATCGATCACACCGAAGCCGGTACGCCGCAGGCCCGGGTCTATGCCCAGGATTCGGACTGCGCTCATGCCGGCTCCGGTAAGGCCATGGGCTTAGTGGCGGAAATGGCGATGGCCGGTGAACAGCATCACCAGGCCGCGCTCGTTGGCCGCGGCGATCACTTCGTCGTCGCGCATGCTGCCGCCAGGCTGGATAACGCAGGTAGCACCCACATCGGCGACCACATCCAGGCCGTCGCGGAACGGGAAGAAGGCGTCGGACGCGACGGCCGAACCCTGCAGCGACAAGCCGGCGTTTTCGGCCTTGATCGAGGCGATCCGGGCCGAGTCGATACGGCTCATCTGGCCGGCGCCCACGCCCAGCGTCATGTTGTTGGCAACGAAGACGATGGCGTTGGACTTCACATACTTGGCCACCTTCCAGGCAAACAGCAGGTCGGTCATTTGCTGTTCGGTGGGCTGCTTGTCGGTAACGACTTTAAGGTCGCTGGCCAACACGTTCAGGTTGTCGGGCTGCTGCACCAGCCAGCCGCCGCCCACGCGCTTGGCATCCAGCGGGTTCGCGCCGCTGCCTTGCGGTACTTCGAGCACGCGCACATTTTTCTTGGCGGCGAATATTTCGAGAGCGCCGCCTTCATAGGCCGGTGCGAGCAGGACTTCGACGAACTGCTGGCTGATGGCCTGGGCGGTTGCCGCATCGACCGGACGGTTGAAGGCGATGATGCCGCCAAAGGCCGAGGTGGGGTCGGTCTTGAAGGCCTGTTGATAGGCTTGCAGCGGGTTGGCGCCCACGGCCACGCCGCAGGGGTTGGCATGCTTGACGATGACGCAGGCGGGCGTGTCGAAGGTGCGAACGCATTCCCAGGCCGCATCGGCATCGGCAATATTGTTGAACGAGAGCTCTTTGCCCTGCAACTGACGGTAATTGGCCAGCAAACCGGGGGCGGCGCCAGCTTCGGTGTAGAACGCCGCGGTCTGGTGCGGGTTCTCGCCGTAGCGCATGGTCTGCTGCTTGTTCATTTGCAGCGTCAGCACGCCCGGCCATTCCTCGCGCACCGGCACTTCCGTCTGGGCCGGGGCGCTGGTCAGCGCCGTCAGGTAGTTGGCAATGGCGCCGTCGTAGGCGGCGGTATGGGCATAGACCTTGGCGGCCAGTTGCAGGCGCAGCGCGTACGAGGGTGTGCCGTGGGCATCGATTTCCTCGAGCACGCGGCTGTAGTCGCTGGGGTCGATCACGACCGTGACGCCACCGGCTTCGGTGCCGTGGTTCTTGGCCGCCGCGCGCAGCATGGCCGGGCCGCCGATATCGATGTTCTCGACGGCGTCTTCAAACGTGCAGTCCGGGCGTGCCGTGGCCTGGCGAAACGGGTACAGGTTGACCACCAGCAGGTCGATGCGGCCGATACCGTGCTGCTCCAGCGTTTGCAGGTGTTCGGCGGAGTCGCGGCGGGCCAGCAGGCCGCCATGCACCTTGGGGTGCAGGGTTTTGACGCGGCCGTCGAGGATTTCGGGCGAACCGGTGTAGTCGGCCACTTCCTGCACGGCAAGGCCGCCTTCGGCCAGCAGCTTGGCGGTACCGCCGGTGGACAGCAGCTGTACGCCGCGCGCTGCCAGCGCCCGGGCGAAGTCGAGCACACCAGCCTTATCGGAGACGGAGATCAGGGCACGCTGTATGGACATGTCGGTTTGGTTTCAGTTGGTGGGCGCGTTGCCACGCCGGACAAGGGGAGAGGGAGGAATTTGCGGTCTAGGCGTTGACGGCGGCGCGGTTGAGCGGGCCTTCGACGCGCACCCCATGCTGTTCTATCTTCTTGCGCAGGGTGTTGCGGTTTATACCCAGCATTTCGGCGGCGCGCGACTGGTTGCCGCCGGCGCGAGCCAGCACGGCTTCGAGCATGGGGCGTTCAACGGCTGAAATGACCATTTGCCAGATGCAGCCGGCCGATTCGCCGTCCAGATCACTGAAGTAGCGATCAAGCTGGGCGTGTACGCACGCCTCAAGGGATGTGGGTTGGTTTTCCATTTCTTGGTGGGTCATGCCGCCTGCAGGATGGAGGCTGACACTGTGGTTTCGAACCACTGTGCGACGGCCTGCCATTGCTCGCGGGTATTATCGATGAGGTTGATGCGTGCGCACAGTTCGGCGCCGCCGGGCATGCCGGCCAGATACCAACCTATGTGTTTGCGCGCGGTGCGCACGCCGGTGTGTTCGCCGTAGAACTGGTAATGATCGTCCAGGTGTTCAAGCAACAGATCGCGCAATTCGGCATAAGTGGGCGGCGCCAGGTGCGTGCCGGTACGCAGGTAATGATCTATTTCGCGAAAAATCCAGGGCCTGCCCTGGGCGGCCCGTCCTATCATGACGGCGTCGGCGCCGGTGTAGTCCAGCACGGCGCGGGCCTTCTCGGGACTATCGATATCGCCGTTGGCGATAACCGGGATCGAGAGTTCGGCCTTGACGGCCCGGATGGTGTCGTACTCGGCTTGGCCGGTATACAGGTCGGCGCGGGTACGGCCATGCAAGGCCAGGGCGGCGATGCCGATGTCCTGCGCCCGGCGGGCCACGCGTAGCACGTTGCGCTCGTCGCGGTTCCAGCCGGTGCGGGTTTTCAGGGTTACCGGCACGCCCAGCGGCGTACAGGCGTTGACCACGGCTTCCAGGATGCGCGCCACCAGGTCTTCGTGACGCAGCAGGGCCGAACCGGCCGCCGCGTTACAAACTTTCTTGGCCGGACATCCCATGTTGATATCGATGATGCGCGCGCCCTTGCGCACGTTGAACTCGGCCGCCTCGGCCATCATGGCCGGGTCGGCTCCGGCGATCTGCACCGTGATGGGATCGCTTTCGCCGTCGTGGTTCAGGCGCCGCGAGGTCTTGACGCTGTCCCACAGGCGTGGGTTGCTGGCGGCCATTTCCGAGACGGCATGACCCGCGCCCAGGCGCCGGCATAACTGCCGGAACGGGCGATCCGTGACGCCCGCCATAGGCGCGACTATCACTTCGTTGGGTAGGAGCCAGGAACCTATGCGCATGAGAATGGCCGTGCCGCCACCGGAAAGTGCGGGCGGCGCGTGAAGGAATTTCGGGGGGATAGGACAACGATTGTACCCCCGAGGGGGAACTGTGCGGCAGGAAAGGCCTGGTGGGTTTACCCCGGAGTTGTTACCGGCGTACGATATGTCAGACAAGCTTACAATGCGGTGTGTGCCTGATCGGGCACTATCCCATATCCGGAGGGCGAGCCGTTGGACGTGGCGTCGGGCGGTTTTTCCGCCACCAGTTTTGAAAAAATCCGCAAGGTACCGGCATATCGCCAGGTGGCCGAAGCGATCACCAGGCAGATCCTGGAGGGCGTGTTGCGCGAAGGCGACCAACTGCCCACCGAGGCGCGCCTGTGCGAAACCTTTGGCGTGAACCGCTCCACGGTGCGCGAGGCCGTGCGCGTGCTCGAAGAGGCGCATTTGCTGCGCCGTGAAAGCGCCAAGCGCCTGCTTATCAGCCGGCCCACCCCGGACGAGCTGGGGACGCAGTTCCATCGCGCCTTCATCCTGTACGAAGTGGCGTTCGAAGAACTCTGGGAAGCCATTGCCGTCATCGACCCGGCCATTGCGCGCCTGGCCGCGACCCGCCGCGATGAAGAGCAACTCGGGCAGCTCGAGCAAAACCTGGAAGCCACCGCGACCGCGCTGCAAGAGGGGCGCTCGGTTGCAGCCCTGAACATGGCGTTCGGCCAGATCGTGGCCGACATGAGCGGCAATCGCGCGCTTACCCTGGCGCGCGGGTCGTTTTCACGGACTTTGCTGCCCTTTTTGCATCCCATTATTTTCTCGCGCATACCCGTGGCGGGCCAGCGCATGCTGCAGGCGCACCGCGAAGTGGCCGATGCCTTGCGCGCAGGCGATGCCGAGCAGGCCGCGAACTGGACCCTGAAGCACATCGAGGATTTCCGGCGCGGCTATCAGCTAGCTACCCAGCCGGTCGCGCCCAGGGCGGCCGAAACCGAATAGGCAGCCTTAGCTGCGCAAGCCTTGCATCAAGTGCCTGGCCAGTGGCCGGCGCAGCAGCGGCAGGGTGTCCAGCGCCAGCAAGGCCAGCCCGCAGGCGTGTTCCACCGGCGACCAGCCGGTGGCAAAAACGCGCGGCAGCAAGTCGGTGATGCCGGCGGTGATCGTGCGATCGCCACGGCGGGCCTGGGCAAATTGGCGCAGCAGCATATTGGGGCTGGTTTGCGGCGTTTGCAGCCAGGGCCCCAGGGTCTGTGCCAGCCGGGCGGCATCGCGCAAGCCCAGGTTCAAGCCCTGGCCGGCTACCGGATGCAGGCTTTGCGCGGCGTTGCCGATGATGACCCGCCTGCCCTGCACGATTTCGCGCTTCCATTGCATGCGCAGCGGAAACATATGGCGCGGCCCCACGGCGTGCAAGGGCCCCATGCGCTCGCCAAAGGTGTTGGCCAGCTCGCGGGCAAACGTCGCGTCGTCCGCGCTTTGCAGCTGGGCCGCCCGGGCCGGGCTGCAGCACCACACCAGGGAATACAAATCGTTGTTGTCCGACGTGCCGGTGTGTACCGGAAGCAGGGCCAGCGGGCCCTCGCGGGTGAAGCGTTCCCAGGCCCAGCCGGGGGCAGGGCGGGCGGCCCGCACCACGGCCAGCACGGCATGCTGGTTGTATTCGCGCTGCAAGGCGGCGGCGGGGTCGTTGTCAAAGCCACCGCCTTCGGCCTGTACGGCAACCGCGGTGCGCCAGGTTTGATTGGCTTGTGCAATGGTGGCGCCGTCAGCGTCCTGGCTGGCGATCACCGCCGTATCGCCTTGCAGCACGGTGACGCCGGATTTGGCCAGCGCTGCATGCAGAGTGTCTTGTACCCGGGTGTATTGATGGACGGTGCCGAGCTCGGATACCCCGAAATCGGTATGGTGGATCAGGGTGCGGCCCAGGCGCCCGCGCTGCGAGACATGCACGGTGCGGATCGATGCGCCGAGGTCTGGCCAGGCATCCAGCCCTTCGAGCAGGACGCGGCTGCCATGGTTGAGCGCCAGCGCGCGCGGGTCTGGCCCGGGCGTGGCGGTCTTGGCCGGATTGTCGGCGGCTGGCGCGGGCTTGGCGCCGCGCCAGGAATGGCACAGCACGATGCGCGAGGGATCCAGTGCGGTGCGTGCCAGCAGCAGTGCCAGCGCGCTGCCTACGGGGCCCGCGCCCAGGATGGTGATGTCGGCGTCTTTCACAGTTGCAGCCATATCCATGCAGGGCGCTAGCCCTTCATCAAGGCCTCGATTTCGTCGGCATCGACGGGGACGTCGCGGGTCATGAGTTCACAGCCGTCGGCGGTGACCAGCGCATCGTCCTCGGTGCGAATGCCGATATTCCAGAAATGTTCGGGAACGTCGTCGCCGGGGCGCACATAGATACCGGGTTCTATAGTGAGCGTCATGCCCGCCTGCAGTTCGCGCCAGGGCCGTTCGCCGCCGGCGCCCGCATCGCGGTAGTCGCCGACGTCATGGACATCCAGGCCCAGCCAGTGGCCGGTGCGGTGCATGTAGAAGCGGGCATAGGCGCCGGATTCGAGTACGCCGTCCAGGGTGCCGGTAAGCAGTTTTTCATCCAGCATGCCCTGGGCCAATACCCTGACGGCGGCATCGTGCGGCTCGTTCCAGCGTTTGCCGGGACGGGTGAGCGCCGCTGCGGCCTCCTGGGCGGCAACGGTCAGGTCGTACAGGGCGCGTTGCGGCCCCGTAAAGCGCCCGTTCACCGGGAAGGTGCGGGTAATGTCGCCGGCGTAGCTGTCGAATTCGCAGCCGGCATCGATCAGCAGCAGGTCGCCGTCCTTCAATATCGAGTCGCCGGCGCGATAGTGCAGGACGCAGGCGTTGGCGCCGGTGGCCACGATCGAGTTGTAGGCCACCGACTGCGCCCCGCTGCGGCGAAACTCGTGCAGCAGTTCGGCTTCGATTTCGTATTCGTGCATGCCGGGGCGGGTCTGGCGCATGGCGCGCACGTGACCAGCGGCCGAAATTTGCGCGGCGCGGCGCAGGGATGCGATTTCGGCGGCATCCTTGATCAGGCGCATCTCGGCCAGCATGGCGCGCAGGTCGTGCTGGCGCACCGGCACGTTCAAGCCGGCACGGGCCTGCATGCGGGCGGCGGCCATCCAGTCGCGCAATTGGGTATCGAGCGCGGCGCTGCTGGACAGCGGCGCATAGATGTCGGTCTGGTTGGCCAGCAACTGGGGCATGCGCCTGGCCAGCTCCTCGACCGGGTAGGCTTCGTCAAAGCCGAACTGTTCGGCAGCGGCGGCCGGGCCAAAGCGATAGCCGTCCCAGATCTCGCGCTCGAGGTTCTTGTCGCGGCAAAAGAGGATGCTTTTCTCGGTGTCGCCCGCGATCAGCACCAGCCAGGCTTCGGGCTCGGGAAAGCCGGTGAGGTAGTAGAGGTTGCTGTCGTGCCGGTAGGGGTAGTCGGCATCCAGGTTGCGCAGGGCCTCGGGGGCGGTGGGCAGGATGGCAACGCCGCCACCGGCTGCCCGCATGGCGGCCAGGACGCGCTTGCGTCGGTTTGCAAATGGGGTGACATCTGAGGCTGGAATGGCCATGGCGTAGTGCGTTCCGGGCAGTGGCGAGATTGCTTTCGAGCGTACCACGGCGAAAGCTTATAAGCATCCGCTTACACATAGGGCGCAAGCGGGCATAATCCCGAATCCAGGGCCGCCACGATGCACGGCCACTTAACCAACGGAGACTTGTTCATGAAGATCGAAACGCTAGCCGTACACGCCGGCTACACGCCCGAACCCACGACGCATTCGGTAGCCGTGCCTATCTACCAGACGGTGGCGTATTCGTTCGACAGCGCCCAGCATGGCGCCGACCTGTTCGACCTGAAGGTGCCGGGCAATATCTACACGCGCATCATGAACCCCACCAACGACGTGCTCGAACAGCGCGTCGCGGCGCTGGAAGGCGGAGTGGGGGCCCTGGCGTTGGCCTCGGGCATGGCCGCCGTGTCGTACTCCATTCAAACGATAGCCGAGGCCGGCGACAACATCGTGTCGGCCAGCACGCTGTATGGCGGCACCTACAACCTGTTTGCCCATACCTTCCCCCTGATGGGCATCCATACCCGTTTCGCGGATCCGGCCGATCCGGCCTCGTTCGCCGCCCTGATCGATGACCGCACCAAGGCCATTTTCTGCGAATCGGTCGGCAATCCGCTGGGCAATGTCACCGACATCGCCGCCCTGGCCGATATCGCGCACGCGCATGGCATTCCGCTGATCGTGGACAACACCGTGCCCAGCCCCTACCTGTGCCGGCCGTTCGAGCATGGCGCCGATATCGTCGTGCACTCGCTGACGAAGTACATGGGCGGACACGGTACCAGCGTGGCCGGGGCCATCGTCGACAGCGGGAAGTTTCCGTGGGCGCAGCACAAGAAGCGTTTTGCGCGCCTGAACGAGCCCGACGTCTCGTATCACGGCGTGGTCTACACCGAGGCGCTGGGTGCGGCGGCCTATATCGGCCGTGCCCGCGTGGTGCCGCTGCGCAATATGGGCGCCGCGCTGTCGCCCTTCAGCGCCTTCCTGATCCTGCAGGGCATCGAAACCCTGCCGCTGCGCATGGACAGGATTTGCGAGAACTCGTTGGCGATCGCCACGTACTTGCAGAACCATCCCAAGGTGGGCTGGGTGAACTACGCCGGCCTGCCGGATCACCCCGACCACGCCCTGGTGCAGCGCTATATGAATGGCAAGGCGTCGGGCATCATGTCCTTCGGCCTGAAAACCGGCGGGCGCGAAGCCGGTGCGCGCGTACTCGATGCGTTCAATCTCTTCACCCGCCTGGTCAACATCGGCGACGCGAAATCGCTGGCAACCCATCCCGCGTCCACCACTCATCGCCAGCTGGATGCCGACGAGCTGGCCAAAGCCGGCGTGCGTGAAGACATGCTGCGCCTGTCGGTTGGTATCGAGCACATCGACGATCTGCTGGCCGACCTGGAGCAGGCGCTGGCCGCGGCCTGACGACCTGGGTCCGGCGCGTGCGCTATCCCATGGGCAGCGCACGCGCCGGAAGGCTTGTCCTAGCCGCGTAGTTCCTCGTCCAGCTCTTGCAGCCGTTGCGGCGTGCCCACGTCTATCCAGCGGCCGGCGTGGACCTGGCCCAGAACTTTCTGGCCAGCCATGGCCTGGCGCAACAGCGGCGCCAGCGGCGCGCGCGTGCCGGGCGCGACCGCGTCGAACAGCCGCGGCTCGTAGATGCCGATACCCGTGAACGTCCACCCCCGTCCGCCACCGCAGGGCCTGTCCGAAACCCAACATAAACCGGGGTCAGACCCCGGTTTTGCAGCCGCCGTCGCTGCGGGGTTAACTGTGGTCTGACCCCGGTTTTCGGAGGGCAGGTCCAGGCAGAAATCGCCTTCGGGATGGTGCGGCGGATTGGCCGTCAGCAGCACCCAGGCGGTGGCATTGTCTTGCCGCAGCCTGCCGGCCAGCGCCGGCGCGGCGGCGGGGTCCCAGTCGCACCAGATGTCGCCATTGACGACCAGGAATGGCTCGGGGCCCAGTAGCGGCAGCGCGGTGGCGATGCCGCCGGCGGTCTCCAGGCCTTCGGGCGCCTCCGGTGAGTAGGCAATCTTCAGGCCCCACTGCCGGCCGTCCCCCAGGGTGTTTTCGATCTGCCCGCCCAGCCAGGCATGATTGATGACGACGTCGTCAAAGCCGGCGGCGGCCAGGCGTTCCAGGTGCCAGGCGATCAAGGGCTTGCCGCCTGCGCACAGCAAGGGCTTGGGGGTGACGTCGGTCAGCGGGCGCATGCGCTCGCCGCGCCCGGCCGCCAGGATCATGACTTTCACATGTAACTCCGAAGGGGATTCCCGTAGGGGGAAAAGCCTGAACCGGGGTCAGGGCACGCTTGATGCCGCCGCTGCGGCCAAGGCGAAACCGTGGTCTGACCCCGGTTTTTTGGGGCTTGCTTATTTTTCCTGGTTGGCGAGGCGTTCGTCCAGGGTGTCGAGCAGGCGCATCAGAGGACGGAAGACGTCGTAGTGGCTGGCGGCCTGGCGCACGTAGGCGTTGACGCGGGGCATGTGCTGCAGATAGCCGGCCTTGCCGTCGCGGTGGTTCAGGCGGGCGAATACGCCCAGGATGCGCAGGTTGCGCTGCAGGGCCATCCATTCCCAGTCGGCATGGAACTCGGCAATGTCGGGGTTGACGGGCAGTCCGGCCTTGCGTGCGGCTTCCCAGTAGCGTATGCCCCAGTCCAACTGCTGGGTTTCGTCCCAGGTAGTGCGTGCGTCCATCAGCAGCGAGGCCAGGTCATAGGTGATGGGGCCGGCCAGGGCGTCCTGGAAATCCAGAATGCCGGGTTCGCCGGGCTTGCCGGGCTGCGGCACCATGAGGTTGGGCGAATGGAAATCCCGATGCACCAGCACGACCGCCTGCGCTGCATTGCGCGCGACCAGGGTGTCGAAAACCTGCTGCAATTGCCGGCTCTCGGTGTCGCTCAGGGTATGCCCGCAATGGGTCTGCACATACCACTGCGGAAAGAGGCTCAGTTCGTCGGCCAGGCGCGGCACATCGTAGGCGGGCAGGCCGGTGGGCGCCACCTGCTGCATGCGGATCAGCGCCGCGATGGCATCCATGTACAGGCCATGGATGCGGGCCGCGTCGGGCTGCTGCTGCAGTTCATCGTAGTAGGTGCTGGTGCCCAGGTCGGACAGCAGCAAAAAGCCCTGCGCCAGGTCGTGGGCCAGCACCTGGGGCACGTTCAGGCCGCCGTCACGCAGCAGGCCTGCCACATGCAGGAAGGGGCGGCTGTCTTCGCGATTGGGGGGGGCGTCCATGACGACGAGGGTGCCGGCGCCGGCATTGACGCGAAAGTAGCGGCGAAAACTGGCATCGCTGGATGCCGGGCGCAGGCTGGCAGTAGCCAGTTGCAGGTCGGCGGGCAGGGTGTCCAGCCAGGTCAGCAAAGCCGTCAGGCGAGAATCTTGGGCGGGCATGAAAGCGTGATCAATAAGGGTTGGTGGACGGCACCGGCGGCGAAACAACCGGTATCAGGCCCGTGGCAATCAAAACCGTCGAGCCGGAAGTGACCGCCTATAATACTTGCCCTTATCCCGCCAACCCGCTCGCCGTCCTCGGCAGTTCGCTTCCGACCAGAATCCGTGCATTCGAACTCATGGCCCGCCATCTTTGCTGTTGCTGTCGCGCTGCTCGTCTCGGGCACTGATACGCATGCGGCCGATGCCGCCGCTCCGGCCAAAGGCGATGCCGCGGCAGTCTCACGACTGCGCGAATCGGCAGGCCTGCGCACGCATCCCGATCTGGATACCAATCAGTTGCCGGTATTCACCCGTAGCGAAACCCTGCAGGGCGATCCCGACCGCGCCATTACGCTGACGGGAGATGCCGAGGTGCGTCGCAACGACGTCATCCTGAAGGGTTCCCGCATCAACTACGACCGCGTTGGCGAAGTGCTGGACGCCGAGGGCTCGGTGCGCCTGCTGCGCGAGGGCAGCGTTGTTACCGGGCCGCGCCTGAAGCTGAACCTGGATAGCGATACGGGGACTTTTTCCGAGCCGGACTTCTACGTGGCCACCACGGGTGGCAGCGGCAAGGCGCGCGAGGCCGAGTTCCTGAGCAAGACCCGCACCCGGCTGTATGACGCCACCTATACCGGGTGCCCGTGCCCCGAACCCGATTGGTATATCAAGGCGCGCCAGGTCGACCTGGATTTCGACATTAACGAGGGCCTGGCCTACGGCGGCGTGGTGTATTTCAAGGGCGTTCCCATCCTGGGTTCGCCAATTTTGTCCTTTCCGATCACCGACGATCGCAAATCGGGCCTGCTGCCGCCCACGTTTGGTGTAACCAGCCGTAGCGGCGTGCAGATCACTACCCCGTACTATTTGAACCTGGCGCCCAACTACGATGCCACGCTGTACCCCAGCGTGATCGCCCGGCGCGGTATGCAACTGGGGGGCGAGTTCCGCTACCTGCGGCCCAGCTTCAGCGGCGAGGCCTACGCCACCTGGCTGGGCAATGACCGGGAACGCGATAGCAACCGTTGGTACTACAACCTGCAGCACCGGCAGAACCTGGGCCACGGTTTCGGGTTGGGTTGGGATCTGCAGCGCGCTTCGGACGACGATTACTTCCGCGACTTTTCCTCGCTGGCGCTTGATCGGGCGTCTACCGTCAGCCTGCCGCAATCGGTGTCGCTGGCGTGGTCCAACGAGTATTTCAGCGCGAACCTGAACCCGGTGCGCTACCAGACCCTGCAGGATGTCGACGAGCCGGTCACGCCGCAGTTCGATATGTTGCCGCGGCTGACTTTTTCCGGTAACCGCTACGACTGGAATGGCTTCGATCTGCTGATGTCGGGCGATGCCACGCGTTTCGAGCGTTCGCCCTGGGTGGTCGATACGCTGGGCTTGCCGGAAGAAAGCGGTTCGCGCGTGTCCATCTATCCGTCGCTGTCGTTTCCCGTGACGCGGGCGGGGAGCTTTTTCATACCCAAGATCGGGGTTCATGCCTCGAGCTACAACACCAATTTCAACCGCTCGCTGTATTACGATCCGTCGTCCCCGTTCGGGGGCGTGACGGAGTTCGAGGTGGGTAGCGCCAGCCGGGTGCTGCCCATCGTCTCGCTCGACAGCGGGCTGATCTTCGAGCGCCAGAGCCGCCTGTTCAACCGCGATGTCACCCAAACGCTGGAGCCGCGGCTGTACTACCTGTACGTGCCCTATAAAGACCAGTCCACGCTGCCGGTGTACGACACCGCGCTGGCCAACTTCAGCTTTGGCCAGGTGTTCTCGGAAAATATTTTCTCCGGAGGCTGGGACCGCATCGCGAACGCCAACCAGGTGACGGCGGCGCTGACTTCGCGCTGGATCGATTCCGCCAGCGGGGTCGAGCGCGCCCGTGTCTCGGCTGCGCAGCGGGCATATTTTTCCGACCAGCGCGTCACCCTGCCGGGAGAGTCCGCGCGCGAGGAAGAGCATTCCGATTTCCTGCTGGAAGTGGCGGGCGCGCTGACCGACGATTTAAGCGGACAGGCGACGGTGCAGTACAACCCCAAGCAGAGCCGCTTTGAGCAGACCAGCGTCAGCGCACGCTGGGATGCCGCCCGCCTGGCCACGGTCTATGCGGCCTATCGCTATCGGCGTCCTTCCTTCCAGCAGGAAGGCCAGGAACAGGCCAGCGTGGCCTTCCAATGGCCGTTTTCCTCGCGCTGGTACGGCGTGGCGCGGGTGGATTATTCCCTGGAAGATAGCCGCCTGACCCAGATGCTGGGCGGCGTCGAGTACAACGGCGGGTGCTGCTGGACCGCGCGCGTCGTGGGGCAGCGCTATGCCGTGTCCAGCGAATCATCGAATACCGCAGTATTCTTCCAGCTCGAATTGAACGGCTTGGGTAGCCTGGGTACAAACCCGCTAGATACCCTGCGCCGCAATATTCCTGGCTATCAGCAGGTAAACCCTGTCAGGACGCCAGGCACGCCGTTCGAGCGCTATGAGTAGTCCGAAGGCGCACAGCCCGGGTGTGTAGACACTCCGGGACTCCTTTTGTTTGGAGCAAGGCAATCATGCAGGCAAGCACATTGAAGAAACTGTTCGCACTGGCCCTGCTGGGCGGGATGGCGGCGACAGCATCGGCCCAGGGCCTCAGGATGCCCGGCGAGCCGTCTGCGCCGGTTCTGGGCGGCGCGCACAGCACGCCGGCAGCACCCAAGATGCCGCCGGCCCCCGTTCCCGCCGCAAGGCCCACGCCGGCTCCGGCGCCAGCGCCAGCGGCCCCGCGTGCGGCTCCGCCCCGGCCTGCCGCCAAGCCCGCGCCGGCCCCGGCCGTTGCCCCCGCAAAGGGGCGCGCCGCGCCAGCCGCGGTGCCGGCTCCGGCCGCCGACATGGGCAGCCTGGGCGACGCCATCGTGGCCATCGTGAACAACGACGTCATTACCCGCCGCGAACTGAATGCGCGCGTGCAGGATGCGCGCAAGAACCTGGCTGCCCAGGGCATCGCGGCCCCCGATACGAGCATTCTCGAGCGCCAACTGCTCGAGCGCATGATTACCGACAAGGCGCAGTTGCAGGAAGCCGACCGCGCCGGCATCCGGGTCAGCGACGAGCAGCTCGACGCGACGATCGGGCGTATTGCGCAACAGAACAACATGACGCTTGCCAAGCTGCGCGAGCAGGTTCAGCGCGACGGCCTGACCTGGGCCGGCTATCGTGCCGAGCTGCGCGACCAGATTCGCCTGACCCGTCTGCGTGAACAGGAAGTCGACCGCAATATCATCGTGTCGGAACCCGAGATCGATGCTTTCCTGGCCGAGCAGGCAGCACAGCAAAACCAGCAGGGCAGCGCGCGTCCCGCGGGCGGGGGCGCCATGCATCTGGCACAGATCCTGGTGCGCGTGCCCGAAGGCTCGTCGCCTGCGCAGATCAATGCCTTGCGCGCCAAGGCCGAAGACCTGCTGCGCCGCGCACGCGGTGGCGCCGACTTCGCGCAACTGGCCGCAGCCGGCTCCGATGGCGACGAAGCCATGCGCGGAGGCGACATGGGCTTGCGCCCAACGGTGGGCTGGCCCGACGTCTTCGTGCAGGCGGTGGCCGGTCTCGAACCGGGGCAGGTCGGCGATATCGTGCAAAGCGGCAACGGCTTTCACATTCTCAAACTGGTCAACCGCGAAGGTGGCCGGCAGGCCGCGACGCGCGCCGGCGGTGGTATTGATCTTGGCCCCAAGCAAGTCACGCAAAGCCAGGTGCGCCACATCCTGATCAAGACGTCGGCCGTCGTGTCCGATGAGCAGGCACGCGCGCAGCTGCAGCAGATCAAGGACCGCATCGGCCATGGCCAGGCCAATTTCGCCGACATGGCCCGTCAGTATTCCGAGGACGTATCGGCCTCGCAGGGCGGCGAGCTGGGCTGGATATCCCCGGGCGAAACCGTGCCGGATTTCGAGCGCGCGATGAACAGCCTGCAGCCTGGCCAGATCAGCGCTCCGGTCAAGTCCGAGTTCGGCTGGCACCTGCTGCAGGTTGAAGATCGCCGGGTGCAGGATGTGACCGATGAGGCGCGCCGCCTGCAGGCTCGCCAGATCCTGTTCCAGCGCAAGCTCGAACCGGCCTGGGAAGAATGGGCCAGCATGGTGCGCGGACGCGCCTATGTCGACAATCGCCTGACCAAGGGCGAGCAGTAATCATGGCAACGGGGTGCGCCAGAGGGGCCGTTCTGGCCCTGACTACCGGCGAGCCGGCCGGCGTTGGCCCGGAACTCTCGGCGGCGGCCGTGCTGCGCTTTGCCGCCCGCCGCAGCGACGATACCGAATTGGTCGTGATCGGGGATGGCGAGTTGATCCAGGCCCGGGCCCGGCAGGCGGGCCAGCCCTTGGATCTGCAGGCCTTGCCTGGGGTGCGGCTGCACCATGTGCCACTGGGCGCCAGCGCCCAGCCTGGCGTGCTGAATGTGGCCAACAGCGCCTATGTACTGGAAACGCTGAGTGTCGCAGCCGCGATGGCGGCAGTGGGCGATGCCCAGGCCATCGTGACCGCGCCCGTGCACAAAGGCATCATCAGCCAGGCCGGCATGGCGTTTTCCGGGCACACCGAGTTTTTCCAGCAGCGCGCCGGCATGGAAAAAGTGGTGATGCTGCTGGCCGGTGGCGGCTTGCGGGTGGCCTTGGCCACGACGCACTTGCCGCTGCGCGCGGTGCCCGATGCCATCACCCAGGAAAGCCTGGGCCAGGTATTGCGCATCCTGCATCATGGCCTGCAAACACAATTTGGCCTGGCCCGCCCGCGTATCGCTGTGTGCGGCCTCAACCCGCATGCCGGCGAGGGCGGCCACATGGGCCGCGAAGAAATCGATGTCATCGAGCCTGCGCTGCGCACGGCTCGCGATGCCGGCATGGATGTCGATGGCCCCTTACCGGCCGACACCCTGTTCGTGCCCGCGCATGTGGCCGGCTACGATGCGGTGCTGGCCATGTATCACGACCAGGGGCTGCCCGTGCTCAAGCACGCAAGCTTTGGCCATGGCGTGAACATCACGCTGGGCCTGCCCTATATTCGCACCTCGGTCGATCATGGCACGGCGCTCGATCTTGCCGGCACCGGCCGGGCCAACCCGCAAAGCCTGTTCGACGCCATGGATCTGGCGATCGACATGATTGCTCGCGCCGGTAGCAAATAGACACACCAGCGACTACACTTTCCGGACCTGTCATCTGCCAGCCGCCTGCTGCGGGCAGGCCCCGGAGATTTCCATGATGCTTCGTCGCGCCGTCTTTGCCCTATGCGCCTGGGCCGCCGCGTGCGGCCTTGGCGTGGCCGCTGAACTGGTGTTGGACCTGGGCCAGGGCGCCCAGTCCTGGTCAAGCGCACAACTGCTGGCCCGCCCCGATGCCCGGGACATCGAGGTTCCGGGCGATGTCGCCTACCTGCGCACCATGCGCTATCGCGCGGTGCCGATGGCGGCCCTGATCGCGGGCGTGCCCGAGCCTGCCTCGTTGCAGGTCGCCGCCTTGGATGGGTTCACCGCCGAAATGCCGGCGGCCCCGCTGCTGAACACCCGCGCCGGCCAGGCCCAGGCGTGGCTGGCGGTGGAAGACCCGGCCCGGCCGTGGCCCGTGCTTTCGGCTGCCAAGCCCAGCGCCGGGCCGTTCTACCTGGTGTGGCTCGACCCCCAGGCCAGCGGCATCGTGCCTGAACAGTGGCCCTACCAAATAGCTTCGATAAAGTGGGTTGCACCCGCCACCGAGCGTTTTCCGGCGATGCTGCCGGCCGCTGGCCTGGCTGCCGGCGATCCGGTGTTGCGTGGCTTCGAGGTTTTTCGCATCAACTGCATGGTGTGCCACACCATGAACGGCCAGGGCGACGCCACGATGGGGCCCGACCTGAACGTGCCGTACAACCCCACCGAATACCTGCAACCGGAATTCTTGCGGATGTACATCCGCAATCCGCAGAGCCTGCGCCACTGGCCGCAGGCGCGCATGCCGGCCTTCGGGCAGGTGCTTGCGCCAGACGAGCTGGACGCCCTGCTGGGCTATCTGTCGCACATGGCAGCGCGCAAGCAGCCGCTGCCATAAGCGGCCCGCCCGGCCCCGCAGCCGATGTGCTGCCGGGCCGGTGCGGGTGCTGCCGCGTCAGGCGCTGATGCCGTAGCGTTCGCGGTAGGCCAGCACGGCGGCCTTGTTCTTGGCCATCGGCCCGGTCTTGTTGGTTGCCAGCAGGGCCAGGATGTCCGACAGCGACGCAATGCTGATGACGGGGATGCCATACAGCTTTTCCACGTCTTGCACCGCCGAGCCATCGGACAGTTTGCCATCGGCGCCGGCCCGTTCCATGCGGTCCAGGGCGATCAGCACGGCGGCCGGTTCGGCACCGGCAGCGCGGATGATATCCACCGATTCGCGTACCGATGTGCCTGCCGTAATGACGTCATCGATGATGACTACGCGGCCGGCCAGCGGGGCGCCGACCAGGGTGCCGCCTTCGCCATGGTCCTTGGCTTCCTTGCGGTTGAAGGCGAAGGGCACGTCCGAACCGTTGCAGGACAAGGCCATGGCCGTTGCGGTAGCCAGCGGGATGCCCTTGTAGGCCGGTCCGAACAGCATGTCGAACTTGATGCCGCTGGCAATCAGGGTTTCGGCGTAGAACGCGGCCAGGCGGCCAACGGCGGCGCCGCTGTTGAACAGACCTGCATTGAAGAAATACGGGCTGTTGCGACCCGACTTGGTCACGAAGTCGCCGAAGCGCAAAACACCTTGCTCGATGGCGAAGCGTACGAACGTGGTGCGAAGATTGGAAGCTGACATGAGGTGGGGTTGATATGATCGAACCCGCTATTTTATTACTCAAGTGCCGAACCCATCAGGAGGCGTGCCGTGCTTCGTGTTATTTCCGCCAATCTCAACGGTATCCGTTCCGCCGTCAACAAAGGTTTTCTGCCCTGGCTGGCCGAACAAAATGCCGATTTCGTCTGCCTGCAGGAACTCAAGGCGCAGGCCGATAACCTGACCGCCGAGATGATCAATCCGCCCGGTTTGTACGGCTATTTCCACTATGCCGAGAAAAAGGGCTATAGCGGCGTGGGCATCTACGCCCGCCAGCAGCCATTGCAGGTGATCGAAGGGTTGGGCGTACCCGAAATCGACGCGGAGGGCCGTTATCTGGAATTGGTGTACGACCAGCTTTCCGTCATTTCGGTATATCTGCCGTCGGGTTCCAGCGGCGAGCACCGGCAGTCGGCCAAGTTCGTGTTCATGGAACACTTTTTCAGCCACTTGGCCGACCTGGCAAAGTGCGGGCGCCAGG
The DNA here is from genome assembly GCA_040392445.1 of Verticiella sediminum. Taxonomy (GTDB): domain Bacteria; phylum Pseudomonadota; class Gammaproteobacteria; order Burkholderiales; family Burkholderiaceae_B; genus Verticiella; species Verticiella sediminum_A. The sequence continues at coordinate 39,872 of JBEBVZ010000016.1, forward strand.
TCATCCTGTGCGGCGACTGGAATATCGCCCACAAGGAAATCGACCTGAAGAACTGGAAGGGCAACCTGAAGAACAGCGGCTTTCTGCCGGAAGAGCGGGCCTGGCTGACAAGGGTGTTCGATGAGCTGGGCTGGATGGACGTCTACCGCTGCCTGTTTCCCGAGGCCACCGGCGACGCCTATACCTGGTGGAGCAACCGGGGCCAAGCCTGGGCCAACAACGTGGGGTGGCGTATCGACTATCAGATCGCCACGCGCGATATTGCCGCGACGGCAAAAGCGGCTGCCATCTATAAGGACCAGCGCTTCAGCGACCACGCACCATTGAGCATAGATTACGACTGGTCGCTGGACGCCTGACCCAGCGTAGGGAAGGGCCAGGTTGCCGGCATTGTAATAATTGGAATTACTATTTGCCTTTTTGTCACGGGTCGACGCCGCTGATAGGCATGAGCAATCGTGGGCTTGCAAGATGGATTGACGGCTTTTCGGTTGCCATCCCGGCGCGTAAATGCTCAAGACGACCTTAGGCAGCTTAATCCATACCTATGCGAAATATTCAATGCTAGTCGGTAGCTACAACAGCCTGCTCGTCCTGTTCTCGATATTGGTTGCGATTCTGGCCTCGTATACCGCCTTGAACATGGCCGGCAGGATATCCACCACACGCGGGGATGCCGCCCGCTGGTGGCTGATAGGCGGCGCATGCGCCATGGGCGTCGGGATCTGGTCGATGCACTTCATCGGCATGCTGGCGCTCAGTTTGCCGATTCCGCTGGGCTACGATCCCGTCATCACCTTGCTCTCGCTTCTGATTGCGATCGCATCCTCGATGTTCGCGTTATGGCTGGTATCCCAGAAAACGCTGCCTTGGTCGCGCCTGGTTGGCGGTGCGCTGCTCATGGGCTGCGGCATTGCCGGCATGCACTATACGGGCATGGCGGCAATGCGCATGACGCCGGGCATCTCGTATCAACCGTTCTGGTTCTTCCTCTCGATAGTCATCGCGATCCTGGTGTCGGGCGCAGCACTCTGGATCGTTTTTCATTTGTGCCGCCGCTCGGCCTCGATCCGCCCATTGCGCGCGGGTGCCGCGGGAATCATGGGCCTTAGCATCGTCGGGATGCATTACAGCGGCATGGCGGCGGCGCAGTTTCCGCTGGGAAGCATATGCGGCGCGGCGACCGGTGGTGTGACCGCCGGCTGGCTGGCGCTGATAATTATTGTCAGCACGCTGGCAGTGCTTGCCATGGCACTGATCATTTCCATACTGGATCAGCGGCTGGAAACGCGCACCGTCAACTTGACGAGTTCGCTGGCCGAGGCCAACGAGGAACTGACCTACCTGGCGTTGCACGACAACCTGACCAAGCTTCCCAATCGCATGCTGCTCCACGACAGGCTGGATCGGGCGATCCAGGGCGCGGATCGCGATAACGGCTGCTATGCCCTGATGTTCATGGATCTGGACGGCTTCAAGGCGGTCAACGATGCCTATGGCCACCACATCGGCGATCTATTGCTGCGAGAAGTCGCCCAGCGCATCGATGCCAACGTGCGCTCGCAGGACACGGTCGCCCGCATGGGGGGGGACGAGTTCGTGCTGCTGGCGAGCGTTGCCGAACCGGCAGATGCGGCGACGCTCGCCGCCAAGGTCCTGGCGGTCGTGCGCGAGCCCTACCAGGTCGGCGGCCACGTCCTGTGCGTGTCAACCAGCATCGGAATCGCCATGTATCCTGGCGACGGCCTGGATCAGCACGATCTGCTCACCAATGCCGATGCCGCGATGTACCACGCAAAAACACTGGGGCGCAATACCTACTGTTTCTTCGAAAAATCGATGAATGCCAATGTCCACGAGGAACTGCAGCTTGTGCAGGATCTGCGTGGCGCGATCGATCGCAATGAGCTGACACTGCAGTACCAGCCCAAGTTTCCGGCGCCCAGCGGCTCCATCATTGGCGTAGAAGCGCTCTTGCGCTGGTCGCATCCCACTCGCGGCCTGGTTTCGCCAAGTGAGTTCATTCCGCTGGCCGAGAAAACCGGCTTGATCGTGCCTATCGGGACATGGGTGCTGGATCAGGCCTGTAGGCAGCTCAAGAAGTGGCATAACGCAGGCTGCCCGCACTGGACCATGGCGGTCAATCTGTCGGCGCTGCAGTTCAGCCATGCAAGCCTGATTGAAACCGTGCGAGGCGCCCTGGAGCGCCATGCTCTGGAGCCGCACTACCTGACGCTCGAGGTCACCGAATCAACGGCGATGAGCGACGCCGATGCCAGCTTGCGCATTCTGAAGCAACTTCACGATCTGGGCGTACGCATTTCAATCGACGATTTTGGAACCGGGTATTCGAGCTTGCTCTATCTCAAGCGGCTACCGGCCAGCGAATTGAAAATAGACCGCGGGTTTATCCACGATCTCGAGCATGACACCGAAGATGCCGCGATTGTTTCGGCAATTGTCGCGCTGGGCCAGACGCTATGCCTGAATATTGTCGCCGAAGGGGTGGAGACCACGGTGCAGCAAGAGTTCCTGACACGCCTTGGCTGCAATTCCCTGCAGGGTTTTCTGCTTGGCCGCCCGATGTCGGCAGATCATCTGGACGAAGCCTACGCACGAGACAAGTCCCTGGCTGGGCTGCGTCTGGATGCGCAGGTAATACATTAGCGGCTGGGGACGGTGGTTTCGATCATCGGCGCCAGTACGCATAGCGGTCAATTTTCAGGATTCTTCCCATGTTTGGCGTAACCGACTACAGCGCTTTTGTCATTGCTTTCATTGTCTTGCTGATTATTCCGGGCCCGGGGAATCTGGCCTTGATTACGTCCACCAGCAAAGGCGGCATCCGGGGCGGGCTGGCCGCCACCATAGGCGTGATCCTGGGCGACCAGGTGCTGATGTGGTTGGCGGTGGCCGGGGTCGCGGCCCTGCTGCGGGCTCACCCGAGCGCGTTTCAAGCGGTGCAGTGGCTGGGCGCCATCTACCTGGTCTGGTTGGGCGGCAAAATGCTGTTCGCCAAGCCCGGCGCGGCACCCATACTGAATATCAAGCCGCGGCAGTATCTGCATCAGGCCCTGGCGATCACCTTGCTCAACCCCAAGGCCATCGTGTTCTACATGGCCTTTTTCCCCTTGTTTGTCGATCCGGCGCGGCACCAGGGTCTGACGACCTTCGCCTTCATGGCACTCACTGTTGCCAGCCTGACCTTTGCCTACGGGTTGATGTCCGTGCTGTTGACCCATTTCCTGGCCGAGCGGGTGCGGGCCAACCCGGCGCTTGCGCATGCGTTTGGCAAATTGGCGGGATTGTTTTTGGTGGGCTTCGGGCTCAAGCTGGCTGCTTCGCGTTAGCGGGTTGGGCAACATGTCGCGTAGTTTTCGCGCTGCTGTGTGCGCCACCGATATGCCCGGCAGGCCCCAGGGTCCGCCGGGCATATTCGTTCAGCTGGGCACGATGTTCTGGTTCGTGCGAAACAGGTTGTCCGGGTCGTATTTGCGCTTGATCTGAACCAGGCGCTCGTAGTTCGGGCCATAGGCCGAGCGTATGCGATCGCCTTCCTCGGCCGTCAGGAAGTTCACATAGACGCCGCCGCTGGCAAAGGGCGCCGAAGCCTGGAAGAAGTCGCGTGCCCAGCCGATGCAGCGCTGGTCCTGGGCCGGGTCATCCCAGCGGCCATGCACGTTCATGACGAACTTGGCGTCGCGGTGCGCGTAGGCGGTGGAATCCGGGGCCGGCCTGGTGGTGGCGCCACCGATAGCGCCGAAAAAGATCTCGCACTGTGGCGACGGCAGTTTGCCGATGTACTGGATGACGGCATCGAACAATCCATCCTGCAGCGCCGAGAAATTATGGGATTTCCAGTAGTTCCTGGCGCCGGGGGCCAGCAGCGGATCGAAGGCCTGCTGCCACGCGACGTAGGGCTGAACCCCCACGTGCTCGCCCAGCAGCGTGCCCAATTTGCGCAGTGGCTCGATCAGCGCCTGGCCTTGCTTGGGGTCGCCCGCATAGAGCAATGCCAGGACGACGACCTCTTTGCCGTGCACGTCCGCAGGCAGGAAGGGCAGGGGTGGCGCCTGGCGCAGCACGGTCCAGACCGACAGCTCGTCGGGTGCGTTGGCGATGAATTCCCGGTATTGCTGCAGCACCGATTTCGCTTCGGCCATCGGGTACACCAGCAGACCGCTCAGCAGATCCGGGCCCACGGGGTGTAGCCGGAACTCGAAGCGGGTCACGACGCCGAAATTGCCGCCGCCGCCTTGCAGCGCCCAGAAAAGATCCGGGTGTTCGCTGGCGCTGGTATGCATGACCTCGCCCGCCGCGGTCACAAGCTCGGCGGATTCGAGATTGTCGACCGTCATGCCGTACTTGCGGCTCAGCCAGCCAAACCCCCCGCCCAGCGTCAGCCCGGCAACACCGGTGGTGGAATTGATGCCCAGCGGCGTGGCCAGGCCATGGGCTTGCGTTGCGGCATCGAGGTCGGCCAACGTAGCGCCGCCCTCGATGACGACCCGGCGTGTATCGGGTTCGACGCTGGCCATTTTCATCTGCGACAGATCAACGACGATGCCGTCGTCGCATAGGGCGCTGCCTGCGATATTGTGCCCGCCGCCGCGTACGGCCAGCAAAATTCCATTGTTCCTGGCGAAGTTGATGCCGTGCACGACATCCGCTGTGTTGGCGCATTGCGCGATGATCGCAGGGTGCTTGTCTATCATCGCGTTCCAGATCTTGCGTGTGTTCTCGTATGAGCTGTCGCCCGCAAGAACGATCTTTCCCTTGAAATTGTTTTTCAACTGGTCGATTTGACTGGCTTGCACTGTGGTCATGATGTTCTCCCGAGTGCGTTAAAGCGCACTGCGCCTATCGTGGGGAAGGCGGTAGTGTCCGTGCAATCGCGTAGGGGATGCATGGGATGGTCGGCATGGGTTTCTCCTGGAGGCGGTTTGCCACGTGGCATCGCGTGCGATATGCCAACAAAATACTGGCATGCAAAACCCATGGAACCCGGCATTCCTGCCTTGCGCCAGCCTTGCCTGCGTGGGCCAGGGTCCGAGCGCATTGCCTGCAATCACTATACTCTTTGGTCCGGTCAAGTCGGCTGGGCCGCAAGGTCGGCGGCAGGTAATAAATTGTTGGTATCTTTGTGATGGGAACGGCCAGGCTAGGTGAGGCGGAGCGGCGTATGCACCGCGATTCCGGCCATGACCAGAACGATGCCAACAATATCCTGGCTGGTCGGGATCTGCGCCAGCATGATGGCGGCGATAATGGTTGCGCTTGCCGGCAACAAGGCCAGGCACAGCGCAAACGTGGCGCGCGGCAGGCGCGACATGGCAAGCTGGTCGCAAACATAGGGAATGACCGATGAGCAGATGCCTACCGCAATGCCCGCCAGCACCAGATCGGCCATGCCCAAAACGCGCAGCGCCTGCGCAAAGCCAATGGGCATGATCAGTACGAATGCTATTGCCATGGCCGCACCCAGGCGCTCGACGCCGCCGCTGGCGCCACCTGCGGCGGCCTTGTGGCCCAGTACCACATAGCCCACGAACAGGGCGCCATTGAGCATTGCCCAGAACAGGCCCAGCGGATCGCTGGACCATTTCACGTCGATCAGGATGAACACGCCCAGCATGGCCAGCGCCAATGCCAGCACATTGCGGCGGGTGCGCGCGCCATACAGGGCGACGCCGATGGTGCCCAGGAATTCCATGGCCGCCACCAGGCTCATGGGAAGACGCTCCAGCGCCAGGTAGAAGGCGGTATTCATAACGGCCAGGCATACGCCCAGCCCGACCAGCAGGAGCCGCGTGCGGGCATCGGCCTGCGCCAGGGTTTGCCATGGCCGGGTAAGGGGCGCAAAAACCAGGGCGGCCGAGGCGATCCGGAACCAGGCAACCCCCAGTACGCCGACCGCCGGAAATAACAGAACGGCGAACGATGGCCCCAGATAGTGGAATATGGCGCTGACACCAAACCAGGCATAGGGTGGGACGGATTGCGCGGCTTGATCCAGTCGTGAATGGGATGATGGCATGGCCTACCTCCGTTGTTATTATTATGGAAGGTATGTTTGGTTTTTTGCCCGCATAAACCAAGAAGAAATCCGTGTTTGTCCAATCAATATCAGGGATAAAACGTGAAACGCCTTAAAGACGAAAATACCGGACTGGATGCCATCGATATCCGGCTGCTGGAAATGCTGACGGCCGATGCGCGCGCCAGCCTGGCCGAACTGGCCCGTGCCGTGGGTTTGTCCTCGCCCAGCGTGTCTGACAGGGTCAGGCGCCTGGAAGACGCCGGCGTGATCGGCGGCTACACCGTTACGATCAATCCCCGAGCGCTGGGCTTGCCATTGGCCGCATGGCTGCGGATACGGCCTATTCCCGGCGAACTGCACAAGGTTGCGGATCTTTTGCGTGGTCTGCCGCAGATCGTCGAATGCGATCGCATCACCGGGGAAGATTGCTTTATCGCACGCGCTCACGTCGCATCGGTCGAAGACCTGGAGCGGCTGATCGACAGGATCATGCCGTATGCGATGACCAACACTTCCATCGTGCAGTCGTCTCCTGTTGCGCGCCGGCTGCCGCCCTTGGGCGCCTCCAGGCTCTAGGCCCCAGGACATGCGCCGTCGCCGGTCGCGCGCCCCGGCCAGGTTTATGCCGCCGCGACCCTGAGTTTTTCCAGGGCTGCCCGCAGCGGCGCGGGCAGCTCTACCGGCCGGCGTGTATGGCGGTCGACATACACATGCACGAAGTGGCCATGGGCCGCGGTCTGCGGCTCGTCTTCCCGGAAGATGCCGATTTCATAGCGCACACTGCTGCGCCCCAGGCTGGCCACCCGCAGGCCTGCCGTGACCGCATCCGGAAAGGCGATCGACGAAAAATAATGGCAACCGGTTTCCACCACCAGGCCGATGACCGGGCTGTGTTCGATATCCAGCACGCCGGCCTCGATCAGGTAGCGATTGGCGGCGGTGTCGAAATAGGAGTAGTAGGTTACGTTGTTGACGTGGCCATAGGCATCGTTGTCCATCCAGCGCGTGGTGATGGGTGAAAAATGGGCAAAGGCCTCGCGGGCAAGAGCTTGGGGGCGCGACATGATCTTTCCGGATTCTTGTTGTGGTTCGAGACTGCATTGTGCCGAATCCGGCGGGCCGCCGTGCAAGCGCACGCGGCGACGGCGCCGTGTGCCGCCATCGTGCGGGCCGGCAAGCGCGTGTGCAGGCGGTATCATTCGCGCTTCATCTCCCGCACCCAGGAGCACGTCATCGCCACCCCGGCCTATCTTGTCTATTCCAACCGTCGCGTCGCGTCGCTGCTGGCGCTGGGCTTTGCCAGCGGCCTGCCGCTGGCGCTGACCGGGGGCACCCTGCAGGCCTGGGCCACGGTCGAGATGGTGTCGTTGCAGGCCATCGGCTTTCTGACGCTGGTGGGCTCGGCCTATACGCTCAAGTTCCTGTGGGCGCCCCTGATCGACCGCTATGTGCCGCCCTTCCTGGGGCGCCGCCGCGGCTGGATGTTGGTGACGCAGTTGCTGCTGGCCCTGTCGATCGCGGCCATGAGCCTGTTTTCGCCATCGCAGGCGCTGCTGCCGCTGGCGCTGCTGGCGGTTGCGGTGGCGTTTTTGTCGGCTACCCAGGATATCGCCTTCGACGCTTATCGCACCGATGTGCTGCGAACGAGCGAGCGTGGCGCGGGCGCCGCGGTGTCGGTGCTGGGCTACCGGCTGGCCATGCTGGTGTCGGGTGGGCTTGCGCTGATCATCGCCGATGCCTGGCTGGGCTGGAGCGCCATGTATGTGCTGATGGCCGGCATGATGCTGGCGGCGGCCGTGGTGACGCTGTTCTCGCCCGAGCCGGAGGCCTTGCCCCAGCCGCCGCGCACGCTGGGCGAAGCGGTCAGCGGCCCGCTGGTCGAATTTTTCAGCCGCCGGGGCGCCATCATGCTGCTGGTGCTGGTGGTGTTGTATAAGCTTGGCGATGCCTTTGCCGGCGCCTTGTCCACCACCTTTCTGATCCGCGGTGCGGGCTATACCGCCACCGAGGTCGGGCTGGTGAACAAAGTCATGGGCTTGGCCGCGACCATCGCGGGTGCGCTGGTGGGCGGCACGCTGCTGGCCCGGTTGGGGCTGTACCGCTCGCTGATGCTGTTCGGCCTGGCCCAGGCGGTGTCGAATCTGGCTTACTGGCTGATTGCGGTGGTACCCAACCAGATCGCCCTGATGGCCCTGGCCGTGGGCCTGGAAAACCTTTGCGGCGGCATGGGAACAGCGGCTTTCGTGGCCTTGCTGATGGCCTTGTGCAACCATCGTTTCAGCGCCACCCAGTTTGCCCTGCTGTCGGCCTTGTCGGCGGTGGGGCGCACCTACCTGGCAGGCCCGTTGTCTCCGCCCCTGGTCCAGGCCTTCGGCTGGCCGGCGTTTTTCCTGGTCACCGTGGCCATTGCCGTGCCGGGCCTGTTGCTGCTGTGGTGGTATCGGCGTGAAATCCAGGCCCTGGATGCCCCGGCCTGAGCCCCCCCCCGTTTTCTTGCGTATATTCTGAAAATCCCATGCTGTTGACCACGCTATACCTCATCGCCATCACTGCCGAAGCCATGACCGCGGCCCTGGCTGCCGGCCGCCGTGAAATGGACTGGGTGGGGGTCTGTACCATCGCTTGCATCACCGCGCTTGGGGGCGGTTCGATGCGGGACGTACTGCTGGGGCACTATCCCCTAAGCTGGGTCGGGCACCCGGAATACCTGGCGTTCACCGTCGGCGCAGCGCTGCTCATGGCTTTCCTGGCGCCCATCATGCGGCATCTGCGGCGCCTGTTCTACTGGCTGGATGCCCTGGGGCTGGTGGTGTTTACGGTGATTGGCTGCAAGGTGGCCCTGCAAATGGATCTTCCCTTTGCGGTGGTCATCATCAGCGGCATGATCACGGGCTGTGCGGGAGGCGTGCTGCGCGACGTCCTGTGCAACGACATTCCACTGCTGTTTCGCAGCGAGCTGTACGCCAGCGTTTCCCTGCTGACCGGGCTGACCTATATGGGCCTCTTGTGGCTACTGCCGGAGATCGGTTTTGCACAGGGCACAGCGGTCATGGTGGCCCTGGTCGTGGGGTTGGCCCTGCGCATGCTGGCGTTGCGTTTCAACTGGCAGATGCCCAAGTTCGTCTATCGCGACGATTGGGACTGAGCCATGGCCCAGCCGGGCGCCGGTTCAATCCCCGGCGGCCAGCAGCGCGCGGCACTGTGCTTCCTGCTCGTTGATCTCGCCTAGGGTCAGCTCGATGTCTTCGCGCTTGCGCTCGAGCATCAGGCGGTGCTGTTCAAGAACGGATACGTACTGCTGCAGCTGCCGACGGGTGTCGTGGGGCGAGTCGTACATGTCGATCAGGCTGCGGATCTCGGCCAGGGTCAAGCCCAGGCGCTTGCCGCGCAAGGCCAGCTTCAGGCGGGCGCGGTCGCGCGCGTGGTACACCCGGTTACGGCCCTTGCGTTCGGGCGCGAGTATCCCTTCATCCTCATAAAAACGGATCGTACGCGGGGTAACGACGAATTCCTGGGCTAGTTGCGATATCGTCCAGGTGGTTGACGAATTCATGAATACTCAGGCACCTTACGTAAACGTAAAATAATTTTAGGGCGTATTCCCCGTAAATAGTGTGAATACGCTGCCAACAACAACACACCCGGTGGGTGGAGATAACCAAGATGGAAGCTTCCCGATGAATCCCCTTGAACACCAACTGCAGTATCCGTTGGGAGACGAAATGCCGCAAGCCGGCGCCACGATCGAAGTGGCGCCGGGCGTACGCTGGATCCGCATGCCCCTGCCGTTCGCGCTGGACCACATCAACCTGTGGCTGCTGCGTGACAATATCGATGGCCGCGAGGGCTGGACCATCGTCGATTGCGGTATCGCGCGCGACGAAGTCAAGGTGCTGTGGGAACAGTTGTTTGAAACCGCCCTCGAGGGCCTGCCGGTACTGCGCGTGCTGGTAACCCACATGCATCCCGACCACGTGGGGCTGTCGCACTGGCTGTGCAAGCGCTTTGATGTGCCGCTGTGGATGACGATTACCGACTACACCATGGCGCGCCTGTTTTCCGAGGGCGGTGCGCAGGGCGGGGCCACCGGCGGCGAGCGCGCGGTGGCCTTTTTCCACAAGCACGGCATTCACGACGAAGAGTCGATGCAAAAGCTGCGCGAACGCAAAACCTATTATTCCGATCTGGTGCCGGCGATGCCGAGCAGCTTCACCCGGATTGCGGACAAGGATATCGTGCGCATCGGCGGGCGCGACTGGCGCATCATCATCGGCCAGGGCCATTCGCCCGAGCACGCTTCCTTGTATTGCGACGAACTCGAGGTTTTCATCGCCGGCGATATGGTCTTGCCGCGAATTTCCACCAACGTCAGCGTCTCGGACATGGAACCCAACGCCGACCCGTTGCGGCTGTACCTGGAGTCCCTGGACAAGTATGCCTTCATGCCCGAGGACGCCCTGATCCTGCCTTCGCATGGCCGGCCTTTCACCGGCGTGCATGTGCGCATTGCGCAGCAGCGCGAACACCATGCCGAGCGCCTGGCCGAAGTGTTGGAAGCTTGTATCGTGCCGCAGACCGCGGCCGACATCGTGCCCATCATGTTCAAGCGCAAGCTGGACCTGCACCAGCTGACTTTCGCGCTGGGCGAGGCCCTGGCGCACATGCATACCCTGTACTACCAGGGCGCGCTGGTGCGCCAGACCGACGACAAGGGCGTTACGCGTTTCGTTGTAGCGAACTGATCGCCGCGGCCTCGGTGTGGAACAGGCTGCCTTCGGGCAGCCTGCGCAGCAGGCCGTCGCGCTGCAGGGCGTCTTCCACCTGTTTCTTGAGCGCGGCGAAATACACCTTGACGCCGCGATCCTGCAGGCCGCCAATCAGGTGGTTCAGGGTATCGATGCCTGTGCTGTCGATAGCGTTGATGGGCCCGCAGTGCAGCAAGATACTTTGCACCGAAGGGTCGCGCTCGCAGCGTTCCATGATGAAGCGCTCGAGCAGCGGCGCGGTCACGAAGTTCAGCGAGGCATCCATGCGCACGGCCAGCAAGTTGGGCGACAGCCGGGGCAGATTGAACCGCTGGCGGTCGCGCAAGGTGCCGTCAGGGTGCACGGCCACTTCTATCATGCGCGGATGGGCACGCTGGTACAGGTAGTGCACCAGCGCCAGCACGAAGCCCGTCAGCACGCCCCACTGCAATTGAGGCGCCGCCACCAGGGTGGCGATGAAGGTGGCCGCCGCGATCATGGCTTCGGCCCGCGAGGTCTGCCAAAGGCTCAGGAACCACGACGGGCGGATCAGGTTCAGCACCGACACCACGATGACGGCCGCCAGGAACGCGACCGGCACCCAGGCCAGGGCGGGGGTCAGCCACAGCAGGCTGGCCACGACGCACAAGGCGGTGAAAAGCGACGCCCAGCCGCTGACCGCGCCGGCATACAGATACAGCGCCGAGCGCGAAAACGAGGCGCTGACCGGGAAGGCGCCGCTGGCCGCCGAGGCCATCTTGGCCAGGCCCTGGCCTATGAGTTCCTGGTTTTCGTTCCAGCGTTCGCGGCGCTGGCGCGAAATCACGCGTGCGCTGCTGACGGCTTCGATAAAGCTCACCAGCGCGATCACGGCGGCCATGGGCAGGAGGGCGCGCAGTTCCTGCCAGGCGGGCACGCCCGGCAGGGCCAGGCTGGGCAGACCGGAAGGCAGTTGCCCCACCACGCTGCCGCCCAGGGCTTCGAAATCAATGGCCCAACTGATGAGCGTGCAGACGATGCCGGCGATCAGGATCAGGGGAAAGCGCCGGCTGTAGCGCTTGAGGGCCAGCAGGAAGACGAGGGTGCCGACGCCGAACGCCAGCGCCTGCCATTGCAGCGTTCCGATGACATCGAGAAACTCGCCTGGGGCCGCGACCAGGCGCTTGCTGTCCACCCCCAGCATGCTGCCCAACTGGGATAGCAGGATCAGGACGGCCGCGGCCTGGGTGAAGGCGCCGATGACCGGGCCGGACAGGAAGTTGACGATGGCGCCCAGGCGCAGGGCGCCCAGCAGCAGTTGCAGCGCGCCGGCAAGCAAGGCCAGCCAGATGGCAAGTTCCACCCATTGCGGCGATCCGGCGGCGGCCATGCCGGCCAGCGAGCCCGCCACCAGCATGGAGGTGAGCGCCGTCGGGCCCGCGCCCAGAAGATTGCATGAGCCCCAAAGGACGCCGATGACGGCCGGAATGAGCGAGGCGTATAGTCCGGTGATGGGCGGCATGCCGGCCAGCACGGCGTAGGCCACGGCTTGTGGCACCAGCACCAGTCCCACCGCGATTCCCGCGCGCGCATCGGCGCCCAGCGACGAAAGCGTGGGCCGTTGCCACGACAGGAAAGGTAGCCATTGAAACAGGTGCATTAACATGCCGCGAAGATTATCACTGTTGCTTGCGTCATGGAACCATGCCGTGATTTCCCCTGGCAAGGCGCAGGCGGTAACATCGTAGCGTTCAAAACCGTGCGTCCGGCTCGTGTCCGTGGCGCATCAATAATCAAGGAGCGTGGAGTCTATGAGTCAACCCCTGGTCGTGGAGCGGCATGGCGCCGTCACCGTATTTCGCATGACCGATCCAGCATCGCGCAATGCCCTCAGCTTCGAGATGAAGCAAGGCTTCATCGAGAATGTGCCGGCCTTCCTGGCCGATGAGTCGGCGCGTTGCCTGGTCATCATCGGTGCTGGCGGCGTGTTTTGCGCTGGCGGCGATATCCGTACCATGACGGGCGAATATAGCGTCACCGGCGTACGCAAGCGCATGGCCAGCAGCCACGATTGGCTGTTGCAGCTGATGAATTGCGAGCGGCCCATCATTACGGCGGTCAATGGCCCGGCCGTGGGCGCAGGACTCTCTCTGGCGCTGCTGGGGGACATCGTGGTGTCGTCCGACGAAGCCTATTACATGGGTGGTTTTTCCAAGTTGGGTGCCGCGCCCGACCTGGGGCTGGCGTATTCGCTGACCCGTTCGGTCGGTGCCCAGCGCGCCAAGGACATCCTGCTGACCGGCCGCAAGGTGCTGCCCGACGAAGCCCTGGCCATGGGCATGATAGGCCGGGTAGTGCCGGCAGCCCAGCTCGAAGCGCAGGCTATGGAGCTGGCCCAGCAACTGGCCGCAGGCCCGTCGGTGTCGCTGGGCCTGACCAAAGTGCTGGTGAACAGCGCCTTCCGCTCGCCCGCCGAATTCCTCGAAATCGAGGCATTTTCCCAGGCGACGGCCTTTGGTTCGGCCGAGTTTGCCGAAGGTGTGAAGGCCTTCCTGGGCAAGCGCAAGCCGGTCTTCGTGTCCTAAGCTGTCCACGCGCGCGCGCCCTGCCCCCAGGGTGCGCTGCCCGGCAGGCGGCCGCATCCATATAGCGTGCAGCCGCTTGCGATTTTGATTTTCCCTTCTCCGCGATTTGCCTCATGACCCGTCACCTGGATACCCGCCTGCTGCATACCGGCGCGCCCGACTTCGACCCCGATACTGGTATCGCGCCGGTGAACGTACCCACGGTGCGTACCAGTACGGTGCGTTTTGCCGATACCGCCACGTATGGCGAGGTCTTCCGTCGCAAGGCCGCGGGTGAAAGAATTCCCAGTTATGGCCGCCAGGGCATGGATACCCACCACGCCCTGCAGGATGCGCTGTGCCTGCTCGAAGGCGGCCAACGCTGCTTTCTGGCGCCGTCCGGCGCGGCGGCCGCCGCCTTCGCCTGCCTGGCCTTGCTGTCGGCGGGGGACCATGCCCTGATTATCGACAGCGTCTACGCCCCGGTGCGCAAAATCGACTCGACGGTGCTGCAGCGCATGGGCATAGAGGTTAGCTACTACGCTCCGGGCGCCGTCGATCTGGAATCGCTGATACGACCGAATACGCGCATGATCTATGCCGAGACGCCGGGATCGCTGCTGTTCGAGATGCAGGACATGCCGGCGCTGGCGCGGCTGGCCAACCGGCACGGCCTGCTGCTGGTGGCCGACAATACCTGGGGCTCGGGCTACCTGTACCGGCCGCTGGAACTGGGCGCCCACGTCTCGGTGGTGGCGGTCACCAAGTACATCGGCGGCCATTCCGACCTGATGATGGGCGCGGTCGTCGTCAACGACGCCGAGCTTGCGGCGCGCATGCATGCCACCCACTATGCCCTGGGCCTGACCATCGGCGCCGACGATGCGTCGCTCGCCCTGCGCGGCGTGCGCACGCTGCCGCTGCGGTTGGCGCAGCACGGACGCAGCGCCTTGCAGGTGGCGGCCTTTTTGCAAGGCCACCCCGCAGTCAGCCGGGTCTGGTGCCCGGCCTTGCCCGAAGACCCCGGCCATGCCTTGTGGCAGCGTGACTGCCACGGCACCAATGGCTTGTTGTCCATCACCCTGGGTTCGGCCAGCGTCGAGCAGGCCAAGCGACTGGTCGATGCCTTGCAGCTGTTTGGCATCGGCTTTTCCTGGGGTGGCTATGAAAGCCTGGTGACCCTGGTCGAACCCGGCGAGCTTGCCGGGCATTCGAGCTGGACGGACGGCGAGCGCCCGCTCTTGCGCCTGCACATCGGCCTGGAGTCGGCGGCAGACCTGATCGAGGATCTGTGCCAGGCCTTCGTGGCAGCAGGTCTGGGCGGTTCCTGATTCACCTGCCGGCATCCGTGCCGGCCATCACGATGGCAACCATGAACTCCTTCGAACAACGCGCGGCCGGGCTGCGCGAGCGCTACGATGCCCTGCTGGCGGCCGAACCGAGGCTGCGGGCGCGCAATGCCGCGCAAGGCCTGCAGGTTTCCGAGGCCGAGCTGGTGGCGGCGGCTTGCGGCACGCTGCGCTCGCGCCAGTTGGTGGCCGATACGATGCAAACCCTTTTTCGTGAACTCGGCGCGCTGGGCGAAGTGATGGCGCTGACGCGCAATGATGCTTGCGTGCACGAACGCCATGGCCGCTACGAGGACATCCGGGCCAACGGTCCGGTGGGCCTGGTCTTGGGGCCGGACATCGACCTGCGGGTGTTCTTCGGCGAATGGTGTTCGGCCTGGGCGGTATCCGACCAGGGGCGCGACAGCCTGCAGTTCTTCGATGCGGCAGGTGCCGCCGTGCACAAGGTGTACCGCACCGAGGCCAGCAATGGCGCCGCCTGGAGCGCGCTGGTCGAACGTTTTGCCACGGCCGAGCCCGCCTGGCCGCAAACCCAGGCGCGTGCGGCGCCGGACGCGGGAGCCCAGGTCGAGGACGGCGCCGCGTTTCGTGCGGCCTGGCTGGCGATGCAGGATACCCATCAATTCTTCCCGCTGCTGAAAAAATTCAAGCTGCGGCGCTTGACGGCGCTAGCGGCTGCCGGTGCGGACCTGGCCCAGCAAGTGGGGGCCGAGAC
Source organism: Verticiella sediminum (assembly GCA_040392445.1). Lineage (GTDB taxonomy): Bacteria > Pseudomonadota > Gammaproteobacteria > Burkholderiales > Burkholderiaceae_B > Verticiella > Verticiella sediminum_A. The sequence continues at coordinate 55,264 of JBEBVZ010000016.1, forward strand.
CCCCGAGCGGGTCTTGCAGGCGGCGGCGCACAGCGGCCTGTCCATCATGTGCTTTGTCAGCAATCCGGGCATGGTGCAGATCCACACCGGCCCGGTCTGCAGCCTGCGGCGCACCGGTCCCTGGTTCAATGTGCTCGACCCGCGTTTCAATCTGCACCTGGACACCACGGCGATCGCCTCGGCCTGGGTGGTCAACAAGCCCACCGCCGACGGCTGGGTGACCTCGCTCGAGGTCTATTCCCGCAGCGGTGATCTGATCGTGCAGTTCTTCGGCGCGCGCAAGCCCGGCGTGCCCGAGCTGGCCGAGTGGCGCGCCCTGATGGACGGTCTGTGCGCCACACCATTGGCGCAGTAGCATGCCGGGACCAGAGCAGACCTGACCTGGTCTGCTCTGAGTCAGTTTGCGCCGAGCTTGGCTGGGTCGTCAGCGCGGGTCGGTGGGCGCCATCGCCACGGCCTGACACAGAGCTTCCCAGTGGCCCTGGTGGCGCGCACGCAGGAAGGCGTCTGTGCCGATAGCCCGGATTTCACTGAAGACATACTCGCGCCTGTCGGGTAGCGCCTTGAGCGCCGGCAGTTGTGCAAGCGGCGTGGCGTCGCCCAGCAGCATGGGGGCGACGTAGGCCATGATTTCGTCCACGCAACCGGCTTGCAGCAAGGCGCCGTTGAGCCGGGCGCCAGCCTCGACATGGATCTCGTTGATGTCGTGGCTGCCCAGCCAGCGCAAGACAGCATCCAGGTCGACGCCGCCGTGCGCAGCCGGCATCTGTATCACCTTGGCGTTGCGGTCCTGCAGGCGTGCCTGGCGTTCAGGGTCCTGACTGGCGGTAAAGATCCAGACCTCGTGGCCATCCAGGATGCGCGCATGGGGTGGCGTGCGCAGTTGGGTGTCGACGATGATGCGGCGCGGCAGGCGGGCGGTGTTCACGGCCCTGGGCGTCAGTTGGGGGTTGTCGGCCAGGACCGTGCCGATGCCGGTCAGGATGGCGCAGCTGCGTGCGCGCCAGCGATGACCGTCGGCGCGGGCGGCATCGGCGGTGATCCATTGCGAGACACCGTTATGCAGGGCGCTGCGCCCGTCCAGCGAGCCAGCCAGTTTCAGCCACAGCCAGGGCCGTCCACGCGTCATGCGCGAGATAAAGCCCGCGTTCTGTTCCAGGGCTTCTTGCAGGCAGACGCCGGTGCTGACCGCAATGCCGGCCTCGCGCAGCTGGGCCAGGCCGCGGCCGTTGACCTGGGGGTTGGGGTCGAGCAGGGCAACGACCACGCGCGCGGGGCGGGCGGCCAGTACCGCATTGACGCACGGCGGCGTGCGGCCATAGTGGCTGCAGGGCTCCAGCGTGACATACAGGGTGCTGCCCGCGACGTCGTGTCCGGCGGCGGCCGCATCGTGCAGCGCGCAAATTTCGGCATGCGGCCCCCCCGGCGGCTGGGTCGCGCCCTGGCCCAGTATCTGGCCGTCGCGTACGATCACGCAGCCCACCCTGGGGTTGGGCGTGGTGGTGTTCATCACGCCTGCGGCAAGCGCCAGCGCGTGGCGCATCCAGAAACTGTCCTGCTCGGAAGTGTAGGTCGAGGTCATGCCCCAATTGTAGGGCGGCGCGGGCTTGCGCGCGGCCAACGCGTTTCCGGCGGCGGCGCTTGCCTATTCCCTATTCACCCGCGTCAGATGGCCAGACGAGCGCAGCAATGGATGGCTCGGGCCTTAGCGGCGCCGGCGCTGCATGTCCTTGATCATGCTGGTGAACGCATCGATGTCTTCAAAGCTTTTGTAGACCGAGGCGAAGCGCACATAGGCCACCTGGTCCAGTTCGATGAGTTCGGCCATGACCAGCTCGCCGATGCGCGCCGACGTGACTTCGCGCTGCCCGCTGGTGAGCAGGGCTTCCTCGATACGGTCGGCGGCTTGTTCGGCAGCCAGCGCACTGACGGGACGCTTGCGCAACGCCAGCTTGAGACTGGCGCGCACTTTGGCCGGGTCGTACTCGCAACGGTTGCCGTTGCGCTTGACGACCAGCGGCATCTGCAATTCAGGGCGCTCGTAGGTGGTGAAGCGCCGGTCGCAGGCTGCACAACGCCTGCGCCGGCGTATCGAATCGCCTTCTTCCGACGCCCGGGTTTCGACAACCTGGGTGTCGGCATGCCCGCAGAAAGGGCATTTCATGACGCTAACCCGTCCATGCCACAAACTTGGGGTAGGGAACGGGTTGCCGTCATTTAGCCACCATAGACCGGGAATTGGCTGGTGAGCTGGTTGACGCGTTCACGCACGCTGGCGATGTTGGCCGGATCGCGCGGGTTGTCGAGCACGTCGGCGATCAGGTTGCCGGTAAGGGCAGCCTCGGCTTCACGGAAGCCGCGGGTGGTCATGGCCGGCGTACCCAGGCGGATGCCGCTGGTGACGAAAGGCTTTTCCGGATCGTTGGGAATGGCGTTCTTGTTGGTGGTGATGTGCGCTTCACCCAGGACGGCTTCGGCTTCCTTGCCGGTAATGCCCTTGGGACGCAGGTCGACCAGCATGACGTGGCTTTCGGTGCGGCCCGAAACGATGCGCAGGCCGCGCTCGGTAAGGGTAGTGGCCAGCACCTGGGCGTTCTTGGCGACCTGTTCGGCGTATTGCTTGAACTCGGGAGCCAGGGCTTCCTTGAAGGCCACGGCCTTGGCGGCGATGACGTGCATCAGCGGGCCGCCCTGGATGCCGGGGAAGATGGCCGAGTTGATGATTTTCTCGTGCTCGGCACGCATCATGATGATGCCGCCACGCGGGCCGCGCAGCGACTTGTGCGTGGTCGAGGTGACGAAGTCGGCATGCGGGACCGGGTTGGGGTACACGCCGCCGGCCACCAGGCCTGCATAGTGGGCGATGTCCACCATGAACAGGGCGCCGTTGTCGCGGGCGATCTTTGCCATGCGCTCGAAGTCGATATGCAGCGCATAGGCCGAGGCACCGCCCACGATCAGCTTGGGCTTGTGCTCGGCGGCCAGTTCGGCCATGCGGTCGTAGTCGATTTCTTCCTTGGCGTTCAAGCCGTACGACACGAAGTTGTACAGCTTGCCCGACGCGTTGACGGGCGAACCGTGCGTCAGGTGGCCGCCCTCGGCCAGGCTCATGCCCAGCACGGTGTCGCCCGGCTTGAGCACGGCCATGTAGACGGCCTGGTTGGCTTGCGAGCCCGAGTTGGGCTGCACGTTGGCCGCTTCTGCGCCAAAAATCTGCTTGACGCGATCGATGGCCAGCTGCTCGATCACATCCACGTTTTCGCAACCGCCGTAGTAGCGCTTACCCGGATAGCCTTCAGCATACTTGTTGGTAAGCTGTGTGCCTTGCGCCTGCATCACGGCGGGGCTGGCATAGTTTTCCGAGGCGATCAGCTCAATGTGCTGTTCCTGGCGCTCGTCTTCTTTCTGGATGGCTGCCCAGACTTCAGGGTCTGCGTGGGCAAGGGTACGTTGACGGTCGAACATGGTGGCTCCTGGAATATAGCCGACGAGAAACATGCCAGTTTAGCCGATTTGGCTTCAGGCTCCCATGCCGATCTCGGTGGGGGCGAGCGCCGGATTCAGCGTATAGGTGCCGGTAATGCTGGCCTGTCCCAATGTGTGTTTCTCGATGGCGGCGCGCACATCGCCGCCGCTGAAGGCACCTTCCAGGGGCAAGGAAGGCACATTCAGGGCATATACGGTGAACACATAGCGGTGCACCAGGGCGTCGTTCCACGGAGGGCAGGGGCCGTCGTAGCCGAAGTACTGGCCATTCATGTCGCGGTCTTGCGCAAACCAGCCGGTGAAATCGTTGATGCCCTGGCGCGCTTCCATGGGCGCCACGGGGCCGCCTTTCCCGCGCGGGGTGATGCCGCTGCTGAACGTGCATTCCTCGATTTCGTCATGGCTGGCCGCCAGGTCGATCAGCGCCCAATGGAAAAAATCGACGCGGGGCAGGTCGGCGGGAACGCTGCGATCTTCCCGGTTGACATCGTCACCCTTGCTGGGTACGTCTGGGTCGTGGCACAGAATGGCCAGCGATTGCGTGCCTTCGGGCAGGTCCGACCAGGCCAGGTGCGGGTTGAAGTTGTCCGATAGCGCAACGCGGGTTTTCGGGTCTATCTTGCAAAAAGCATAGCGCGGCGGCAGGGGCTGGTTGTCGGTGAACGAATTGCTCCAGACTTTCATTGCTGTCTCCCGGTAAGGTGGCACATGAACAGCCGAGCACGCAATGCGGCTCGCCGCCCCTTGCGGAGCGAACAAAGCCTGGCATTGCGAATTCGGCGAAAACCTGACAAGGCGCGAGGCGCCAGCTGAAGCCGGCTAGGTCTAGCTTAGCCGGACGCGCGCAAATTTGCGCTTTCCTACTTGTATCACATAGGAGCCCGCTGCGAGCGAAAGTGACTTGTCTTCCACGCGGGTGCCGTCAACCTTGACACCGCCTTGCTGCACATTGCGCTGGGCTTCGGCGCCCGAGGCGCACAGTCCGGCTTCGCGCAGCACGTGCAAGATGCCCTGCGGCGCACCGGTGATCGCCACTTCGGGCATGTCCTCGGGGATGGCGCCATCGCGGAACCGGGCGTCGAAGTTGGCCAGCGCCGTCTCGGCCGCCTGGCGGCTGTGAAAGCGCGTGATGATTTCCTGCGCCAGCATGACCTTGATGTCGCGCGGATTACGGCCGTTTTCGGTTTCCCGGCGCAAGCCTTCGATTTCGGCCATGGGGCGCATGGACAGCAGTTCGAAGTATTGCCACATCAGGGTGTCCGACACCGACATCAGCTTGCCGAACATCGAATCGGGGGCTTCGGAAATCCCGATGTAGTTGTTCTTGGACTTGGACATCTTTTCGACGCCATCAAGCCCCACCAGCAGCGGCATGGTCAGTACGCACTGCGGCGCCTGCCCATATTCCTTTTGCAGTTCGCGGCCCACCAGCAGGTTGAACTTCTGGTCGGTGCCGCCAAGTTCGAGGTCGGCCTTGAGCTCGACCGAGTCGTAGCCCTGCAGCAAGGGGTACAGGAACTCGTGCACCGAGATCGGCACGCCGGTGCGGTAACGTTTGGTGAAATCTTCGCGCTCGAGCATGCGCGCCACGGTGTAGCGCGACGCCAGCTGTATCATGCCGCGTGCGCCAAGCTTGTCGCACCATTCCGAGTTGTAACGGATTTCCGTGCGCGCGGCATCCAGCACCAGACTGGCCTGGGCATAGTAGGTTTCGGCGTTGTGCGCGATCTGCTCGCGGGTCAGGGGCGGGCGGGTGGTGTTGCGTCCGCTCGGGTCGCCGATCATCGAGGTGAAATCGCCGATCAGGAAGATGACGGTGTGACCAAGATCTTGCAGCTGGCGCAACTTGGTCAGCACCACCGTGTGGCCCAGATGGATGTCCGGTGCGGTGGGGTCCAGGCCCAGTTTGATGCGCAAAGGCGTGCCTGTAGCCCGGCTTTTCGCCAATTTCTGCACGAATTCTGTTTCTACAAGTAACTCATCGCAGCCGCGTTTCACAATTTCGAGGTCGGCTAAGACCTCCGGACTTTGCGTAGTCGGCTGGCTTGGATCGTTTGACATGGATATACTCTAGCAACGTCGATTTTGTGAAATTTTGCAAGTTCCCTTGCAAATCAATCGGTTTTGCAAGATCCTTCGCGTGAAGCATTCAGTTTTTCAGTCTGGCCGGGAGAGTTTTGTGTCCTCCAGGGCCTGTCTTAGTTACATACCAGTTACTTTTATTGCGGTGTTCGCATTGGGCGAACCATGGCAATGGTTGTAACGATTCTTTAGGGTAATAAAGAAAATGCGTTCCGAGACCAGGTCGGGTTTCTCGAAAAAATCCGATTTCACGCGCCGCTTCCTGGTTGTATGCGCTTTTGGCCTGTTCGGAGCCGCTGCGGCGGTGGGAATGGTATCCCAAAACGCCAACACGGCCACTCTGCCCTCTGTACAGCACATTCTCGAACCGCTGCAATTGCCGGTGCTTGACCCGGTTGCCGTATCCGAATCGAGCGACGAACTCTATGTTCGCGAAGAGCGGATCCAGCGCGGTGATTCGGTAGCCAGCATGCTGGCGCGCCTGAACGTGGGCGACGCCGCCCTGCAGCGCTTCCTGGTGCAGGAGCCCGCCGCCCGCAGCATTTATCAGCTGTATCCGGGTCGCGCGGTTCAGGTTGCCACCGACGCCCAGGGCGAGCTGCGCTGGCTGCGCTATGTGCATACTCCCGGTACCGAAAGCGATGGCCAGGTGGTGCAGCAACTGCTTGAAGTGCTGCGCACACCCGACGGCGGCTTTGCCGCGTCCGAGCAGGAAATCCCTGCCGAGCGCATGGTAAAGGTTGCCGTGGGCACGATCCGCAGTTCGCTGTTTGGCGCCACCGATGCAGCCGGCGTGCCATACGAGGTATCGCGCCAGATGATCGATATCCTGGCCAGCGATGTCGACTTCTTTCGCGATCTGCGGGCGGGCGACCAGTTCCGCGTCGTCTATGAAAGCTATGCCACCAACGGTGTCAGTGCTCGCAGCGGCCGCGTGCTGGCGCTGGAATTCGTCAACAACGGCAAAGCATACCAGGCGGTCTGGTTCGACCCCAAGACCGCCGGCGAATCGGGCGGCTACTACGGCTTTGACGGCAGCAGCCGGCGCCGCGCCTTCCTGCGCGTACCGCTTGAGTTCACGCGCGTAAGCTCGGGCTTTGGCATGCGCCGCCATCCGGTGCTCAACAGCTTCCGGGGCCACAAGGGTATCGACTATGCCGCGCCGTCGGGCACGCCCATCCAGGCCACGGCCGATGGAGTGGTGGATTTCTCGGGTATGCAGCGCGGTTACGGCAATACGCTTATCGTGAAGCACCATGGTCAGTATTCCACGTTGTATGCGCACATGAGCCGGTTTGCGCCGGGCATGAGCGAAGGCACGCGGGTCAGCCAGGGCCAGACCATAGGCTATGTTGGCGCTACCGGCATGGCTACCGGCCCCCACCTGCATTACGAATTCCGCGTTGCCGGGCAGCAGATCGACCCGCAGTCCTCCGACATCCCCATTGCGCGTGCCCTGGAAGGCAAGTCGCTGCAGAATTTCAAGCAGCACGTGGCCTCGTACCAGAACCAGCTGGCCATGCTGGCACATCTGCAAGATGCGCAAAATGGTGTTTCCGCAGAAGACGGCGTGGCGCTTGCCGCCGCCGAAAACTGAGCATCGCTCCATGTTCATCGGCCTGATGTCAGGCACCAGCCTGGATGCGGTCGATGGCGTGCTGGCCGAGTTTCCCGCAGGCAGCGGGCGGCCACGCACGCTGGCGCATGCCAGCCTGCCGCTGGCGCCGTCATTGCGCCAGGAACTGTTGGCCTTGAACCGTCCCGGCGACAACGAGCTTGATCGTGCCGCCCGGGCGTCCAATGCCCTGGCGGATCTGTATGCCCAGGTCGTACAGGGCCTGCTGCAGGCCGCGCCGCAAGTACCGCGCGCCAGCATCGTGGCTATTGGTGCGCATGGGCAAACGGTGCGCCACCAGCCGCAGGCGGGCTATACCATCCAGCTCAACGCGCCGGCGCGCTTGGCCGAAGCCACGGGCATCTCGGTGGTGGCCGATTTCCGCAGCCGCGATGTGGCCGCCGGCGGACAGGGCGCGCCCCTGGTGCCGGCCTTTCACCAGGCCATCTTCGGCGCCGACGCGGCGCGCGTCATCCTGAACCTGGGCGGCATCGCCAACATCAGCATCCTGGCGCCAGGCTTACCGGTTACCGGTTTTGACACCGGCCCGGCCAACGTCCTGCTCGACCTCTGGTGCGCCAGGCATACCGGCCAGCCCTACGATGCGGATGGCCTGTTTGCCGCCAGCGGCCGTGTGCACGCCGGCCTGCTGGATTTCCTGCTGGCCAGCGAGCCTTGGCTGCGGCTGCCACCGCCTAAATCCACCGGACGCGATTTGTTCCATGCGCAATGGCTGGATGCGCGGCTGGATAGCTTCCAGGCCGATACCGGGCTGGCATTGCCGGCACCGGACGTGCAGGCCACGCTTACCGCCTTCACCACTCATACCGTGGCCAACGCCATACGGCAGCATGCCGCCGCAAAGGGCGAGCTCTACGTGTGTGGCGGCGGCGCGGCCAATCCTGTCTTGATGGCCGGATTGGCGCAGTGTCTGCCAGGCTATTCGGTGCAGGCCAGCGATGTATTGGGCGTGCCCGCCCAGCAGGTCGAGGCCCTGGCCTTTGCCTGGTTGGCCTATGCGCACGTGCAAGGCCTGGCAGGCAACCTGCCAGCCGTCACGGGCGCGGCGGGGCCGCGCGTGCTGGGCGCTTTCTACCCGGCCTGAAAATTCGCCCGGCCGGCTGGCGCGGGAACGCGTCTTGCCGCTGCACATCGTTATGGCCATACTGCCAAATCCATAACGAGACGGACGAGACAACCATGGAATCGACAACCCACGAGGTCAGCAACCAGGTCCCGGAGCTGCTCGACTACAACCTGCTTGCTACCGACGCCGTTCTGAACGAAGCCCTGCAGCGGCATGCTTCGCCCACGCACAGCCAGGCCTTGGACAATTATGGGCTGCAACTGGGGCGCGAAGCCTCGGTGCGACTGGCCGAAGACGCGGAAAACCATCCCCCCGAACTGCAGACCCATGACCGTGTCGGGCGGCGTATCGACACGGTCAATTTCCATCCCAGCTGGCATGCCCTGATGCGCATGCTGCGTGAAAACGGGCTCGCGGCCCTGCCCTACAGCCATCCGGGCGCGGGCGCCTGGTCCGCATATGCCGCCGGTATTTACTTGCACGGGCAGGTGGATGCGGGCAGCCTGTGCCCCACGACGATGACCATGGCCTCGGTCAGCGTGCTGGCCCAGGAGCCGGCCTTGTTCGAGACCCTGCGCGACAAGCTGTATTCCACCGAATACGATGCGCGCGACGTGCCGATTCCACAGAAGAAGTCCATCCTGGTCGGCATGGGCATGACCGAAAAGCAGGGTGGCTCCGACTTGCGGGCCAACAGCACCCACGCCTACCCCCTGGGGGCCGAAGGCCGCGGGCAGGCCTACGAACTGGTGGGGCACAAATGGTTTTTCTCGGCGCCCATGTGCGACGCGCATCTGGTGCTGGCCAAGACCGATGGCGGTTTGTCATGCTTTTTCGTGCCGCGATGGCGCCCGGACGGAACGCGCAACGCCGTGCACATCCAGCGCCTGAAGGACAAGGTGGGCAACCGCTCCAATTCCAGCAGCGAGGTCGAGTTCCACTATGCCTGGGGCCAGATGGTGGGCGAAGAGGGCCGGGGCATTCCCACCATCATCGGCATGGCAACCTTCAGCCGCCTGACCTGCGTGATTGGCAGCAGCGCGGTCATGCGCCAGTCGCTGGTGCAGGCCATGCATTACGCGCGCCATCGACAGGCTTTCGGCAAGGCCTTGTCGGAGCAGCCGCTGATGCGCAGCGTACTCACCGACATGGCGCTGGAAAGCGAGGCCGCCACCACCCTGATGATGCGCCTGGCCTATGCCTTCGAGCACGCCAGCGAACCGGCGGAACAGGCTTGGTGCCGGATCATGATGCCGGCCGCCAAGTTCTGGGTGTGCAAGCGCGCCGTGGAACTGGCCGGCGAGGCGATGGAGGTCTGGGGCGGCAATGGCTATGTCGAGACCGGGCCCATGGCCAGGCTGTTTCGCGAGGCTCCGGTGAATTCCATCTGGGAAGGTTCGGGCAACGTCATCTGCCTGGATGTATTGCGCGCGATAGGCCGCGACCCGGTCGGCGCGCGTGAATTCATCGCTGCGCTGCATGCCCGGTGTGCGGACCAACCGGTGCTGCAGGCCGCCGTGCAGCACTTGGCCAGCGACCTGGAGCGCCCGCAGGAAGAACTCGAGGCCGACGCCAGGCGCTTCGTGCAGCGGCTGGTGCTGGTGACCCAGGCCTGCCTGCTGCAGGAGCAGTCCCCCGACTTCGTCAGCGAGGCCTTTATTGCCAGCCGCTTCGATGCCGAATGGGGCCGCGTATATGGCGTCCTGCCGCCAAGCTGCGACCACACCGTCATCCTGGGCCGAGCCTGGAAGGAATAAACCAAAAAACTGGAGTAAAAAAACGGGGTCAGACCACGATATGCCGCTAGGCAGAATATCGTGGCCTGACCCCGGTTTGCAGAGACGGCTTAGCGTTTGGCTTCGAGCGCTTCCCAGCGTTCCATCTTGGTCAGCATCTCGGCCTCGATGGCGTCGATGCGGGCATGAATGGCGTCGGCTTCGTCGTTGCCGTTGCGGTACAGGTCGCTGTCCTGCAGGCGCTCGGCCAGGGTTTTCTGTTCGGCTTCCAGTTTTTCGATGACCGCGGGCAGGCCTTCGAGTTCGCGCTGTTCCCAGTTGGTCAGTCGCACCACTTTGGCCGGGGCCGGCTTGCGCGGGGCCTCTTCGACTTTGGCCTTGTCAGCCTTGGACGCTTTGGCCTGCTTGCCAGTCGGTGTGCCGCTGGTGTCGGCCTGCGCGCCACGCTGTTGCAGCCAGTCGTCGTAGCCGCCCACAAAGTCGCGCCAGTTGCCGTCGCCTTCGGCCACGATGGTCTGGGTGACGACGTTGTTCAGGAACACGCGGTCGTGGCTGACCAGGAATACGGTGCCGTTGTAGTCCTGCAAGAGCTCTTCGAGCAGTTCCAGGGTTTCGATGTCCAGGTCGTTGGTGGGCTCGTCCAGCACCAGCACGTTGGCGGGACGGGCGAACAGCCTGGCCAGCAGCAGGCGGGCACGCTCGCCGCCCGACAGGCTTTTGACCGGCGATTGCGCGCGTGCCGGCGCAAACAGGAAGTCGCCCAGATAGCTCATCACATGCTTGCGCTGGCCGCCGATTTCCACCCATTCGCTGCCCGGGCTGATCACGTCGGCCAGCGTGGCCTCTTCATCAAGCTGCGAGCGCATCTGGTCGAAATAGGCGATTTCCAGCTTGGTGCCCAGGCGCACCGTGCCCGAATCGGGTTCGAGCCGGCCCAGGATCAGCTTGAGCAGCGTGGTCTTGCCCGCACCGTTGGGCCCGATCAGGCCGATACGGTCGCCCCGCATCACTGTCGTGCTGTAGTTGCGGATCACGCAGCGATCGCCGAACGCCTTGCTGACGCCTTCGAGTTCGGCCACCAGCTTGCCCGATCGCTGGCCGGCATCCACCGCCAGCGAAACGTTGCCGCTGCGGTCGCGTCGCGCCAGGCGGTCGCGGCGCAAGGCTTCCAGGCGGCGTACCCGGCCTTCGTTGCGGGTGCGCCGCGCTTCCACGCCTTTGCGTATCCACACTTCTTCCTGGGCCAGCAGCTTGTCGAAACGCGCGTTCTCGAGCTGCTCGGCGGCCAGTTGCTCGGCCTTGCGGCTTTGGTAGGTGCTGAAGTTGCCCGGGAAGCTGGACAGGCGGCCGCGATCCAGCTCGACGATGCGAGTTGCCACGGCATCCAGAAAGCGCCGGTCGTGGGTGATGACGACCATGCCGCCGGCAAAGCTGCGCAACGTGCTTTCGAGCCAGGCGATGCCTTCGAAGTCGAGGTGGTTGGTGGGTTCGTCCAGCAGCAGCAGGTCGGGCTCGCGCGCCAGGGCACGCGCCAGGGCTACGCGCTTGCGCATCCCGCCCGACAGGCTGGACACCGGCGTATCTTCCGGTAATTGCAGCCGATCAAGCAGGGCGTGCACCATCGCCGGGCGCCGCCAGCTGTCGAGGTCGTTGTGGGCATCGTGCTCGGCGTCGGCGGCGGTTTCGTTCAACACCGCCTCGAACACCGTGTGCTCCTCGTTCAGGTCAGGCTCCTGCTGCACCAACTCGACGGTAAGCCCGCCGGTACGCACCAGTTGCCCGTCATCCGGCGCGACCCGGCCGGCCAGAACGTTCAGCAGCGACGATTTGCCGGTGCCGTTGCGCCCGATTAGGCCGACACGCTCACCGGTCTCGAGCGAGAAGTCGGCGTGGTCGAGCAGCGGATGGTGGCCATAGGCCAGTTGAACATTGCTTAAGCTGATCAGTGCCATGACAGAACAAACGCCCAGCGGGTTGCGCTGGGCGTCATATAAGAGAGTGCGAGAGCCGCAAGCGGCGAAAAGGGCGTGGCCAGGGCGACGGTGAGGTCTTGGGCGCTAGGCCCGGCTGGTTGCCGCGATGGCGTACCGAGAGCGCACCGGCGGCGACATGCCGCCCTGTGCGCGTGATGGCTGCGCCTTATACCGAGAACGACGAACCGCAGCCGCAGGTGCTGGCTGCATTGGGGTTGCGGATCACGAACTGCGCGCCTTCCAAGTCTTCCTTGTAGTCGATCTCGGCGCCCGCGAGGTATTGCAGGCTCATGGGATCGATCAACAGTTGCACGCCATTCTTGTCGAGCGCTGTGTCATCTTCGTTGATGACTTCGTCGAACGTGAAGCCGTACTGAAAGCCCGAACAGCCGCCACCCTGCACGAATACGCGCAGCTTGAGGTCGGTGTTGTCCTCTTCCTCGATCAGCTGCTTGACCTTGGCGGCAGCGGAGTCGGTGAAGATGAGCGGAACGGGCGGGGCGTCGAAATCGACACTTTCAACGATTGAATTCATGTATTTACTCCTTCGGGGCCAGCCCGATGGTGTGTTCGGACCTGACAGATTTGCCTTCCAGCACCCGTACCGTGACGGATTCTGGCTCGAAGCCAGGGGGAATGGCCAGAAGCCCGCTCGCACGCTGGTACTGTTTGAACTTCAGGACAGTGGGAGCCACGGCGGTAGCGCTGGCGGCATCGACGGTATTGGCAGAGGTGGGGGCATTTGCCACCGTTTCAAGAGCTATGGTAGCACCGCTGCCATCTTTGGTGCCAGTGGCGATGAATTGCAGCGTACCGGAAAATTCGTCGGCGGCCGGACGGTTGCGCATGACCAGTACGCGATAGCGCAGGTGTTCGCCTTGCGGGGCGATCTCGGCCGAGCGGATGCTGATGGCGGCGGGCTTGGAATTTTCGGGAATCAGTTGCTCGAAAAACGCCAGGTTCTGTTGCAGCGCGCCGACATCCTGCTGGACGGAAACCAACTCTTCGGCCAGGTGTTCCTTGGCAGACTGCTCGACGGTCAGTTGTCCTTGGGCGGCCAGCAACTGCGCCCGCAACTTCTGCTGCTCGTCGTCGCGGGCTTCCAGTTCGTCCTTCAGAGCCTGCTCGCGCTCTTGGGCCTGCGTGCGCTCGTCCTGCAAGCGAACAATGTCGTTCTTGAGCAGCGCGTTGTCCACCTCGAGCATGGTGTTGCTGGCTTGCTGGCGCACGATATCTTGCTGCAGTTCCCATTCCGTCGCGCCGGACGCCGTCATGACCACGGGTTGCACAGGCCACCACTGGCGGCCGCCCAGCACGCCGGCGGCAACCCCGACAACCAGCGCTGCCAGCACCGATACATACCGCGGCATGGTGTTTTTCAGCCTTATGGCAGCACTGCAACGTGGCGCAAACCGGTGTCTTCGGGCAGGCCGAACATCAGGTTCATGTTCTGTACCGCCTGGCCCGACGCACCCTTGACCAGATTGTCTTGCACCACCAGGATGACGAGTTGATCGCCATTGCCCGGACGGTACACGGCAATGCGCACCATGTTCGAGGCGCGCACCGAGCGGGTTTCAGGCGTGCTGCCGGCTGGCATCACGTCGACGAATACCTCGTTGGCGTAGCGCTCTTCGAACAGCGCCTGGAAATCGGTATCGCGGGCCTGGGGCAGGATGCGGGCATAAATGGTGGAATGCATGCCGCGGACCATGGGCGTGAGGTGAGGCACGAAGGTCAGGCCTACCGGTGCGCCCAGGAGCTTTTGCAGCTGCTCGACGATCTCGGGATGGTGGCGGTGGCCCGCTACCCCGTAGGCTTTGAACGAGTCCGAGACTTCGGAAAAGAGCATGCCGACTTCGGCCTTGCGTCCCGCGCCCGTGACACCGGACTTGCAGTCGGCGATCAGGGTGCTGGCATCGACCAGCGGGTTGCCGGCGTTGAGCAGCGGGGCCAGGCCCAGCGCCACCGTCGTCGGATAACACCCCGGGTTGCCCACCACGCGGGCCTTGGCGATGTCGGCGCGATGCAGCTCGGGCAGGCCATAGACCGATTCGGCCAGGATGTCCGGGCAGGCGTGCGGCATTTTGTACCACTGCTCGAAGGCGGCGGTATCCTGCAGCCGAAAGTCGGCTGCCAGGTCGATGATCTTGACGCCGGCGGCGAGCAGTTCCTTGGCCTGGGCCATGGCCACGCCATGGGGGGTGGCAAAGAACACCACATCACACTCGGTGAGCGCGGCATTGTCGGGGTGCGAGAACGCCAGGTCGACGTGCCCGCGCAGGCTGGGATACATGTCATCCACGCGGATGCCATCTTCCTTGCGCGACGTAATCGCGGTCAGTTCAACCGAGGGGTGCTGGGACAACAGGCGTAGAAGTTCGACCCCGGTATAACCGGTGCCGCCCACGATGCCTGCCTTGATGCGGGTTTGTGCGTTGTTGGCCATGGATGCAATGCGCGCCGAAAAAATAGCAGCCAGCGGCACGTGGCCGATAGCCTGAATGCGAATAGGACAATCATTATCCCCGGGATGTTCCCGACGGGCAAACTTCTCGACGCTACAAATTCCCCTGGGTGTAACGGCATCCCACGCCGGCGGGCTGCCCCCGGGGCCGGCGCGCTTGCCGGGGGCTATGGTCAGGCCGTGGCGCTGGGGCGATAGGCGAAGCAATGCTCGGGGGCCGGGAAGCGGCCGGCGCGCACATCATCGGCGAACTGGCCGATGGCGGTGCCCATGAGCGTGTTCAGTTCCGCATATTTGCGTACAAAGCGGGGGGTGTAGTCGGTGAACATGCCCAGCAGGTCTTCGGTTACCAGGACCTGGCCGTCGCAGGCCGGCGAGGCGCCGATGCCGATGGTGGGCACGGCCAGCTTCTCGGTGATCCCGCGCGCCAGGGCCTCGGCGGTACCCTCGATCACGATGGCAAAGGCGCCGGCGTCCTGTATGGCCAGGGCGTCGTCCAGGATGGCGGCGGCCCTGGCTTCGTCCAGCCCTTGCGCCTTGAAGCCGCCCAAGGTGTTGAGTTGCTGCGGCATCAGCCCGACATGGCCCATGACGGGAATGCCTCTTTGCGTCAGAAAGCGCACGGTGGCGGCCATCTCGGCGCCGCCTTCGAGCTTGACCGCCTGGGCCCCGGTTTCGGCCAATAGCCGGGCGGCTGCGCGAAAGGCCACCTGGGGGGATTCCTGGTAACTGCCGAAAGGCAGGTCGACCGCCACGCAGGCTTGCGCCGAGCCTCTCATCACCGCCTTGCCGTGCTCTATCATCATGTCCAGCGTCACGCCCAGGGTGCTGGGCATGCCGTACAGCACCATGCCCACCGAGTCCCCCACGATGATGACATCGGCGTGCGGATCCACCAGCCGGGCCATGGGCATGGAATAGGCGGTCAGGGACACCAGGGTACCGCTGCCTTTTAGCCGGCGGATCTGGGGAATGGTCTTGCGGCTGGTGCCGGTGTGGCTGCTCATATTGCTTCGTCCTTGGGATTAGCCCGAAGCGGGAATGCTATCTTTGCGCCACCTGAACGACTCCATCGCAGGGGACATCTGATGCTGCTAGCGGGACAAAGACCGGATCACTACCAGGTGCCAGCCTTGAGCCGGTTGCCGCGGCGGGTGTATGTGCGGGCGTTCGATATTCCCGCGCACAGCGTCGTGGCCATGCACCAGCATCCTTGGGCGCAGTTCATGCATGCCACCGCTGGCATCCTGTGTGTGCAGACTCCGCAAGCCAGCTATATGGTGCCGCCCCAGCATGCGGTCTGGATTCCGCCAGGCCTGCCGCATGGCGTCAGCACCCATGGCCAGGTGGCTTTTCACAGCCTGTATGTCGACTTGGCCGCCCTGGCGGATTTTTCGCTGGAATGCCGGGTCGTGGTGGTAGCGCCGCTGGTGCGCGAACTGCTCAAGGCCACGGCCGGCATCCCGGTGGAATATGCCCCGGGCAGCACCGAAGACCGGTTGATGCAGGTGGTGATCGACCAGATCAAGTGTTTGCCCGCGGCCGAACTTTGCCTGCCCTTGCCAGCCGATGCGCGCCTGCTGCGCATTACCCAGGCGCTGCAGGCGCAGCCGGGCGATTCACGCACCCTGGACGAATGGGGCAAGCTGGTGGGCGCCACCCGGCGCACCCTGGCCCGCCTGTTCCGTGATCAGACCCGGATGTCGTTCGGCCAGTGGCGTCAGTCGCTGCGCCTGCTGTCCGCGCTGCCCAGGCTGGAATCGGGCGCCACCGTGACCGCCGTGGCCAGCGAGCTGGGGTATGAATCCACCTCGGCCTTCATTGCCGCGTTTCGCCGGCACCATGGCAAGACGCCGGGCGCTTTCTTTGGCTCGCGGGTGGGTTTGCCGGGCGAACAGGCATAAAAAAAACCCTGGCCGGGGCCAGGGTTCTTGCAAGCCGCCACGCTGGGCGTGGCAGGGTTTGCGGCAATACGCGATTAGCGCTTGCTGAACTGCTTGCGGCGACGTGCCTTGTGGAAGCCGACCTTCTTACGTTCGACTTCGCGGGCGTCACGCGTAACCAGACCGGCTTTCGACAGCTCAGGCTTGAGCGAGGCGTCGTAGTCGATCAGGGCGCGGGTGATGCCGTGGCGCACTGCGCCGGCTTGGCCCGATTCACCGCCGCCACGAACGTTGACTTTGAAGTCGAACGATTCAAGGTGGTTGGTGAGTGCCAGCGGCTGGCGAACGACCATGCGGCCGGTTTCGCGGGCAAAGTACTCGTCAACGGGCTTGCCGTTGACAACGATCTGGCCCGTGCCTTTTTTCAGGAACACACGCGCTACCGAGGTTTTGCGGCGGCCGGTTCCGTAATTCCAGTTACCGATCATGCTCGGCTCCTTGTGGGTATAGCGGAATCAAGCTCGAGCGGCTTGGGTTGCTGCGCGGAGTGCGGGTGCTCGGTGCCAGCGTAGATCTTGAGCTTCTTGATCATCGCGTAGCCCAGCGGGCCTTTCGGCAGCATGCCCTTGACGGCCTTTTCGATGGCGCGGCCAGGGAAGCGCTGTTGCATCTTCGAGAAGTTGGTTTCCGAAATACCACCGGGGTAACCCGAGTGACGGAAATACTTCTTGTCGTTTGCCTTATTGCCGGTGACGACAATATCTGCAGCGTTGATGATGACGATGTAATCGCCCGTATCCACGTGAGGAGTGAATTCCGGCTTGTGTTTACCGCGCAAACGGTGTGCGACTTCGCTGGCCACACGACCGAGGACCTTGCCTTTTGCGTCGATCACAAACCAGTCACGCGTCACTTCGTGCGGCTTGGCAACAAAGGATTTCATGACAGTTCCTAAAAATGAAAAAATTTCCCATACCTTACGGAAGGATTCTTCCGGCGGCCAGGGCGTTATGCTTCGTCCGTGCCAGATAAAGGGAAAGCCCTTGATTCTAGCATTTTTCAGGTGTAGGAGGATTATTGTTCAAGGCCCGTTGTATTTTGCGCAGGCAGACGCCATGAGCACGCTCTTTACGCTGCTTGCGCCCTGTGACTACCAGGAAGACATCCGCAAGAGCCGTTTCCTGGTGCGTGCCGCGCCCGTGGAGAGCGCCGAGGCCGCGCTGGCCTTCGTGGCGCAGGTGTCCGACGCCGCCGCCAACCACAATTGCTGGGCGTATCGCCTGGGCACCGCCTACCGGTACAGCGACGACGGCGAGCCGGGGGGCACGGCCGGGCGGCCCATCCTGCAGGCGATCGAAGGCCAGTCCTGCGACCGCGTCGTGGTGGTGGTCACGCGCTGGTTCGGCGGCGTCAAGCTGGGCACGGGCGGCCTGATGCGGGCATATGGCGGCTGTGCCGCGCAGTGCTTGCGCCTGGCCGGCAAAACCGAGCTGGTGGCCCTGCGGCGAGCCAGAGTGGCCTGCACCTTCGCCGAGCTGCCGGTGTTGCGCGCCCGCCTGGCCGAGCTGGGTGTGCGCATCGAAGATGAAGCCTTCACGGCGGATGGTGCGCAATGGCTGCTGGCCGCGCCCGAGGATGGAACGCAGCGCGTGGGACAACTCTTGTCGGACCTGAGCCGGGGCCGGATCAGCATCGCGTGGCAAGAGCAATGAGTCGCCCAGCGGGCGTCGCCCCAAATCGGGGAGGGGTCGCCCGACGGATCGCCGTCCGACGGATCGCCGCCCGACGCATCCAGGGTAGGGCTTGCGGGGCGCCCTGGCCGTCATCAGCCCTT
This sequence comes from Verticiella sediminum, assembly GCA_040392445.1. Lineage (GTDB taxonomy): Bacteria > Pseudomonadota > Gammaproteobacteria > Burkholderiales > Burkholderiaceae_B > Verticiella > Verticiella sediminum_A. Next base: position 73,427 of record JBEBVZ010000016.1, read on the forward strand.
GCCGGCACCGGTGCTACGATGGGAATCCGCTTTGCGGCGCGTGTGCCAGCCTGGTTGGCGCCGCCGTTCATTTTTTGTGGATGTCGATTTGTCTGTCTGGAAGACCCTGCCGGCTATTGCCGACCATGCTGAGTGGGACGGCTACCAGGCCGATGCAAAGGATCCCACGGTATCGGCCGCCTTTCTCGGCGCCATGCAAACCAGCGAATCGGCGTCGCCCGATACGGGGTGGCAGTCGCTGCACCTGCTGAGCGAAGGGCGCGCCGCGCTGCCCCTGTATGCCAAGAGCCATTCCTATGGCGAATATGTTTTCGACCAGGGCTGGGCGCAGGCGTGCCAGCGCGCAGGCATACGCTATTACCCCAAGCTGGTGACGGCGGTGCCGTTTACGCCGGCCACGGGGCCGCGTTTGCTGGCTGTCGATGATGCCCAGCTTGGCACATTGGCGAAAGAGGCCTTCGAGGTGGTGCGCGAACTGGCCGGGCGCGCGGGCGCTTCGTCCTGGCATGTGCTGTTTCCCCGCGAGGCGGAAGTCGCCGCCTGGCAAGAGGCAGGCCTCTTGCACCGTCTGGGTTGCCAGTATCACTGGTTCGATCGCGGCTATGGCGACTTCGACGGTTTCCTGGCCGGGTTTCGCCAAAGCCGGCGCAAGACCTTGAAGCGCGAGCGCCGCGCCGTGGCCGAGCAGGGTGTCAGCTTGCAGACCCTGGACGGCACCCAGCTGGAGCCGCAACACTGGAAAGTATTTTGCGAGTGCTATCGCGCCACCTATGCCAAGCGTTCGGGCCATGCCGGCTATTTGAACGACAGTTTTTTCCACGCAATGGCCCGTGACATGCCGGCCAATATCGTGATGACGTTGGCCATCCATGATGGCCAATACGTGGCTGCGGCCTTGTGCCTGAAATCGGCCGACACGCTCTATGGCCGCTATTGGGGGGCGCTGGACGAGTTTGCCAACCTGCACTTCGAGGCCTGTTACTACCAGGGCATCGAATATTGCCTGGAACATGGCCTGACCCGTTTCGATCCGGGCGCCCAGGGCGAGCACAAGATCCCGCGGGGCTTCGAGCCGGTACTGACGCACTCGTTTCACTGGCTGGCCGATGCGCGCCTGGCACGCGCCGTCCAGGACTTCCTGGAGCACGAGCGCCGCGAGATCCGCGAGTACGCACAAGAGGCCCGCAGCCTGCTGCCGTTTCATCGGGACGAGGCAGCCGCGCGGTAAACTCGTCGACGTGTCCATACTTGCGGGCTGCGACGAGCCCGCCTTTCTGAATGAGCCTAGGCCAGAATCTGTTGTTGCTTTTCGTGCTGCTTGTCGCCGCGGCATTTTTCTCTGTCGCCGAGATTGCCGTCGCCGCATCGCGGCGCCTGCGCTTGCGGCAACTGGCCGAAGAGGGCGATAAACGGGCAGACGCAGTCCTGCGGGTGCAACAGCAACCGGGCAACTACTTCACCGTCATACAGATAGGCGTCAATGCGCTGGCGATTCTGGGCGGTATCGTGGGCGAAGGAATGCTAAGCCCACCCATTGCAAGTGTCCTGGGCAACTGGTTTTCAGCCGAGATGGCGGCGTCGCTGGCGTTTCTCGCCTCTTTTGTGCTTGTCACCTCGCTATTCATCATCCTGACGGATCTGATTCCCAAGCAGGCAGGCATGGCCGAGCCGGAGCGTTTCGCCCTGCGGGTGATCGGCCCCATGCATGTGCTGGCTCGCGTCCTGGCCCCGTTCGTCTGGCTCTATTCGTGGATCGCCAATCGACTGATGCATCTGCTTCGGCTGCCCACGCGGCGCGACGAGCGAATTACCCTGGACGATATTCTTTCGCTGGCCGAGGCCGGGACGCTCTCGGGTGTCCTGGCCCGTAGCGAACAGCGCATCATCGAGAATATCTTCGACCTGAATACACGCACCGTGTCCAGCGCCATGACCCAGCGCGACCGCATCGCCTGGTTCCGGCTGGACGATTCCGCCGACATCATCCGCATGCGCATCGCCGCCGAGTCCTTTTCCACGTATCCGGTCTGCAAGGACGATATCGACCACGTCGTCGGGTATGTGGATACGCGGGACCTGTATCAGCGCTTGCTGAACGGCCAGCCGATTTCCCTGACGGACGGCACGCTCATCAAGAAGGCGCTGGTGGTGCCGGACAGGGTGACCCTGGCGGAAGTCCTGGAGCAGTTTCGCCAGGTAGGCGAGGATTTTGCCCTGATCGTGAACGAATACAGCCTGATCGTCGGGATCGTGACGCTCAATGACGTCATGAGTACGGTCATGGGCGAGCTCGTGTCGCCCCTGGACGAGGACTTCATCATCCAGCGTGACGAAAATTCCTGGCTGATCGACGGCGCCACACCCATCCAGGATGTTGCGCGTGTACTGGGCCTCGAGGAACACCTGGATAACGAAGAATACGAAACGCTGGCTGGCTTTCTGATGGATGCGCTGCGTCGGGTGCCACGCCGTACCGATACCGTCACGCTGGGCGATTACCGCTTCGAGGTCATGGACGTGGACACCTACCGGGTGGACCAGGTGCTGGTCACACGGGCCGCGTTACCTCACGCACCGGTGGTGGTCGTCCACAGCCAGCAGCAGGAATAGCGCGGCCGCTGGGCTCCTGTCAGGCGCAGCAAAGGGCGCCGGTCTGCGGGCGTGCTTTTTTGCGAGGCTCTGGGCGGCGTCAGAGAGCCGCGTCATCAAAAAAAGAGAGCTGTCGGGGCGCGCATGAGCTTGCTGCTTGCGGCAACGCCGTGCGGGCAAGCAGGGCCTCGTCGGCATCAACCAAGGAACCGACTCGCACGCCAAGCAGGCGGATGCGCCGGCTCAGTTCGACACGTTTCAGGCACTGGCCGGCGGCGGCCCGGATTTCGCGGGCGTCGGCCGTGTAGGCATCCAGGGTCAGGTCGCGCGTGACGGTGCGAAAGTCGTCGAAACGCAGTTTCAGGCCTATGGTCTTGCCCATCACGTTCTTGCGCACCAGGTCTGACGCCACTTTTTCGCACAAGCCGGTGAAGATGGCGCCCAGGGTGGCGCGGTCGTGGCGCGCATGCAGGTCGCGCTCGAATGTGGTTTCGCGGCTGATCGACTTGGGTTCCTGGTGGGTCACCACAGGGCGGTCGTCGCGGCCATGGGCGGCATCATGCATCCAGGCGCCAAAGCTCGAGCCGAAATGCTCGATCAGCCATTGCGGGTCGGCCGCGGCCAGCTCGCCTATGGTGTGGATGCCCAGCGCGTCGAGCTTTGCCGTGGCTTTGGGGCCGACCCCGTTGATGCGCTTGGCCGGCAGCGGCCAGATGCGGGTGGGAATATCGGTCTCGTCTATCACCGTGACGCCGCCGGGTTTTTCCAGGTCGGAACACAGCTTGGACAGCAGCTTGTTGGGTGTGACGCCTATCGAGCAGCTCAGGCCGGTGTCTGCCCGCACCTTGGCCTGCAGTCGGCGCGCCAGCTCGCGGGCGCCGGCCAGCGGGTCGTCCGGCGTGGCCTGCTGGGCCCCCGCAACCTCGGTCAGGTCGATATAGATCTCGTCGATGCCGCGGTCTTCGATCAGGGGTGCTTCCTGCGCCACCGTCTGCTTGAACAGGCGCGACAAGCGGCGGTACTCATCGAAGTCGGCCGGCAACAGGATGGCGTGAGGCGCCAGGGCCGCGGCCTTCATCAGGCCCATGGCCGAGTGCACACCCAGTGCGCGGGCTTCATAGGTGGCGGTGGTGATCACGCCACGGCCCACGTAGTCGCGCAGCACCGCGAAGGCCAGGCTGCGATCATCGTCCGAAGCCTGGCGGCGCCGCCCGCCGATGACCACGGGCAGGCCGCGCAGTTCGGGATAGCGCAGCAGTTCCACAGAGGCGTAGAACGCATCCATGTCGAGATGGGCGATGAGGCGGCGGGGCATGCTGGGTCGGTGATGGGCTGGCCGGGCGAAAAGGCTAGGACGAGCTTAACCCAAGCGTCTGCCCTTGTTTATTTTATGCAACCAGTTGCATACGAAAAAACGGCCTGCTATTCTCTCTGCAACTGGTTGCAGTCAAGATTGGGTCTAAAAGGAGACCGACTATGCAAGTCAAGCAGCTCTCGCAAGCCGCGCAACAGACGCTGGCCACCTGGCACCACATACTCGAGCGCAATGCCATGGAAGAGTTGGGCCCGCTGCTGTCCGACAGCATCGTGTTTCGCTCGCCCGTGGCCCACACGCCCTATCCGGGCAAGGACGCCATCAAGCTGGTGCTCAAGACGGTCAATACCGTTTTCCAGGATTTTCACTACCACCGCAGCTTTGTCAGCGAAGACGGCGCCAGCCTGGTGCTGGAATTCAGCGCGACGGTGAATGGCAAGGCGCTCAAGGGCATCGATATGCTGCGTTTCGACGACGAGGGCAGGATTGCCGAGTTCGAGGTCATGGTGCGCCCGCTCAGTGGCCTGCAAGCCCTGGCGAGCGAAATGGGCAAGCGCATGGCACCCTTCGCGGATGTTCTTTCCGGCGGCGCCGTGCCGGCGCAGGCATAAGCCCGCATCTGTTTTTTCTGTTCAGTTCAAATTTCTGTTTCGTTGGAGTTCTTCATGTCTCTTCCGTCCGTGCTCGAAGGCCGCCTGTCGCTGCCGGTAGTGTGCTCGCCGCTTTTCATCATCTCCAATCCCGACCTGGTCATTGCCCAATGCAAGGCCGGCGTGGTCGGCTCCTTCCCGACCTTGAACGCCCGCCCCGCCCCGGTGCTGGCAGAGTGGCTGGATCGCATCACCACCGAGCTGGGCGAGCATAACGCCAAGTACCCTGATCGGCCCGCGGCGCCCTTTGCCGTCAACCAGATCGTGCACAAGTCCAACGACCGGCTCGAGCACGACCTGGAAATGTGCGCCAGGTTCAAGGTGCCCATCACCATTACCTCGCTGGGCGCGCGCGAGGAAGTGAACCAGTCCGTGCATTCCTATGGCGGCATCGTGCTGCACGACGTGATCAACAATGCATTCGCGAAGAAGGCTATCCAGAAGGGCGCCGACGGCCTGATCGCGGTTGCCAGCGGCGCGGGCGGGCACGCGGGCGTGCTCTCGCCTTTTGCGCTGATCCACGAGATCCGGGAATGGTTCGACGGGCCCTTGCTGCTGTCGGGCGCGATTTCCAACGGCAACGCCATCCTGGCCGCCCAGGCGGCGGGCGCCGACCTGGCCTATATCGGCTCGGCCTTCATCGCCACGGACGAAGCCAACGCGCAGGAAGCCTACAAGCAGATGATCATCGATAGCTCGGCCTCCGACATCGTGTATTCCAATCTCTTTACCGGCGTGCACGGCAACTACCTGCGCCAGAGCATCGTGAACAGCGGCCTGGATCCGGAAACCTTGCCCCAGTCCGATCCGTCCAAAATGAATTTCGGCTCGGGCGGCAACACCAAGGCCAAGGCCTGGAAGGACATCTGGGGCGCCGGCCAGGGCGTGGGCGCGGTCAAGCGCGTCGTGCCGGCGGCCGAACTGGTCGAGCGTTACATCGCTGAATACGCCGAGGCGCGCCACCGCCTGGGCCTCGCGCCTGCACCGGTGTCCGGCGCCAAGCAAGCCAGCACCGTGTAAGAACCCTGGATGGGCCGGGGGCGCCTGATGGCGCTCGCCGGCCTGGCGCGCAGGCCGCTCAGGCTTGCGACGCGCCCTCTACCGTGTGCAGCAGTGGCAGTACTTCATTGGCCCATGCAAGCCAGTTTTCTTCCGACATGATCCCGTAGCGCAACACCGCGTGTTGCAGGCGCTGCGCGTTAGACATGTGCGCGTAGGCAAAGTCGCGCTGCTCGATGGCGCGATAGGTTGCCAGCCGCTCGTGATGGTCGTTTATCAGGCGGGCCAGTTCCCGATCCAGCCCTGCTGGTCCGATCACGGCTTGCGCGCGCAGCTTGACCAGGAAGGCCTGGCGTTCATCCCCGGGGGCTCCCGGTTCGGCCACCCAGCGCGAAAGTTCGTCCTTGCCGGCGGCCAGCACGTGATAGGTCTTCCTGCGCCGCTTGCCGCTGTCGTCGTCCTCGTCGACCGCGACCCAGCCGGCTTCGGCCATGCGGCCCAGTTCCCGATAGATCTGCTGGTGCGTTGCGCTCCAGAAATACCCGATGGAACGGTCGAAGCGGCGCGCCAGCTCGTAGCCTGCCGAGGGCTTCTCCAAAAGCGACGTGAGTAGTGCGTGTTGGATAGACATGGCCGTATTCTAATTTACGGCCGTCGCGCGCCGGGTGCCATCGGCCAGGCGCGCAGCGGGTATCAGCCCAGCACGCCCGCCGCCCGCAGCTCGGCAATGGTGGCGGCGCTCAAGCCGGCTTCCCGCAGGACCTGATCGGTATGTTCGCCCAACAGCGGCGCTCGGCTTTGCACGCCGCCCGGATTCGCCGACAACTTGGGCACCACCGCCGGCATTTCCACTTCCAGCCCCCGGGCCGAGGTGACCGAGACGATGGCCTGGCGTTCACGGTAGTGCGGGTCTTGCGCAATATCGCGGATAGAGAAAATCTTGCCCGATGGCACTTCGGCCTCGCGCAGCGCGGCCAGTATGGCGTCGATGTCGCGGGTCTGCGTCCAGGCCGCGATGGCCGCATCGATTTCCGCCGTGCGGGCAACGCGCCCATCGTTATGCGCCAGGGCGGGGTCGGCGGCGAGGTCGCCACGGCCTATCTTGTTCATCAGGCGCCCGAAGATGGCATCGCCATTGCCGGCGATCAGAACGTATTCGCCGCCAGCGCAAGGGTAGGCGCTGGAAGGCGCGATCCCGGGCAGCGCGGCCCCGGCGGGTTGCCGCACGGCGCCGAAGACCGAGTACTCGGGCAGCAGGCTTTCGCTAAGATTGAACACGCTTTCATACAGCGCCGTGTCTATCATCTGGCCGATGCCGCCGCGCGCATCGCGTTCGTACAAGGCCAGCAGCACGCCCAGCGCGCCGTGCAACCCGGCTATGGTGTCGCCCAGCGAAAGCCCGGCGCGCACCGGCGGGCGGCCCGGCTCGCCGGTCAGGTAGCGCAGGCCGGCCATGGCCTCGCCCACGGCGGCGAAGCCGGGTTCATCGCGCCGGGGGCCGGTTTGCCCGTAGCCCGACACGCGCAACATGATCAAGCGAGGATTCAGCGCATGCAGGGCGTCCCAGCCCATGCCCCATTTTTCCATGGTGCCGGGGCGGAAATTCTCGATCAGCACGTCGGCCTGCGCCGCCAGCGTGCGCACCGTGGCCTGGCCTTCGGGCTTGCGCAGGTCTATGCACACCGACTGCTTGTTGCGCGACTGCGCTTCCCACCACACCGACGTGCCTTCGTGCAGCATGCGCCATTTACGCAAGGGGTCGCCCTGCCCGGGCGGCTCGACCTTGATGACGGTAGCGCCGAAGTCGGCCAGGGTGCGGGCGGCAAAGGGGCCTGCGATCAGCTGGCCAAGTTCCAGCACGCGAATGCCGGCAAGAATCTGGCGGGACATGGGATCCTTCGAAAGCGGTGATGGGTGGGGCAGGTTGCGGCGGTGCAGTGTGGCGTAACCAGGCTGGGCCGCAACCGGCTGGGCCACACCTGGCCGGGCCGATGTTACGCTGCGGACTTGCCGCGGTCGGGCGCTTGCCCTTGTCCTGTATCTTACCTAACCTGGCCTGGCAATATTGTCTTCACGGCGAGGCTGCAGGGCGCCTTGCCCGGCCTTCAACGCTGGTACGCGGCTGGGCAAGTCGGCGGCCACTCAAAGGAAACCATGAACTGCCGACCCGATTGCGGCGCCTGCTGCATCGCGCCTTCGATTTCCAGTCCGATACCCGGTATGCCCGACGGTAAACCCGCGGGTGTGCGCTGTATACAGCTCACCCCGGACAATCTCTGTGCCATTTTTGGCCGGCCGGAACGACCGCCGGTTTGCGGTGGCTTGAAGCCCAGCCCCGATATGTGCGGCGAAACCAGGGAGCATGCCCTGGGGTGGCTGCACAACCTGGAAGAACACACCCGCCCACGGCTTTCCTAGCTCGCTTTCTTGGGATGCGGCGGCAAGGCCGCTGTGCACGCGTTGAAACCGGGGTCAGACCCCGGTTTCAACGCGTGCTTCATATGGGCCAGGTTCGGTTTCAGTCAGGAAGCCGTGGTCTGACCCCAATTTCAGGGATACAACCCGCGAACCTCGCGCGCCTGCAGGATCCGGGTGCA
>JBEBVZ010000017.1:0-80395 GCA_040392445.1 Verticiella sediminum
TGAGCGAGTTCATGGAGAAGCACAGCGTCGCGCGCCTGATCGGTGCGCCCCCGGGGTATGTGGGCTACGAAGAAGGCGGCTACCTCACCGAGGCGGTGCGGCGCAAGCCGTACAGCGTGGTGCTGCTCGACGAGGTCGAGAAAGCCCACCCCGACGTCTTCAACGTGCTGCTGCAAGTGCTCGACGACGGCCGCCTGACCGATGGCCAGGGCCGCACCGTCGATTTCCGCAACACGGTCATCGTGATGACGTCCAACCTGGGGTCGCAGCACATCCAGAGCATGGCGGGCGAGCCCTACGATGCTGTGAAAGCCGTCGTGTGGGATGAGCTGCGCAGCCACTTCCGGCCAGAATTCCTGAACCGGATCGACGAGGTGGTGGTGTTCCATGCGCTGGACAGCAAGCACATCGAGGCGATTGCCGCGATCCAGCTCAAGCGCCTGGAGCAACGTTTGCACAAGATGGACATGGAGCTGGTGGTGTCGGACGAAGCGCTGGCGCAGATTGCGCTGGCGGGCTTTGACCCGGTGTTCGGGGCGCGTCCGCTCAAGCGTGCCATCCAGCAGGAAATCGAGAACCCGGTGGCCAAGCTGATACTGCAGGGCGTGTTTGGCGAGAAGGACGTGGTGCCGGTGGATTGGCGCGACGGCAAGTTCGTCTTTACCCGTACTCTGCAGTAGGGGCGGGGGGCGGCAAGCCCAGGGCCGGGGAAACTCGGTCTGGGCTGGCCGCCAGGCGTGAACGGGGTCGTTCCCGCCTAAATTTCAGAGTCGTCTCAAAGCCCGCTGCGCATCTGGATGCGCAGCGGGCTTTGCTTTATGGCGAGGCGAAGTCGCCGGCGACGACTGAACTGAAGCCCTTGGGCTGCAGGTATTTGCGCACCGCCGCATTGACTTCACCGGCGGTCAGCGCCTGCAACCGGCGATCGATGTCGGCGGACCAGGCAAAGGTTCTGCCAAGCTCGAGATAGCCCAGCCAGGTGCTGGCCAGGGCGCTGTCCTGGGCCCGGGTCAACCGGCGCTGGTTCAGAAGCGCGGTGACGCCTTCGGAGATTTCCTGCTCGGTAAAGCCTTCCTTGACCAGACGCGCCAGCTCTTCGCTCATGGCGGTTTCAACCTGCTTGCGGTTGGATGGGGCGTAGATGGCGTAGGTTGTCCAGTTGGCCGAGGGCTCGAAAGAGGACACCGACAGCATGCTGCGCACGTCATACGACAGGCCTTCCTTCTCGCGCACGCGCGTCCAGAGGCGGGAGGTTTCCGATTGGCCAAGCAAAGAGTTGGCCAGGTACAGCGCGACGAAGTCCGGGTTGTTGTCCTGCATCGGGATCGGCAGGCGCGCAATGTAGAAGGCGTTGGCCTTGTCGGGCGTTTCGAGCACGAACTGCTTGGCCGGCACGTCGCGATAGGGGGAGGGAATCCGCTGCCAGGCCGGTGCTTGCTGCCAGCCGGTCAGGCCGTCGACCAGGGCTTTCTGCACGGCATTCGGTTCGAAATCGCCCACCGCCGAGAACTGCACGTGGCCGGCGCCGTAGAACCATTCATGAAAGGCCACCAGGGCTTCGCGCTGCAGGCCTTCGATTTCCTTGAGCGCTTCGTCGAAAGTGGGCACGTAGCGCACATCGTCCTTGGGCCAGGGATTGTCGTGGCGCGCGAGCGTGCGCACGGCAAGCTGGGTCGGGTCGGTCATGGCGTCGCGGATCGAGGTCGTGGCCGAACGCTTGTATTCCTCTAGCTGGCTGGCCGGGAAGTTGGCCTTGCGCAGGATCTCGATGACCAGGGCCACCGTGGTGGGCAGGTTGTCGCGCGTGCTGCTCATGCCAACCGTGACGGTGGTGCCCGCGCCCGAGAAGGACACGCTGGCGTCGAGCTTGTCGAAGCGGTCCTGGATTTCCTGGCGCGAAAGGGTGTCGGTGCCGCGGTCGAGGAGGTCTGCCACGGTTTCGGCAACCGCGCGTTGGCCTCGCAGCGACTCGACGTCGCCAAACTGGATCTGCAGGTTGGCATACACGCGCGCGCCGCGGGTTTCCTTGGGCAGCAAGGCCAGGGCTACCGAGCCGTTGGGCAGTTCCAGGGTGCGCAGTTCGGTGCGCTTGTCGATGTTTTCCGGGCTGGGATCAAAGGCTTCGGCCTGGGTGAAGTTCGGGTCGCCCTTGTAGTCCTTCAGGGTGGCTTGCAGATCGATGGCCTTGGGCTGCGGCGCGCGCTCGGGCTTGTCGGTGGGGATGTAGCGGCCCTCGGTGCGGTTGCTGCGGATCAGCCACTGTTCGGCCATGCGCTGGGTGTCCGCCAGCTTGAGTTCGCGGATCTGGTCGCGGCGCAGGAAAAACAGGCGCCAGTCGCCGGCGGCAATGGCTTCGGACAAGGCGACGCCGACCCGTTGCGGGTCGCTGTAGGTTTGTTGCCAGTCCAGCAGCAGCTTGCTGCGGGCGCGATCCAGTTCTTCCTGGGTGATCGGGGTCTGGGATACGGTTTCCACCGTGTCGATCAGCCCCCACAGGGCGGCGGACTGTTCCATGGCGGGTTCGAGCTGCGCGCCGAACATGATCATGCCGGGGTCGTGCTGGTCGAAGGTGAAGGAAAACACTTCAGCTGCCTTGCCCGGCGTCACCAACTGGTGGTAGAGGCGGCCCGAGGGCGTATCGCCCATGATCACGGAGATGGCTTCCATGGCGGCGAAACCCGGGTCGGCCGCCGATGGCGTGTGGTACATGGTGGCGACCAGGGGCGTGCCGCCGGCCCGGCGCAACGTCACCGAACGTTCGCCATCCTGCACCGGTTCAACGGTATAGAGCGGGGTCAGCTTGCGTTCGGGGCGGGGGATGCGCCCGAAGTCGCGCACGATGTCCTTGAGCGTCGCCTGGGGGTCGAACTGGCCGGCCACAATCAGCACGGCATTGTCCGGCTGGTAGTAGCGATGGTAGAAGGCGCGCAACTGGTCGATATCCACATTTTCGACATCGGATCTGGCGCCGATGGTGGATTTGCCGTAGTTATGCCAGTTGTAGGCCGTGCTGAGCATCTTCTGCATCAGGATGCGGAAAGGGTTGTTCTCGCCGCTTTCCATTTCATTGCGCACCACCGTCATCTCGGTATCGAGGTCGCTGCGCAATATCGTGGAATTGATCATGGCATCGGCTTGCCAGCCCAGATACCATTGCAGCGTGTCGGGATTGGCCGCGAAGCTGGCGAAATAGTTGGTGCGGTCCGACGAGGTGGAGCCGTTGGCGCGCAGGCCGCGCCTGGAAAACTCGCCCAGCGCATTGCGCGTGGTGAGGGTGCCCTTGAACAGCATGTGTTCAAGCAAGTGAGCCATGCCGGTTTCGCCGTAGCTCTCGTGGCGCGACCCCACCAGGTAGGTCATGTTGACCGTGGTGGTGGGCTTGGACTGGTCCGGGGCCAGCAAGATACGCAAGCCGTTTTGCAGGACGTACTCGGTGACCCCTTCCATCGAGTAGAGCCGGGTCACGCCGGCCGGCAGGGCCTGGGCGTCGGGGGCTTTGTCGGCAACGGCCGTGGCAGGCGCTGGGGCCGCCCAGGTCTGGGCCGGGCCGGTGAAGCAAGCGATCGCAGCGAAGGCGATGGCTGCCAGGGCTGGGGAATATCGGCGCAAACTTATCATGTGCTATCGGAATCCAAAGCGACGCAAACCCGTCGAGTGTATCCCACACCTGCCGGCATCCCGGGCTGCCGTGGGATAAAAATGACCCCGCGCCGCATACCCTTTGCAGGTTTGCAGCGCCCCGCCTGAGGGCGCTTTTCGCGGGGTGTCCTACGAAAAAAATCGGCCTGCGCGAGCAGGCCGAAAGGTGGGTGTGGCGCTATTTCGAGAGCAGCCGCATGGCCTGCTCGATACCAGCGACCGTGACCGGGTACATGCGTTTTTGCATGATGTCCTGGATCATGGCGATGGATTGCCGGTATTGCCAGAGCCCTTCGGGCTCGGGGTTGAGCCAGACGAAGTGCGGATAGGTGCTGACCAGCCGCTGCAGCCATACCGCGCCCGGTTCGGCGTTGTGGTATTCCACCGAGCCGCCCGGTTGCATGATTTCGTAGGGGCTCATGGTAGCGTCACCGACGAATATCAGCCGCCAGTCGGGGTTGTACTTGCGTAGAACCTCGGCCGTGGTGAATTTTTCGGTTTGCCGGCGCCGGTTGCTCTTCCACAGGTAATCGTAGACACAGTTGTGGAAGTAGTACACCTCGAGGTTCTTGAACTCGCTGCTGGAAGCCGAGAACAGTTCTTCGACGCGGGCGATGTGATCGTCCATGCTGCCGCCGGCATCGAGCAACATCACGACTTTCACCGCATTGTGACGCTCGGGCACCATGCGGATGTCAAGGTGCCCGGCGTTGCGCGCGGTATGGGTGATGGTGTCGTCCAGGTCCAGCTCGAGCTCGGCGCCTTCCCGCGCAAAGCGACGCAGCCGGCGCAGCGCGACCTTGATGTTGCGCGTGCCAAGTTCCACGGTGTCGTCGTAGTCCTTGAACTGGCGCTCGTCCCATACCTTGACCGCACTGCGGTTGCCGCCGCTGCCGCCCACCCGTACGCCTTCCGGGTGATAGCCGCTATTGCCGAATGGCGATGTGCCGCCGGTGCCTATCCATTTGCTGCCGCCCGCATGCCTGTCGGTCTGTTCGTCCAGGCGATTGCGGAACTCTTCCATGAGCTTGTCCCAGCCCAGCTTTTCGATAGCGGCCTTTTGTTCCGGGGTCAGGCTGGCCTCGAAGTTCTTCAGCAGCCATTCCATCGGGATTTCCTTGCCCGGTGGCAGAACGGTTTCCACGTTCTTGTAGTAGCTGGCGAAGGCGCGGTCGAAACGGTCGAAGTGGGCCTCGTTCTTGACGAGGATGATGCGCGCCAGGTGATAGAAATCATCAACCGACGGCGAGATGACCTGGCGCTGCATGGCTTCAAGCAGGGTCAGGTATTCCCGCACGGACACCGGCACCTGGTGCGCGCGAACGTGGGTGAAGAAGTCGATCAGCATGGCTTAGTTGCGCCGAGCGCCGCGCGACATGAACAGCAGGCGCTCGAACAGGTGCACGTCTTGCTCGTTCTTGAGCAAGGCGCCATGCAGGGGCGGGATCGCCGCATTGTCGTCGCCGCTGCGCAGGGCCTCGGCCGGAATGTCTTCGGCCAGCAGCAGCTTGAGCCAGTCGAGGAGTTCCGAGGTGGAGGGCTTCTTCTTCAGACCGGGGACTTCGCGCATGCGCAGGAAGGCGTCGAGCGCGGCCGACAGCAGGTCTTTCTTGAGATTGGGGAAGTGCACGTCGACGATGCTTTGCAGCGTATCGCGCTCGGGGAACTTGATGTAGTGAAAGAAGCAGCGGCGCAGGAAGGCGTCGGGCAGGTCTTTCTCGTTGTTGGAGGTGATGATCACCAACGGACGATGGATCGCCTTGATGTTTTCCCGGGTTTCGTACACATGGAATTCCATGCGGTCGAGTTCGCGCAGCAGATCGTTGGGGAACTCGATGTCGGCTTTATCGATTTCGTCGATCAGCAGAACCACCGGCTCGTCGGCCGTAAAGGCTTGCCACAGCACGCCCTGCACGATGTAGTTGCTGATGTCGCGGACTTTTTCATCGCCCAGCTGCGAGTCGCGCAGGCGGGACACGGCATCGTATTCGTACAGGCCCTGGTGAGCCTTGGTGGTGGACTTGATGTGCCATTGCATCAACGGACGACCCAGCGAGCTGGCCACTTCTTCGGCCAGCATGGTCTTGCCTGTGCCGGGCTCGCCCTTGACAAGCAAGGGACGCTCGAGCGTCAGGGCCGCGTTGACGGCAAGGTTGAGATCGTTGGTGGCAACGTAGCGTTCGGTGCCGGCGAAACGGGGGGCAGCAGAAGTGGTAGTCATGCGTCTCGTGGTTTTAAGGTGTTGTATTAATCGACAAAGAATACAGCAGATGCTCGCGTGTTTGGGGCCATTCCCCGGCCAGCAGGCTGTACATCACTGTATCGCGGATGGTGCCGTCGCGTCGCAAGGCATGGTTGCGGATGATGCCGTCGCGTCGGGCGCCCAGGCGTTCGATGGCTTTTTGCGAGGCGAAATTGAAGTTGTCGGTACGCCAACCCACCGCATTGCACCCCAGCGTATCGAAGGCGTGGGCCAGCAGCAACAGCTTGCTGGCGGTGTTGATGTGGGTGCGCTGCACGCTGCGCGCGTACCAGGTGTAGCCGATTTCCAGGCGACGGGCGGCCGGCACGATGTCGTGATAGCGGGTGGTGCCGACCACGGCGCCGGTTCGGGTGTCGATGACCGCGAACGGGTGCATCTGGCCCTCGCGCGCGCCTTGCAGGGCTGCCTGGACATAAGCCGCCGCCTGGCCGGGCTCGGGAACGGAGGTGACGCGTATGCGCCACAGCTTGCCGTCGGCCGCGGCCTGTTCCAGGGCGGGGGCGTGCCCCGGTTCAAGGGGTTCGAGCCGCACGCCATGGCCCTCGAGCGTGACGCGGGGCAGGGCGGGCAGGGGGCGGGGTCTGGCGGTGTCAGTGTCGGTATTCATCGCAGTCATGGCTGGGTGAAGGGGGCGTGTCCATTTGCATAAGATACCGCCAAGTGCGATTTGAAGTTCAGCGCCGCTGTCGATAGGGTGCGTTCGGCCCGGGTGATGATGCCGATTTTGCGCCGTAGCAAAGGCCTTTTCAGCGGCACCGCGGCCAGTTGAGCAAGATCCATCAGGCGCAGGGCCAGGCGGGGTACAGCCATCACGCCCAGGCCTTGCGCGATCAGGGCGCCGCCTATGGACAATTCGCCTTCGCATTCGTAGGCCGGTCGGATCGACAGGCCCAGGCGCATGAAGGCCGCATCGGTCATGGGCCGTATGCTGCTGCTGGACGAGGGGGCGATGACCGGATGGTGCTGGAATACCGCCCAGGTCAATTCGGTGTGCGTAGCCAGGGGGTGGTCCTTGCGGCAGACCAGCACGAAATCGTCCACCAGCAGGTGTTGGTAGGCGAAATGGCTGTTGGTGGGCGGCTGCACGCTGAAGCCGATATCGGCCGTACCTTCGGCTATGGCGTCCAGCAACGGGCCGGCGGATAGGCCTTTCAGCCGGAACTCGACGGCAGGGTATTGCGCCTTGAATGATGCGATGGCCGCCGGCAGCAGAACCACGCCTACCGAAGGCAGCATGGCCACGGTGATTCGCCCGCTGCGCCCTTCGATGAATTGGCTCAGTTCGGCGAAGGCGTCGTCGAACTCGCCCACGATGCGGCGTGCTATCGGCACCAGCTCGGTGCCGGCCGGGGTCAGTTCGACGCGCCGGGTGTTGCGATCGAACAGCAGGGTGCCGAGCACCTCTTCGATCTGCTGGACGGTGCGGCTGAGCGCCGGCTGCGAAACGTGCGACGCATCGGCGGCAAGCCGAAAATTCTTCAGCTCGGCCACCAGCAGAAAGGACCTGAGCTGCTGCGGGGTAAGGGGTATACGCATGTTCCGGGGATTGGGAAGAGGCTGACGCGGCCGGGTTGATTGATGCGTCCAGGTTATTGAAACATAAGAAAAACGCAATTCCCTTGATTACACGGGCTCCCTATACTGGTTCGTTGCAGGCGGGCCGGGCCTATCCGGCCGCAGGAGGACATGATGCTGGACAATGAATCATCTTCGGGCGCGCTGCAGGGCGTGCGCGTACTGGAACTGGGGCAGGTTCTGGCGGGCCCCTTCGCCGGCTCGATCTTTGCCGACCTGGGCGCCGAAGTCCTGAAGATCGAGCGTGTCGAGGGAGGCGACGATGCCCGGCACATGGGGCCGGACTTTCGCCACGGCGACGCGCTGACCTTCCATATATTCAACCGCGGCAAGCGTTCGCTGGCGCTGGACCTGAATACCCAGGCGGGGCGTGATGCCTTCGAGGAACTGGCGGCGACGGCCGACATCCTGGTCCACAACCTGCGGCCCGGCGTGACCGAGAGACTGGGCATCGACGCGCAGGCCCTGTGCGCACGCCATCCCCGGCTGATCTATTGCGAGATCTCGGCTTTCGGCCATGCCGGCCCGCTTGCCGCCAGCCCTGGCTACGAGCCACTGATCCAGGCCTATAGCGGCATGTCGTCCACCAATGGCGGACCGCAGGATCCGCCCACCCGCGTGGGGGCCTCGGTGTGCGACCAGGGTACCGGCATGTGGGCGGTGATCGGCGCGCTGTCGCTGCTGCAACGACGCCACCAGACCGGCCGCGGCGGCGTGGTGCAGGCCTCGCTGCTGGAAACCGCGATGGTCTGGAACGCCCAGAAGGGCGATGCCTACCTTAACGAAGGGCGCTTGCCCGAGCGGCATGCCTCGGGGCATCCCGGCATGGTGCCTTACGAAGCTTTCGATACCGCCGACGAGCCGCTGCTGATCTGCTGCGGCAACGATCGCCTGTTCGCCAAACTGGCGGCGGTGCTGCACCATCCGGAATGGATAGACGATCCGCGCTATGCGACGAATCGCGCAAGATTGTTGAACAAGGCCACATTGTTGGCCGAGCTACGCGAGATCCTGGCCCGGCAGCCACGCCAGGCCTGGGTCGAATGCCTGACGGCCGCCGGCGTGCCATGTTCGCCCGTGCATACCTTGCCACAGGCACTGGCCCAGCCCCAGGTGCAGGCGCTGGGCCTGGTGCAAACCGTGCCGGGCGAGGATTTCGGACTGACCGGCCTGCCGATATCGGTGGATGGCGTGCGGCCTGCGATACGCCAGGGTGCGCCCCGGCTGGGAGCCGATAACGCGTTGTTTGATTTGCCGGCGCTGCCCTAAGAGGCCAGGCCGGTGCGGTGCCCAAAATATTATTCACCAGGAGACAAACATGAAAAAAATCCGTTACCTTGCCGCCGCCTGCCTGACGTTGGCGAGCCTTGCCGCTTCAGCGGCCGAATTCCCGTCCCAGCCGTTCCGGTTGGTGGTGCCCTTTGCCGCCGGCAGCGGCACGGACCAGCAGGCGCGCGCCTTCGGCGAGTCGCTGACCAGCCTCTACGGCGTGACGGTGGTCATCGAGAACAAGCCCGGCGCCAGCGGCATGCTGGCGGCCCAGGATGTGGCCCGCGCCGAGCCAGACGGCTACACCATGCTGATGACCACCAACACCACCCATGCGGCGAACCAGCATCTGTTCAAGTCCTTGCCCTATGACCCGGTCAAGGACTTCACCCCGGTCACGACCTTGTCGCGCGGCAGCATGCTGATGGTGGTGCCAGCTTCCTCGTCCATGAAGTCGGTGGCCGACGTTATTGCGTTTGCCAAGCAGAACCCCGGCAAGCTCACTTTCGGCAGCGGCAGTTCGTCCAGCCGGGTGGGTGGCGAATTGTTCCAGCAGTTGGCTGGCGTGAATTTGCTGCACGTACCGTACAAGAGCAACCCGCAGGCCCACGTCGACCTGATCGGCGGGCAGATCGACATGGTGTTCTCGGACACCGGCAGCACGCTGCCCCATATCGCCAGCGGCAAGTTGCGCCCCCTGGGCTACACAGGCAGCAAGCGCTCGGCGGCGATGCCCGAGTTGCCGACCATTGCCGAGTCAGGCGTGCCGGGCTATGAGGTGTCGCATTGGTCGGCCATGTACCTGCCGGCTGGCGTGCCGGCACCGATAGTCGACAAGCTGCACGATATGTTCGTCGCGGCCAACAAGAGCGAGCTCATGACCAAGCGGCGCGAAGCCTCGTCCAGCGAGGAGTTCATCATGAGCCCGGCCGAACTGGCCGCATTCCAGCATGCGGAAGCTGAAAAATGGGGCCGCGTCATTCGCGCCGCCGGCATACAGCCCGAATAAAAGGACAGCATCGTCATGAACGCAGACAAAGTCGTACGCATCGGTGGCGCCTCGGGTTTCTGGGGCGACAGCTCGGCAGGCGCGGTGCAACTGGCACAGGTGCCAGGCATACGCTATATCACTTTCGATTATCTGGCCGAACTGACCATGTCCATCCTGGCCAGCGCCAAGGCCAGGAATCCCGATCGGGGGTACGCCACCGATTTCGTGGACGTTACCGTGCGCAGCATCCTGAAAACCTGCGTCGAGCGCGGGATACGGCTGATCGCCAACGCCGGCGGCATCAATCCGCATGCCTGCGCGAACGCTGTGGCCAAGGTTGCCCAGGAACTGGGCGTCGCAGTGAAGATTGCGGTGGTGGACGGCGACGACGTGATGCCGCTGATCCCCGCCTTGCGCGAGCGTGGCTATACCGACTTCTATACCGGCGCGCCCATGCCGGAGCGCTTTGTCAGCGCCAATGCCTACCTGGGTGCATTGCCGATCAGCCGGGCCCTGGATGAAGGCGCCGATATCGTCATCACCGGCCGGGTTGTCGATAGCGCCATTGTGCTGGGAGCACTGATGCACGAATTCGGCTGGCAAGGCACCGACTACGACAAGCTGGCCGCCGGTTCGCTGGCCGGCCACCTGATCGAATGCGGCTGCCAGGCAACCGGAGGGCTGCATACCGATTGGGAAAAAGTGCCGGGCTGGGCCAATATGGGCTATCCGCTGATAGATTGCCGCGCCGACGGCAGCCTGCAAGTGGGCAAGCCGGACAATACCGGCGGCCTGGTGGTGGCGGCGGCCGTGGCCGAACAGATGCTGTACGAGATTGGCGATCCGGCCAACTACATCCTGCCGGACGTGGTCTGCGACTTTTCCGCGGTATCCATAGAGCAGGTCGGCGAGAACCGCGTCGAGGTGAAGGGCGCCCGGGGCAAGCCGCCCACCGATCAATACAAGGTGTCGGCCACCTGCATGGACGGCTATCGCTGCACCGGCACCTTGTCCATCGTGGGGTTCGATGCCGCCGCCAAGGCGCGCCGCAGCGGCGAAGCCATACTCGAGCGCACGCGCGGCATGTTCCAGGAACAGGGCCTGGGCGATTATTCCGCCGCCGTCGTGAACGTGCTGGGCACCGAGGAACTCTACGGGCCGCATGCCCGGCAGCATGAGCTGCGCGAGGCCATCCTGCGGGTGGCCGTACGCCATCCGCAGAAGGCTGCGCTGGATATTTTCTCGCGCGAGATTGCCCCGGCCGGAACGTCGTGGGCCCCGGGCACCACCGGCGGGCTGGCCGGTGGGCGTCCAGCCGTGGCGCCCCTGGTCAGATTGTTTTCCTTCCTGCTGCCCAAGGCCGATATCAAGCCCCGCCTGACGGTGGACGGCGTGGAGGTCGTCCTGGCTGCGGCGCCGGTGCCTGGCGTGGTGGCCGTGCTAGAGGCCAGGACGTATCCGCCGCAATCCCCGCCGCCAAGCAGCGGCGACGACGTGACCGTGCCCCTGATCCGCATCGCCTATGGCCGCAGCGGCGACAAAGGCGATACGTCAAATATCGGCATCATTGCGCGCACGCCCGAACTCTTGCCCTATGTGGCGCGCGAGGTCAGCAGCCAGCGGGTGCGCGAACACCTGGCCCACCTGGTGAAAGGCGAGGTCGTGCGCTACGACGTACCCGGCATCGACGCCTTCAACTTCGTCTTGAGCCGGGCCCTGGACGGCGGCGGCATGGCGTCCCTGCGCAACGACCCGCTGGGCAAGGCAATGGCGCAGATTTTGTTGAGCCTGCCGGTGCGGGTGCCGCAAGGGCTTTTGCCTGCGGTTTGATAGGGACTGGGTCCGGTTGATCGCCTTTTGTGCGTGGCGGCTGGGCCTGTTGTCGTGGCTTTGCCTATCGTAATGTCTTGTCCGTAGGCATCTGAAAGCAGGGTGTCGGCGGACGAAATCCGGTCAGTTCCCCGACCTGCTTGCTGCGGCGCCTTGCCGCTGGCAAATAGATCGGAGAAAGCTGTTTTTATTTATCCAGCCAGATTGTCTTGACGCGGATGCCGTTGAGCGGGTCGTGGGGTACCCCTTTCACGTGGGGATGTGCCACATTGAACAAGGGGGTGTGGTGTCCGTATAACCACATGGCATCGTCACTGACGATCTGGCTCACCTCGCAATATTTTTCCTTGCGCTTTTCCAGGTCTTTCTCGGTCAGGGTCGATTCGATGATGGCGTTGACCTTGCTGGGGTCGTGGCGACTGAACGGCTGGCTGTTGCCGACGGCACCGAAATAGAACTGCAGGCTGGGTCCGGGCTCGCTGCCGTTGCCGTTGAAGCGCCAGATGTTCATCTGGAAGTCTCCGGAAAAACCGCGCCGCAGGTTTTCGGTCTGGTCGACCAGTTCGATCTCGGCTGTCATGCCGGCTTCCCTGGCCATGTGCTGGATGATCCCCGCCATGCGGCGCCATTCCGGCGTGCTGATGGTCGTGATCTTGAATGCTATCGGTTTGCCGACCTCCTTCACAAGCGCTTTGGCCTTTTCCAGGTCGTAGGTCCGCCAATTCTTGAGATCGGGGCAATACCAGGGCGAGGACTTGGGAAAGATGGAGTCGACCGGCGTTGCCGTGCCCAGATAGTAGCTTTTTGCCACTGCGGGGGCGTTGAAGGCATGAATCATCGCAGCGCGCACCCGGACGTCGTCAAAGGGCGGCTTGCTATGGTTGAGGTTATAGACGTGGGCGACGCCGGCATCGTTGGCATTGACCACCAGCTTCGGGTCCTTCTTGGCCTCGACTACGTACTGGGGTGCCGACACCCAGGCAATATCGAGCTCTCCGGAGCGCAGGCTCTGGAATCGTGTATTGCCATCGGGAATGATTTTGTAGACGACCTGGTCCAGATACGGCAGACCTTTCTGCCAGTAGTCAGGGTTTTTCTCCAGCACGACCCTGTCTCCCGAGCGCCACTCCTTGAACACGAAAGGACCGGTGCCGACCGGCTTGCGGTGGAAGCCGTTCGGATCGTTCTGAATTGCCGTCGGAGAGCCGATCAGGGCTATCGCGCTGGGCGCCGAGATGGACGACAACGCTGTCGCCCACGGCCCATCGAACACCAGCTTCACCGTATGGTCGTCGACCTTTTCCAGGCTTGCGATGCGGTCTATGGAAGCCAGGCTGATGCCGTTCTTCAGGCCGAAAAGCCAGTTGTAATGCGTAATGACCGCATCCGCATTGAAGGGCGTGCCATCGTGGAAGCTGACATTCTCGCGAAGCGCGATGACGGCGCTCTGCATGTCGTCCGCCAGGGTGAAGGACGTTGCCAGCTCGGGAACGGGCTGACCTTTTTCGTCCTGCACGAAGAGCTGTTCCATGACTTCCCGCATGGGTAGCAGGGTGTTCGTGTTGATCGCACGGTTGAGCCCGACGTTAAAGCCATTGAACTCGGCCTCGGGCCCGATCATCAGGGTGCCACCCGATTTCTGGGCGTGTGCCGCGCCGGCCAGCAATATGCCCGCCAGTAGGGTTGCCAGGCTTGAACGCAAGGGAGTACGAGCGAGTGACATGTGCGGGTTCCTTGTTTGGGGCCGAGATCGGGCCGCGTTGCGGACGGTTGACGATAGGGGGACTTCAAGGGAGAAAAGGCAGGCGACGCCCATGTTGAGCAGGATCTCGCGCAACAGGATGTGTGTCTGGCTGGCGCCGGCCGCGTGCGCGGTCAGCATGTCTTCGGAATATGCCGTTTCGCCCGCCAACTGGCGGGCAATACCATCGGGAAGCGGCGACTACATGGAGAAGGACAGGATATTGGCCAGCAGCATGACGACTGCGAGGTGAAAGCAGCGTGCAACGGCATTGTGTGACTGCCACTGTCCCGCTCCTGCTGTTGGGAGGGCCATAGGCCCCGGTGTTATAGGCAAGAAGCTCGGCGTCGTTCCTACGGCCTTGTCAGGATCAGTATGATGCAGGATGGGGTTGGCTCGGAATGCGCAATAACCCTAAGCAAATACACCCGCACTGGCGTGGATGTGCGCTTTGAACAGCACGGATCCCGGAGCACCGATTTTTGTCGTGGAACGTCGAGCTGGACCTGCGCAACATCAAGCTCGCGATGGGCATGGAGACCCTGCACTGCCAGACCCCCGACATGAATGAGAAAGATGCCAGCGGTGACGGTTGTCGCCGTTGGCATAGTGGGCTGCTGGCAGTTGTTGAAGAGTTTGGGCTTATCCGTCGTGCCTTCTCGAACACGCCGACGAGCCAGGTGATGGGCTCAGGAAAGAATCGCCTCGGCCTCGATTTCGACGGTGGCGTTGGGATCCAGCAAAGCAGACACTTGCACCAGGGTCATCGCGGGGAAGTGCTTGCCCAGCGATTCCATCCAAGATTTGCCGATCGCAGGCCCGCTCTCGTTGAAGTCGGCTATCCGCGTGACGTAGACGCGTAGCGCGACCAGGTTCGTAGGCTCGCCACCCGCGGCGCGTACCACCGCCACCACGTTGGCCAGCGCGCGCGTCCATTGCGTGCCGAAATCCAGGTTGGCTTCGACCCCGTGTTGCCCCGCAGCCGCGCCGACCTGGCCGGCAATTCGGACCTGCGACGCTCCTCTTGCGATGACCCCGTGGGAGAAGCCGCGCGGTCGCGGCCACCCGTCAGGCAAAATCGCTTCATAATTAATATCACTCATCCATAGTCTCCTTAGGTCGGTAGCGTGGCTCTCATGGTCACGTGTGTCACGATTCTGGCTCAGTTTGGCTTTGCCGGCCAGCTAGTTGGCCGCAATCTCGATTCCCACGATGTGCTTGCGCATCATGGCGATGACATTGGACGCCGATTGGAACTTCCGGAATGGGCTGGCAAGAACAGTGCGTACATCATTGAGGATGACTGTGACGGCGAATATCGATACGGCCATCGAACCGAAATAGGCCTCTACCCGATCGGTCCGCTCTCTCGAGCAGCAGTTGCATCATGCCCTTCAAAGGGCTCTATCTTCCTCTGTTTGTAAACATCTTCCGCTCCTCGTAGTAATCTCCTGCTTGTTCGTGTTGCCCTGGGAAGGCATCGCCTTGCGATGGGGTACCCGTTCGTTCACAGATGAACCGAATGCCGGACCTGGCTGGCGCGTTGGCAGCCGGGTATCAGTAAAACTCAGAGTTCAGTTGGTAAAGACTTATTCTTTGGAGATAGAAAAATCATGGCAGATGCATATATCGTAGATGCAGTACGTACACCGCGTGGCGTGGGCAAGGTCGGAAAAGGCGCGCTTGCGCACCTGCATCCCCAGCACCTTGCCGCCACCGTGCTCGGAGCTCTCAAGGAGCGCAACGGCCTCAATACCGCCGATGTGGATGATGTCATCTGGTCAACCTCCATGCAGGAAGGCAAGCAAGGTGGCGACATGGGCCGTATGGCTGCACTGGCTGCGGGCTTCGACATCTCGGCGTCCGGCACTACGCTTGACCGCTTCTGCGGTGGTGGCATCACCACCGTGAACCTGGCTGCCGCCAGCATCATGTCCGGCATGGAAGACCTCATCATTGCCGGTGGTACCGAAATGATGAGCCTGACCGGCGCCATGCGTGCCGAAAAGGCCAATGCGGGCGTTGCGCAGTTCGGCATGGGCTCGGGTAATCCCGCCCTCGATGCAATCCACCCCCAGGTCAACCAGGGCGTGTGCGCGGATGCCATCGCCGTCATGCAAGGCATCGACCGTGCCGCACTGGACGCACTGGCGCTGGAAAGCCAGCGCCGCGCCGACGTCGCCATCAAGGAAGGCCGTTTCAAGCGTTCTCTGGTGCCGGTTTTGAACGAAGACGGCAGCGTTGCACTGGATCATGAAGAGTTCCCCCGTCCGCAAACGACGATGGAAGGCCTCTCGCAACTGGGTGCTTCGTTCCAGAAAATGGCCGATGCCGACCTGGGCGAAGGCGTGACCTTTCGCAAGCAGATCCAGCGCGCCTATCCGGATGTGAATTGGGAAGGCGTGCACCACGCTGGCAACAGCTCGGGTGTGGTTGACGGCGCAGCCGCCATCCTGCTGGCCTCCAAGCAGTATTGCGACAAGCATGGCCTGAAGCCGCGTGCCCGTGTGGTTGCCTATGCCAACCAGGGCGATTGCCCCACCTTGATGCTGAATGCTCCTGTTCCGGCTGCCGAGAAAGTATTGAAGAAGGCCGGCCTGAAGAAGGAAGACATCGATCTGTGGGAAATCAACGAGGCTTTCGCGGTGGTAACCGAAAAGTTTATCCGTGACCTCGACCTCGATCGCAACAAGGTCAACGTCAATGGCGGCTCCATCGCCCTGGGCCACCCGATTGGCGCCACGGGTTCGATCCTGATCGGTACCGTGCTGGACGAACTTGAGCGCACCGGCGGCCGCTATGGCCTGGTCACCATGTGCGCCGCAGGCGGCATGGCTCCTGCCATCATCATCGAACGCCTGTAATCAGGCCGTGAAGATGCCGTGTCCGGGCATGTTGCCTGGCCGGTATCTTGATGTCCTTGCCTGCCTGAAGCGGGGAAGGTTGCTGTATCGCTTGTTCAGGCTGAAAGCCTGAACAAGTCGCCTCGGTGTGGTCCTGCCGCATAGCCTGCGCAAGCGACGCAGCGCTATACCCCCAGATCAGACTCGGTTCGTGAAGCTGTCGATCCGCAGCTCACCATCGGTGTGGTGCCACTGACCGCGCCTGCACCACTCCCATACTTGTCTCCTGCATAGCCGCTGCCCAAGGTGGCTTAGCTCCGCCAAGGGCCTGCCAGTGGGGATCCAGCCAGTCAGCACGCGCCCGTGTGCAGCCCGCAGGGCAATGACGTGGCCGAGCTCTATCAGCCTCGGATTTCTTAACGACTGTTTCTCTCAAGGCCAGGCGCGATATTGCGTTCGCCTGTCCTGCCATGCGGCCAAATGCAAGGCGATTTTTCGGCATTTGCTTGATTTGGCTGTCGGCGACAAGTTTGGCTCATTGACAGACCGACCACTCGGTCGGTAATCTTTGATGCACTTTTGCTCGCATTGACGCGAGATGTGGATGCAACACGTCGCACTCGTGCTTACAAACCTTGAAGAGAGGCAATTCATGAAAAAAGAAGTCATCCGTGACCTGCACCAGCGCACGCTTGCAGCCGTTCGCGGAACAAGGCCGGAGTCTCAGGCAAACGCCGAGGAAGTCGCTGTCGATCGATACCTCTGTCCACAGGGCTTTGCGCAGGAAGCCCGGCTTTTCAAGCGCTTTCCACAGCCTGTTGCGGCCAGCTCCGAGCTGCCGGCCCCGGGGTCCTGGCTCGCGCGCGACTTCTCTGGCACGCCGTTGCTGCTGGTGCGCCAGGAAAATGGCGATGTCCATGCCTTCCTGAACGTCTGTCGTCACCGGGGGGCTCGCGTGGCCCCCTTGGGCAGCGGCGAGCAAGCCAGGGTGTTCGTATGTCCCTATCACGCCTGGACGTATAAGCCGGATGGGTCGTTGCGAGGTGTGCCGCAGGCTTTTGGCTTCCCGTGTCTCGATACCGAGTCCTCCGGTCTGCGCCGGCTGGCCGCGCGCGAGCGTGCGGGTATGGTGTGGGTGATTCCTGACCCCGATCTTGTCGACACCGATATCGATGCCGTCCTGGGGCCGCTGATGGACGAGTTGGAAACGCTCGACCTAAGCGCACCCGTTGCGTTCGCGCCCAGGTCTTATGAGGTGGCCGCCAACTGGAAGCTGCTCGTGGACGGCTTCTTTGAGGCCTACCACTTCAAAGTGGCGCATCGGCAAACGATTGCGCATATGTTTGCCGACAATCTGCAGATCATCGACGAGCAGGGTCTCAATCGGCGGCTGTACCTGGTCAAGTCAAGCTTTGATGGCGAAAACCCGCCCAGCCTCGAAGATTTCGAGCCCCGCCAGCATGGCAACCTGCTCTATTTCTTCTTTCCCAGCACCATATTCCTGGTGCAGCCGGATCACGCCCAATTGAGCACGCTGGAACTGGTGGCCCCCGGCGTGACGAGGGTGCACGAGACCACCTTGCTGCCTGCCGTTCCAGAGGGCCCCAAAGCGTTGCGCCACTGGAATGCCAACGTCGATCTTTATCGCAGCACCCTGGCAGAGGATTACGAGCTGTCCGAATCCATCCAGGCGGGCTTGTCCACGGGGGCCAATGCGGCGCTGACATTCGGCACTTTCGAGTACTGCGTGCCCCGCTTTCATGCGCAGCTAAACGATCAGCTCGCCGGTATTCCTGCTGCTCCCGAAATGGCAGGCTAGGTCAGGTTGGAATTCAAGACTTTCTAACAAAATAAAGGAGACAACCATGCACGATCAGACCTTGATAGACAGCCTCAAAAGACAGCTTGTCGAGCGCCCCGATACGGTTGCCTTCGCGGCAGGCAATCGGCGCTTGACCTTTCGCGATGTCGATCGGGTGACCAACCAGATTGCCAATGCGCTGGCCGCCAACGGTGTGGGCCCTGACAGCCGAGTCGGGGCGCTGACGAAGCATCACCTCGACTGCATGCTGTTGTTGCTGGCTGCCTGCAAGCTCGGCGCAGTCAGCATGCCCGTGAATTGGCGCTTGAGTGTGCCCGAGCTGGAATACATCATAAATAATGGAGAAGCCTCTTTCCTGCTGGTTGATGCGGCGCTCGCCCCGAATATCCTCAAGGCCGACCTGCCAAGGGTCAAGACCCTGGTCTGCACCGAGTCTGCTTTCGAAAACCTGTCCGGTTTCGAGGCGTGGTACGGCAGTTACAGCCCGGATTTTTCCCCAGTGACGGCAGGGGCGCAGGATGCGGCGTTGCAGCTTTACTCTTCTGGAACGACAGGGTTGCCTAAAGGGGTCGTCTTGGCGCATGAAGGCTTGTTGGCAGTGGCCAAGGCCATCGAAGAGGATTGGGAGTTCGACCATCGGCATGTGATGGGAAACGCACTGCCGGTGTTCCATATCGCCGGTATTGTTGTGTTGGTGGCCACGCTCTACACCGGTGCTCGAACCGAGGCGTATTCCGAATTTGATCCCGCGGCCTATATACAAAGCCTCGTGGTTCAAGGCATCACCCACACCCTGCTGGTGCCTGCGATGATTCAGTTCATGCTGCAAAATCCCGGTGTTCGGGCGGCTGATTACAAGAACCTCCAGTTGATGGCATATGGGGCTTCCCCCATCACCGAGGTTGTCCTGAACCAGGCCGCTGAGATCTTCGGGTGCAAGCTCGTGCAGGCATACGGGCTCACCGAGGTCTCTGGTGTGGCGACATTTCTGTCAACGGCAGACCACCAGGCAGGGGATGCGGATTTGTTGCGCTCGGCAGGGCGTCCCGTTGGCGGGGCCCGCTTGCGCATCGTCGATCCCGTCACCTTGCAGGATCTTCCCGAGGAAAAAATCGGTGAAATATGGGTTGAATCCATTCGCAACCTGAAGGAGTACTGGCGTAACCCCGAGGCCACGGCGCTCGCTTTCCCTGAGGGCCGCAATGCCAACGGCGGCTGGTTTCGCACCGGCGATGGCGGGTACCTGAAAAATGGCTATCTCTACGTCACCGACCGCATCAAGGACATGATCTTGTCAGGAGGCGAAAACATCTATGCAGCCGAAGTCGAAAACATACTGATGAGGCATCCTGACGTCGCGGACGGCGCCATCATCGGGGTTCCGGACGCGACTTGGGGCGAAAGCGTCAAGGCCTGCGTCGTTCTGCGTGAAGGGGCGCAAAGTGATGAGCGCGGGATCATCGATTTCATGCGCTCGCAGCTGGCCCATTACAAGTGTCCGAAGAGTGTGGATTTCCTCGATGCGTTGCCACGCAATCCCAGTGGGAAATTGCTTAAGCGCGTATTGAGGGAACCGTATTGGCAAGGGCGGGATCGCGCGATCGCATAGTTCGCGAGTGGCCTCGAGAGACCGGAGTCGTCTTGCTTGGGGGCAACCGGATATCGCTACTGCGCAGCGGCCGCATAGGTATGAGCCTGCCGTCGGGCCTGCGTACCCAGGTAAAAACCTGGATACGCAGGCCCGTTCACCTTCCTGCTTGCTGCTCAAGCCCCCGGTAGAAACAGACTTCAATTTCCACTGGCAGGCCAGGAGCCTGCGAACGCCGGTTGGCGGCTCGCTACCGTAATGCGCAGTAGCCGTCTTTCATCACGACAACATTCCGTTCTATCGACGTGGCTGTAAAGCTGACCTCTTTTTCCTGACGGCATATCTCGAACGAGATGGTTTCTCCGGGATAGACCGGCGAGCTGAACCGCGCATTGAGAACCTTGATATCGAACGGGTCATGGATTTCCAAGCCGCGTATGAGCGCCCGACAAGCCAAGCCATAGGTGGCAAGTCCGTGCAGGATGGGTCGTTCGAAGCCCGCTTTCCGTGCCACGGCTGGATCCGCGTGCAGGGGATTGAAGTCACCGCAAAGACGATAGAAAAGCGCCATATCTTCGCGTGTTCTGATCTCGATGCTGATCTTTTGAGACGCCTCGCCGGCAAGGCTCGGCCCAGCGGCAACGCTGTCGGAAGGTTGGCCCGAAGTGCTGTAGCCGCCATTGCCGCGCAGAAAGGAAACCTGCTCAACGGTCGCGACCAGCGTGTCGGAGGCTGAGTCGACAATGTCCCTGGCAACGACAACGACAGCGCCTTTGTTGGCCCCCTTGTCCGAAATGGATTTCACCCTTGACTTACCTATCAGGGTGCCGGCTGTCGGAATGCGCTCATGGATCGTAAGGCGTTGCTCTCCGTGCAGCATCTTGACCCAGTCGATGCCGGTTCCGGGGTCACGCATCCAAAACCCAGGGTATCCAAGAATCACCGCCATCGAGGGGGCGGCTTGGAGCCCTTCTTCGTAGGTGAATTTGAGGCACTCCGGGCTGGTGGCGTTTTCGCCATATCCCAAGGCAAGCGCATAGAGAATGGTGTCTTTGAAATCGTAGGAGTGCGTTACCGAGGGAATTTCCCAGTGTTTCAGAACCTCATAATTCAGCGTCATATGGCCCTCTTTCATTGATCGATACGAAGGCCTGTTGCCTGCGAGACTTCATGCCATTTCTGATATTCCCGTGCCAGCAGTTCAGACGTCTCTGCGCTGCCGCCGTGCAAGGGCGTGGCATAGAGCGTGTCCAGGTATTCCTTCGTTTTCGGGTTCAGCATTACCTTCTGAATGGCCGCCGACAATTTCTCGGTGATCTCTTTGGGGGTCTTGCCGGGCGCAACCATGAAATACAGTGCCTGCACATCGTAGTTGGGAAGGCCGGATTCCCTGATGGTGGGAATGCCTTCGAGTGCGCTGATGCGGTTCGGGCCCGTAATTGCGATGGGCTTTACCTTGCCTGCTTTGGTCCAGTTGACGTTCGTCGCCACATTGCCGAAAAGCATGTCGACTCGACCGGCTACCAGATCGGTTTCCGCTGGCGTGCCACCTTGGTAGGGGATGTGATCCAGCTTGAGGTTCGTTTGGTACTGAAACAGCTCGCCACCAAGATGCTGGGATGTCCCGATGCCGGCCGAGGCATAGGTGAGCGGCGTTTGCTTTGCGCGCTCGATGAGCTCTGCAAGATTGTTGACTGGTGAGTCGGCGGGAACCACCAGAACGTTTGGCGTGGCAGCAACCAGGGCGATTGGCGCCAAGTCTGTCTTCCAGTCGTAGGGGTTTTTCCCCAAGGCGGCATTGTTCACGATGTAGTTGGCAGCGATCGCAAACGTGTAGCCGTCAGGGGCGGCCTGGGTCAGCATCCGGACCGCGGTGTT
The DNA here is from genome assembly GCA_040392445.1 of Verticiella sediminum. GTDB lineage: Bacteria > Pseudomonadota > Gammaproteobacteria > Burkholderiales > Burkholderiaceae_B > Verticiella > Verticiella sediminum_A. The sequence continues at coordinate 21,440 of JBEBVZ010000017.1, forward strand.
GCCACCGGCGCCGGGCTTGTTCTCTACCACGACCGATTGGCCCAGTTCGCCGCTCAGTTCCTTGCCTATGTAACGCGCTAGCAGGTCTGTCGCGCCTCCTGGCGCGAATCCAACAAACATACGCAATGGTCTATCGGGGTAGTCGGCGGCGTTAACACTTGTTACCACGGCACCAAGAACTCCGACGATGACCAATTTTTGTATATTTTTCAACATGTTGCCTCATTTATTAAGAATCTATGTTCTGCATTTTATGTACGACATGTCGTACATGACAGCAATATACCGTAGAAGAATATTTTTTAATACGGTATATTGGCGTCTTGTACGACATATCGAACAAAACGAGGACGAAATGGATCTGGGTATCAAAGGAAAAGTAGCGCTCATTACCGGCTCTGGACGTGGCATTGGCTTTGCCTGCGGAGAGCGCCTCGCAGAGGAAGGTGTGAAGATTGTTATCAATGACATCAACAGCGCGGCAGTGTCGGAGGCCGTTAGCCGACTTCAAGACAAGGGGTATGACGCAATCGGCGCGGTGGCAAACGTTTGCGTCAAGGCCGATGTCGAGGACATGGTCGCGCTAGCCGCCGACAAGTTCGGTAGCGTTGACATCCTGGTGAATAACGCGGGCTTCACCCGTGATAAGTACCTTACAAAGATGCCGGAAGAGGATTGGGATGCGATCATCGACACGATCCTCAAGGGCGCATATCACTGCACCAAGGCAGTGCTGCCCTTCATGATGAAGAACCAATGGGGACGCGTGATCAATATTTCCTCGCGTGCCCACTTTGGCAATCCTGGCCAGACCAATTACTCCGCCGCCAAGGCAGGCATCATCGGGTTCTCAAACGCACTCGCCCATGAACAGGGAAAGTTCAACATCACCTCGAACTCGGTGGCGCCGGGTCTTATTGAAACGGAGTTGGTGAAGGGCTTGCATACCTATGAAATGATCAAAGGCAATGCGATGACCAGGCAGCCAATCCAGCGGTTGGGTAAGGTGCAGGACATTGCAAGCGCGGTGGCGTTCCTGGCTTCAGACAGCGCAGGATTCATCACTGGCGAAACGCTTCATGTCACTGGCGGCCGGTATTCGAGCTAAGCAGCCATCACGCTTGATCAGGTTGCGGTCGAGCCGCTGGTTGTCGGCGGTTCGCAGCGGTTTACTTGGTGGCAGGCTGGGCAAGAAGCTCGGATAGGGGCGATCGCTCGAAACGGATGGCCTCGCTGACCAACGAGGTGCTCTGGCACTTGCGACGTCAGCAGCGTATGCGACCGGGGAGGGAGCGTGCTCATATGGTTCACGGCAGCGTTGGGTACACTGATTTTTGCAATCCATGGGTGCCATAGCCGTACCGGATATCTTGGATTGACGAGAAAAACCCCGCGCCCAACCCTCTCTGATTCTACAAAGCCAATCGGCTTATCGACCCTATCTGGAAAATATGCCTCAACTCATTCCATCAGCCCAGCGAGTATTGCAAGTCTTCGAACTCTTCGCTCAAGAGCGAAAGCCCTTGAGCAATGCCGAGATTGCAAAAATGCTCAATCTTGCCGAAAGCAGCTGTTCAGACCTGCTGTACACACTGCGGCACTGTGGATATGTCCTGCGCATGCCAGGCGGCCGAAAATTTCAACCCACGCCGAGACTATCCACCGTCGCTGGCAAATGCGTATTTGCTGATGGGTTGTCTGAATTTGTAGATCAGGTTCTTCAACTGCTTACCAAGGCTACCGGCGAGACGTCGATGTGCGGGTGCTTGGAAAACGGTCAAGTCAAGGTAATGGCGTGCCAGGAAAGCCCCAGGGCTTTGCGCTACGTATTGAATCCCGGAACCCTGCTGGATCTCCATGCGACGGCCTTGGGCAAAGCATTGTTGAGTGTGCAATCGCAAGAAAGCCTGTCTCGAATCCTGGATGCTGCCGAATTCAAGAAAATTGCTTCAGAAACGATTACAGAAAAGCAAGAGCTAGGACTACAGATTCAGCAGGGAAAGGAGCAGGGACTCTTTGTCGCGCGCAATGAGGGTTCGGAAGGCGTATTTGCAATCAGCTTCGCGTGCAGAATCGCAGACGCGGAACTGGCATTCAGCCTTGTGGGCCCAGTGCACCGTTTCGATGAGAATCTCAAGGAATACTCCCGCTCCATGCTGAAGATCAAGGACGAGTTATTCAGCTGAACAGCTGGCCGAGATTAAAAGAGGTTAGAGTTGACAATCAAAAGAAAAGCATTCGTTGCCGGAGCGTTCGAGCACCCGACTCGCTATGCGCCAGATAAGTCTACAGCCCAGCTGCACGCCGAATGTGCGCTGGGAGCGTTGTCCGATGCTGGGTTGACGCCAGGCGACGTGGATGGATACTTCGGTGCCCGTGACATACCGGGATCGAATGCGACCTGGCTAGTGGATTACCTGAATCTGAAGCTAAGGCATATCGACTGCACAGATACGGGTGGCTGCTCGTATTTGATACACATCGCGCATGCAGCCCAGGCAATTGCCCTGGGTAAATGCAATGTGGCATTGATCACGCTGGCGGGACGGCCAAAAAGCGAAGGGATGGCAACCGGTACAGCGCCCCGAGACGGCGAACCCGACAGGCCGGATGTTCCTTGGGAATCCCCATATCGGAACACGATAGCGACGCAGTATGGAATGATGGCCGCACGCCATATGTACCAGTACGGAACGACGGCTGAACAGTTGGCTTGGGTGCGGGTGGCTGCCTCAACCCATGCGCAATATAACCCCAATGCCATGTATCGCGATGTGCTGACGGTGGAAGATGTTCTTCAATCGCCCATTATTGCGGATCCGCTGCATCGCCTGGATTGCTGTGTGATCAGCGATGGCGGGGGGGCTTTGGTGCTCACCAACGAGGCGATCGCCCGAAGCCTTGGAAGGCCTCTCATTCCTGTGCTCGGATGTGGCGAGACGATCAATACACAGCGTAGCGGATGGCCGGACTACGTGACCACCGGCGCCGTCGTCTCGGGTCCGATCGCCCTGGCGGAAGCCGGCGTGTCGGTTCGGGACATCAAGTACGCATCAGTCTACGACAACTTTACCATCATGGTTGTTGCGCAACTCGAGGACCTGGGGTTCTGCGAAAAGGGTGCCGGGGGGCGTTTTGTTCAGGATGGAAACCTCATTTCCGGGCACGGTTCGCTTCCCTGGAACACGGACGGGGGTGGACTTTGCAATAACCACCCGCAGAATCGCGGCGGAATAACGAAAGCCATCGAAGCCGTCAGGCAACTGAGGGGAGAGGCCAATCCCAACGTCCAGGTACCCAACTGCGATATCGCACTGGCATGCGGACCAGGCGGGGTGGTTGGAACCGGGCATGGGCACGCTACCGTCATTCTGGGAAGGGAATAACGATGAACCTGGAAACTGTTCTGTCACTTCACCCCCACACCAAACCCTTCTGGGAAGGTACGGCCAAGGGCAAGCTTCTATTACCCATCTGCCTGGATTGCAATAAATTCCATTGGTATCCACGGCCGTTTTGCCCGCACTGCTACGGCTTCAACTTGGCCTGGCGTGAGTCGTCAGGAAAGGGAACGATCCACACATCCAGCATGATGCGTAAAGCGGCAACGCCGTATATCGTCGCAGCAGTCCAGCTGGATGAAGGTCCAACCATTCTCACCAATGTCATTGCAAATGACTTTAGCGAAGCTGCGATCGGGGCAAGGGTAAAAGTTGACTTCGATAGGCTGAATACTCCCGACCGAAGCATGCCGGTATTTCGACCGGAGTAGTCGGAGAGAAGCTTTGTGACCGCGCCCGGCCTTAGCCAGCAGGCGAAGTTCAGGGGCGGTCACATCCAGGCTCGATGCGGAAAATTTGGAGAAGAAGCATGCTTCGGTTGGATGACGTATTCGTTGCAGACATCCTGAAGGGAAGAACCGCCATTGTCACAGGCGGCGGCTCCGGACTTGGGCTGATTATCGCGCAGTCGCTTTATAAATACGGATGCGATGTTCACATCGTGGGCCGTGATCTGGCCAAGTTGGAAAACGCAAAGCAACAGACCATCGGTAGCCGCGGTGGGTTCCATATCCACCAGTGCGATGTCAGGGACTACGACGGTGTGGCGGCTGTGGTGCAGAAAGTCCTGGATCTGAGCGCCACGCTCGACATCCTGGTGAACAATGCCGCGGGAAATTTCCTTTGCGATTTTGAAAGCCTGTCAAAAAATGGGTGGCATTCCGTTATCGATATCGATCTGAACGGGACCTTCAATTTTTGCAAGCATGCTCTGGATGGACTGAAGAAGTCCCAATGGGGCGGGCGCATCATCAACCTTGCGACCACGCAAGCGTACTTTGGCTGGCCTCAGGCAGCCCATGCGGCATCGGCAAAGTCTGCAATCTGCACATTGACCAAGTCGCTGGCAGTAGAGCTGGGTGGCCACGGCATAAGAATCAATAACCTACACCCGGGCCCCATCGCGGGAACCGAGGGCGTGCGACGGATGTATGGTGATTCCCCCAATGCGGCCGGCGCACTGACCTGCCTTGGGGAAATGGGCCATGCATCGGATATTTCCAATATGGCTGTGTACTTGTGCTCACCCGCTGGCAGTTTCATCACAGGTGCTGACCTTGTCGTGGATGGTGGCCGCTGGCTTAAACGCGGCGGGCCGGAGAAATAAGAATGATCGAGTCGTTGATAGATGCAAAAACAATCGCTGTAGTAGGCGCATCTCCCAAGGGAAGCTCTTTCGGCGGCGCGGTCGTGCGCAACCTCAAGAAACATTTCTCGGGTACGGTTATTCCCGTCAATCCGAACTACGAGGAGATCGACGGACTGCAGTCGTATCGCTCGCTGGAGGCCATAGGCTTACCGGTTGACTGTGTAGGCATCGCTGTCCCAGCCAGTCAGGTTCCCGCTGTTCTGGCCGATGCGGCCAAAGCGAACATTAAGTTCGCCATCTTGTTTTCGTCTGGCTTCGCCGATCTGGGTACGGATGACGGCCGCAAAAGCCAAGCTGCACTGGTGGATCTGGCACGCAGTCTGGGGATCCGGATTCTGGGGCCTAACTGCACAGGGTTTGTAAACGTCCACACGGGGGCTGCTTGCCATATCCTCCCAAGCGTTGTGGACCTGCCCATGAACAAGGGCTCGATTGCAGTAATCGGGCAAAGTGGTGCGCTGGGCTACGTGATTCTGCAGGCCATGCACCGAGGAGTCGGCTTCAGCAAGGTCATCTCGACCGGGAATTCCTCGGATATCGATCTTGCTGATGTCATTGATTACCTGGTCCGCGACGACAGCACAAAGTCGATCGCATTGGTGTTTGAGAGCGTGCCTGACGGGGCCCGATTGATCTCAGCCCTGGGCCGCGCCTTTGTGGCAGGTAAGCCAGTGGTTGTATACAAAATCGGCACGTCAGAGTCTGGAAAGAAGGCGGCTCTGTCGCATTCCGGAATGCTGGCTGGCAATGCTGCCGCCTATAACGCAGCTTTTGCACGGACTGGCGCAATCCAGGTCTTCAACTTCGAGTCCCTATTAGAGACAGCGCACTTTTTCTCGATCTATGGATACATCAAGCCCAAGTCCCAGGGCGTGGGAGTGATTTCCGGATCGGGTGGTTCAGTCGTCATGGCTGCCGACAAGGCGGACGAGCTTGGCGTCGCGCTTCCGCAGCCCAATGCGGAAACGGTAACAAAACTGTCTTCCTTGCTTCCGTCCTTCGCGGCAATTGCGAATCCGGCCGATATGACTGCGGAGTCGGTCAAGGACGACAGTATGTATGCCGAGTGCTTGAAGGCCTTTGCCGGCGACGACCAGTTCGCGAGCCTGATACTGCTCATGCCATCGGCTCATGGGCACAACGCCATTCCAAGGGCGAATCTTATCGATCGGGCCGCTCGCGAGATGGCTGCTCCCATGTCACTCGTATGGATCAACGAGTGGCATGAAGGCGTGGGCTCCCGAGTCTATGACGCCAGTCCCAATATGGCGGTCTTTCGGTCGATAACGCGGTGCATGACTGCGCATAAATTATGGTTTGACTACTTTGATCGTAAGCAGGCGCGTGCCAGCCAGGTTGATGAGGTGTCTGCGCAGGCAAGGCGGGCGAGTCCGAACCTTCTGTTGCGTGGCCGCGGCACGACGCTGTCCGAGCGCGAATCAAAGGAGTTCGTTGCCACCTACGGCGTACCGATTACCCGGGATATTTGCGTCTCGACAGTGGACGAAGCGGTTTCGGCAGCCATGGCCATTGGCTTTCCTGTCGTTGTCAAGGTGGAGTCTGCGGCGATCGCACATAAAACGGAGATTGGCGGTGTGGTGCTGAACGTGCTCGATGCCGATCAGGTGCGCAGTGCTTGCGCTTTGATCGATCAGGCGTGCGAGAAACATTGCCCCGATCTTGAGTCCTACATGTATTCCGTCCAGGAGATGGTGCCCGCCGGGATTGAAATGATTGTCGGGGGCAAGCTTGACCCGCAGGTCGGTCCGATGGTCGTCTATGGCTTCGGAGGGGTTTTTGTAGAGGTTCTCAAGGATGTGGCGGTCAGCCTGGCTCCCGCCAGTCGGCATGAGATCGAACGCAATCTCAAGGCCTTGAAACTCTTTCCCTTGCTTGAGGGAGTTCGGGGTAAAAAAAGCTGTGATGTCGGTGCGTACGTCGACCTGATCGTCAATGTGTCCCATGCCATTGCCGAGAACCAGGACGCCATTGCTGAAATTGACGTCAACCCGGTCATCCTCCTGGAAGACCGGTGTGTCGCCGTCGATTCGCTGGTGGCCCTGAAATAAACCGAAGAGCCATTGGCTTTCTCGTTAAAGGGGCGCCGCTGGCTTTGGGGCGGGGGTGCGAGCAACACCCCAGCTCAGTTTCTTTTTGATATTGATAGTCACTGAACTCTTAAGGTTGATGATGAGAAGCCTGTTTACTGAAGAACACGAGATTTTTCGCGAACAAGTCCGTCGCTTTTGCGAGCGCGAGATTGGGCCCAATCTTCGCGACTGGGAACGATCCGGCCTGACGCCCAAATCATTCTGGCGCAAGGCGGGTGAGGCGGGCTTGTTATGCACCACCATCCCGGAGCAGTACGGCGGCCCGGGCGGAACCTTCCTGCATGCATGTGTGGTGACAGAAGAGTTGGCGCGTATAGGTATCAGCGTCGGTTTTCCGGTGCATTCCGATATGGTCTCGCCCTACCTTCTGCACTACGCGTCCGAAGAGCTCAAACAGTATTTGCTGCCGCGCCTTTGCTCGGGCGAGATCATCGGTTCAATCGGGATGACCGAGCCTGGCTCCGGCAGCGATCTCAAGAGTATGCGCACCACTGCAGTGCGTGACGGCGATCATTGGGTTATCAACGGCCAGAAAGTCTGGATCACTAACGGTATGAATTGCGGCGTAGTGCTGGTGGCTTGTAAAACGGATCCGGCCGCAGGCGCCAAAGGCGTATCGCTGATCGCTGTGGAGGATGGCACGCCAGGTTTCACCAAGAGTGCCAAGCCCATGGAAAAAATTGGCTTGCACGCGCAGGACACCGCAGAGCTCTTCTTTGACAATGTGCGTGTGCCAGTGCGTAACCTGGTGGGCGAGGAAAATCGTGGCTTTATCTACCTGATGGAGCAGTTGCCGCAGGAGCGCCTGGTTATCGCTTTGCGCTCGGCTGCGATCCTGGAGACTCAGTTCGACGCGACAGTGCGCTACACCTCCGAGCGCAAGGTATTCGGCAATCCCGTCCTGGACTTCCAAAATACCAAGTTCAAGCTGGCCGAAGCAAAAGCCTACATCGGCATGTTGCGCACCTATGTCGATTCATTGGTGGCGCAGCATGTCGAACGTAGAGTCACTGCAGAGCAGGCCGCTGCAGCCAAGCTCGTTTCGACCGAGTTGTTGGGGCGCTTTCTCGACGAATTCCTGCAGCTGCATGGCGGCTATGGCTACAGCGCGGAATACGGTGTTGGCCGAGCCTGGGTCGACGCGCGGGTCTCTCGGATTGCCGGCGGTGCGTCCGAAGTGCTCAAGGACATTATTAGTCGATCGATCAAGTAGCGTGATGGTGCTGCCGAGCCTGACGTCGGCAAGGCCCCCGCTGTAAGGGGGCGGTAGAGCTTCGGTCCAGTCGGGGGTATCGGCTGAAGCTCGCGATAGCCAAGGCTTTTTGCACCAGGGGTATGCGTGCAGAGATCCCGGCAATTTTTTCCAGTAACCTGTAACGCTAATAATGAATGACACATCTGTAGGTCGTGGCCAGCAAGGGCCGCTGTCCGGTATTCGGATCATTGATACAACCAGTGTCCTGTTCGGCCCTTATTGCACCCAGATCCTGGGCGATATGGGCGCGGATGTGATTAAGATTGAAGGCCTGGACGGTGACACGATCAGGGGCGCTGGCGCGGCACGTTGTCCCGGTATGTCGGGTGTGTTTCTTAGCACGAATCGCAACAAGCGCAGCATTGCCGTCGACATGAAGTCCGCTGGTGGCAAGCAAGTCGTCATGGACTTGCTGAAAGACGCTGACGTGTTCGTCACCAATATTCGACGCAAGGCGCTGGCGCGCCTGGGTTTTGACTACCCTAGTCTTGTCGATCACAACCGCGCACTGATCCACTGTAGTGCGGTTGGTTATGGTCAGGGCGGCGCCTATGAAGACCGCCCCGCCTTCGATGATACGACCCAAGCCATAAGTGGCCTGGCATCGCTGCAGGCGGCTCTTGCGGGCGAGCCCGGGTATGTGGCTACAGCCGTAGCCGATAAAATCTCGGGCCTGACCTTGGCTCTTGCGATTGTCGCCGCTATTCGTCATCGGGATGTGACAGGACAAGGGCAGCAAGTCGAGGTGCCTATGTTCGAGACCATGGTGGCGTTCAATATGCTCGAGCATCTCGCAGGGCGCACTTTTGACCCGCCGATGGGTCCTACCATGTACCCGCGCGCTGTGTCCAAGTATCGTAAGCCGTATCGAACATCCGATGGCTACATGGCCGTGATGCCATACAACGATGGGCAGTGGGCCCGGTTCTTCAAGCTGATCGGCAAGCCAGAGCTCGCCTCGGATCCCCGCTTTATCTCGATGACTTCTCGCACAGAGAACGTTGACTCCCTTTACGGTCTTCTGGCCGAAGAGGTGAGCCAGCGGTCTACGGCCTGGTGGCAGGAAGCGCTTGAGCGCGAGGATATTCCGGCTGTCCCTGTCAAAAGCATAGAAGATCTGCTGAGTGATGAGCATCTTCTGGCTCGTGGGTTTTTCAAGCGCCTTGAACACCCCACCGAAGGCACCGTGCTCGCGACCGCGCCGCCCATCCAGATGTCCTCCAGCCCGCTGTCGATTCGCCGTCTCGCGCCGCGCCTGGGCGAAAACACTCGCGAGCTTCTTCATGAGCTGGGTTATGAAGAAGGGCGTGTTGCCGCCTTGCTTGAAGAGGGCGCCATTGGGACGCCCTCCTGAGCAAACATGAGTCGCAAATTCGTTGCCATGAGGTTATGCCGCGGCACGAATTTGCTTTTTCTTTCTGCCCAAGTCACAATAGTGGGCTTTTCTTGCTCGACCAAGATGTTTTCGGGCCGATTTTTCGTTTGCGTCGGTAATGGCTTTTGCCTTGCCGCCTAGCGTGAAAATTGGCCTCTTATGCTTTCTTGGCGGGCTGAAGGTAGGGAACGTGTCTGGTTCCCAAGGGCTTTGGCCCCAAGCCATCATCCACAAGTGTTAGGAGCTTACATGCGTCATTACGAAGTGGTGTTCGTCGTACACCCGGACCAGAGCGAGCAAGTGCCCGCCATGGTCGAGCGTTATAAAACCCTGGTTACCGGTCAAGGTGGTGTCATTCACCGTCTGGAAGACTGGGGCCGTCGCCAACTGGCTTACCCGATTCAAAAGCTCGTGAAGGCTCACTACGTGTGCCTGAACATCGAGTGCGGCCAGACCACGCTCGAAGAACTCGAGCACGCTTTCCGTTACAACGATGCCGTTCTGCGTCACCTGGTTGTCAAGACCAAGAAGGCTGAAACCGTTGCTTCGCCCATGATGAAAGTGGTCGAGCGCGAAGAAGCCCGCAAGGTCGCCAGCGAAGCCGAGCAGCAGCAACAGCAGCAGCAGCAGCCCGCAGCGCAACCCGACGCAGCAGCCTAATTGGCTGACAGCGCGCTACGCGCCTGGTCTTTCGCCAGAGTCGCCGCTTGAACCAGCTGCAGATTATCGCCACGGTACTCGAGTGCCAGCCATTGCGTTATACGCCCGCCGGGCTTCCCGTGCTGGAAATGGTTCTGGAACACGAGTCCAAGGTAATCGAGGCAGGCCGGCCCCGTCAGGTTCAACTGACGATTCCGGCCATAGCAATGGGCGATCTGGCCCGCATGCTTGCGGGTACCTCCATGGGTACCGCCTTGCGGATAGAAGGGTTCCTGGCGTCAACGCGCAAGGGTTCGAGCCGGTTGCGCCTGCATTTGCAGCAGGCAGCACCCACGGATTGAATACAAATTTTTGAAGAGGCACATCATGGCCACGTTTGGAAGACGCAATAACAAAGACAACAAGAAGAAGTTTGGACAGCAGAACCCGCTGTTCAAGCGCCGTCGCTTCTGCCGTTTCACGGCAGCCGGCGTCGAACAGATCGACTACAAAGATGTCGATACGCTGCGCGACTTCATCCAGGAAAACGGCAAGGTGATTCCGGCTCGTCTGACCGGCACCAAGGCGCACTACCAGCGCCAGCTCGACACCGCCATCAAGCGCGCGCGCTTCCTGGCTCTGTTGCCTTACACCGACAACCACAACTGATTGCCGGAGACCGAACATGCAAATCATTCTGCTTGAAAAAGTTGCCAACCTCGGCGCCCTTGGCGAAGTCGTGCGTGTGAAGGACGGCTTTGCCCGTAACTTCCTGATCCCGCAACGCAAGGCCAAGCGTGCTACCCCCGCTGCGCTCAAAGAGTTCGAAGAGCGTCGTGCCGAGCTGGAAAAAGTCCAGGCCGAGCGCCTGGCCGCAGCCCAAGCGGTTGCTGACAAGATGGAAGGCCACACTGCCCACATCAAGCAACGCGCTGGCGTTGACGGCCGTCTGTTTGGCTCCGTCACCAATGCCGACATCGCTGCTGCTTTGCGTGAAGGCGGTTTTGAGTCGGTCGAGAAGGGCATGGTTCGCCTGCCCGAAGGCCCGTTCAAGCACACAGGCGAATTCCCCCTCGAAGTGCAACTGCACACCGACGTGGTCGCCAACGTGACGCTCGTGGTTACCGGCGAAACCGTGTAAACGGATTCTGCGGGAATAAAAAAAGCCGGGGAAACCCGGCTTTTTTTATTCCGCTTTACTTCATCGACTTGCCTGCAATCCAGGCGATACGCCCGGCCCCCACAGCCAGGTCGGGCGTATCGGGTCTAGGCCCTAGCTTGTCATTGGCTGGCGGCGACGCCGGCGCGCTTGACGATGTCGGCCCACTTTTCGCCTTCCGAGATGTTGTACGCTGCGAATTCAGCGGGTGTCGAGCCTACCGGTTCGGCGCCCATGGAAGCGTAGCGTTCGCGTACCTTCGGGCTTTTCAGCGCCAGGGCTGCGTGTTCGGCCAGCTTGGCGACGATGGCGTCGGGCGTTCCGGCGGGCGCCCAGAATCCGTACCACGTGCTGATATCGAATCCCGGAAAGCCGGTTTCAGCGATGGTGGGGACACCCGGCAGCGCCGCGGCGCGCTGGGGCGTAGTCACCGCGACCGCGCGCAGTTGACCGGATTGGATGAAGGGCATGGCCGAGGGCATGGAGTCGAACATGATGTCGATTTGTCCGCCCACCAGATCAGCCAGTGCCGGCGAGCTGCCGCGATATGGCACGTGCAGCATGTCGACGCCGGCCGTAATCTTGAAGGATTCCCCGGCCAGCTGTTGCGACGAGGCGGTGCCGGCCGAGCCGAAGCTGAACTTGCCCGGGTTCTGCTTGTCGAGCGCGACGATGTCCTGCGGGGTCTTGATGGGCGAGGCGGGCGGCACGACCAGCACCAGTGGCACGGCCGCCAGCTGCGTAATGGGCGCGAAATCCTTGATGGCGTCGTACCGCATGTCGGGGTAGATGCTGGGGTTGATCACATGCAGTGATGCATTGGCCAGGAACGTATAGCCGTCGGGTGCGGCGCGCGCCACCTGTTCGGCGCCTATCATGCCGCTGGCGCCGGGCCGGTTGTCTACCACCACTTGCTGGCCGATGGTATTGGACATTTCGGCCGCAACCAAGCGGGCAAGCAGATCGGTCGGGCCGCCGGGCGGGTAGGGCAGGATCAGGCGGATGGGCTTTTCAGGGTACTCGGCATGTGCCGGTGCAGCCAGCGCCAGGGTCGACGCCAGGGCAGCGACTGCAAGGCCCAGTCCGCAGACGCGGGAAATGGATAGTTTGATGTGGTGCATAGAAGTCTCCTTGCGTTGATTGGCTTATTGAATTTGTAGGGCTATCTTGCCGACGACTTGGCGGCTTTCCAGTGCGGCCAGCGCCTGGGCCAGCTCTGCTGCCGGGTATACCTTAGAGACGCTGGGCTTGATTTTTTGCTGCTGCGCCCAGCCCAGCATGGTTTCGATGGCATGTTGCGTGGCGTCGGCGTGCTGCACGCGCTCGTCGCGGGGCGTCCAGCCCAGGTAGCGCCCGAAGAACAGGGCGTGCAGCGTTACGTTCTTGACGAGCAGAATATTGAGCGGCACGGCAGGGATGTTGCCGCTGGCAAAACCTATGCTCAGCATGCGGCCGTTGGCCGCCACCGCACGGGTCGCGCGCTCGAAGAGCTCGCCGCCCACAGGGTCTATGACGATGTCTGCCCCGCGCCCGCCGGTCAGTTCCTTGACCTGGCTGGCCAGCTCCTGGCCGGGCTCGATGGCGTGGTGCGCGCCACAGGCCAGGGCGTGTTCGCGTTTGCTGGCGGTGCTGGCGCAGGCGATCACCCTGGCGCCCAGCAGCGATGCCAGCTCTACGGCCGCCAGGCCTACGCCGGCGCCCGCGCCCAGCACCAGCACGGTTTCGCCGGGCTGCATGGCGCAACGCCAGAACAGGCCCGCGTAGGCGGTGCCATACGATATGGGCACAGGCAGCGCCTGCAGCATGGGCATGCCGGCGGGTACGCGATAAACGGTATGGTGCGGCACCTTCAGCCGCTGGGCATAGCAGCCCCATTTGGCGATGGCGACCACCACGTCGCCGGGAACCAGGCGCGACACCTGGCTGCCGCAGGCCACGACGGTGCCCACGGCTTCGGTGCCAGGTATGAAGGGGCGGGGCGGCCGGGTCTGGTAGCGGCCTTCTATCATCAGGCCCATGGCATGGCTGACGCTGGCGTAGGCGACGTCGATAATCACCTCGTCCGGTCCGGGGGCTTGAGGCGCGGCGTATTCGCCCAGGCGGATAGCGGTATCCACCGGGCCGAATTGATCACAGATCAGGGCTTGCATGGTCATGCGGTTTTCTGGTCCTTGGGGTTGGCGGTTTGCGCAGCCTGGCGGATGATGCCGGCAGCCTGCAATGCGCTGATCTCGGCGTCCGGCAGGCCGGCTTCGCGCAGGATCGCCAGGCTGTGCTCGCCGATGGCAGGCGCGGCTTGCAGTGGGCGGCGTGCGTTGGGGGTCGGTACGCTGACGAAGGGCAGCGGCGGCAGCCCAGGCTGATCCAGGGTCTGGAACAGCGTCTGCTGCAGGGCCTGGGGGTGGGTGATGACAGCGGCGTGGTCGCGTACTGGGGCATGCAGGACATCGTGCTGCTGCAGCAAGGTCAGCCAGGCCGCGGTGGGCTGCTGGCTCAGTTGCTGGCTGATCTCGTGATGCAGGATATCGCGGTGCGCCATTCGGCTGGCGTTGTCGCCAAAGCGCTCGTCCTGCAGCCAGGCCGGGCGATCCAGGGCTCGGCACACGCGGGCGAATTGATCGTTGTTCAGCGCCAGCAGCGATAGGCTGCCATCGGCGGTGGCGAAGATGCCGTTCGGTGCGCTGACCGCACCGGATTGCCGTTTGCCGGCAATGCTGTATTCGATGATTTTGTCCAGCTGCACGGCCGCGCATGCCTGTAGCAGACTCAGCTGCACATGGCTGCCGCGGCCGGTTTTCAGGCGTTTGTATAAGGCGCTGCTGCTGGCTTGGGCGGCATACAATGCGGTGGCGATATCAGCCAGCAGGATGCCGACCCGCCGGGGTTGGCCGGTTTCGTCCTGGTTGGTGAACATCAGCCCGCTGTCGGCCTGCATGACCGAGTCCGATGCGGGCGCATCCGCATAGGGGCCTTCGGTGCCGTAGCCGCTGATGGATACGTAGACCAGGTCGGGTTTTTGCGCAGCCAGCTCGTCATAGCCCACGCCCATGCGCTCGGCTACGCCAGGGCGAAAGTTCTGTACCACCACGTCGGCCTGCAGCGCCAGTTTGCGCAGCAGGTGCCTGCCTTCCTCACGGCTGGCGTCCAGGCACAGGCCGCGCTTGCCCGCGTTGTAGGAGATGGACACGGCGCTATGGCCGTCGCGCACCGTGCCGACATGGCGTCCCCAGTCACCTGCGGGCGGTTCGACCTTGATGACCTCGGCGCCCTGTTGCCACAGGATCTGTGCGCAATAAGGGCCGGCGATGCCCTGGCTGATGTCCAGTACGCGAATATCGTCGAAAGGGAAAAACGTGTCTGTGGTCATCGCACCGCCCTACTCGTGAAAGTGAAGCGGGTATCCTATGGCCTGGCTTCTTATTAAACAATCTCACTGGTTGTGCCAGGAGTGTTGAGTGAAGATTGACAATCGATTAGACCTGAACCTGCTTCGCCTGTTCGTGACGCTGGTTGAGGCGCATACCCTTACCGAGACGGCCAGGCGACTGGGCATGACGCGCTCGAATGTATCGCGGCGCTTGAAGACCCTGGAATTGAGCATGGGCGCCCAGCTTTTGCTGCGCACGACCCGCCACGTCGAGCTCACCCAGGCCGGCCAGTTGCTGTATCAGCATAGTGCGCGCGTGCTGGAGGAAGTGGAAACGGCCCAGGCATCCATCGACAGCCTGGGCACGGCGGTAAGGGGGGATGTGCGCATACGCCTGCCTACGGGGCTGGGGCATTTGTATCTGGCGCCGGTGCTGCTGGAGTTCGCCAGCATCTACCCCGATATTTCCCTGCGGGTGTTGATTAACGATTACATTGGCGACCTGATTTCCGCAGAGGTGGATCTAGCCCTTAAAATCACCTCGGACCCGCCGGCAGACCATGTTGCGCGTCGAATCTGCGACATTGCCTGGTGTCTTTGCGCCGCGCCCGGGTACCTGGCGTCGCGTGGCGGGGTCCATGCCATCCACGAACTGGCTGGATGCGAGCTGATTGCGCCGGCGTCGCTGGGACGCCGTTTCGACCTGAAGTTCGACCTGGCGGATACGCCGATATTGTTGCGCGTGGCGCCCCGCCTGCAGTCGGGGGATTATCCTTTTATGGTCGAAGCCGCGCGGGCGGGCTTGGGTGTGGCCTTATTGCCCCGATATGCAGTGTGGCGCCAGCTTGAGTCGGGGGCGCTGCTCGAAGTGCTGCCGCAACACCAGCCCGAGGGGGTGGGCAATGGCCTCTACCTGCTGACCGCACCCAATCGGTTTCCTACCCTGGCTGCCCGAACCCTGATGGAGTTCGTGCGCGAGCACATCCGTTCGCGCCAGGATAACTGGGCACGTCCAGCGCCGCCACGGCCGGCCTTGCCATGCCCGGTACCGATACCGGACGCATAGGCCACGGGCCACGGCGCCCGGAGCCGACACGTTAAACTTCCTTCTTGCCTTCCGAATTCACGCCTAATGAACAATCCGTCTGATCCCCAACTTGAAAACCTGCGCGTGCCGCCGCACTCCGTCGAGGCCGAGCAATCGATACTCGGCGGCCTGCTGCTGGACAACGCCGCCTGGGATCGCATCGCAGATGTCGTGGGCGAAAATGATTTCTATCGCTACGATCACCGCGTCATCTGGCAGCATATTTCCCGCTTGATCGGCCTGTCGCGTCCGGCCGATGTGATCACGGTGTTCGAATCCCTGCAAACCGCAGGCAAGGCCGAAGAGGTCGGCGGCCTGGCCTATCTGAACTCGCTGGCGCAAAACACGCCGTCGGCGGCCAACATCCGCCGCTATGGTGAAATCGTGCGCGACCGTGGCGTGTTGCGTCAGTTGGTGACGGTGGCCGACGAGATTTCGGCCACCGCCTTCAATCCGCAAGGCAAGGAAACGCGCCAGATGCTGGACGAGGCCGAGTCGCGCATCTTCAAGATTGCCGAGGCCGGCTCGCGCGGCAACGCCGGGTTCCAGGAAATCCAGCCCTTGCTGGGGCAGGTGGTCGATCGCATCGACGAGCTATACCACCGTGAAGGCGATACCGAGGTCACGGGTGTGCCAACAGGGTTTTCAGACCTGGACAAGATGACTTCCGGGTTGCAGGGCGGCGATCTGGTGATCGTGGCCGGGCGGCCTTCGATGGGCAAGACCTCGCTGGCAATGAATATCGGCGAGCACGTCGCTATCGAGCAGGGCTTGCCGGTAGCGGTGTTTTCCATGGAAATGGGCGCAACCCAGCTGGCCATGCGTATGCTGGGTTCGGTGGGCATGCTGGATCAGCACCGCCTGCGCACCGGCAAGCTCGATGCCGACGACTGGCCGCGGGTGACGCACGCCATCCAGCGCATGCAGGAAGCGCAGTTGTACATCGACGAAACGCCGGCTTTGACTTCGATGGAAGTGCGCGCCCGCGCCCGCCGGTTGGCGCGCCAGTGCGGCAAGCTGGGCCTGATCATCATCGATTACCTGCAACTCATGGGCGCTTCGTCCGCGGGCGAGAACCGGGCCACCGAGATTTCCGAAATCAGCCGCTCGATGAAGGGGCTGGCCAAGGAACTGGATTGCCCCCTGATTGCCTTGTCGCAGCTGAACCGCAGCCTGGAACAGCGCCCCAACAAGCGTCCGGTCATGAGCGATTTGCGTGAATCGGGCGCTATCGAGCAGGATGCCGATTTGATCCTGTTCATCTACCGCGACGAGGTCTACAACCCCGATACGCCGGACAAGGGTACGGCCGAGATCATCGTGGGCAAGCAGCGTAACGGGCCTATCGGCACGGTGCGCCTGACCTTCCAGGGTTCGAGCACGCGCTTCTTGAACTTCTCGGCAGCCTCGCAGTACTGATTCCGTCCCCCGGGGGCGTGCCAGGCGTAGATGCCGGCATGCTCTCGTTTCCCCGTATTATTAGCGTTGGCCCGACTGGCTGGACGGAGTATTCATGCGCAAGTTTTCCCTGGAACACAAAACTTTTTTGTTGATCCTGATCGTGGTCACGCTGGCGTTTGGCATGATCCTGCTGCCATTTTATGGCGCGGTGTTCTGGGCAGTCATCCTGGCCATCATCTTTGCGCCGCTGCATCGGCGGCTGCTTCGCATGTGTGGTAACCGGCGCAACCTGGCGGCGTTGGCCGCCCTGACGGTCTGCGTGGTGCTGGCGGTGCTGCCCATGATCCTGATTTCTCTGTCGCTGGTCCAGCAGGGCGCACTGGTATACGAGCAGATCCGTTCCGGCCAGCTGGATTTCGGCAGCTATGCCGAACAGATCCGGCGCGGGCTTCCCGGCCCCGTGCACGATCTGCTGGAACGCATCGGGGCGAGCGACTTCGCCGCGCTGCGCGAGCGCCTGTCGCAGGCCGCCCTGACCGTCAGCCAGTTCATCGCCAACCGGGCCGTGAATATCGGCCAGAACACGGTCCAGTTCGTGGTCGGCTTCTTCATGATGCTGTACCTGCTGTTCTTCTTCTTTCGCGACGGTACCGCGCTGCTGCATACGGTGCGCGGCGCCATTCCGCTGGAAGCGGGAAGAAAGCACGCCCTGTTCACCAAGTTCACCACGGTGGTCAAGGCAACGGTAAAGGGCAATGTGATCGTGGCCATCACCCAGGGCGCCCTGGGCGGTTTCATCTTCTGGCTGTTCGACATCCAGGGCGCGCTGTTGTGGGGCGTGCTCATGGCCTTCCTGTCCTTGCTGCCGGCCGTGGGTGCGGCGCTGGTATGGCTGCCGGTTGCAGTCTACTTCCTGGTCACCGGCGCGATCTGGCAAGGCGTGGTGCTGATCCTGTACGGCGTTTTCGTGATCGGCCTGGTCGACAACGTATTGCGCCCGGTATTGGTGGGCAAGGACACCAAGATGCCAGACTACGTCGTCCTGGTGTCCACGCTGGGCGGTATGTCGCTGGTCGGCATCAACGGTTTTGTCATCGGACCCTTGATCGCGGCGCTTTTCATGGCAACCTGGGCGCTGTTCGCGAACTCGAACGATGACCAGGCCAGTCCCACAGCGCTGCCGCCGCAGAAATAACGGCGGCCGGAATGAAAAAACGCCCGAAACCGGGCGTTTTTTCATGGGGCGGGCCCCGGCGGGTAGAACCAGGCTACAGGGCTTCTGCCGCGTAGTCCGCCAGGCGCGAGCGCTCACCGCGCTGCAGCGTGACGTGGCCGGAATGGGTCCAGCCCTTGAAGCGGTCTACCACGTAGGTCAGGCCGGAACTGCCTTCCGTGAGGTAGGGCGTGTCGATCTGCGCGATATTGCCCAGGCAGATCACCTTGGTGCCGGGGCCGGCGCGAGTGATCAGGGTCTTCATCTGCTTGGGCGTCAGGTTCTGCGCTTCGTCGATGATCAGGAACTTGTTCAGGAAGGTGCGCCCGCGCATGAAATTCAGGGACTTCACCTTGATGCGCGAGCGGATCAGGTCCATGGTGGCGGCGCGGCCCCATTCGCCACCGTGGGCGCCGCCCGGCTCGTCGCCCATATTGAGCACGTCCAGGTTGTCTTCCAGGGCGCCCATCCAGGGCAACATTTTTTCTTCTTCGGTGCCGGGCAGGAAACCGATGTCTTCACCGACGGGCACGGTGACCCGGGTCATGATGATCTCGGTGTAGCGCTTGGTCTCGAGCACTTGCGTCAGCCCCGCGGCCAGCGCCAGCAGCGTCTTGCCCGTACCCGCCTGGCCCAGCAGCGAGACAAAATCGCAGTCGCCGTTCATCAGCAGGTTGAGCGCGAAGTTCTGTTCGCGGTTGCGGGCGGTGATCCCCCAGACGTTGTTTTTGTTGTGCGTATAGTCGCGCAGGGTCTGCAGCACGGCCGAGCGGCCGGCGACTTCCCGCACCTGCGCGTACAGGGGCATGCTGCCCTCGAAGTACACGAACTGGTTGATATGGAACTTGGCGCACAGCGGCCCGTTGATGCGGTAGAAGGTGCTGCCGCCCTGCTGCCAGGATTCCATGCCCTTGCCATGCAGGTTCCAGAAATCTTCCGGCAACTGCATGATGCCCGAATACAGCAGATCGGCGTCTTCCAGGACCTGGTCGTTGAAGTAGTCCTCGGCGGCCAGGCCCAGGGCGCGGGCCTTCAGGCGCATGTTGATGTCCTTGGACACCAGCACCACTTCGCGTTCCGGGTATTGCGCCTGCAGGGTATGCACCACGCCCAGGATCTGGTTGTCGGCCTTGCCCATGGGAAGTTCGGCGGGCAGGGCGTTGGCCATCGACTGGGTCTGCAGCATCAGCCGGCCCTTGGCCTCGCGGTTGCCCAGGCTCGACAGCGGCACGCCTTCCTTGATGTGGGTCTCGTCCGTGATCAGGCTGTCCAGCGTGCGGCTGACCTGGCGGGCGTTGCGCGCGACTTCGGACATGCCCTTCTTGTTGTGGTCCAGTTCCTCGAGCGTCATCATCGGCAGGAAGATGTCGTGTTCCTCGAAGCGGAACAGCGAACTCGGGTCGTGCATCAGCACGTTGGTGTCCAGCACGAAGAGCTTGGTGCCGACATGGGTGCGTGCCGGCGCGGCCTTGCCGGCCAACTGCTTGCGGGCGGCGGCGCGGCCACGCTCGGCCGCGGTCTGCGGCTTGCCGGTTTCGGGCGTGACATCGTTTGCCGGGATGTCGGCGGCCTTGGCTTCGGGCGCGCTGGGTGGTGCTTGCGTGGGTTCGATGGGCTTGGCTGTGTCGACGCTGGCGATGGCCTTGGCGGGCGCCACGGCTTCGGCCGCAGCCTCGATTGCAGCCGGCGGCAGAACGGGGGCTGGCGCCGGCTGGCGGGCCTGGCTCAGCAGCACGCCGGGCGATGCGCTCTTGCGTGCGGCCTTGCGGGCGGGTGCCTTGGTCGGGGCGACGATGGGCGGCGACTGCAGGCCCTTCAATTCAGGCTGCACGTGTTCATTCAGGCCCGTAGCGTCGGGGCGGGCTTCGGTCTTGGCCGCGGTACGTGCCGGGGCGGTGCGCTTGGGACGGGCTGCCGGGGCGTCTGCCGGTACGGACAGTATCGTCGCAGGGCGGGTCGGCATCTTGGGAAGCGGCATGAGCCAAATCTCCTGAGGGGTTGCGGCGCGCCAGGGCACGCCCATAAACGATACGGTAAATGCTTGGGATTACAGGGCTTCTACAGCTTGCAGGACCTGGTCCACATGACCAGGAACCTTCACGCCGCGCCATTCGCGCGCCAACCTGCCTTCGCTGTCGATCAGGAAGGTGCTGCGCTCTATGCCGCGGACCTGCTTGCCGTACATGTTCTTCATCTTCATGACGCCAAAGAGTTCGCACAAGGCTTCGTCGGGGTCGCTGATCAGGGTGAAGGGCAGGCTCTGTTTTTCGCAGAATTTTGCATGCGAAGCCAGGCTGTCGCGCGAAATGCCTATGACCACGGCGCCGGCGGCCTCGAAAGCGGCATGCGCATCGCGGAAGTTCTGGCTTTGGGTGGTGCAGCCGGGTGTGTTGTCGCGAGGGTAGAAATACAGGACGACCTTGCGGCCGCGCAATGCGGCCAGGCTGATTGTGCCGGTGGTGGATTCGGCCTGGAAGTCGGGAACGGGATTGCCGGTGCTGATTTGTGTCATAGGGTGTTTCTCAGATGGGCATCAGGACGGCAACCACGTGCCGGCCTTCCGCCATCAGGATGTTATAGGTGCGGGCGGCTGCCTGGGTATCCATGATCTCGACGCCGACGCCGGCCATGACGACCGGGCGAACCACGTCGGGGCGCAGGAAGTGCTGGCGCTTGCCGGTGCCGACCAGAAGAACCTCGGTGTCGCCGGCCGGGGTGACGCGGCCGCTGGGGGGCTCGTCAAAGGCGGCGAAGGGGTCTGGCGCCAGTTCGGGCACGCCGGCGGCCCGCAATAACAGCTCGGTGGTGATGTCAGCCAGGGTTTGAACCGGCAGGCTCTTGATCGCGCCTTCCGGGGCGAAGGCAACCGCGCCTTCATAGCGCTGCTTGTTCACCTCGATGTAGCCGTCGCCGTAGGCTGTGACGGTGTTGTAGGCGGCGTTGGAGTCGGAATGCAGTTTCAAATGAGGGCTCCGTGTGCGTAGGGAAAATAATAGCGCACGCTGCGTGCCTGAACTGCGTGGGGGAGAGCGACTTTCTGTGGCATTCGCGGCACATTGCACGAGCGGCAAAAACAAAGCGGCAATATCTGCCTGTCGGTGATTTGCCCATACCCCCTGCTTACGATAGATTATAGGGTTTTCCCACATAAATACCGCCCAAGGAAGCCGCCATGAGGGAGTTTTCGCGAATCAATCGCCTGCCACCGTATGTTTTCAACATTACGGGCGAACTGAAAATGGCGGCCCGGCGTCGGGGCGAGGACATTATCGACATGTCCATGGGCAATCCCGACGGCGATACGCCCGCGCATATCGTCGACAAACTGGTGGAAGCCACCCGGCGCCCGAAGACCCATGGCTATTCGGTGTCCAAGGGCATCCCGCGCCTGCGCAAGGCCATTACCGACTGGTATGCCCGCCGCTACGCCGTCGAATTCGACCCTGATTCGGAAGCCATTGTCACGATAGGCTCGAAAGAAGGCCTGGCCCACCTGATGCTGGCCACGCTCGATACGGGCGATACCGTGCTCGTGCCCAACCCCAGCTACCCCATCCACATCTATGGCGCGGTCATCGCCGGCGCCAACATCCGTTCCGTCCCCATGGTTCCGGGTCTGGATTTCTTCGAGGAAATCGAGCGCGCCGTGCGCGAAAGCATTCCCAAGCCCAAGATGATGATCCTGGGCTTTCCCAGCAATCCCACCGCGCAGTGCGTGGACTTGTCCTTTTTCGAGCGCGTGGTGGCGCTGGCCCGCGAGCACGATATCCTGGTGGTGCACGACCTGGCCTACGCCGACATCACCTTCGACGGCTACAAGGCGCCTTCGATCATGCAGGTGCCGGGCGCGCGCGATGTCGCGGTCGAGTTCTTCACCATGAGCAAAAGCTACAACATGGCTGGCTGGCGTGTCGGCTTCATGGTGGGCAACCGCGACATGGTGTCGGCGCTGGCGCGCATGAAAAGCTACCATGATTACGGTACATTCACGCCCATCCAGGTGGCGTCGATTGCCGCCCTCGACGGCCCGCAGGATTGCGTGGACGAAGTGGTCGAGCAATACCGCAATCGCCGCGATGTGCTGGTGCGCGGCTTGCACGAGGCGGGCTGGATGGTGGAAGTGCCCAAGGCGTCGATGTACATCTGGGCGAAAATCCCCGAACCCTATCTGCACCTGGGCTCGCTCGAGTTCGCCAAGCGCGTGCTCGAAGAGGCCAAGGTTGCGGTGTCACCGGGTATAGGCTTTGGCGAATATGGCGACGATCACGTGCGCTTTGCCCTGATCGAGAACGAAGCCCGTACGCGACAAGCCATCCGTGGCATCAAACAAATGTTCCGCAAAGACGGATTACTGAGCAAAGCAGCATGACCGAAAATATCGAGCCTATCCGGGTTGGCCTTCTGGGCCTGGGAATCGTGGGCGGCGGCACCTTCAAGGTGCTGGCCCGTAACAGCGACGAAATTGCACGCCGCGCCGGCCGCCGCATCGTGGTCACCAAGATTGGCGAGCGTGACGTGGCGCGCGCCCGTGCCCGCGTTGGCGACGACGTCGTCATCGAACCCGATGCCTTCGCTGTCGTGCGAGATCCGGAGATCGACATCGTGGTCGAGCTGATCGGCGGCGACACCATCGCGCGCCAACTGGTGCTCGAGGCCATCGACAACGGCAAGCATGTGGTCACGGCCAACAAGGCCTTGCTGGCCAAGCATGGCAACGAAATCTTCAAGCGCGCCCGCGAGCGCGGCGTCACCGTGGCCTTCGAGGCCGCCGTGGCCGGTGGCATACCCATCATCAAGGCCATTCGCGAAGGCCTTACGGCCAACCACATCGAATGGGTGGCCGGCATCATCAACGGCACCACCAACTTCATCCTGTCCGAAATGCGCTCGCGCGGCCTGCCGTTCGAGCAGGTGCTGGCCGAAGCCCAGCGCCTGGGCTATGCCGAAGCCGACCCCACCTTCGACATCGAAGGCATCGACGCCGCGCACAAGCTCACGCTGCTGGCTTCGATGGCCTTTGGTATCCCGGTGCAGTTCTCGCGCGCCTACATCGAAGGCATCACGCAGTTGCAGGCAGCCGACATCCGCCACGCCGAAGAGCTGGGCTACCGCATCAAGCTGCTGGGCATCACCCGCCGCCGCCCCGATGGCATCGAGCTGCGCGTGCATCCCACCCTGGTGCCGAGCTCGCGCCTGATCGCCAATGTCGAAGGCGCCATGAACGCCGTGCTGGTGCACGGCGATGCCGTGGGCCCCACGCTGTACTACGGCCAGGGCGCGGGCGAAGAGCCCACCGCGTCGGCTGTGATCGCCGACCTGGTCGACGTGGCCCGTCTGCTCACGGCCGATCCGGAACACCGCGTGCCCCACCTGGCCTTCCAGCACGATGCGCTGACCGACCTGCCCATCCTGGATATCGGCGATGTGCGCAGCAGCTACTACCTGCGCCTGCGGGTGCTGGACAAGCCCGGTGTGATGGCCGATCTGGCGCGCATCCTGGCCGACCACGCCATCTCGATCAACTCCATGATCCAGCAGCCCGAAGACGGCACCGACGCCGCCGACATCATTTTCCTGACGCATGAAGCGCTCGAGCGCGACGTGGAAAAGGCCATCGAAAAAATGCAGTCGCTGTCCACGGTCACGTCCGGCGTGATCCGACTGCGCATGGAACAACTGGCATAAGCATGCGATACGTATCCACTCGCGGCGGTATGTCGCCGCAGCCCTTTACCGACATCCTGCTCGAAGGCCTGGCGCCCGACGGCGGCCTGGCCATTCCGGAAACCCTGCCGCAGGTGGATGCCGCCACCTTGCAGGCCTGGCGCAAGCTGTCGTATGCCGACCTGGCCTTCGAGGTGCTGCGCCTGTTTATCACCGATATTCCGCAAGACGACCTGCGCGCCCTGACGCACGCGGCGTACACGCGCGAAGCGTTCGGCAGCGATGAGATCGTGCCCCTGAAGCCCCTGTCGGGCGGCCTGACGCTGCTTGGCCTGTCGCAAGGCCCTACGCTGGCCTTCAAGGACATGGCCATGCAGTTGCTGGGCCATCTGTTCGAATATGTGCTCGACCGGCGCGACAGCACGCTCAACATCCTGGGCGCGACTTCGGGCGACACCGGTTCGGCGGCCGAATACGCCATGCGCGGCAAGAAGCGGGTGTCGGTTTTCATGCTGTCGCCACAAGGCCGCATGAGCGCATTCCAGCGCGCCCAGATGTATTCGCTGCAGGAACCCAATATCTACAACATCGCCGTGGACGGCGTGTTCGACGATGCCCAGGATCTCGTCAAGGCGGTCTCGGGCGACCTCCAATTCAAGCAGGTGCATCGCATCGGCGCGGTCAACTCCATCAACTGGGCGCGTATCGCCGCTCAGGTCGTGTACTACTTCCACGGCTGGCTGCGTGCCACGGCCGATGGCGCGCAAGAGGTGTCGTTCACCGTGCCCTCGGGCAATTTCGGCAATATCCTGGCCGGCCACATCGCCCGTTCCATGGGGCTGCCCATTCGCAAGCTGGTGTTGGCCACCAACGAGAACAACGTGCTCGAAGAGTTCTTCCGCACGGGTATCTATCGTCCGCGCTCGTCGGCCGAAACCCACGCGACTTCCAGCCCGTCCATGGATATTTCCAAAGCGTCCAACTTCGAGCGCTTCATCTATCACCTGCTGGGCAGCGATGGCCGCCGTGTGGCTGAACTCTGGGAAAAGCTGGGCCAGGAAGGCCAGTTCGATCTTTCCGACATGACGGCGGCGTTTGCCAAGTACGGGTTTGTCGCGGGCACCAGCAGCCATGCCGATCGCTTGGCAACGATACGCAGCGTGCACGAGACCGACGGGGTCTTCATCGACCCGCACACGGCCGATGGCGTGAAGGTGGCGCGCGAGCACATCGAAGCGGGCGTGCCCATGCTGGTGCTGGAAACGGCTTTGCCGATCAAGTTCGCCGAGACCATCCAGGAAGCGTTGGGACAGTCGGCGCCATGCCCGGCCGAGTTCGTCGGCATCGAGGCACTGCCCCAGCGCGTACACGAGATGCCCTGCGACGTGCAAGCCGTCAAGGACTTCATCGTCGCGCACGCGGCCTGACAACGTCGCGCCCGCTACGGCCCCCATGCCTGTCCCCCAGTTGATACTGAATCCGCTCAGCTTCATCTCGATAGCGCTGGGCGCCGTGCTGGGGGCATGGCTGCGCTGGGGGCTGGCCTTGTGGCTGAATGCCCATGCGGCGCGGCTGCCCTGGGGAACGCTGGCGGCCAACCTGGCCGGCGGCTACCTGGTCGGCTTGTCGCTGGGTTTGCTGGTGGCCAATCCGCAATGGCCCGACTGGATACGGCTGGCCGTCGTAACCGGTTTTCTGGGAGCGCTGACCACGTTTTCCACGTTTTCCGCCGAAACCGTGGGCCTGTTGCAGGCTGGCCGGCCCCTGACCGCACTGGGCTATGCCGGTTTGAGCCTGTTCGGTTCTTTCGCGTTGACCGCCTTGGGCCTCTTCACCGTGCACCTGATACGCCACTAGGGCCTGCGCCGCAGCAGGCACGAACCCTGCAAGGTGTGGCGTCGATGGCATCCAGGGCAGACGACACCCGAACATCAAGATACCAAAACGCAGCGTGGGCGGGTATGCCCTGCATTGCTGTGCGCTGCCGGCGTCAGTAAACTGGCATGCCCTGGTTTTTTTGCGTTCATCCTAGAAAATTGCCCTGTCCTGGCGCCCTTGTCCACCATGAAGAAAGCATCAGTGCCGAATGCACCCGCCGGGCAGCGGGGGGCTCCTTCTTTGGCGGGCTTGCGCGGCTCCTGGCCGCGCCTGCGGCCCTGGCTCATCATAGGGCTGGCCCTGATCCTGGGTGGGTTCGTGGTCTCCAGCCTGCACGCCGTGTTGCGGGAAGTTTCGTATGACGACATTCTTGCCGCGGTAGCGCGCACGTCGGCCAGCGATCTGCTGCTGGCCGTGCTGGCTACGGCATGCAGCTATGCCGCCCTGGCTGGCAACGATTTTTCCGGCCTGCACTATGCCAAAGCCAAGGTTCGCCCGCAAACCGTCTGCCTGACGTCCTTTATCGCCTACGCGCTGGGCAACAGCATAGGCCTGGGGGTATTGACGGCCGGCGGGGTGCGCCTGCGCCTGTACTCGGCGGCGGGGGTCGAGGCCAGCAAGGTGGCCCAAGCGGTGGCCTTCAATGCGGCGGCATTCGGCATCGGCATGCTGGCTTTCGGTGCGCTGGGCATGTTGTGGGCGGCGCCCGACGTCGCCGCGTTTGCCCGGGTGCCCGCATCCATCTTGCGCGGGTTTTCAGCCGCGCTGTTGCTGGGCGTGGCGGCCTTCGTGCTGCTGTGCGCGCGGCGGCGCAATGTGTCGCTCTTGCGGCGCTGGAGCCTGCCGCTGCCCAGCGCCAGGCTGGCATCCCTGCAACTGCTGCTGACGGCGGCCGATCTGGCGGCAGCCGCCACGGCGCTCTGGTTTCTGCTGCCGGACGGCGCGGCCACCCTGGTGGAGTTCATGGCTTTCTATGCCATTGCCATGGCGCTGGGTGTGATCAGCCATGTGCCGGGCGGGCTGGGGGTGTTCGAGGCCGTCATCCTGATCGCCTGCGGCACCCGGGCCGATACCAGTCAGGTAGCGGCCGCGCTGGTGCTGTATCGAGGCGTGTATTTCCTGCTGCCCCTGGCGCTGGCGGCGGTGTTGCTGGCCAGCATCGAGTTGCGCGCCACCCGCCTGGCGGCGCCCATAGGCCGCACTGCGCGCCGGCTGTCGCCCGCCGTCCTGGCAAGCTGCACCGCAGGCGTCGGTATCATGCTGCTGGTGACGGGGGTCACTCCAGCCAGTGAAACCGCGGTCGAAATGCTCGCCGCGCATATGCCCCTGGCTATCGTCGAGGCCTCGCACCTGATAGGCAGCATTGCCGGTTTCGTGCTGTTGCTGCTGGCTCGTGGGCTGCTGCACCGCCTTGCCGCAGCGTGGTGGGGGGCCTTGCTGCTGACCGTACTGGCCGCGGTGGTGGCCCTGCCCAAGGGCATGGAGCTGCCCGAGCTGGTCCTGTTGATCGGCCTGGTCGTGCTGATGCTGATCACCCGTCGCCAGTTCGACCGGCCATCGTCCCTGTTTGCCCAGACCTTCGAGCCGGGCTGGCTGATCGCGATGGGCACGGTGCTGGTGGCCTGCCTGTGCCTGATGTTCTTTGTTTACCGCGACGTGGACTACGCCGATCAACTGTGGTGGGAGTTCGCTTTCGACGCCCATGCACCGCGCGCGCTGCGGGCGTTGATGGCGGTGGCCATCACGGGGTTGGGGCTAGGCCTGTGGCAGCTCTTGCGCCGGCCGACGGGCCAGGTGCTGGCGCCAACGCCAAGCGAGCTGGCGCTGGCGGCCGACATCATCCAGCGCCAGCCGGCGGCCGATGCCTGCCTGGCCCTCATGGGCGACAAGACCCTGCTGTTTTCGCCAAGCAACGAGGCTTTCATCATGTTCAGCAAGCAGGGGCGCTCGTGGCTCGCCTTGTCCGATCCGGTGGGCAATCCGGCCGAATGGGCCGAGCTGATCTGGAGCTTCATAGAAATGGCCAAGGCGCATGGCGGGCGGGCCGTGTTCTACAAGGCCCGCCCGCAAACGCTGCCCTTGTACCTGGATGCCGGCTTGCGCGCCTGGAAACTGGGCGAGGAAGCCTATGTCAGGTTGGTGGGTTTCAGCCTGGAAGGTCCGGGCCGGGCCAAGCTGCGACATGGCATGAACCGGGCCGAGCGCGAAGGGCTGCATCTGCAGATTGTGCCGGCCCATGACGTGGCCGCTTTGCTGCCCGAGCTGCGCAGGATATCCGACGCCTGGCTGGCGGGCCACCAAACCCAGGAAAAGGGCTTTTCGCTGGGCGCCTTCGATGACGCCTACGTGCAGCGCCAGCCGGTGGCGATCGTGCGCAAACGCGACGATACCCAGCCGGGCGAGGGCCCCATCGTGGCGTTCGCCACGCTGATGTGCCCCGAGGTGCGGCACGTGGAAGTCAGCGTGGATCTGATGCGCCACCTGCCCGATGCGCCGGCCAGCACCATGGACTTCCTGTTCGTGTCGCTCATGCTGCACTTCCAGGCACAAGGCTATCAGCACTTTGGCCTGGGGATGGCGCCCATGTCGGGCATGGCCCAGCACAACCTGGCCCCGCCCTGGCATCGCGCCGCGCGCATGCTGTTCGAGCATGGCGGACGGTTCTACAATTTTCGTGGCTTGCGCAGCTTCAAGGACAAGTTCAATCCGGTCTGGGAGGCGCGCTACCTGGTGTGCGATGGTGGCTTGGCGCCGTTGTTCGGCATGGCCGACGCCGCCACCCTGATCGGGGGCGGTATCAAGGGAGTCATTGCTAAATGATGCGCAGGTTTTTGCTTGCACTGGTGCTGGCGCTGCTCGCCCAGGGAGCCCTGGCGTCGGGGCCGGATGTACCCGGAGCCGCGACCGGGCCGGCCGAATCGCGGGCGGCTATGCCTGCTTCCGACAAGTTTTCCCACGGTATTTTCGACGATGTGCGGCTTTACCGCCCGGCTGGCGATGTCGGCGGGGTGGTGTTGCTGCTGTCGGGCGAGCAGGGCTGGGACGCCGAGGGCGAGCGGCTGGCCCGGGCGTTGGCGGGGCGCGGCGCACTGGTGGCTGGTATCGACACGCCGGCCATCTACCGTAGCCAGGCGGCCGACGACGACTGTGTTTTCCCGCTGGGCGATCTGGACAACCTGGCACGCAATATCCAGGCCTATCTGCAACTGCCGGGCTACCGCGAACCCATACTGGCCGGCTACGGCGCGGGCGCCGCACTGGCCTATGCCATGCATGCCCAGGCCCAGCCGGGAACCTTCGCGGGCGCGCTGACGCTGGATTTTTGCCCGCGGCTGGCCCTGCCCAAGCCTCTGTGCGAAGGGGCCGGGACGCACTTCAAGCCGCAGCCAAAGCATGGCGTATTCAGCCTGCTGCCCGCCACGAGCCCGGCGGCGCCCTGGTTGGCGCTGCAGCACGAGCAGGCTTGCGAAGGGCAGGCCATCCACGATTTCGTCTCCAGGGTGGGGGGCGCCACTTTGGTTCCTCTACGCCACGCCCTGGACGCCACGGGCAGCGACGACGACGTTCTGGGCGTTTGGCTGCAGTCCTATCTGTCCTTGCAGGCCAGCGAGCCCGCGCCGGGCCAGCCGCCCGCCGAAGTCTCGGATCTGCCGGTGATCGAGGTGCCGTCCACGGCGCCGGGCGCGGGCGATACCTTCGCCATTCTCGTGAGCGGCGACGGCGGCTGGGCCGGTTTCGATAAAAAACTGGCGGCGGCGCTGGCCGGCGCGGGTGTGCCGGTGGTGGGTGTGGATGCCTTGCGCTATTTCTGGACCGAGCGCACACCGGCCGGTACGGCCGCCGATATCGAGCGCCTGATCCGCTTCTATCAGGCGAGCTGGAACAAGCGCCAAGTCATCCTGATCGGGTTTTCGCAAGGCGCCGATGTGCTGCCTTTCGTGCTGAACCGGTTGTCGCCCGGAACCCTGGCGTCGATTGCGCAGGCGGTGCTGCTAAGCCCCGGCAAGTACGCGTCGTTCGAGTTCCATGTCAGCAACTGGCTGACGACGAACTCCAAGGGCAAGCCGTTGGCGCCAGAAGTCGCCACGCTGGCGCCGGGTCTGGCCTTATGTGTGTATGGCGAGGACGACGACGAGTCCATCTGCCCCACGCTGCAGGGTGGCCGGCTGCGGGTGCTGCAGCAGCCCGGAGGGCATCACTTTGACGACGATCCCCAGCGCTTGGCCGCGTTGCTCTTGCAGGCGGCAAGCGTGCAGACCGGCACGCTCAAGACAGGTGCTGCCCTGCCAGATGCGCGGCAGCGCTGATGCCGCTGCGCACGGCGCCTTCCAGTACGCCGGGGTAGCCCGTATCGGTCCAATCGCCGGCCAGCGCCAGGCGGGGCCAGGGGGACTGCACCGTCGGGCGCTTGAGGCCGGGCACGGCGGCAAAGGTGGCGTGTTTTTCGATGATCAGTTCGCTGCGAACCACCCGGCAGGGCGGCAACTGCGCCTGCAACTGGGCGATCAGGCACTGCTCGGCCTGGGCGCGCGGCATGTCTGCCAGGGCGGTGGCGTCGCTGGCCACCACATTGAGTTCCTGTACACCCGGGTCTAGCCCCAGCAAGCGGCTGCGATCAAACAGCCACTGGCCGAAATGGCCGGCGGCCGGGTTTTCGGCCAGCATCAACATGGGGTGGACCAATGGCTTGATGGGCTGGGCCAGCTGCACGGTAAGCGTGGCAATCGGCAGGTAGTCGAAGCCGCGCAGGGTCTGGGCAAGTTCCTGGGCCGGCGCCAACGGAGCCAGCAGCCGCGCCCCTACCCGGGGGGATACCGCCAGCACGGCGGCGTCGAACCGTTCGCCGTCCAGCCACACGCCGTCGGCCTGCGGCTGCAACTGGCGCACCGTATGTCCATAGCGCATATCCAGCAGGGCGGCCGCAGCGTCTGGCCACAGCGCGGACAAGTCCGTGCGCGGCAGCAGCAGGTCGCTGGCGGCCCGGGGAGCGTCCAGCGTGTCGCGCAGCACATTGCAGAAAAGCTGGGCGCAGGCGCTTGCCGGCGGTGTGTTGAGCGCGGCTACGCACAAAGGGTGCCAAAGGCCTGCGACCAGGGCCTGCGGCTGGCCACAGGCTTGCAATAAGTCATCCACCGTCAGTGCCGGCGCCGCCTGCCAGCGATTGCGTTTCAGGCGTTGAACCAGCCTGATCGCGGCGTATCTCTCGGTAAGTCGCAGGCCATGGGCGCCCAACAGCGCGGCTGCGGCATGCAGGGGGGCGGGCAGGCGTGGCGTGCGCAGGGCAAACGTGCCGTCCGCGCGCACCAGCGTCAGCGGCAGACGCAGCAGGCGTTCGGCCGGCTTGCATTGCAGGCGTTCCATCAGCGCCAGCGTGCTGGTGTAGGCGCCCAGCAGCAGATGCTGGCCATTGTCCAGCGGGGCCTGAAAGCCCTCGCGGTGCACGCGCTGCGCCCGGCCGCCCGGCGTATGGCCGGTCTCGAACACGGTGGTTTGCCAGCCCGCATCGAGCAGTGCCACCGCCGCGCTCAGGCCGGCCCAGCCAGCACCGATGACGGCGACGCGGCGGCGCATCAGTCGGCCTTGGCCGGGGCGGGGGGAAGCTTCAGCCGGCCGCCCCGCACCCAGGTTTTCCAGGCCAGCCACAGCTTGCGCACCGGCGTCAGGCTGATGCGCTGGTGCAGCACTTGGAAGTTGTCACGCTCGATCTCCTCGAGCAGGGCGTGGTAGATGGCCGCCATGATCAGGCCTGGCCGTTGCGCGCGGCGGTCGGCGTCGGGCAGCAGCGTCAGGGCGTTGCGGTAGGTGTCTCGCGCGCGCTGGGTCTGAAAACGCATGAGTTCGACGAAGTTGTCGGAATAGCGTGAATTCAGGATGTCGGCCGCTTTCACACCGAAGCGCTGCAACTCGTTGACGGGCAGGTAGATGCGCCCGCGGCGAGCATCGTCGCCGACGTCGCGGATGATGTTCGTCAGCTGGAACGCCAGGCCGAGCTCGCGTGCGTATTCCAGCGTGCGGGGGTCGGTGTGGCCAAAGATGCCGGCCGACAGTTCGCCCACGACGCCGGCCACGTGCCAGCAATACTTCTTGAGCCCGGGGTAGTCCAGGTAGCGTGTTTGGTCCAGGTCCATCTCCATGCCGTCGATGATGGCCTGCAGGCGGTCCTGGGTGATGTTGCAGCTTGCTATGTGCGGCGCCAAGGCGCGCGTCACCGGGTGTTCCGGCTTGCCTTCGAAGGCGGCGCGTATCTGGCTGCGCCACCATGCCAGCTTGGCGCGCGCGACGGACGTGTCGCTGACTTCGTCCACGACGTCGTCCACCTCGCGGCAAAACGCATACAGCGCTGTAATCGCCAGCCGGCGCTCGGGTGGCAGGAACAGAAAGCTGTAGTAAAAACTGGAGCCGCTTTTAGCGGCTTTTTCCTGGCAATATTGATCGGGTGTCATGACGTGGCCGGTAGGGCGCGCGTTGAGTGGCGGTAAATCAGGGCACGACCCGCCAAGGCCAGCCAGTCGCGGCGGCCCAGGGTGGGGCGTGCATGGAAAACGTCGTAGCCCACCGCTTGGATGCGCTCGAGAATGCGTAAACCGCCGCATACTACCAAACGCAGCTCCCAGCCGGGGCGTCCGGGCAGGCGCAGCGCCAGCGGCGCCCCGGCCAGCAGCAACCGGCGCGCCCGATCTACCTGAAAGCGCATCAGCTCGCGCCAAGCGGGCGAACCGGCCTGGCCGGCCAGATCGTGCGGGCTGACGCCAAAGCGGGCAAGGTCGGACAAAGGCAGGTAGATGCGGTCTTTTTTCAAGTCTATGGCGACATCCTGCCAGAAGTTGGTCAGCTGCAGGCCGGTACAAATGGCATTGGCGTGCTGGATGTTGTCCGGGGTGGCGCTGCCATACAAGTGCAGCATGATTTCACCCACGGGGTTGGCCGAGCATTCGCAGTAGCGCAATAGTGCCTCGTAGCCCGCGTAGCGATTGACGGTAACGTCCTGGCGAAATGCAGCCAGCAAGCGGTGAAAGGGGGCCAGCGGCAACTGGTGGCGGGCGATGGTGGCGGCCAGGGGCGCAAAAATCGCCGCGGGCTCGGGGGGCGGCGCGGTCAAATCACCCGCGGCCTGCTCGATGGCATCCAGGGCCTGCGCATATTGCGCCAGTTGCGCGAGCCGGCTGGCATCCGGTATGTCGCCTTCATCGGCGATATCGTCGGCGCTGCGTGCATAACGGTAGATATCTTGCACCGCCTGGCGCAGATGCGGCGGCAGCAGTACAGACGCAACCGGGAAGTTTTCGTAGTGATCAACGGGCATGTCGTATTGTTGCATGCACGCGTTTACCCTGATCCGCTGCCCCAGCGCTGCATGATATATTCAGTCTTTACACTGTTAAGTTGCGCGACGGCGGCGTGTTTTATGTCGGGTTTCTGGGTATTGGCGAAACCTCGCCGTGGTTGGATGCAATTTGCGGCCCTGGCGCCGCTCTTGTTGTTGCTGCTTATCGCGGGTTGCAGCCCAGACGAGCCGGCTAGCGCCGAGGTCGTGCGTCCGGTGCGCACCGAAGTTCTCACGCTAAGACAAATCGATCTCATCGGGGTGTTCCCGGGCGAGGTCCGTCCGCGCATCGAATCGCAACTGGCCTTTCAGGTGGGCGGCAAGCTGGTCGAGCGCCTGGTGCAGGTAGGTGACCAGGTCAAGTCCGGCCAGGTGCTGGCCCGTATCGACCCCCAGGATCTCGAATTGGCCGAGACCGCGGCCCGCGCCGAGCTGGCCGCCGCCGAGGTCGAGCGCTCGCGCACCGGCGCCGACCTGGCCCGTTATACCCGCTTGCGCGAATCCGGCTTCATCAGCAAGGCCGAGTTCGACCAGCGCCGCGCCGCGCACGATGCGGCAACGGCTCGGGCGGCCCAGGCGCGCGCCGCGCTCAAGGGGCAAAGCAACAAGGCCGAATACTCGATACTGCATGCCGATGCGGATGGCGTGGTCACGGCGGTCGACGCCGAAGTTGGCCAGGTGCTTGCCGCCGGGCAGCCCGTATTGCGGCTGGCCCGTACCGCCGAAAAAGAAGTCGCTTTCCAGATTCCCGAAGGCCGGCTGCAGGCCGTGCGCGATCTTGGCCGGGCCAGCGTCACGCTCTGGACGGGCGGGCCCGCCATCGAGGCTACCGTACGTGAAATTTCCGCCAGCGCCGACCCGGCCACCCGGGCTTTCGCAGCCCGGGTATCGCTGCACGACGCGTCGGATTCCGTGCAGTTCGGCATGACGGCGACAGTGCGCTTTGCCACCCCGGTCGAGCAGCCGCTGGCCCAGGTGCCGCTGTCGGCCCTGTTGCGCAATGGCGATGGCGCCGCCGTGTGGGTGCTCGACCCGCAAAGCATGGTGGTCAAGCGCCAGCCCGTGGAAGTGCTCACCATGACCGACACCCAGGCGGTGCTTGGGCCGGGTCTGCCGGGTGGCACCGAGGTCGTCACGGCGGGTGTGCATCTGCTGCGCGACGGCCAGCGCGTCAAACGGCTGAACGGCGCGGGCGCGCCGTCCGCCACGGAACAATCCACCACCGCTGCCATGTTGCCCATCAGTCGGCGCGATGGCGGCGACACTGCCAGCAAGTAGGCCGCAAGTGTCGTCACACCGTTTCAACCTGTCGGCCTGGGCGCTTTCGCACCAGCCGCTCATACGCTATCTGATCGTGGTGCTGCTGCTGGGTGGCGCTTTGGCCTATGGCAGCCTTGGCCAGGACGAGGACCCCCCCTTCACCTTCAAGGTGATGGTGGTGCGGGCCTGGTGGCCCGGCGCTACCGCCAGCCAGGTCGCCGAGCAGGTTAGCGACCGCATCGAACGTGCCTTGCAGCAGGTGCCCTGGGCCGACAAGATCGTCAGCTATACCAAGCCCGGGCAAAGCGTCACCATCCTGAACCTGGATGGCGCGGCGCCGCCGGGCGTGGTCGAAGATGCCTGGTACAAGGCGCGCAAGCACGTCAACGACATCGCCGGAACCCTGCCCGACGGCGTCATCGGCCCGATGTTCCTGGATGAATTCGGCGACACCTATGGCGTGATTTTCGCGTTCTATTCCGACGGTTTTGGCTACGGCACGCTCAAGGACTATGTCGAAGACGTGCGCCAGCAATTGCTGCGCGTGCCCGACGTGGCCAAGGTCGACCTGTTCGGCGCCCAGGAAGAAAAAATCTACATCGAGCTCTCCAGCCGCCGCATGTCGCAGCTGGGCTTGTCGGTGCAGGACCTGGCCGAGCAGCTCAACGCGCAGAACTCCATCCAGAGCTCGGGCGTGCTGACCCTGCCCACCGACGAGCTGCTCATCCGCGTAAGCGGTGAAGTGGCCACGCTGGACGATCTGCGCGAGTTGCCGGTGCGCATACCCGTGCGCACGCTGGCCAGCGGTGCAACAGTGGGGGGCGGAACGGTCCGGTTGGGCGATATTGCCGAGCTGTCGCGTGGCTATGTGGATCCGCCGTCGAACAAGATGCGCTATGGCACCCAGGCCGGCAGCCATGAAGTGATAGGCTTGGGCGTGGTCATGACCAAGGGCGGCAACATCCTTGAACTGGGCGAGCGCCTGACGGCCGAGCAGGGGCGCATCAACGCCAGCCTGCCGGTAGGCATAGAAATGATCAAGGTCGCAAACCAGCCCAAGGCCGTGGACGACTCCATCGGCGAGTTCGTCAAGGTGCTGATCGAGGCCGTGGTGATCGTGCTGCTGGTGAGCTTTGTCAGCCTTGGCCTGCATACCCGCCCGTTTCGCATCGATATCCGTCCGGGCCTGGTGGTGGCGCTGACCATCCCGCTGGTGCTGGCCAGTACTTTCCTGTTCATGCAGGTTCTTGGCATCAATCTGCACAAGATTTCGCTGGGTGCGCTGATCATCGCGCTGGGCCTGCTGGTGGACGACGCCATCATCGCCGTCGAGATGATGGTGCGCAAGATGGAAGAAGGGCATGCTCGGTTCGAGGCCGCGGTGGCCATGTACGAGACCACGGCCTTTCCCATGCTCACCGGCACGCTGATCACCGCCGTCGGCTTTCTGCCGATAGCCATGGCCAAGTCGGCGGCGGGCGAATATACCTTCTCCATCTTTGCCGTCACGACCCTGGCCCTGATCCTGTCGTGGTTCGCCGCCGTGATCTTCACGCCCTTCCTGGGGTATTGGCTGTTGCGCACCCAGTCGCGTGTCGAACCCGGTCATGCCAGCGAGGGCGACCACGAACACGCCGTATTCGACACGCCTTTCTATCGCTGGCTGCGCCGCCTGATCGACGCCTGCCTGGTGCATCGCTGGCTGGTGATAGGCATCACGCTGCTGGCGCTGGTGGCGGGCGGCGCGAGCTTTCGCTTCATCGAGCAGCAGTTCTTTCCCGAATCGAACCGGCCCGAACTGATGGTCGATCTCTGGCTGCCCGAGGGTGTCAGCTACGCCGCCACCGAAGCCGAGTCGATCAAGCTGGAAACCTGGTTGTCGGCGCAGCCCGAGGTGGCCAGTTTCATCAACTATGTGGGTATCGGCAGCCCGCGTTTCTATCTGCCGCTCGATCAGCAATTCAACCAGAACAACCTGGCGCAGTTCGTCATCACGCCGCACAGCGTGGCCGATAGGGATGTCCTGCGCGAGAGGCTGGAAAATCTGTTTCGTGACGACTTCCCGGGTGTGCGAGGGCGGGTCCGGCTGCTGTCCAACGGGCCGCCCGTGGCCTATCCGGTGCAGTTCCGGGTCACGGGGCAGGATCAGCACATGGTGCGCAACATCGCCAACCAAGTGCGGGCCATCGTCGAGAGCAACCCCAACACTGCGGGCGTCAACGACAACTGGAACAACGAGGTCAAGGTCTTGCGCCTGGAACTGGACCAAGACAAGGCGCGCGCGCTGGGGGTGTCCACCAGCCTGCTGCAGCAGACCGCGCAAATGCTGTTGTCCGGCGTGCCCGTGGCCACCTTGCGCGAAGACGACAAGCTGATCGACATGGTGGTGCGCCAGCCCCTGGACGAGCGCAGCGCCATGACCCGGCTGGCCGAAGCCAGCGTGCCCACCGCCAGCGGGCGCTATGTGCCCTTGTCGCAGTTGGTGTCGGTCAGGATGGCATGGGAACCCGGCATCCTGTGGCGCTACAACCGCGATTTCGCCATCACCGTCCAGGCCGAGGTACGCCACGGCATCCAGGGCCCCACCGTCAGCGCGCAGATCGATCCGCTGCTGAACGCGCTGCGCGCGGAACTGCCGGCCGGCTATGGCATTGCGGTGGCCGGCGCTGCCGAAGAAAGCGGTACGGCGCAAAGTTCCATCATGGCGAATCTGCCCCTGATGCTCTTTCTGGTGTTGACGCTGCTGATGCTGCAGTTGCAAAGCTTTGCGCGTTCCGTGATGGTGTACCTGACGGGCCCGCTGGGCATCATCGGCGCCGCCATTGCGCTGCTGGTGTCCGGCCAGCCTTTCGGGTTCGTGGCGCAACTGGGCGTAATCGCCCTGCTGGGCATGATCGTGCGCAACTCGGTGATCCTGGTGGACCAGATCGAGCGCCATGTCGAAGAAGGCATGCCGGTCTGGACGGCCATCGTCGAATCCGCCGTGCGCCGGGCGCGGCCCATCATGCTGACTGCGGCGGCGGCGGTGCTGGCCATGGTTCCGCTGGCGCGCACCGGCTTCTGGGGGCCGATGGCGGTGTCCATCATGGGCGGGCTGGTGGTGGCGACGGTGCTCACGCTGCTGTTCCTGCCTGCCCTGTATGCGGCCTGGTTCCGCGTGA
The DNA here is from genome assembly GCA_040392445.1 of Verticiella sediminum. Lineage (GTDB taxonomy): Bacteria > Pseudomonadota > Gammaproteobacteria > Burkholderiales > Burkholderiaceae_B > Verticiella > Verticiella sediminum_A. The sequence continues at coordinate 59,044 of JBEBVZ010000017.1, forward strand.
AGCGCGACTAGGGGGTGTAATATGCCCGGCTTCAGCAGGCCGGAGCGCGCACGTCCTGGCCGCTAGCGTTTACACTTCTTTGCCATGCCTCGCCCAATTCAAGCCACCGTCACGCCGTCCGCGCTCGCGCATAACCTTGCGGCGGTGCGGCGCCGTATCTCCCCGTTCGAAACGGGCCGTTCACCGCGTATCTGGGCCGTCATCAAGGCCAATGCCTATGGCCATGGCATCGAGCGTGTCCTGCCTGGCCTGACGGCCGCCGACGGCCTGGCCATGCTGGATATCGACGAGGCCGTGCGTTGCCGTGAAGCGGGGTGGGGCGGCCCCATCCTGATGCTCGAAGGGCTCTTCGAGCCGGCCGACGTGGCCTTGTTCGAGCGCTATCGCCTGGCCGGCATCGTGCACCACGACGAGCAGTTCCACATGCTGCGTGCGGCCCGGCCCAAGCACCCCCTGGATATTTTCCTCAAGCTCAATAGCGGCATGAACCGGCTGGGCTATATGCCCGGGCGCTACCACGCGGCTTTCGGGCAGGCTGGCTTATTGCGCCACCAGGGCCTGATCGGCAATATCGGCCACATGATGCACTTTGCCAACGGCGATCAGCCCGCCGCGGTCGAACAGGCCATGGGCGTGTTCAACCGGGCGACGCAAGATATGCCGGGTCTGCGCAATGTGTGCAATTCGGCCGCCGCGCTGGGTTCGCCGCAACTGGCCGCGCAAACCGACTGGATACGGCCCGGCATCTGCCTGTATGGCGCTACGCCCTTCGACAATGGCCCCAGCGCGGCCGAACTCGGGCTGATCCCGGCCATGGCCCTGCGCTCGCAGCTGATTGCCGAGCAACACCTGTTGCCGGGCGCTGCCGTGGGCTACGGCGGCACGTTCATGTGCGATGCAGCCATGCGGGTGGGTATCGTGGCCTGCGGCTATGCCGATGGCTATCCCCGGCATGCGCCTACCGGCACGCCCATCGTGGTGGCCGGGGTGCGCACGCGGGTGGTGGGTCGGGTGTCCATGGACATGCTTGCGGTAGACCTCGATCCGGTGCCGCAGGCGCACGTGGGCTCGCCGGTGACGCTGTGGGGCGCCGACGGCTTGTCGGTGGACGAAGTGGCCGCCGCCGCTGGCACCATAGGCTATGAGCTTCTTACCGCGGTCGCGGCGCGCGTCGCCATGCATACGGTATAAGCTAGCCCCATGGCAAAACCCAAAACGCAATATGTTTGCAACGAGTGTGGCGGTACCAGTCCCAAGTGGCAGGGCAAATGCCCGGCTTGTGGTGCCTGGAATACCCTGGAAGAAAAAACCGGCGATACGGCGGCAGCCGCGGCGCACAGGTTCGCTCCCCTGGCGGGCAGCAGCCCGGTGCGCAAGCTGGCGGAAATCGACACCCGCGAACAGCCTCGGCTGTCCACCGGCGTGTCCGAATTCGACCGCGTCCTGGGCGGCGGCCTGGTGGCCGGCGCCGTCGTCCTGATAGGGGGCGATCCGGGCATAGGCAAATCCACCCTGTTGCTGCAAACCCTGGCCGCCATGTCGGCCTCGCATCGGGTGCTGTACGTAACCGGAGAGGAATCGGGCGACCAGGTGGCGCTGCGCGCGCGCCGCCTGGAACTGGAAACCGGCGAGGTCAACCTGCTGGCCGAAATCCGGCTCGAAGCCATCCAGGCCGCCCTGACCGATCCGCCGCCCGAGCAAAGACCGGTGGTGGCGGTGATCGATTCCATCCAGACCCTGTATTCATCCGAGCTGACCTCGGCGCCAGGTTCGGTGGCCCAGGTGCGCGAGTGTGCCGCCCAGCTTACCCGGCTGGCCAAGCAGACCGGCGTCGCCATCGTCATGATCGGCCACGTCACCAAGGAAGGCGCGCTGGCCGGCCCGCGCGTGCTCGAGCACATCGTGGATACGGTGCTGTATTTCGAGGGCGATACCCATTCATCGTTCCGCCTGGTGCGGGCGTTCAAGAACCGTTTTGGCGCGGTCAACGAGCTGGGCGTCTTCGCCATGACCGACCGTGGCCTCAAGGGCGTCACCAACCCGTCGGCCCTGTTCCTGTCGCAGCACGAGAACGAGGTGGCGGGTTCGTGCGTGATGGCCACCCAGGAAGGCAGCCGGCCCCTGCTGGTAGAGTTGCAGGCGCTGGTGGACAGCACCCACGGCTCGAACCCGCGCCGCCTGTCTGTGGGCCTGGAAAGCAACCGGCTGGCCATGCTGCTGGCGGTGCTGCATCGGCATGGCGGCATTCCCACCCATGACCAGGACGTTTTCGTGAACGCCGTGGGGGGCGTGCGCATTACCGAGCCGGCCGCCGACTTGCCGGTACTGCTGGCGATCATGTCGTCATTGCGCAATAAACCCTTGCCGCGCGGCATGATTGCCTTCGGCGAGGTCGGCCTTACCGGCGAAATCCGTCCCGCCCCGCGCGGTCAGGAACGCCTGCGCGAAGCCGCCAAGCTGGGGTTTGGCATTGCGCTGATTCCCAAGGCCAATGCGCCGCGCCAGCCCATCGAGGGGCTGGAAGTCTGGGCTGTGGACAGGCTGGATGGCGCGCTCGAACGCTTGCGCGCCGTGTAATTTTCCGCCGTGGCGGTAACCCTTGAAGGAAGCCCGCCATGGCGATAATGGATTTGTTGATCTGGTTGTCGTTGGGCGCCGCCCTGGGGGTGGTGGGCGGGCTGTTCGGTATCGGCGGCGGCCTGATGGCGATTCCCTTGCTGGGCTTGCTAGGGGGGCTGGACCAGCAAAGCGCGCAAGGCACGGCGCTGGTGATGGTCTTGCCCACGGTGCTGATCGCCGCACGCAAATACCATGGACACACGCGCATCGACATGCGGGTGGTGACGGTGGTGTCCTTGTCCGCCATGGGTTTCACCTGGCTGGGCGCGCAACTGGCGCTGGGTATTTCCTCGGGTTCCCTGCGGCGCGGCTTCGCGGGCTTTCTGGCGCTTATCGCGCTGCAATACATCTGGCAAGCCTATCGCAAACCGCCCTCGGGCGGGCCGCGAACCACGTCGATCGCGTCGGTGCCGGCTGGCGGCTTGGGGGTAATCGCCGGCCTGCTCGGTGGCTTCTTCGGCGTAGGCGGCGGGGTGCTGATGGCGCCCATACTCAGCGGCGTCTTCCGTCTGGCGCAAACCGCCGCGCAAGGCATGGCGCTGGCCATGGTAGTGCCCACCGCCTCGGTGGGCCTTCTCAGCTATGCCATGGATGGCCGGGTGCACTGGATGATGGGCCTGCCCATGGCCCTGGGCGGCATTCTGTGCGTGGGGCCTGGCGTGCAACTGGCCCACCGCGTTCCCGAGCGCCTGTTGAAACTGGCGTTTGCAGTGTTGCTGGCGGCGATCTCGGCTGCGTTGTTCTATAGCGCAGGCGGGGCAGACCAGGCCGGTCAGCCCCAGTCGTCGGCGGGCGCCGTGTCCGCCCCTTCCTTGGCTGATCCGGTGGTTTGAAGCGGGGAACGGGGGCATAGCCCGGTTTCCCGCGACAGGACAGCCCGCGGATAGGACTTGCCTAGGCGTTGCGGGTGTTGAGCAGTTCCCGGGCAAGCACCATGCGGTGCACTTCCGAAGGGCCTTCGCCTATGCGCTTGATGCGCATTTCGCGATACCAGCGCTCCAGCGGCATTTCCTTGGAGACGCCCATGCCGCCCAGTATCTGGATGCAGCGATCGACCACCCTGCCTGCGGTTTCGGTGGCCACCACTTTGGCGATGGACGCTTCGGTCTTGAAGGGCAGCCCGGCGTCGGCACGCTGGGCGGCTTCAAACACCAGCAGCCGCGCGGCGCGCAGCTCCATTTCGCTGTCGGCGAGCATCCACTGGATGGCCTGTTTGTCGGCAAGCTTGCTGCCGAATACCTCGCGCTCGCGCGCCCAGTCAACGGCAATCTGCAGCGACTCCTGCGCAATTCCTATGGTGCCGGCGGCATAGGGCACGCGGCCTTCCACCAGCCATTTCTCGCATAGGGCGAAGCCCTGGCCTTCTTCCCCAAGCCTGTGCTCGACCGGAACCTCCACGTCTTCGAGGTGCAGTTCGTAGGGGGAATACGATCGGATGACCGGAATTTCCTTGAGCGTCAGGCCCTTGGGTTTGCCGTCGATGATGAAACCGGTGATGCCGCCACGCTGGCCTTGTTCGCCGGTACGGGCAAACAGCAGGCCCCAGTCGGCCTGCGCGGCGCCGGTGATCCACATCTTGGTGCCGTTCAAAACATAGCGGTCACCCTTGCGCACGGCACGGGTGCGAATCGCGCGGGCCGGGTCGGAGCCGCCCGAGGCTTCGCTGATGGCCATGAAGGCCTTGCTGCCATCGCGAATGGCCGGGATCGCGAATTTTTCGATCTGTTCGCGAGAGCCCAGCAGGATAGGCCCAGGCGGGTTGCTGCCGATGGCGCCGCAGGCCGGCACGTAGGCGCCCATGCGGCAGCGTGCGGTTTCCTCGGCGACGATGGCGGTGGCAAGCAGGCTGAGTCCGCCGCCGCCATATTCGACCGGTGAGCGTACCGCCCACAGCCCCATGCGCCTGGCCTGCTCCTGCAGCGGCTCCAGCAGTGCGGGCGGCAGCGAGAAAGCGTCGTATTCCACCTTGTCTTCGGCGGGGCGGACCTGCTCGCGCATGAATCGGCGCGTGGTCTCGCGAATCTGTAGCAGTTCTTCGGACAGGCCTGCGGTGTGATTGGACATGTGTTTTCCTTGTACAGGGAGAAAGGCCAAGGCTGCTACTGGAAGGCGCCGGCGGTGGCCAGGTTTTCGACGAGATCCGGGCGCAGCCCAAACAGCTTGGTCAGCGCCTCGCGGGTGTCGGCGCCAAGCTCGGCGCTGGGCGCATAGTCGGGCGTGGCGTGGTTCTTGAATTGCAAGGGGCTGCCGTGAGCCAGCATGTCGCCATAGACTGGGTGCTGGACCCACTTGAGCATGCCGGTGGCGTGCAGGTGTTCGTCGTGAATGACTTCGTCCAGTTCGCGCACCGGTGCGCACGGCACGCGGGCGGCAACCAGGCGCTGGAAGAGATCGGCTTTGGCGTACTGGCTCGTTACGGCTGCGATTGCCTCGTCCAGTTCGTCGATGTGATGGACCCGGCTTGCGCGGGTGGCAAAACGCGGCTCGTGTCGCCAGTGGATGCGATCCAGGACCCCGGTGACGGCGTCCCAGTGCGCATCGCTGACGGCCAGGATGGCGATCGAGCCGTCCGTAGCCGGATACACGTTGTACGGCGCCATGGTGAGGCCGCCGTGTCGGTTTCCGGTGCGCTTGCTTGCCTGGTCACCGGTCTGGTGCAGGCTCAGGCTGGACAGCAGGCTGGGGTATACCGAGCTCATCATCGAGACTTCGACAGTACTGGCGTGGCCGGTAGTGGCGCGCTCATAGAGGGCGGTCGTGATGGCGCCATACAGGTGCACCCCGGCGAAAAAATCGCACAGAGCGGGGCCGGCCTTCAACGGTGGGCCGTCAGGCATGCCCGTGATGCTCATGACGCCGGACATGGCCTGAACAGTCAGGTCCATGGCCGGATAGTCTCGATAGGGGCCGGTGCTGCCGTAACCAGAGCTCGACGCGATGATGATGCCGGGATTGGCCTCGCGCAGCACGGTTTCGGTCAGTCCGAGCCTGTCCATCACGCCGGGCGCGTAGTTCTCGACGATGACGTCGGCCTGGGCGGCCATGGCAAGCAGGGCTTCGCGTCCTGCCGCGTTCTGCAGGTTCAGGGTCATGCATTTTTTGTTGGCATTCAGCACCGCGAAGGGTTCGGCCACCCCTTGCGCGCGGTAGCGCTTGCGCAGGTGCTCGCCGTTTGGGGGTTCTATCTTGACGACGGTGGCCCCGGCCATGGCCAGCAGGAAAGTGGCATAGGGGCCGTTGTAGATCTGGGTGAGATCCAGCACGACCAGGCCGGCAAGCGGAGCGGGCGCCGTGTCGCCCATGGGTTTACCCGGGTTCATTGGGCAACCATGCCCAGTCGCTTGGCCGCGGCTGCATAACGCTGGGCCAGTTCGTCGCCTTCCCGTGCATAGTCTTGCAACGAACCCTCATAGGGTTCGAGCGCCAGCGTGGTCATGCTTTTCTTCATCTCGTCGGAAGAGACCACCTGCCGCATCGCCGCGGCCAGCGTTTCCTGGATGTCCTTGGGGGTTTGGCTGCGTACGGCAAGCCCGAACAGGCTGGTGCTGACGACGTCGGGATATCCCGCTTCCTTGAAGGTTGGAACATCGGGCAGGTAGGGGCTGCGCCGGGTGTCGGTGACGGCAACGATGTTGATGGTGGGTTGCTTTTGCTGCGCGACCGCCAGCGATACGGTGGCGAAATAAGCCTGGATCTGGCCGGCCATGGCAGCCTGGATGCCCTCCATTCCGCCCTTGTAGGGGATTTCCGTCCAGGTAATCCCCGTCGAGCTGGTGATGGCGTCGCCAAGTATCTTGTAGACGCTCAAGCCGCTGCCCAGCATTCCATAGTTCATTTTCGAGGGGTTCTCACGCGCATAGCGAAAGAATGCATCCAGTGATCCCGATGGGATGCTGCTGGGAGCGATCAGCGCGAAAGGCGTGCGCGTCAGGGGGCTGATGGTGGTGAAGTCCGCAGGCTGGTAGCCCACGTTCTGGACCGCGTAGGTTCCCGAGACCAGACCATCGGTCTGAAAGAGCAGGGTGTAGCCATCGGGCTCTGCGCGCTTGACAGCCATGGTGGCGATCGTCGTGGCCCCGCCGGGGCGGTTTTCGACGATGACGGTTTGTTTGAGTACCTTGCCCAGCGCCTCGGCGGTGGCGCGCGCCAGGCTATCGGTGGATGCGCCAGGAGGGTAGGGCACGACCAGGGTGATGGGGCGTTCGGGATACCCGGCGGCATGGGCACCGAAGGCAGAGGTTATGGCGATTGCTGCGGCGAGTGCCTGTGTATTGCGGATGCTCTTGTTCACGTCGTCTCCTGCTCCTGAAGTCCGGGTGCTCTGATCCTGCATTATTTGGAATGTTGTTCTATTATATAGAAAACATTTCTATATTAATTTGCAGGCAGGCACCTGTCGATAAGCAGGTAATAGGGAATTACCCTCGCCGCCCGGTTTGCGAAACCGTCGAGCGTATCGGTACTATCCCGGGCACAGGGGCCTGACGCCCGTAGGATTGCGTGAATGAAGAGTGAGTCGACCCCGCCGGTGCTTGCGCTGCAAGCCGCCGCCAGCACCAAGCTGGACGGCACGATAGTCAAGGTGTTTTCCCTGATGGAACTGCTGGCTTGTTCCGAGCAGCCGCTGGGTATTTCGGCCATTGCCGACACGCTTGGGCTGCAGAAAAGCAACGTCCACCGACTGTTGAAGACGCTGAGGGTGCTGGGCTATGTGCAGCAGCACCCTGATACCAGCCGGTATTCGCTGACCCTGAAAACCTGGGAATTCGGCGTGAAAGTGGCCGGGCGCAGCGCCATCAAGCGGGCGGCGCTTCCTTTCATGCGCTTTCTACACCAGCAGCATCACGAAAACGTGCATTTGTCGGTGCTGATGGGCACCGACATCCTGTATCTGGAGTCGATTCTCGCGGTCTTTCCTTTGCGTGCCACGACCCAGGCAGGGGGGCGGGTTCCGGCGGTCTTTCCCGCGTCGGGCAAGGCCCTGTTGGCATATCGGCCGGATGCGCGCGCGATTGTCGACGAGATCATCCGTACGCATCCGCAGGCGGCCGGCCTCAGCCTGGAGGCCATCATGTCCGAGTTGGACGAGATTCGTCGCAAGGGTTATGCGACCTCGATCAGCGGCTGGCGCGTCAATGTGAATTCGATATCGGCGGCGATCATGGCGGGCGACGCGCCACCCGTGGCGGCCATCGGCATAAGCGGGCCGAGCGAGAAGCTGGCGCCCGAGCAGTTGGAAGCTCTTGCGTCGTCGGTGATGAATGCCGCTGCCCAGATCGGCGAGGCGCTGGGCAGCGGGGGCGCGGGCAGCGAGGCCTGAGCCCCGTCGCCCTGGCGTGCTTTAGCGGATAGGCAAGGCGTACAGCAGGCCGCCGTTGTTCCACTGTGCATTCAAGCCGCGCTCGATCTTCAGCGGGCTGCCCTGGCCCACGTTGCGCTCGAAGCTTTCGCCGTAGTTGCCTACCTGCTTGACGATGTTATAGGCCCAGGCGTCGTCCAGGCCCATGCTCTTGCCGGCGCCGGGCGCCACGCCCAGTATGCGCTGGATGTTGGGGCTGGGGCTTTTGCGCATTTCCTCTACGTTGGCCGAGGTGATGCCGTATTCCTCGGCTTCTATCATGGCGTACAGCGTCCACTTCACGATGTTCAGCCAGCGGTCGTCGCCCTGGCGCACCATCGGGCCCAGGGGTTCTTTCGAGATGATTTCGGGCAGGACCGCGTAATCGGCCGGGTTGGCCAGCCGCGAGCTGCGGATCGAGGCGAGACCCGAGGCGTCGGTACTGAAGACATCGCAGCGCCCGGCCGCGAAGGCGTTCACGACTTCGTCGAACTTTTCTATCACCACCGGTTTGTACGAGATCTTGTTGGCGCGCGCCCAGTCGGCCAGGGTGTTTTCGTTGGACGTGCCGGTTTGCAGGCAGATGGTGGCGCCGTCGAGCTGTTTGGCGCTCTTGACTTCGAGCGAGCGGGGCACCATGAAGCCCTGGCCGTCGTAGAAGTTGATACCCGCGCCAAGCAGGCCCAGCGCGGTCTCGCGCTGCTGCGTAATGCTGGTGTTGCGGGTCAGGACGTCGACCTCGCCCGATTGCAGCGCGGTGAAGCGTTGCTGCGAATTCAGGGGGACAGCCTTGAACTTGCTGGCGTCGCCGAATACGGCCGCTGCCACGGCGCGGCACAGGTCTATGTCCAGGCCCTTCCAGTTGCCCTGGTCATCGGGGGCGGAAAACCCCGCAAAGCCGGTGGTGGTGCCGCAATGCACAACGCCGCGCTCGCGCACGGTGTCCAGGGTGTCGGCGACTGCCGGGGTTGCTGCGGCGGCCGCGACGGCGAGGGCAGCTCCCACGCGTGCAATCGATGTGGAGATGGACATAGTGAAATCCCAAAGGTTGAGTCAATGGCTTGCGGCGCGCAGGCTGTTGCCTGGCGCGCGCAATGGGTTCCGGATAACAAGTGCTAACACTATAGGTTAGCTTGCGCCGACGACAAAGTTAACGATGGTTTTTTCATAACTTACAATCCTGCCCTATCGGTTCCATGTGGCAGAGGCCTGGTTTGGCGCAAGTGAAAACAAGCATTGGGCGCCGGTTGCTCGCGGCAACCTATGCCCAGGTACAAGAGCGACCCGCTTTGAAACGGTTGGCGGTACGCATGATGATGCGTTTTCCCGGCCTGGGCGGGCGCGCCATGGCGGCGATAGCGCCCGCCGCAGCGACGTCCGGCGCATCGGGTGGCGCAGCGGCGCCGCAAAGCCTGGCGACGCCTGATGCGCAGGCGCGCGCCACGTATTTGCAATGGGGCTACCGGCCCTTGCTGGCGGGGTCCGGCACGGCCGGGCAGGCCGCGCCCACCCGCCAGCTTCTGGTCGATATTTCCGGCCTGGTCGAGCGCGATGCGCGCACCGGCATCCAGCGTGTGGTGCGCAATCTGACCCGCGCGCTGGCGAGCCTGGATCTGCCCGATTGGCGCGTCGAACCCATCTACGCGGCGGGCGGCGTGTTTCGCTATGCGCGCCGTTTTAGCACCCAGGCCTGGCAATTGCCCGAACTGGGCATGAACGACGATCCGGTGCGGGCCGGCTCGCGCGACGTTTTCTTCACGGCGGATGTGGCCCTGCTGCCCATCGCGGCCATGCACAAACCCCTGCGCGCCTTGCGCGACCAGGGCGTACCGCTGAATTTCGTATTGCATGACCTGATCCCGGTGTTTCATCCCGAGTTCTATCAGGGCGAGGTCGACCCGCGCTTTGCCCGCTGGCTGCAGATCGTATTCGAGGTGGCCGATGGTGTCTGGTGTGTGTCCAATGCCGTGGCCCGCGAGCTTGAATCCTGGTTGGCCCGCAACCCGCAGATGGTGCCCAATGGCCTGCCGCGCATAGGGTTTTTTCACCTGGGCGCCGAGATCGGCCGCAACAAGGTGGCAGTCACCGACGCCGCGCGGGCAGCCATCCGCCTGGCTGACGCCACGCCGCAGAGCACGACGCTGCTGATGGTGGGCACGCTTGAGCCGCGCAAGGGCCACGAACAAGTGCTGGACGCCTGTGAGCTGCTCTGGGCCGACGGCCAGGACGTCAACCTGCTGATCATCGGCAAGGTGGGGTGGAACGTGAAGCCGCTGGTCGAGCGCCTGCGCGCGCACCCGCAGGCCGGCCAGCGCCTGTGCTGGCTGGACAATGCCGATGACGCTACCCTGGCCGAAGCCTATGCCAGCGCCAGCGCGCTGATGGCCGCATCCTATGCGGAAGGCTTTGGCTTGCCGCTGATCGAGGCCGCGCAGCACGGCTTGCCCATCATCGCGCGCGACCTGCCCGTGTTTCGCGAGGTGGCTGGCCCGCACGCCTGGTACTTCCAGGCCGCCCGGCCCAGCGACCTGGCGGCGGCATTGCGGCAATGGATGGGGCTCAGGGCCGATGGCCTGGCGCCGCCCTCGCGCGACATGCCCCACCGCAGCTGGGAACAAAGCGCGCGCCGGGTGGCCGAACTTATCCTGCCCGGGGCCGCCGACCCTCCGGGCTGATGCCAGCGCCTCGTGCGCACGCCGTACGCTATGTCGTACGGCTATCGTTTACTATCATGCACGCCTCAACCCGCAACGCCTTGCGCGTTCATACCCCGCCTTGTGACCGATAAAACCACCTCCTCCGATCCCGTCGTTCCCGAGTTTTCCGTCTTGATTTCGCTATACGACAGGGAAAAGCCAGAATTCCTGGACGAGTGCCTGCACAGCGTGGCCGAACAGAGCTGGCCGGCGGCCGAGGTGGTGATGGTGCTCGATGGCCCGGTGAACGACGCGTTGATGGCGGTGGTGCGCAAGTGGGAACATGATTTGCCGCTGCTGGTGCTGCCGCTGCCGCAGAACGTCGGCCTGGGCGAGGCCCTGGCGCATGGCATGCGGCATTGCCATTTCGAGCTGGTGGTACGCGCGGATACCGACGATATCAACCAGCCTTGGCGCTTCGAGCGGCAGGTGGCCTTTCTGCAGCAGAATCCGCATCTGGACCTGTGCGGTTCGTGCATGTGGGAAGTCGATCCCGCCACGGGCCAGCCGCTATCGCGCAAGACGGTGCCGCAAACCGATGCCGCCATCATGGCCATGCTGCCGTACCGCAACCCTTTCAACCATCCGGCCATGGCGTTGCGCCGGCAGAAAGTGCTGGATTGCGGCAACTATGCCAGCCTGCCGCAGGCGGAAGACTATTACCTGTGGCTGCGTATGCTGGCCGGCGGCTGTCGCGGCTGGAACCTGCAGGACGACCTGGTCCTGGCGCGCACGGGTGCCGGCATGTTGCAGCGTCGGCGTGGACTGCAATATGCGAAAACCGAATATCGCCTTTACCGCATCAAGCGCCAGCTGCATGTGGGCAATCCTGTCAGCGCCGCTGCCGTCTTCCTGGCGCGCGCCTTGTCGCGCATGCTGCCGGCGGCGCTGCTGGGCCCCCTGTACCGGCGGTTGCGACGCAACTGATAGCTCTGAATCCCATGCTAGATAATCTCAATCCGCCGCAAATGGCGGCAGTTTCCCTCGACCCGCACCGCCATGCACTGGTATTGGCCGGGGCGGGCAGTGGCAAGACCCGGGTGCTGACCACCCGCATGGCCTGGCTGATACAGAACGGTATTGCCAGCCCGCATGCCCTGCTGGCGGTGACCTTCACCAACAAGGCCGCGCGTGAAATGATGACGCGCATGTCGGCCATGCTGCCCATTAATCCGCGCGGAATGTGGATAGGCACCTTTCACGGCCTGTGCAATCGCATGCTGCGCGCGCATTACCGCGATGCGGGGCTGCCCGCCACCTTCCAGATCCTGGATGTCGCCGACCAGCTGGCAACCATCAAGCGCCTGCTCAAGGCCAACAATATCGACGACGAGAAGTATCCGCCCAAGCAGGTGCAGAGCTTCATCAACAACGCCAAGGAAGAGGGCTTGCGCGCTTCGCAGGTCGAGGCGAACGACAGCTTTCATCGCCGGTTGGCCGAGATCTACGAGCTTTACCAGGAACAATGCCAGCGTGAAGGGGTGGTGGATTTTCCCGAGCTGCTGCTGCGTTCGTACGAATTGCTGCTGAACAATCCGCCGGTGCGCGAGCACTACCAGCGCCGTTTCCGGCACATCCTGGTCGACGAATTCCAGGATACCAACCGGCTGCAGTACCGCTGGCTCAAGCTGCTGGCGGGCGGTGGCGCGGCGGTGCTGGCGGTGGGCGACGACGATCAGTCCATCTATGCCTTTCGCGGCGCGAACGTCGGCAATATGGCCGAGTTCGAACGCGATTTTTCCCATCCCGAAGTTATTCGGCTCGAACAGAACTATCGTTCGCACGGCCATATCCTGGAAGCGGCCAATGCCCTGATTTCCCATAACAGCGGGCGCCTGGGCAAGAATTTGTGGACGGATCGCGGCCAGGGCGAGCTCTTGCGCGTGACCGAAGCCCTGTCCGACACGGCCGAAGCGCAATGGGTGGTCAGCGAAGTGCAGTCGCTGGTGGCCGAGGGCCGTCTGCGCCGGGAAATCGCGCTGCTGTATCGCAGCAACGCGCAGTCGCGCGTGCTCGAGCACGCCCTGTTTTCAGCCGGCGTGCCATACAAGGTGTATGGCGGCCTGCGATTCTTCGAGCGCCAGGAAGTCAAGCATGCGCTGGCCTATCTGCGGCTGATGGAAAATCCGCACGACAACACGGCCTTTACCCGGGTGGTGAACTTTCCTACCCGGGGCATAGGCGCCCGAACACTGGAACAGTTGGCCGATGCGGCGCGCAGCGCGGGCACCAGCCTGTATGGCGGCGTCTCGCGCGTGTCGGGCAAGGGCGGCAACAACCTGGCGCAGTTCGTGTCCCTGATCGACAGGCTGCGCTTCGATACGCAAAACCTGCCCTTGCAGGAAGTCGTGGACCATGTCGTCAGCGAAAGCGGGCTCAGCGCGCACTACAAGGCTGAAAAGGAAGGCGCCGAGCGGCTGGAAAACCTGAACGAACTGGTGAACGCGGCGGCGGCCTTCACGGCCGAATCCACCGTGCCCATCGAAGGCGATATTGCCGATCCCATGTCTAGTCTGGCGGCCTTTTTGTCGCACGCGGCGCTCGAGGCGGGCGACAACCAGGCCGGCGACGGGCAGGATGCGGTGCAACTGATGACCATCCACGCCGCCAAGGGGCTGGAGTTCGAAGCCGTCTTCATCACGGGTGTGGAAGAAGGCCTCTTTCCGCACGAGAACAGCGCCATGGATCCGTCCGGGCTCGAGGAAGAACGCCGGCTGATGTATGTGGCGATCACGCGCGCGCGCGATCGCCTGTACATCAGTTTTGCCCAGACCCGCATGCTGCACGGCCAGACGCGCTATCCCATGCGCTCGCGCTTTCTGGACGAGCTGCCGCCCGCCAGCCTGAAGTGGCTGACGCCCAAGATGGGGCGGCCTAGCGACGCCGGAGCCAGCCGGGCCTCGGCCTGGCGTGACTCGGCATGGCCGGAAAGCAGCGACGACCGCGGTTCGGCGCGCGGGCGCAATGCGGCGTACTTCGGGTCGTCAGAGGGCTATTCGGGGGCCAGCGCCAACAACGGGATTGAGGTCGAGGGCCAGCATTTCCGGATCGGCCAGGCGGTGGCGCACGCCAAGTTTGGCGAAGGCGTGATCCTGGCGCTGCACGGCTCGGGCATGCAGGCCCAGGCGCAGATACGTTTCAGCCAGGTTGGCACCAAGACCCTGGCGCTGGGCGTGGCCAAGCTCACCGCGCTCTGACGCGGGGCGGGTCCCGGTGGGGGGCATTCCCCACGGGTTCAAGGCGGCGGGGCGGGGCGCCATGCCCCACGCCTGCCACCGCAGCACCTATTGGCTGGCGCCGTCCTGGAACACCATGGTGTAGGCGGGATAAAAGCTGCAATACAGGCAGCCCGCCAGCGCAAAGCTGAAGGGCATCTGGATGAAACCCACCAGGCCTGCCGAAAGGCCGATGCCCTGCAACAGGGCCGCCAGGATTTCCAGCCCCAGGACCAGGCTGGCCCATACCAGGCCATACACCACGAAGGCGCCCTTATTGCGCCAACAGGCTACGCCCGAGAAGAACAAGGCCTTGCGCAGGCTGAGCTGGTGCCAGGCGACCAGCACCGGTGCGTGCCAGAACAGCGCGGCAATGACCAGGTAGAACGCGCCGAACAGCATCAGCGGCGCGTAGACCGCTTCGATGAAGGGCGCCAGGCCCGAGGTTTCGTCCACCTGCTGCGCGGCCGCGCCGATGCTGTCCATGAAGGGCAGGAAGGCGACAAAGCCGGCCACCAGTACGGCTGACACATACAGCGCGCCCATGCCCAGCAGTTTCTTGGCCATGCCCGGTTCGCCCAGCAGGCTCCAGAGGCGCAGCGGCTGCACGGTCTTGCCGTTCTCGATGTCGCGGCAGGCGTTGAGCGTCATGACGGTAACCGCGGGCATCAGGGCGACGAACAATGCCGGCCCGATGGGCACCATCATGCTGGCAATGAGTACCAGCATGCCGATGGACAGGGCCCATGTGAACATGGCCATGGGCTGGCGGCGAAAGAGCCTGAAACCGTCGCGTGCCCAGTACCAACCGGCCGACATGGGAAGTGATGCTGCTTGCATAGAATGGTTTATTTCGCTGTCGTCTGGGGGGCTTGCGGCCCGTGGGGCGGAACCTGGGTGCGGCGCAGGCGAAGAATGCGCTCGAAGTGGCCCGGGTCGTGGGGTTTGAGGGTTTGCGCGGCGCGCGGCAGGTAAAAGTCATACAGCCGCGAAATCCAGAAACGCAGCGCGGCTGCACGCAACATCATGGGCCAGGCCTGGTGTTCGGCCTCGGTGAAGGGGCGCACGCTGGCGTAGGCATCGAGCCATGACTGCAGCAGCGCCGGCTGCAAGGCCCCGGTTTCACGGGTGATGCACCAGTCGTTCACTGCCACCGCCAGGTCAAACAGCCAGGTGTCGCAGCCGGCGAAGTAAAAGTCGATGAAGCCGCCCATCATGGGCGCTTGGGAAGTGCCGGCAAAGAGCACGTTGTCGCGAAAGAGGTCGCAGTGCGCCGGCCCGCTCTGCAACTGCGCATAGACGGCGCTGGCGGCGAACTCGGTTTGCGCCGCGATCTCGCTGTCCAGCAGGCTGGCCTGGTCCGCCGACAAATAGGGCAGTACCTGGGGCGCGGTTGCGCGCCACCAATCAAGCCCGCGCAGATTGGGCTGGGACAGGGGGAAGTCGCTGGCGGCAAGGTGGGCCCTGGCCTGCGTGCGGGCAGCCACGGCGCAATGCTTGGCCGAGGGAGCGGGCTCGTAGCCGCCGTCCAGCCGCGTCACGATGGTGCAGGGCTTGCCATTGAGCATGGTCAGGCGCCCGCCGTCGCGCAGGGTCTGCGGATGAGGCACCGGGATATCGCGCTGCGCCAGATGATGCATCAGCTCGATATAGAAGGGCAGTTGCTCGAAACTGAGCTTCTCGAACAGCGTCAGGACGAACTCGCCTTGGGTGGTGTTCAGGAAATAATTGGTGTTCTCGATGCCGGCGGTGATGCCGCGCAGCGAAACGAGCTCGCCCAGGTTATAGCGCTCGAGCACCAGGCGTGCGTCGTCATCGGATACAGGGGTGAATACGGCCATGAAGAATCTACAAGTTGGGCGTTAAAGCGAAACAAGCTGGGTGTCGTGCGAGCTGTGGGCAAAGCCCGCTTGCTGATAAAAGTCGAAGATGGCGTCCACCACCTGCTGGGGCTCGTCGATCACCTGCATCAGGTCGACGTCGCCGGGGGTGACGAGGTGGGCGGCCTCGAGCTGTTCGCGCATCCATTGCAGCAAGCCCCGCCAGTACTCGGTGCCAACCAGGATAATGGGCATCTTGCGGCTCTTGCCGGTCTGGATCAGCGTTAGCGCCTCGAAGAGCTCATCCAGGGTGCCGAAGCCGCCGGGCATCACCACATACGCCGAGGTGAACTTCATGAACGCCACCTTGCGCGGAAAAAAGTGGCGAAACGACAGGCTGATGTTCTGGTAGGGGTTGCTGAGCTGCTCGTTCGGGATTTCGATGTTCAGGCCGATGCTGGGGCTGGGCCCGGCGTAGGCGCCCTTGTTGCAGGCCTCCATCAGGCCGGGGCCGCCGCCCGAAATCACGCTGAAACCGGCTTCCGACAGCAGGCGGCTGATGGTTTCGGTCTTTTCATAGTAGGGCGTGCCAGGCTTGATGCGCGCGCTGCCGAACAGGCTGACGGCGGGATGCACCTGCGCCAGTTTTTCGGAAGCCTCATAGAACTCTGACATAATCCCCAGCAAATGCCACGATTCGCGCGCCTTGACCGCATTGGCGCGCTCGTCGTCGACAATCTCGCGCAGGCCGGGTACGCGCAGGTTTTCCTTGATGCGCGTGCGCTGCTCGATAGCGTCGAATTCCTGGCCCGTTTCCCGGTCGGATCCCGTTTGCTGATGTGTTTCCATATGAAAAAAACCCTGTTGCTGGTGGATGGTTCCAGCTATTTGTACCGCGCATTTCACGCTATGCCTGATATGCGCAATGCCGCTGGAGAGCCCACCGGAGCGCTATACGGTGTCATCAACATGATGCGTAGGCTGGCGCAAGATCATAAGGCAGACTGGATGGCCTGCGTGTTTGACGCAAGGGGCGCCACGTTCAGGGATGAACTGTACCCCGAATACAAAGCCAACCGGCAATCCATGCCCGAGGATCTTGCCCGCCAGATCGAGCCCATCCATGCCGCCGTGCGCGCCATGGGGTGGCCGGTGCTGGCCATCGAAGGCGTCGAGGCCGACGATGTCATCGGCACCCTGGCGGTCAGAGCGGCCGCGCATGACGTGCACACCATCGTGTCCACCGGCGACAAGGACCTGGCCCAGCTGGTGAATTCCCACGTCACCCTGATCAACACCATGTCGGGTGAAACCCTGGACGTGGCCGGCGTGAACACCAAGTTCGGCGTGCCGCCCGAGCGCATCATCGACTACCTGATGCTGGTGGGCGATACCGTGGACAACATCCCGGGCGTCACCAAGGTCGGCCCCAAGACCGCCGTCAAGTGGCTGACGGAATATGGTTCCATCGAAAACCTGATCGAGCATGCCGACCAGATCAAGGGCGTGGCCGGCGCCAACCTGCGCGAAGCCATCCCGCGCCTGGGCCTGTCGCGCGCCCTGATCACGGTGAAAACCGATTGCGAGCTGACCGAGCACGTGGATGGTCTGGAAACCTTGCGTCCCATGCCTCAGGACGACGCCACGCTGCTTGCCCTGTACGAGCGCTACGGCTTTCGTTCCTGGCTGCGCGACCTGACCGGCGACGCGCAGCGCGTGCCGCAGGGCGATGCGCGCATCCGGGTGCAGGCCGCCGAGACCGACGAAGCAGCGGGCCAGCCGGTAGCCCCGGCGGCCGAACTCGCGTCGGTGGACTATCAAACCGTGTCCACCTGGGAAGTCTTCGACGCCTGGATGGCGCGCATCCAGGCGGCCGAGCTGGTGGCCATAGACACCGAAACTTGCGGCGGCCTGGCGGCCATGCAGTGCCGGCTGGTCGGCATTTCGCTGTCGGTCGAGCCCGGCGTGGCCTGCTATATACCGCTGGCACATCGCCACCCCGACCTGGATCCGGGCGCGCAACTGCCCATGGCCGAAGTGCTGGCGCGCATGAAACCCTGGCTCGAGGACCCGGCGGCGGCCAAGCTGCTGCATCACGCCAAGTTCGATACTCACGCCTTTGCCAACAGCGGCATTGCCTTCCAGGGCGTGGTGCACGACACCATGCTGCAGGCCTATGTGCTGGAATCGCACCGCGGCGTCTCGATGCAGGATCTGGCCCAGCGCTGGCTGGGCCGCACCGGCGTCACCTACGAATCCTTGTGCGGCAAGGGCGTCAACCAGATCGGGTTTGACGAAGTCAGCCTGGATATCGCCAGCCACTACGCCAGCGAAGATGCCGACTTCACCTTGCAACTGCATCGTGTCCTGTATCCGCAAGTGCAGGCCGACGACAAGCTGCTGCGCACCTATCAGCTGGAAATCCCCGTATCCCGGGTGTTGGCAGTGATCGAGCGCAATGGCGTGAGCATCAATGCCGCCGAGCTGGGCAGCCAGAGCCAGGCGCTGGGACGGCAGATGTTGTCGCTCGAACAGCGCGCCTACGAGCTTGCCGGCCAGCCCTTCAACCTGAATTCGCCCAAGCAGCTGGGTGAAATTCTGTTTGGGCGCATGGGTCTGCCGGTGGTGCGCAAAACCGCCGGGGGCGCGCCCTCGACGGACGAGGAAGTGCTGTCCAAACTGGCCCAGGATTACCCCCTGCCCAAGGTGCTGCTGGAATACCGTGGCCTGGCCAAGCTGAAATCCACCTATACCGACAAGCTGCCGCGCATGATCGACCCGGTTACCGGCCGCGTGCATACCTCGTATGCGCAGGCCGCGGTGATCACGGGGCGGCTGGCGTCCAGCGACCCCAACCTGCAGAACATTCCCGTGCGCACGGCCGAAGGCCGGCGGGTGCGCGAAGCTTTCGTCGCCGGCGAGGGCCGGCATATCGTGTCGGCCGACTATTCGCAGATCGAATTGCGCGTGATGGCGCACGTGGCCGACGACGCCAACCTGCAGGCGGCCTTCAGCAAGGGCGACGATATTCACCGCGCGACCGCGGCCGAGGTGTTCGGGGTGGTGCCGGAAGCGGTCAACGCCGACCAGCGCCGCGCGGCCAAGGCCATCAACTTCGGCCTGATGTACGGCATGAGCGCCTTTGGCCTGGCGGCCAACCTGGGCATCACGCGCGAGGCGGCGCAGGTCTATATCAACCGGTACTTCGCCCGCTATCCGGGCGTGGCGCACTACATGGAAGAAATCCGGCAGAGCGCGCGCGACAAGGGTTATGTCGAAACCGTATTCGGCCGGCGCCTGTGGCTGCCTGAAATTCGAGGCGGCAGCGGCCCGCGCCGCGCGGGTGCCGAAAGGGCCGCCATCAACGCGCCCATGCAAGGAACGGCCGCAGACCTGATCAAGCTGGCCATGGTGGCCGTGCAAGACTGGCTGACCGAGCACAAGATGCGTTCGCTGCTGGTCATGCAGGTGCACGATGAATTGGTCCTGGAAGTTCCCGACGCCGAGCTCGACGTGGTGCGCACGCGCCTGCCCGAGCTGATGTGCGGCGTGGCCCAGCTCAAAGTGCCGTTGGTGGCCGAAGTGGGCGTAGGCGCCAACTGGGAGCAGGCGCACTGAAATGGCGCGGCCCGCTGTGGTGTAATGAGCAACGAAAATGCCGGTGGCCACGGGGTCGCCAGACGACACGGAGAACTGCATGAGCTTTGCTGCCGCGGCGGGTGCGCCGGCCGATACCGTCATTCATACAAGTTCCGACACGCTGCATGCCGGCGATGTCGCCATCCCGGCCGGCACGGCGTCTTTACCCGCATATTTCGCCGCGCCGGCAGGCAAGACCGGGCTGCCGGTGATTCTGGTCGTGCAGGAAATCTTCGGTGTCCACGAGCACATCCGCGATATCTGCCGGCGCCTGGCCCATGCGGGCTACCTGGCCGTGGCGCCCGATCTGTACTTCCGGCAGGGCGATGCCTCGGCCTATACCGACATCCAGGCCCTGGTCGGTGAACTGGTCAACCGGGTTCCCGACGAGCAGGTCATGAGCGACCTGGACGCCACCGCAGCGTGGGCTGCCAGCCAGGGCGCCGATATGTCGCGCCTGGGCATTACCGGCTTTTGCTGGGGCGGCCGCATCACCTGGCTGTATGCGTCCCACTCGGCACAGATCAAGGCCGGCGTAGCCTGGTATGGGCGCCTGCAGGGCCCCACCGATGCGCTCAAGCCCAAACACCCTGTCGATGTGGCCGCGCAGCTTCAGGCGCCGGTGCTGGGCCTGTATGGCGGCCAGGATACGGGCATCCCGCTGGAAGCGGTCCAGGCCATGAAAACGGCGCTGGCCGCCGGTAGCGCGGCGGCGCGCCATTCCGAATTCGTCGTATATGACGATGCACCGCATGCCTTCCTGGCTGATTATCGACCCAGTTACCGTGCAGATGCCGCGCAAGATGGCTGGAAGCGCATGCTGGCCTGGTTCGGCAAGCATCTGGGCGCGTAAGGCAAAAACATAAAACCTGGCTTTCAGTTTCAAGAAAACAAACGCTAATCTTTAACGAGGAGACAAACCGTGTCAGAAGACTTCGCTGGTACCCAGGCTGTTGCAGAGCGCAATCAGTTCGACGTGAGCGCGCTGGATGCCTGGCTGCGCCAGAACGTGGAAGGCTACGCGG
This sequence comes from Verticiella sediminum, assembly GCA_040392445.1. Lineage (GTDB taxonomy): Bacteria > Pseudomonadota > Gammaproteobacteria > Burkholderiales > Burkholderiaceae_B > Verticiella > Verticiella sediminum_A. The sequence continues at coordinate 79,396 of JBEBVZ010000017.1, forward strand.
GCGAGCTGCGGGTAGAGCAATTCAAGGGGGGGCAATCCAACCCCACCTATATGCTGATCACGCCGTCGCGCAAATACGTCATGCGCAGCAAGCCTGCTCCGGTCAGCAAGCTGCTGCCCTCGGCGCACGCCATCGAGCGCGAGTTCCGTGTCATGAGCGCTCTGGGCAAGACCAATGTGCCGGTGCCGCGCACCTACGCCCTGTGCGAAGACGAAAGTGTCATCGGCCGTGCTTTCTACATCATGGAATGCGTGGAAGGCCGCGTGCTGTGGGACCAGTCCCTGCCGGATATGTCCAATAGCGAGCGCAGCGCCATCTACGACGAAATGAACCGCGTCATTTCCGAACTGCACAAGGTCGACTACAACGCCATCGGCCTGGGCGACTACGGCAGGCCCGGCAACTATTTCGAGCGCCAGATTTCACGCTGGACCAAGCAGTACCGGATTTCCGAGACTGAAAAAATCGACGCTATGGACCGCCTGATGGAATGGCTGCCCGAGCACATTCCCCAGGATGACGGCATCACCAGCATCGTGCATGGCGACTTCCGCCTGGACAACATGATCTTTCACCCCACCGAGCCGCGTGTGCTGGCGGTGCTCGACTGGGAACTCTCGACCATAGGCCATCCGCTGGCCGATTTTTCCTACCATCTGATGACCTGGCACACGCCGCGCGGCGCCTTCCGCGGCATCGGCGGGCTGGACTACGCCGCCCTGGGCATCCCGACCGCCGACGAATACGTGGCGCGCTATTGCCAGCGTACCGGCCGCGACGGCATCGAGAACCTGGATTTCTACCTGGCCTACAACATGTTCCGCATCGCGGGCATCTTGCAGGGCATCATGAAGCGAGTGGTCGACGGCACGGCAGCGAACGCCAACGCGGCGTCGGCTGGCGCCCGGGCCCGGGTGATGGCCGAGCTGGGCTGGGAATATGCGCAGAAGGCTGAACTCGCGGCCTGATGGGGCAGGGGGATGCCCCTGAGGTGATGGAA
>JBEBVZ010000018.1:0-76239 GCA_040392445.1 Verticiella sediminum
CCAGCACAGGCAGCCAGCGCCATCCCGATGCGCGCATCCAGGAATTCGTCGAAAAAGTCTTGATTGATTCGCCCCTGGGTAGCAAGCTGGGCATCCAGTTGCGCAGCCTGGGGCCGGAAGCCGCAACCCTGCTGTTGCCCTTCGATCCCAGCAACGTCACCGTGCAAGAGATGGTGCACGGTGGCGCCATCGCCAGCCTGATCGATGTGGCGGGCGCCATTGGCTCGGCCTCGAACGTGGATCCAGAACAGCGTCGCGGCGGCGCCACCACCAACATGACCGTGAACTACCTTGCGGCGGCCAACGGGGTGGATCTTATCGCCACGGCACGGGTCATCCAGCGCTCGAAGCGCCAGACCGTCACCGAAGTGGATGTGCGCGCGGCCGGCGACGAGAGCCAGCCCCTGGTGGCCAAGGGCATCGTCACCAGCCGGCTGTTCTAGGCCCGGCAGGACGGGATCAGGGCCTTGCGCGCTGCTCCCGCCAGCCCTTCAAAAAGCCCAGCGTGACGCGCGCCGCGTTGCGCTGGGCAATTCCCGACCCGAAGAACTCCCCCACGGCCTGCGGGTGGCCATCGTCTCCCGCCAGGTCGGACAAACTGCGAAACCCGATGAAGGGCAGCCCGTTCGCCCGCGCCACATGGGCGACGCCGGTCGTTTCCATATCGGCGCAATCCGCTTTCAATTCCCGGGCCAGGTATTCGCGGTAAGCGCTGCTGGCCACGAACATGGGGCCCGACACGCAGCGCTCACTCATCACGACCCGGGGTGGCGTGCACGGCGAACCCGTCACGCAGACCGATTCCAGCGTGCCGGCCACCTGGGCCAGGCTGGCCTGCGCCACCCGGTACATCCCGGCGTCGGCCGGATAGTCGAAGCGCATCTCGCCATAGGCAACCGGCGCCCCGGTAAAGGGGTCGTGCAGCGCGGGCTGCCCGCCCGTGGCCGCATTCACGACATTGGTGGTGCGCTGGAAGTAGCCTTCGCCATAGGGCGCCAGTCCCGGGGCCATCTGCAGGCCCAGACAAGCCAGCTCGCCCGGGGTGCCGCAAGGCTGCGGAACCTGAGCCGTATTGGCCAGATAGACTTCCTGGTGGAACGCCCACTGGCGTGGAACGACCACGTCGCCCACTTTGTGCTCGGGATTGATGCCACCGGCAATGCCCGAAAAAACGATGCTGTCCACGACAAAGTGGTTGATCATCAACTGCGTGATCATCACCGAGTTGGGCAGGCCTATGCCGGACATCACCAGCACCACCGGCGTGCCTTCCAGCGTACCGGTGGTAAAGCGATTGCCGTTGATGTGATATTCACGAGGCTTTTGCATGCGCTCGTGCAGCAGGTCGGCCTCCTGGCCAAAAGCCGCCATCACCCCAACCCGCGGCGTGCATTCGGTCATGCAGTCGCGGCTGGTCTTGGTGTCGGCGGCTACCTCACTACAGGACTGCAGCAGGGGCAATGCCGCCGCCAGCCCGGCGACGGCAAGTCCGCGCCGAACCTGACTGCGTTTCCGGCGCGGGCTTGTCGCTGGCTTATACAACGACGGTTTTCGCCATACCTGCCGATTGCTCGACGATTTCGCCTATGCGCTGGGCGGTTTCGCCATGCTGCTGGAACAAGGCGATGACGGCGTCGGCCTGCTCTGCCGGCACCACGACCACCATGCCGATACCGCAGTTGAAAACGCGGTGCATTTCGTTGTCGGCCACACCGCCTTCGCGTTGCAGCCACTTGAAGAGCTCGGGCATCTGCCAGGCGTCGCTATGCAGGCGGGCCGCCAAGCCTTCGCGCAGGATGCGCGGCACGTTTTCCAGCAGGCCGCCACCGGTGATGTGAGCCACGCCACGCACGTCGTGCGCGGCCAGGGCGGCCAGCACCGGCTTCACGTAGATGCGGGTGGGGGCCATGACCACGTCGACCAGGGGCTGGCCGTGGAAGTCGTCCTGCGGCTTGGCGCCGCTGCGCTCGATGATCTTGCGCACCAGCGAATAGCCGTTGGAGTGCACGCCGCTGGAAGACAGGCCGATGATGGCGTCGCCCACGGTGATCTTGGTGCCGTCGAGAATGGCGGATTTTTCCACCGCGCCCACGGCAAAGCCGGCAAGGTCGTACTCGCCGTCGGGGTACATGCCGGGCATTTCAGCGGTTTCGCCGCCGATCAGCGCGCAGCCGGACAACTCGCAGCCGCGGGCGATTCCGCCCACTACGCTGGCAGCCGTATCGACATCGAGCTTGCCGCAGGCGAAATAATCAAGAAAGAACAGGGGTTCGGCGCCCTGGGCGAGGATATCGTTCACGCTCATGGCAACCAGATCGATGCCCACGGTGTCGTGACGATTCCACTCGAAAGCCAGACGCAACTTGGTGCCGACGCCGTCGGTACCGGAAACCAGGACGGGTTCGCGATATTTTTGCGGAACCTGGAACAAAGCACCGAAACCGCCAATGCCGCCCATGACGCCATCGCGCATGGTACGTTTGGCAAGCGGCTTGATACGCTCGACGAGTGCATCGCCAGCATCGATGTCTACACCGGCGTCGCGATAGGTTAGAGAAGAGGGGGTATTACCGGGCGATTGGGCGGACATGAAACCTGACCATTTTTGAAATGTGGTAAAGATGCGGCATACTTGCGCCTTCCTGTGGGCCGCGCAAACCCCAATTTTACGATGATCGCCGCTTTTACCCTAAGCCCGGCCCGGAACCCAGCAAATGCCCAGGCCGGCACGCGGCGTAATCCACACCTTGTTCAATGCAGTTTCGCCCCGGAACCGATGTTCCGCCGCCGCCGCGCAGGCCGACATGTCCGATAAGCAACACCCACAACTGGTACTCGATATCCTGCCCGCGCCGGAACCGACACTGGACAACTTTGTAACTGGCCCCAATACCGAGGCCCTGGATACCTTGCGCCATCTGACGCCAGGACGCGCGGTCTACCTGTGGGGGCCGGCGGGCTCCGGTCGCAGCCACCTGCTGCGCGCCACCGTGGGTCAGACCCCGGGGGCGGTCCTGATCGACGCCCGCACCAATATGGACACGCTCCAGCGCCTGGTCGAAGGCGCGCTGCCACCGGTGATTGCCATCGATGACATCCAGGAATTGAACGATGCGCGCCAGGCCGGCGTGTTCGCGCTATACAATCGTTGGCGCGAGTCGGCCGCCACCAGCCGTGCCGCGACCCTGGTCGTCGCCGGCGACCGCGCTCCATTGCAGATGCCTTTGCGTGAAGATCTTCGTACCCGGCTGGGATGGGACCTGGTCTTTCGGCTCGAACTGCTGGCCGACGCCGACAAACTGGCGGCGCTGCGTGCCCATGCCGCCAGCCGGGCCCTGGAAGTCACACCGGAACTGTTCGACTGGCTGCTTACCCGCTATGCCCGCGATATGCGCCGCCTGACGGCCCTGCTCGATGCCCTCGATCGTTATTCCCTGGCCACCAAGCGACCGATCACGCTGCCGCTGCTGAAAACCATGCTCGCGGAAAATCCGCCCGCCAACCGTTACTGAAAGCTCCATGCCCACCAACGCCCGTATCGCCCTGTTCGACCTTGACCACACTTTGCTGCCGCTGGACAGCGACTATCAGTGGGCCGATTTCATGGCACGTACCGGCAGGGCCGGCGACCCGGCCCAAGCGTTGCGCCTGAACGACGAACTGATGGATCGCTACAGTGCAGGCAACCTGACGGCGCTCGAAGCGGCGGAATTCATGCTGGGCCTGCTGGCCCGCCATGATCCGGTGAACCTGGCCGCCTGGCACGAGGAATTCATGCAACGGGTGATCCGGCCGGCCATCACGCCGCAGGCAGCCGATCTGGTGCGACAGCACCTGGCAGCCGGCGACCTGTGCGCGGTCGTCACGGCAACCAATCAGTTCGTGACGGCGCCGATAGCGCGCGCCTTTGGCGTGCCCCATCTGCTGGCCACCAACGCCGAGTACGCCAACGGCCGCTATACCGGCCATATCGCGGGCACCGCCTGCTTTCGCGAAGGCAAGGTGGTACGGGTCAACGAGTGGCTGGCGGCGCAGAACCTCACACTGGCTGGTTTTTCCCAGTCTTTCTTCTACAGCGACTCTGTCAACGACATCCCCTTGCTCGAGGTCGTCACCGACCCGGTGGCAACCAATCCCGCCCCGGCATTGCGTGCTCATGCCCAGGCCAAGGGCTGGCGCGTGATCGACTTGTTCACCGAACAACCAGCTTCCGTTTCAGGCGCAACCGCCTGAGCCGCACCCAATAAAAACAATGTTCAAGAAAATCGTCGACCGTTTTTTCCGCCCGCGCAAACCCTTGCGTATTCCGGCATCGCAACACGGCATCGACCGCCGCAATGTCTCGCGTCACGCCGTGAAAGTCTGCGAAGTCCTGCAGCATCATGGCTTTGAAGCCTACGTCGTGGGCGGTGCCGTACGCGACCTGATCGCCGGCGTCGAGCCCAAGGATTTCGACGTGGCCACCAATGCCACGCCGGAAGAAATCCAGCCGCTGTTCCGGCGCGCGCGCATCATCGGCAAGCGTTTTCGCCTGGTGCATGTGGTGTTTGGCTACGAAATCATCGAAACATCCACGTTTCGCATGGCGTCGTCGGACGGCCACACCACCGACGAGCACGGCCGCATCCTGCGCGACAACGTTTTCGGCAATATCCAGGACGACGCCGCACGCCGCGATTTCACGCTGAACGCGCTCTACTACGACCCGACCACGGAAGATGTGATCGACTTCCATCGCGGTGTAGCCGACCTGAAGAAGCGCCTGGTGCGCATCATTGGCGATCCCGCCCTGCGCTACCGCGAAGACCCTGTGCGCATGCTGCGCGCCGTGCGCTTCGCCGCCAAGCTCAACGGCACCATAGAACCCACCACGCTGGCGCCCATCGCATCGATGGCCAAGCTGGTCGAAAACGTGCCGGCATCGCGCTTGTTCGACGAAATGCTCAAGCTGCTGACCTGTGGCCATGCCATGGATTGCCTGCGCCAGCTACGCGCGCAAGGTCTGCATCACGGCATGCTGCCCATGCTGGACGTCGTTCTCGAGCAGCCCGGCGGCGAGCGCTTCATCGACCTCGCGCTCGAGCGCACCGACGCGCGGGTGCGTGCCGGCAAGACCATCAGCCCCAGCTTTCTCTTTGCCGCGCTGCTGTGGCAGCAGGTGAACCAGCGCTGGCAGCAACTGCGCAACTCGGGCGAAACCCCGATACCGGCTCTCAGCCAGGCGGTGGATTCGGTACTGGACGAGCAAACCGAAAAACTCGCCATCCAGCGCCGTTTCGTGGCCGATATGCGCGAGATCTGGTTCATGCAGCCGCGCTTCGAGCGGCGCGTGGGCAAGACCGCTTGGCGCATGATCGAGCAACCTCGATTTCGCGCTGCTTGTGACTTCCTGCAGCTGCGCGCCGCGGCGGGCGAAGTCGACAGCGTGCTGGCCCAGTGGTGGATGGACCTGGCCGACGCCGGCGACGAAAAGCGCGCCGAGATGCTCGAAGAATTGGCCCGCCGCCCCGCCCTGCCCGGCGAAGCCGCGGCCGCGGCAACCCGCAAGCGCCGCCGGCGCCGCAAGCCCATAGGCCAGCAGGACTGACGTCGACGCCGCCAGGCGCCTGGCGGCTCGCCCACATGCCGCCAGGCTGGCGGCACCTTGGGGCCGGGCGCGATGGGCAGATCCGCCAAGCCCGATTGCTATACGCTGGCACAATACCCGCTCAGCATGCTGAGCATGCCATTGATGAACGATGTGCCGTGGGATCCCATCGACTTCACCTTCATCATCGGACTGACCGGCTACACCTTTGGCTTTACCGTTCGCGCCGACAGCTCGCCGATAGCGGCAAGATGCGGCTGCTTGCCACCCTGGGCGAAAACCGCACGAAGCGCTGGCCGATGTGCCTACCGTCAGCGAGCTGGGGTTACGGCGCGGTATCAAGCTATCCGTAGGGCATCGTCGGCCCCAATGGCATCGACCCCGCCATCGTCGGTATCTTGCATGATGCCTCCAAGAAGGCCCTGGACGATCCGCGGCACATCAGGCTGATGGAACAGCTGAACCAGGAAGTCTGGTACAAAAACAGCGCCGATTACGACGCTTTCGTTCGAGCCATGCAAAAGCAGGAAACCGCGCTGATCACCCGACTGGAGCTGGCGCGCCGCCGGAATTGCGCCGGCAGGCGGCCAGTCGACTGCACTGCGTGACCCGCTGCGCGCAGTCGGCGGCGCGGGTCACGCGCCATGTCAGATCCGGGCTGCCATGCCTACTTCGCAGCGGCCGAACCACCACCCACCGCCGCCTGATAGCGCTTGGCCTCGGAAGCAATCATTTTCTCGAACGGCTGTCCAGGCTGGCCCACGAAGATCAGGCCGGCCTGTTGCTTCACGGTATCCTGGAAGTCCGCTTGCTGCACAACCTGCTGCAGCAGTGCCTCCAGTTTCTTGACTACCGGCTCGGGGGTGTCCGCCTTGACGCCGTAGCCCACGAAAATATACAGGTTGTAGTCCGGGAATCCGCTTTCCTTTACCGTGGGCACATCGGGCACCACGGGCACGCGCTCGTCGCTGGTGACCGCAATCGCCTTGAGCTTGCCCGACTGGATCAACGGCAGGGCCCCGCCCAGGTCCACCAAGGCCGCGTCGACCGTGCCGCCGATGACGTCGTTGACCGTCGCACTGAAGCCCTTGTACGGAATATCGATGAACTGCACGCCGGCGGCCTGGCCCAGAACCTGTAGGCCCAGGCGGTGGCTGCTGCCGTATTGCCCCATGCTGACAGCCCCGGGGGCCTTGCGTGCCGACTCGAGGATTTCAGCCAGGGTGTTGAACTTTGACCCCGGCCCCACCACCAGAACGGCTGCGCTGCTGCTCAGGTGCAGCACCGGCTTGATCTGCTCCGGTTTGTACGGCAAATCCTTCATCAGCAAGGGATTGATCAGCATGATCCCAGGAGTGATCAGCAAAATCGAATGCCCGTCGGCGGGTGCATTCAGGGCGCTGGTCGTCCCCAGGATCAAGTCGGCACCCGGCTTGTTTTCAACAAAGGCCGGCTGCCCGGTCAGTTTCTGGAAGCGATCGGCCAAGCCGCGCGTATTGGTGTCTGCGGCGCTGCCGGGCCCCAACGGCACGATGAATCGCACCGGCTGCGAAGGGTAGTTATCCGCCTGGGCATAGGCGGCGCTGGCGGCCATGCCAACAGCGCAGAACATCAAGCGTGCAAACAGCAATTTCTTCATGGTGTGTCTCCCCTTCTTTTGATTTCAGCATGGCGTCAAGTCCAGTCCGGGATGCGCGGAATGCAACCTGAGCTCGTGGGCAAAGTGTCCTTTCCAGCACTTTGGCTTATTTATTATGCTCCAATAAATGACTTATAAATATCATTTAACAAAAACAAAAATCAAATAAATGACAAATTAAAATCAAAATATGGTTATATACTTTCCATAAACGAAACCTATGATTGGGTTTGCGAGCAGCGGCCTGCCCTGCCGCCGGCACATATCTGAAGGCAGCACAAACAAGGCAGCCCCTTCAAAGGGCACGGCCAGACAAGGAGGCGAGCATGATACGGATAGGCACCATAGAAGAATCCCGGGCCGCGCAACGCAGCCGGCACTTCCCCGATCACGAGCACTTTCGTGGCACGCTGGAATACCTGTTCGACAGCACTGTCGGAGAGCGTCCAGCGCCGCAGGCATATCTGGTGACTCAGGAGCCCGACTGGAACTTCACCACGCACTACCACCGTGAAGAGCAATTCCAGGTCGTGGTGGGCGGAGGCGGCTCCATCGGCAGCCATGCCCTGGCCCCCATCATGGTTCACTATGCATCGCGCGAAGCCGGCTATGGGCCGCTGGTCTCGGGTAATGAAGGGCTGCACTATTTCACGCTCAGGGCCGTGACGGATTCGGGCGCCTGGTACCTGCCAAAATTTCGCGACCAGATGAACCGGGGGCTCAAAAAGCGCCAGGACACGGTGGGCCCCATAGCCCGTTTCCAGGGGCCCCTGAATTGCAGTGGCGCGGGGATCGATGAAATTATCGAGCCCGCCACGACCGGACTTGCCGCCTGGGCGGTGCAAGTCGCCGCGAACACCGCGATGACGCCACCCGCGCACCCGAACAGTGGCGGCCGCTTCTATGTCGTGATCGATGGCGATATCGAATATGCCGACCAGCAGCTACCCGCGCTGGCCTGTATATTCACGTCCAGCGACGAAGGCGCTCTCGAACTGAAGGCCGGCGAATCCGGCGCCCGCGTGCTGGTATTGCAGTTCCCCGACTCCGCCCTTGCCCCTCGCCCCGGCATTGAGCACGCGGCCTGACAGGCTTGATTACCCGCCATAGCGGCAAAGCCCGCCCCATGACCAGGGCCGAGCCATGGCACCCATGCAAAAGGATAAAGCGATGAAACGTTGGCAATGTGTGATTTGTGGTTTCGTCTATGACGAAGCCCAGGGCTTGCCGTCGGAAGGGATCCCGGCGGGCACGCCCTGGGCGGATGTCCCTGAAGATTGGCTGTGCCCCGAATGCAGCATGGGCAAGGCGGATTTCGAAATGGAAGAGATGTAGGCGTATCCGACGCGCTCAGCAAGCGCTTAGCGCCAGGGCCACCCGGTCCGCATTGCCCGGGTTGAGTCCCGCCATGCAAAGACGCCCCGTCGCCACCATGTATACCGCATGCCTGTCGCGCAGCTCATCGGCCCTTGCCGCCAGCGCTGGCGCATAACTGAACATGCCGCGCTGGGTAAGCAGAAAGCCCCAGTCGCGCCCGGGGCCTAGCGCCGCCAGCTTGCCGTGCAGCAACACACGCATGGCCTGGATACGCTCTCGCATGCCCCGGACTTCCGATTCCCACAATTGACGCAATGGCGGATCCAGCAAGATCGTTTCGACAACACGCGCGCCGCCCACGGGCGGGCTGGAATAGTTGCGCCGCACCGCCTGTTGCATCTGGCCCAACGCCCGTCCGGCTTCGGGCGCATCGGCGCACACCATGCTCAGGCTGCCGCAGCGCTCGCCATACAGCGAGAACGTTTTCGAGAACGAAGTGGCAAGCAGAAACGAGCAGCCAGCCCGCACCAGTGCGCGCGCCAGATAGCAATCCTCGTCCAGGCTTTGCCCCAGCCCCTGGTATGCCATGTCCAGGAAGGGGATCAACTGGCGCGCCACGACGAGACTGACGACCTCATCCCACTGCCGCATCGAAAGATCGGCCCCGGTCGGATTGTGGCAACAGGGGTGCAGCACCAGTATGGTTTGCGCGGGCAAGGCCTGCAAACATTCCAGTAAGGCATTGAAATCAACCGTTCCGGTGCTTTCGTCAAAATAGGGGTACACGCCCACCGCAAAGCCCGACCCTTCGAAAATCGCCCGGTGGTTGTCCCAGGTGGGATTGCTGACCCGTACCGACGAACGCGGAAATAGCTGCCTCAGTACGTCGCTGCCTACTTTCAGCGCGCCCGAGCCGCCCACGCTCTGCACCGTGGCCACTCGCCCGGCCTGCAATATCGGCGCCTCGCCGCCGAAAACCAGGGACTGCACAGCGCCACGATAGGACGTGCTGCCTTGCATCGGCAGATAGACGCAGGGCTCGGACCCGCTGGCCAGTCGCTGCCTGGCCAGCCTGACGCATTCCAGCGTCGGAATACGGCCCAGCTCGTCCTGATAGACCCCGATACCGAGGTTCACTTTGTCCGGTCGTACATCGTTCTGGTAGACCTGCTGCAGCGACAGGATGGGGTCGCCGGTGTATTCCGGCAGTTGGCTGAACATGGCGCACCTTTCAGGAAAAACCAGACTAGGCATAGGATCGTGCGATACGGCCAAGGGTAAGCAGTGCCGCGGCTGCGCGTGCGTCCCAGGTATGGCCATAGTTCAGGCGCAGGCAGTTCCGAAAGCGCTCTTGCGACGAGAACAATGGGCCGGGCGCAATACTGATGCCCTGGGACAGCGCCATCTCCAGGATGGCCAGTGAATCGCATTGTGCCGGCAGCTCTATCCACATGAAGTATCCGCCTTCCGGCGTGGTGGCCCGCGTACCCGCCGGAAAATTCCGGATCACCGCCTGCAGCACTTCCCTTTGCTGGGTGGCAAGCACCTGGCGCAGATGCCGCAAATGCTTGTCGTAGCCGCCTTTTTCCAGGTACTCGGACAAAGCCGCCTGCGCGGGCGCCGAAGCCGACAGGCTCATGGTCAGCTTGTGGCGCGCAACCTTGCGCGCATAGCGGCCTGGCGCCGCCCATCCAACCCGATAGCCAGGCGCCAGCGACTTGGAAAAAGACGAGCAATGCATGACCAGGCCATTCTTGTCGAAAGACTTGGCCGGCGCCGGGCGCTTGGTGCCGAAATACAGCTCGCCGTACACGTCGTCCTCGATCAAGGGGGTCTCGTACTTGGCCAGGAGCTCGACCAGCGCTTTTTTCTTGGCATCCGGCATCAGGCTGCCCAGCGGATTCTGGAAATTGGTCATCAGCCAGCAGGCAGCGGGGCGATGTTGCACCAGGACGCGATCCAGCGCGGCCAAGTCTATGCCCTGCGTGGGATGGGTCGCCACTTCGATGGCCTGCAAGCCCAGCCTCTCCAGCGCCTGCAGCGCGCCATAAAAGGTGGGGGATTCCACCACCACCGTGTCCCCGGGCTTGGTGACGGCCGCCAGACACAGGTTCAGAGCCTCGAGGGCCCCATTGGTGATCACGATCTCGTCGGTATGCACCTGCAAGCCATCGGCCAGATAGCGCAGGGCAATATTCCTGCGCAGCCTAGGGCTGCCTGGGCTAAGGTCATCGATCGCGTTCCACGGGTCCAGCTTCTGCACGCTGGACGCCATGGCGCGGGCAAGGCGTTCCAGCGGAAAAAGCAAAGGGCTGGGAAACGCCGACCCGAATGGCACCAGGTCGTGCCGCATCATGGAACCCAGCACATCAAAGACACGCTCACTGACCTGTACCGCCACCGAACCCGCTTCTTCGTGCGCCGTGGCGCGGTGTTCCGGCGGTTGGATGCGAGGCTGGTCAAGCACGAAATACCCCGACCGTTCGCGCGCCCGGATCAAACCCCACGCCTCGAGCAGATAGTAGGCCTTGAATACCGTTGCCGGACTTATCTTGCGGCTGACGCTGGAATGCCGCACCGACGGCAGGCGATCACCGGGACGCAGCACGCCCCCGCGTATCGAAGCGGCAATGTCTTCGGCAAGGGCTTCATAACGCTTCATCTTGATGTCATTCATCCCGCATCCATAAGCTCTCGGCAAGAACGCTACACGCTCTTCGATCCGGATCTCACGGTAATGCGCAAACGCCAAGCAGTACAGTATCAGTTATCGGAAAGAACACCAGATCAGATGCATCAGGCTGCGTCGGCGTCGTCCTTGAAGGGTTGGGTGCCGACACCATGTCCGAACAGGGACACCAATGTCTGTGAAATGCGATCCAGGTCAGTCTGATCCGGGTCTATCAGTTTTTGCGAGACCACGCCGCGCAATGCGCCGATCACGATCTGCGCCATGACATCCGGATCGATATCGGCCCTGATTTCCCCACGCGCCTGCCCCATCTGGATATGCATCGCAATGGACTCGACGGTCTGCCTGTGGCTGGCCCTGACTTCGTCGAGCAGTTCGGGCATGGAGGAAAAGGATTCGGCCCACAGCACATGCGTGGCGCGTGCGCGCGGCGAATCGACTCTCGTGCCTTCCAGATAACCCTCGATCAGGGTAAGAAATGACGCCAGGCCAGCCTTGCGACGAGCCGCTGGCCGCTTCTTCATCCAAACGACCAACCATTCGCGAAAGCGCGAGATGATATTGGAATACACCCCCGACAGCAGGTTTTCCTTGGTCTTGAAATAGTAGTTGGGCAGCGTATGGCTGTATCCCGCCCTGCGACCCACCTCGACCAGCGTCAGCTTGGATGCGCCCTTCTCGGCAACCAATTCGATAGTGGCGTGGATCATGCGCGACGTGGCTTCTTCGCGGAGCTCGGGGTTGGTTCTTGCCGTGTCCCGATGTGGAGCAGGTGACTGGTTCATATCAATTTGCGTGTCGAAAGTGCCTCATACCAGCTTGATACTCTCATAAAGCACGCCAACCGCCGGCTCAGCATCGACACACCATCAATTTATGCCATACCGCTTACGCTACCGCGCCGGGCACAGGCCATATGCCGCGTAGCGAGATCACGCCGCGGCGCACGGCCTGGATCAAGATGCAAGCCGGCTCGATCCAGGCCGTGCGCTGGCGTGACGCGGCGGTGCGCATCAAGGCGACCCCGGCAATGCCAACTGCCGGGGTATGCCCTTTAGCGCCCCTGCCAGACCGGTTTGCGCTTCTCGGCGAATGCCTTGAGGCCTTCCTTGCGATCCTCGGACTGAATGGCCACGTTGGCGATTGGCATCTGCTCGGCCCAGGCCTCTTCCTCTGTCCATTCGCTGGAACGGAAGATGATCTCTTTGGTGGCGGCCAGTGCGGTCGGACCGTTCACGAGCATGCGCTCGATCAGCTTGAATGCCTCGTCGACCGCCGTACCGGGCTCCACCACGCGGTTGACCAAGCCCAGCCCGGCGAAGAACTCGGGGCTCTTGAATTCCCCGGTCAGCGCCAGCTCCATTGCGATGTGGTACGGAATACGCTTGGGCAGGCGAAACAGGCCGCCACCGATAGCCACCACGTTATGGCGCACCTCGGGCAGGCCCATGCGGGCATTGCTGGCCGCCACGATCAAATCGCACGACAGGCAGAGTTCCAGGCCGCCACCCACCGCAACACCCTCGACGGCGGCCACCAGGGGCTTGCGCGGCGGGCGCTTGAAAACACCGAAGCCGCCACGCGGCATGGCTGCCCGGGGGCCGCCGCTGGCCGCTGCCTTGAGGTCGGCTCCCGCGGAAAAATCGCCACCGGCGCCGGTGATGATGCCGGCGAACAAGCCAGGCTCGCTATCGAGGCGATCCATGGCGTCGTTGATGCCTTGCGCCACCTCGTTGTTGCAGGCGTTCTTGGCTTGCGGCCGGTTGATGGTAACGAGCAACACGGGGCCGCGCGCTTCAACCAGTACGACCGGGTTCGTATCGGACATGATGTCGGCTCCTTACAGGGAAAAGGTAAAACCGCCATTGACCGGATAGGTCTGGCCGGTAATCCAGCTGCTGGCGCCCGAAGCCAGGAACAAGGCCATATTGGCTATATCGTCGGGCTGGCCTGGACGGCGGATAACGTAGTTGGCGAGCATTTTCTTGGTGCGCTCCGGATCGGCGGCCAGGCGCGCCTCGATGGCCGGGGTCGCCGTCGCTGCAATCGCAATGCAGTTGGCCGTGACGTTGTAGCGGCCCAGCGTGCGTGCGATCGCGCGGGTAAAACCCGCCGCGCCGGCCTTGGCGCCCGAATATATCTCCAGGCCCGGCTCACCCGCGCGGCCGGCGTCCGAAATGATGGTGATCACACGCCCCTGCTTGCGCTCTATCATGCCGGGAATCGCCGCCGCCGAACAATTGATCACACCATAGAAGTTGACCCCAATGAAGCTGTCCCAGGCTTCGGGGCCCGTTTCCCAGAACGGCTTGCGCGCATCCGCGTCCGGCGTCGCTCCGGCATTGCCGGCATTGTTGACCAGCACATCGACCCGGCCAAAACGTTCCACCGCCTTGGCAAACAGCGCATTGACGCTCTCCCGATCGGTCACATCGGCCTGGACGGCGATCGCGCGACCGCCGGCCTCTTCGATCTCGGCCACGACTGCCTCGGCGCGATCCAGGAAGTAATCGTTGACGATCACGCCATCGGCATTGTGCTGTGCGAAGTGCAGCGCGATCTGGCGCCCCACCCCCTGTCCGGCGCCCGAGATCAGGCCGACTTTACCGCTAAGATCAAGGATCTGGCTCATACGTTTCTCTCCTGGTTTTTCCAAAAAGGCTCGCGCAATTCGCGCTTAAGCAGTTTTCCCATGGCATTGCGGGGAAGCTCATCGACAATATCTATCGATTTCGGACGCTTGTATGAAGCCAGGTCGCGGCTGCAGTACAACAGCAGCTCATCGCCGCTGGCACACGCGCCCGGTTTCAGTTCGCAAAAGGCTTTGACACTCTCGCCAAACTCGGCATCGGGCACGCCCACGACGGCCGCATCCAGAATGGCGGGATGTTCCAGCAGCACGGCCTCGATCTCGGCGGGGTAGATGTTCACCCCTCCGGAAATGATCATGTCCTTGCTGCGATCTGTGATGTACAGATAACCCTCTTCGTCCACGCGGCCCATGTCGCCACTGGCGAAATAGCCATTGGCGTCCAGCACATCGGGGCCCAGCGCGGGGCGGTTCAGGTATTGCCGGATCACCACCGGGGTCTTGATCCAGAGTTCCCCGACCTCGCCGGGCGCGAGCAGATTGCCCTGGGCATCGCGCACCTGGATGTCGACATGCTTGTGGGGCAAACCGCTGGAGCCGGGCTTGGCCAGTTGCATGTCCGCCGCCAGCGAGCTGACGATGCCCATCTCGGTGGAGCCATACGATTCGCCCAGGATGTTGCCGAATTGCGCGACTATCCAGGCCTTGAGCGTGGAAGTCACCGGCGCCGCCCCGACCGTGATGGCCCGCAGCGACGGCAAGTCGTAGCGGGCAAGCACCGCTGGGGGCAAGGCCGCCAGGCGCTTGTACATGGTGGGCACGCCCGTCCAGCGCGTGACCGCGAATTCCTGCATCAGCGCCAGCGTGGCTTCAGGATCGAAACGGCGCTGCAAGACCAGTTGCGCGCCGATACGCAGGCCGGTGCGTACCTGGCCCGGCCCCGAGCCGTGGTGCATAGGCATGCTGACCAGGATGACGTCATCCTCCTGGTAGACCCGCGAGCCGCTCTGCACATCGCGCACGTACTCCAGCACCCGCGGATCGGCCTGCTTGCGAGACTGACCCATGGCAACGCCCTTGGGTTGGCCGGTGGTGCCCGAGGTATAGACGATCAGGTTCGCATCGCCTTCCGAGTAAATGGGCTCGCCGGCTTCGCTCATGACCGACGCCAGCGACTCGAAGCCCAGGGCCACCGCATCCAGCGACACGCAGACCTTGATGCCGAGCTGGCTGACGATGCCGGCAAACAGCGCCGGATTCTGGTCGTCGCACAGAAAGCCTCTGGCCCCACTGTCTTCGAGTACGTACTTCACTTCGCTGGGCGTGAGCCGCCAGTTCACCCCAACGAGCGAGGCGTCCAGCTTGGCGAGCGCCGCCGCGATAATGGCCCACTCGGCCCGGATCTGCGTGCGCACCGCCACGACGTCGCCCGCGGCGATACCGCGCCGGGCAAGACCCCGGGCCAGGCGGTTGGCCGCATCGTCGACTGCCCGCCAGCTATAGCGTCTATCGCCATCGACAATGGCGATAGCATCGGGTTTGCGCGCCGCCCAGTGCTCCAGGGTGGCGGGCATAGGGCCTGTTCTCATATCCACTTGATAGTCTCCGCTGCGTCAGGCCAGAAGATGGCGGGCCAGGACGTGATATTTGTGGACCTCATTGGGCCCTTCGTAGATGCGTGCAAGACGCTGCGAGTTGTACCAATGGGCCAAGGGGTTATCCAGCGAACATCCCGCCGCGCCAAAAATCTGGATAGCGCGATCCACCACCCGGCCGACGAGGTCGGTGCCCAGCATCTTGATCATGCCGGCTTCAACCCTGGTGTCGTGGCCCTCGTCGTTCCTGCTCGCCGAGTTGTAGAGCGTCAGGCGCGCCTGGTGGATCTCGAGCCAGGAATCCACGATCATCGACTGGATTGCCTGCTTGTCACTCAGCGGTCCGCCAAACGACACCCGCTGCTTGGCATACGCCACCATCATGTCGTAGGCGCGCAGGGCCACGCCGATGGCGCGCGCCCCCACGCCGAAACGCGCCGCCGACAGCGCGATCTGGGCGCTGCGAAAACCGCTGCCCTCGGCACCGATAACGTCGTCTTCGAGCACTTCGCAATCGTCAAAGAACAGTTCGTGCACAACCATGCCGCCCAGTACAGGAATGTCGCGGGCGATCTTCAAACCGGGGTTGTCGCGCGCCACGACAAACATCGAGATACCGCCGGACTTGCGCTTTTCCTGGTCGGTTACCGCAATCACGAAAACATAGTCCGCATGTTCAACCGACGAGATGAACACCTTGGAGCCATTGAGCACCCATCGCCCATCCTTCTTGACCGCATGGGTCTTGATGGCCGCGCCGGGGTCCGCCCCGCCGCCGGGCTCGGTCTGGGCAAAACACAGCCGCTTTTCGCCGGCCAGCAAGGGCAGCAGGTATTTTTCCTTCTGGCTCGCCGTCGCGTTGAACAAGGGTGGCAGCGTCTGTCCGCCAAATCGCAACGGCACCAGGCAGCGGAAATTTTCCTCGATGACCGCCATCTGGTTCACGGTAGAGAGATTGGCCCCACCATATTCCGGTGGCGTTGACAAACCCCACAGGCCAACTTTCCTGGCCGCGGCCGTGCCGGGCTCGTAGTCGGCCAGCGCCAGCTTCTCGCCGCGCAGGACCCGCTGCTCCAACGGCATCTGATACTCGTTTACCAGGCGCCGGGTAAGGTCTTGCAGCGCCACCGTTTCTTCCGAGAATTTCAACATTTCCCATTCACTCCTTTCGCACCGGCGCGGCACGGGACCGCGCCCGCAGAAGCCTAGGCAGCCTGCAATGTGTGGACATAACAAACGGCGCCCACGCCGACCATGTGGGCAAGGCCGGTCTTGGCTCCTTTGTGCTGGCGCGCGCCGGCCTCGCCCCGGATCTGCATGGCGATTTCGCCGATCTGGCCGATGCCGGTAGGGCCTATCGGGTGGCCCATGGCGATCAGCCCGCCCGAGGGGTTCACCGCGACCTGGCCGCCGATATCCAGGGCGCCCTCCTTCAGCAGATGCACCGATTGGCCGGCCGGGCAAATGCCCATGGCTTCGACGTAATGCAGCTCTTCCACCGTAAAGGCGTCGTGCAACTCGACGATGTCGAGCTGCTCCGGCTTGAGCCCGGCCTGCTGCAGGGCCAGCTCCGTCGTTTCCCGCGTCAGCTCGGCATCAAAGCCCGCCCCGGGGGCATAAACGCGCTCGCTGCGTGCAACCGATGACGACACCCGCACTGCGCGGCTCGGGTCTATGCCCAGGCGGCGAATACCCTCTTCCGAGGCCACGATGACGGCGGCCGCCCCTTCCCCTACCGGGCAGCATTGCAGCGTGGTGAGTTCGCCCGACACGCGGCGCCCGGCCATCACTTCTTCCAGCGTGCGGGCGCGTTGCCGCTGGGCATTGGGGTTCTTGGCCCCATTGCCATGATTCTTGACCGCAACCCGCGCGATGTCCTCGATGCTGACACCGTGCTGGTTCATGTAGCCGTTGGTAAGCAGTGCGAAATGCGTGAATGGCACGATGGCGTCCGCCGCCAGCTGCGGAATGCCCGCCTGCCTTTCCCCACGCTCTTTCCTGGCCGGCTTGTCGATGCCCACTGCCAGTGCGATATCGCTGAGGCCGGCGCCAACTTCGATGCAGGCATGACGAAACGCGGTCGAGCCCGAAGCCGAGGCATTTTCGATATGCACCAGCGACCTGCCATTGGCGCCCAGGTGGCGCAACAGCGGACGCCCGCTGGCCATGCCCAGCAAGGCGGTTCCGATGTAGCTGCTTTCCACCTCCGACCACGGAATGCCGGCATCATCCAGCGCCTGGCGCACGGCCTGCAATCCCAAGCCCACGTATGGGGTGGCTGAAAGTTCCTGGTACCGGTGCCAGCCTATGCCTACAACATAGACGGGCCGCAGATCGGCAAGAGTCTTTGCCATGGTGTTGTCTCCTGATTCAGTTGGCGTTGATGGCAAAGCGCAGATCCAGCACTTCGCTGCCGTCGTCTGCGGGCTCGGCCTGCAGGATGCTGCGCAATAGGGTGCCCGGCTTCAGGTTTGCAACCTGATCGGCGGCCAGCAGGCCTCGGGTGACCACCCCTTCCTCGAGTTCGACCTCGACCACGGTAAAGGGCGCCACCGGGTAGGCCGCCGCATGCATGTGCACCACGGACGAGGCCAGCAGGCGGCCACGGCCGCCCAACTGCACAGGACGTAGATCATCGCCATGGCGTCCGCAGCGCTCGCACCCGTACAGTTGCGGCGGGAAGGCGACATGCCCGCAAGTGCAGCTCACCCCGTGCAAAAGCGCGGCAGCGCCAGTTGCGGCAGCGCCGGGGGTGGCGGGGCTGTATAGCTCCGGTTTTTTCAGTGGCAGCGCCATGTCGTCTCCTTGATTGCGATCGTCATATCGTTCGCCTGGTTGATGTTTGCTTTGGGCACAGAAAATCTAGAGATGCAAAATGCCTTGAACAGCCAGCCATCGCCCGCCGGCAACAAGCCGGCTGGCGATGTCCCCCCTTCCTAGCCCGGCGCGGCCACGCCAACGGCCTGCACTATCGCCTTCCAGCGTTCGCGCTCGGCAGTCAGAGACTGCGTGAACTCCGCCGTGGTGGCAGCATCCGGTTCGCCGCCCTGCTCGCGAATGAAAGCCGCGATATGAGGCGCGCCCACCACCTGGACAATCGCGTCGGATAGTTTTTCCACGACGTCCTTGGGCGTGGCTGCGGGGGCAAACACGCCATGCCAGCCATAGAACGATGCCACCTCCGGTACGCCCGCTTCGCTGAAAGTGGGCACATCCGGCAGGATGCTGGAGCGGCGCGTGCCCGCTACCGCAAGGCCCACCGCCTTGCCGTTGTCGATATAGGTCTTGGCGCCGCCGGGCTCGCCAAAGGTCAGCGCCAGCTGGCCACCCGCCAGATCGTTGTAGGACGCGCCCTTGTAAGGCACATGCAACAGATCCATACCGGTGGCGGTTTTGAGCGTCTCGCCCGCCAGGTGGGCCGAACTACCGGTACCCCACGTACCGTAGGCCGGCGCGGCTGGCTGCTGCTTGGCATAAGCCACGAAGTCCTGCAGGGTTTTAATGGGCAGAGTGCTGTTGGCCAGCAATATCAAGGGCCGCTGCGCCACACGCGCCACCGCGACGAAGTCTTTCTCGGCGTCGTAGGGCAGATCGGGCATGGTGTACGGGTTGACCACGATGGGGCCCGAGATCGAATACAGCAGTGTGTAGCCGTCGGCATCCGCCTTGGCCACCGCGGACGTTCCGATGGACTGGGCCGCACCGGGCCGGTTCTCGACGATCACAGCCTGCCCGAGGATCTTGGAAAGATCGTCCGCCACGGGCCGGGCCAGGTTATCGGGGCCGCTACCCGCGGGAAATGGCACGATCAGCCTGATCGGTTTCTGCGGAAAACCCGTGGCATTTCCGGCCGCCAGCGCCGGTGCGATCGACATCGCGGCCAAGGCCATCCATTGCACACCCATACATACAACTCGATTCGTTCTCACAGCCTTGCCTCTTCCTTCCATGGAGTTATCCGGTCGCAGTCCCTTCAGGACAACGCACCGGCCTGTCGTAATGCAGCGATTTTGTCTTGCGAGTAGCCACAGATTTCGCGCAGGACAGCATCCGTGCTGTCTCCGATGCGTGGCCCCGGACGCGCCGGTTGCGTGGCGCTGGGCGTAATCGCGACCATCGCGCCACGTATGCGGCAGGCGCCGATAACGGCGTCTTCAATAGGCTGGTAGTAGTCGTCCGCCGCCAGGTCGGCATCCTTGTCCAGATCCTCGGCATGACAAAGAATGTGCGCTGGAACGCCTGCCGCCTGCAGCGCGGATTCCACATCGAGGTCAACTTTTTCCGCCGTCCAACTCTCGACGAGCCGATCCAGTTCTGCGCGGTTGCGCAGCCTGCCCACCAGGGTCGAGAATTTCGGCTCTAGCGCGGCGCCGCCGATCAGGCCGGCCAGCACGCCCCAGTGCTCCGGGCTGGAGGCATCGATAAAGACCCAGCGGTCGTGCCCTGCGCAGCGGTAGACCGCGCAGGGCGAGCGCAAGGGGGACGGCGTATTGCCCTGGCGCTGGGGAATCCGGCCGTTGGCCGCGTACTCGTAGTAGGCCGGCAGCAGGAACTGGACACCCGCCTCGGCCTGCGCCAGATCGATGTAGCAGCCAGCGCCGGTGTTTTGCCGGCGATGCAGGGCGGCCAGCACCGACGCCACCACAAAACGCGGGGCGACCGAATCGGTCCAGGCGCTGTAGGGGCCGCCGGGCGGCCGGTCGGGCCAGCCTATCAGGAAGCTGACCCCCGCATATGCAGCGCCCAGCGTGCCCACGCCGCTGGTGCCCGCAGCGGGCCCGGTCTGCCCCAAGATGCAGGTCGAGACCATGATCAGGCCCGGGTTTTCCGCCTTGAGCGTGTCATAGCCCAGGCCCAGGCGGCCCAGCACCCCGGGCGTGAAGCTTTCGATGACAATGTCCGACTCTTTGGCCAGGGCTCGCACCACCTCGCGTCCCTCTTCGCTACCCAGGTCCAGGGTGATGCTGCGCTTGCCGGCATTGATGAAATGGTAGGACAAGGAACGTTCCGCCCCCGGCTTGCCGTCCTTGAACGGACCCAGCGTGCGCAGGGGGTCGATGCGCTGCGAGCTTTCCACCTTGATGACTTCGGCGCCGAGGTCGGCCAGATAGCGTCCGGACATCGGCCCCACCATCACCCAGCCCAGGTCCAGGACGCGCAGATTTTTCAACGGTGCAGTCATGATTGCCCTTTTCAGATAATGGCGTGATGAAACAGCGCCTGGACTTCCAGCTCGCCATAACCAAGCTCGGTCAGCACGCCATAGGTGTGTTCCGATAGCGCAGGCGCTGGCAAGCGCTGGGCGATCTGGTAGTTGGAGAACTGGGCGAACTGGGCCGGCACCTTGATGACGCGGCCATCAGGCAAGGAGGTATCGACCCAGAGTGAGCGCGCGCCGTATTGATCAAAGCCGGCTACGTCCGCCATGTCCATCAGCGGCGCAGCAAAAAAGCGCCGCTTCTGGGCGATCACACCCAGCTCGTGCTTGGTCAGGTCTTTGGCCGCGGCGCTCAAGCCCTTGATAAGGGCAAGCAAGGGCTCGGTGGTGACGCCGCCCTTTTGCACGTCTTCCGGATAGCTGGCCCAATTGGTATCCAGGGCCCCGGCATCCAGTTCGCCGCAGGACACCACCCACTCGGCCAACCGCTGGGTCATGCCGGCGAACGCGCCAAAAGTGATCGATAGCAGTACGTAGCCATCCCGGCACTCGTAGACCGAGGGAATATCGATGCCCGCTATGGGCCTGCGGCCCACTCCTCGAACCGGGGGAGTGTCATTGGCCGTAGACATATAGGGCAGCGCAAACGCGCTCATCATCGCCGCGATGCGGGCCGAGACATCGATGCCTTGGCCGCCCTGGCCTCGATCGCGCGCGGCCAGCGCGCCCAGTATCCCGATCGCCGCCTCCGCCCCCGCCTCCATCATGGCCTGTGGCACGGGAATCAATAAGGGACGCCTGTCGGCGTCGCCGGTATAGGTGGGCGCAGCGGTCGACGCCACCAGCACCTGGTCGGTAAATGCATACCGGCTCTTGGGGCCATTGGCCGAGAACGGCCGGATCACGCAATGCAGCACCCCAGATTCACGCAACTGCGCATAACGGGCCGGCGCGGGTTCGATAATGATGTCGGCGCCGGCTGCCAGTTGCAGGAAGATCTCGTTGCCATCGGCGCTATCCAAGTCCAGCGTCATGCCACGCTTGTTGCGGTTCAGGCTTTGCCAGGCCAGGCTGGCCTCGGGCCCGACCATGCCGTCCAGAAAGGGCCCCTGGCGGCGGCCTGCCGAGCCGGCTGGCGGCTCGATCGTGATGACATCGGCACCCAGATCCGCCAGGATCTGCCCGGCCAGCATGGAATGCGGACAAGACACTTCTAAGACCTTGAGGTCGGCAAGCATGTATGGCTCCTCCACGCGGCAAAGAACTGCGATGCCTGGTTGTTATTTACTGATCAGAAAACAAGTAACATTCAACGGAAAAATGGCCATCGGCCACTTTTCAAGTACTTTCAGGAATAAGCGCCCTCGGTAGCCGCAAGCCGGGCACCGAAGCGGCTGCGAGCACCTTCGTATTCGTCCAGCGTGGCCTGGATCACCTCTGCCGCACTGGCAATGCCGCGCACGCCCGACACCGAATGGCCCGCACTCCAGATATCCTTCCAACGCTTGGGACCTGCAGAGCTTTGCTTGCCACCACCATAGTTCGCCTTGGCGGCTTCGGCGGAAATGCTTTCATTGAGGGTGGCCGGATCCAGACCCGCAGCCTGGATCGAGGCACGCAGCATGTTGGTGTCCAGGCCGGTAAATGCGCGCGTCAACATGACGTCATCCATGCTGCTCTGGACCAGCATATTCTTATAGCCATCAGCGGCCAGGCTTTCGTGGGTGGCAATGAACTTGGTGCCCATATAGCCGAACTCGCAGCCCAGCACCTGCGCCGCCAACAAGGCCGTGCCATCGGATATGCCGCCCGCCATGACCAGGGGGCCATCGAAGAATTCGCGCACCGCACGCGCGAAAGCCATGCCATTGACCCAGCCCGTCTGGCCACCGGCGCCCGCGGTGAGCAGCACCAGACCGTCGGCCCCGGCCCGCACCGCCTTCTGGGCATGCGCCACCGTGGCCACATCGGCGAACACCAGGCAACCGGCCTCGTGCAGCGGCCCTACCACAGCAGCCGGAGACCCGACGCTGGTAATGACCATCTCGACGCGGTGCCGTAACAGAACCGCCAGGTCGTCTTCCATCCTGGGGTTGCGGATAATCAGATTCGGGCAATACGGCGCGGCCCCTTCACCCAAGGCAGCCTCGATACGCGTCAACCATTCATCGAGCTCGTCCACCGTTCGGGCATTGGCGGTGGGAAAGGCGCCAATCGCGCCTTGGCTGCAAACCGCAGTCACCAATTCGGGCCCCGACACCCGCAGCATCGGCGCCACGATGACTGGCAGCCGCAAGCGCGCGCCAATACCGGCCAATCTACCCTGCACGTCTATCTTGCTGCTCATGTACTTGTCTCCGGGATTTATTGCCAAGGGGCAAACCGCCGCGCGATGCCGTCGGCAGCCAAGTTTTATCTGAAAGCATCTTATTTGTTTATCGACAAGCAAACAAGAGGGTAAACACGAATACGCCGACACGGATACAAACTAGCTGTCAAGTAAACTGGCAACTACACAGTCACTAGCAGGCATGTATTCATGCCGCCGATTTCCATGCCCAAGCTTGCCACCATGCCCCCTGATGTCACCCCGTTGCCGCGCCGTCGCCGCACACAAGCCGAACGCCGCAATGAAGCGGAACAGCGCCTACTGGAAAGCGCCATGCACCTGGTCAGCCAAAAGGGCGTCGCCGGCCTGACGCTAGGTGAAGTCGGCGAGACCGCCGGCTACAGCCGCGCCCTGCCGGCACACCATTTCGGCAACAAGGAAGGCCTGCTCAAAGCACTTGCCGCGCATATCCGCAACACTTTCTCGAGCATGAACCTGGGCCGCACCCCCAAGCCGCGCGCCGGGCTCGATGCCATCCTGGCAACCGCCACTCTCTACCTGGAACGCACCAGCAACCGGGACACCGGCGCCCGGGCGCTCTACGCCATCATTACCGAGGCAACCATCAGCCATGGCTCCTTGCAGGAAGAGGTCAAGGCCGTGAACCGCCTGACGCTGCACTTCCTGGAATCCCAGATCCGCATCGGCATTCAACAGGGCGAGCTGCGCGCCGACCTCAACCCAGCGGCACAAGCCGCGATCATCATCGGCATGCTGCGGGGCATTGCCATGTTGCACCTGGTCGACGAGACCGTGGACATGCAGGCCGCATGCAATGAAGTCCTGAAGAACCTGCAACTGGCCTTACGCGCCAACTAGCCCCACCCGCCGCGATACCCCCCTCGCGGCGCCCACCGGTGCTTTCCCGCGGCAAGCACCGCTCGCCCATGCGCGGCCCAACCCACTGCAAACACGACCTCGCCTCTCCCTCTATTAGGGTTGTTGCTCATATATTATTTGTTCAAACAGTAAAATAATGAGGCCCAATCCAAATCGATACCACCACCCTCTATTTGCTGCATAGGCCCTCCCGGCCATCGAATCCCACTCTAATACTTGTTTTAATACAAGTAATTTAGTTAGAAAGATCTAACCTTAAAGAAGGGCAACGCCCTTCGTGGAGACTAACGATATGAGCAGGCACGCCAGACTTGATGGAACCCGCAACGCCAACGCCCCCTATCGGCAGCACCCCGGTCTGCGGCTTGCCTACACTGCGGCTATAAGTGGGTTGATGCTGGGGCTGGCCGCCGGCTCGGCGCAGGCCCAGCAACCGAAGTATGGCGGCACGCTTACCGTGGGCCTGGCCCAGGACCCCTTGATGGTGGACCCGATCCGCACTGGCACCTTCACCGAACGCCAGTTCGCCACGCCGGTCTACGAAAGCCTGTTCGACATCGACGCCAAGGGCAACGCAGTTCCCTTCCTGGCGGAAAGCTATACCGTCTCGGATGACCAGAAAACGTGGCGCCTGAAGCTGCGCTCCGGCATCAAGTTCCATGACGGCACAGTGCTCGACGCCAATGCCGTAGTGGCCAACCTCGAGCGTACCCGCAATCCCGAAAACCGCTGCCGCTGCCTGACCTCGCTGGAAGATGTGGTGGACGTGCGCGCCATTGACGCACAGAACGTGGAGATCGTGCTCAAGCGGCCAAACGCCGCGATGGCCACGATACTTGCGGATGCCGCCGGGGTCATGGTGTCGCCAACAGCCTTCAAGGCCAGGCCCAAGGAAATCAGCACCAACCCGGTTGGAACCGGGCCCTTCAAGTTCGTGGAATGGATACGCGGCAGCCGGTATGTCGTGGAAAAAAATCCCGACTACTGGCAGCCCGGCAAACCCTACCTGGACAAATTGGTGTTTCGCGGCATCCAGAACACCGTGACGCTGGAAGCCGCCTTCCAGTCCGGCCAGACCGACATTCTGTTCCAGCCTTCATTTCGCTTCGTGTCGCAGATGGAAGCCAACAAGGCCTATACGGTTCTGCACCCGGCCGGCTTCGGCTCGGAAGGCGTTTACTTCAACCTGCAGGTACCGCCGCTTGATGACATCCGCGTGCGCCAGGCGGTTGCGCACGCCATAGACCGGGATCTGCTGCGCAAGACCCTCGCCTATGGCGTTCCCACCCTGGCCTACAGCCCCTTTGGCCCGGGCATGAACGTACCCCAGCCACAGGATTCCTACCCCAAGTACGATCTTGAAAAAGCCAAGGCCCTGATCGCCGATTACGGCAAGCCGGTGGCCTTTACCTTCCAGTACAACAACACGCCGACGACCAACCAGTTTGCCCAATCGCTGCAAGAGATGTGGGGCAAGGCCGGCATCAAGGTCGAGCTCGAGCCGCTGGACCAGAACCGCCTGGTACAGAACATGTCATCCAAGCAGTTTGTCTCGGCACTCTATCGCTTCACGGGCCGCGCAGACCCGCACTACAACTCCTACACTTTCTTCCATTCCCAGTTTGCCGATGTCACGCCATCGCAGAACTACGGCGGATACAAGAACCCCAAGGTCGACGCGCTGCTGGATCAGGGCATGGCCACCATAGAACCGGACAAGCGCATGGCCATCTATGGCGAAGTCGCCAAGATGCTCGCGCAGGACCTGCCTTACGCCTTTACGTACAACGTGACGGACTCCATCATCGTCAACAAGAAGGCGAAGGGCATTACGGTGATCCCGGACGGACTGGTGCGGTTTGCCAACGTATGGCGGGATTGAGCCATGGCCATCAAGCGGCTTTTCTGGAACGCGGCGGGCATTACCGGCACCCTGCTGGCGGTATCCATCATCGCCTTCTTGCTGGTCGCGCTGCTGCCAGGCGACCTGCCAACCATGATCCTGGGCGATGCGGCAACGCCCGAACGCGTTGCCGCATTGCGCATCGAGCTCGGGCTCGACCAGCCCCTGTACGCGCGCTACGTGCACTGGCTGGGCAACGTGCTCTCCGGCGACTTCGGCCACTCCATCCATTCGGGTGAAGCCACGCTGGACGTCATCCTCTCGCGGCTGCCGGTCACCATCGAGCTCTTGCTCCTGACCCAGTTGGTGGCACTGGCGCTGGCCATTCCCCTGGGCATCTGGAGCGCATACCGGCGCGGTTCGGCATTTGACTCCACGACCCTGGCCGGCTCGCTGGCTTTGCTCTCGACGCCGTCCTTCGTGATCGGACTGGGCTTGATCTATATCTTCGCCCTGCATCTGCAGTGGCTGCCCGCCACCGGTCACGTCCCATTGCGCGAAGGCGTGGGGGCAAACCTGCAAAGCATGATCATGCCCGTGCTTTCGCTGGCCTTGATCGAAGTGCCTGTGTATTTGCGCCTGCTGCGCAGCGAAATGATAGGAACGCTGCAGCAGAACTTCATTGCACTGGCCCGCGGCATGGGCTTGCCGACCTGGCGGATTTTGCTCGAGAACGCGCTGCGTCCGTCATCGCTGAACCTGATCACCGTGGTGGGCATCAACATGGGCCGCTTGATGGGTGGCGCCATCATCATCGAATCCATGTTCGCCCTGCCGGGCGTAGGCCAGCTTCTGGTCGAATCCATTTACCAGCAGGAATACCTCATGATGCAAGGCATAGTCCTGTTCGTCGCCGCCATGTTCATTGCGATCAACCTGCTTACCGACCTGCTGTATGTCCTGGTCGATCCGCGCCTGCTGCGCCAATCGGAGGCCTGAGCCATGACCCGCTATCGTCCAAGCGTTGTGGTCTCGGGTGTATGGCTGCTGCTGGTGTTCCTGGCCACCGTGGCCGGGGCCTGGCTGCCCTTGCAGGACCCGATGCAACAAAGCCTGCTAAGCATGCTTGCCGCACCGGACCAGCAGCACTGGTTCGGCGCCGATTCGCTGGGGCGCGACATCTTCTCGCGCACCCTGCACGGATTTCAGATTACCTGGGCCGTCAGCCTGGGCTCGGTGGCGGTCGGGCTACTGATAGGCGGCACCCTGGGCATCTGTGCAGGCTACTTCAGGGGCTGGGTCGAGCGCACCATCCTGACCGGCACCAACATCCTGCTGGCCTTCCCGCCCCTGGTGCTGATCATCGCCATGGTGGCCTATCCGGGCCAACCCCTGCTCAAGGTCATCATTGCACTGGGCATCGTCTTCATTCCGTCCTTCACCCGCATCGCCCGCGCCAACACACTGCGCTTCAGCGAACAGGAATTCATCACCGCCGCACGCGCCGCCGGCATGGGCGACACGCGCCTGATCACCCGCGAACTCCTGCCCAACCTGGTGCCGTCGCTACTGGCGTATTCACTGCTGGTGATCGCGGTAGCCGCCGTCGCCGAAGCCGGGCTGAGCTTTCTCGGGCTGGGCGTGCCCCCGCCCACACCCAGCCTGGGCATGATGATGGCGTCCGAACAAGCCAATGTGATGCTGGCCCCGCATGCCGTTTTCTTTCCAGCCGTCATGTTGTTTCTGACGATTTTCGCGCTGAACCTGGTGGGCGAAGAAGTCCAGCGCCGCATCGACGGACGAGGGAGAGCCGCATGAACGCGCCATTGCTCGAAGTCGAGAACCTGAAAACGTATTTCGATCTACCCCAGGGCGCACTCAAAGCCGTGGACGGCGTCTCGTTCTCGCTCGAGGCCGGCCGCACCCTGGGCATCGTGGGCGAATCCGGATCGGGCAAATCGGTCTTGGCGCGCAGCATCATCGGCCTGCTCCCGGCGACGATCACCCGCACCCCGGAAGGTCGCGTCGTCTTCGACGGCCAGGACCTGCGCCAACGGTCCGAGCGCCAGATGCGCACCATCAGGGGCCGCGAGATCGCCATGATTTTCCAGGACCCGCTGACCTCGCTGAACCCGGTGATGACAGTCGGGCGCCAGATCGAGCAGGTATTGCGCCAGCACACCGACCTGTCGGCGCCCGCCATCCGCGAGCGCGCGCTTGAACTGCTGGCCGAAGTCGGCATTCCCGACCCGCGGCAACGTATCAATGAATACGCCTACCGCATGTCCGGCGGCATGCGCCAGCGCATCGTTATCGCCATTGCGCTGGCCTGCAACCCGCGCCTGCTGATTGCCGACGAACCCACCACGGCCCTGGACGTCACCGTGCAGGCGCAGATCCTGGACCTGCTGCGCCGGCTCCAGGAAAAACACGCCATGGCCATGGTGCTGATCACGCACAACCTGGGCGTGGTGGCGGAAATGTGCGACGACGTGGCCGTCATGTACGCTGGGCGCATCGTCGAAAACGCGGGCGTGGCCGATGTCCTGCAGCATCCGCGCATGCGCTACACCCAGGCGCTGCTGCAATCGGTTCCCAAGATAGACAGCCCGGGGCATATCCGGCTGCCGGTCATTCCCGGGCAGCCGCCCAACCTGGTGTCGCCGCCGGCCGGCTGCCGCTTTGCGCCACGCTGCGCTTTTCGTTCGAATCAATGTGACACCGAAGTTCCGCAGCCCAGCCTGGTCAGCAACGATCATCGCTATGCGTGCTGGCACCCGGTGCAGGAGAACTGATATGGCAGGTAGCGGTATGGCCCACCTGGGGCACGACAGCGCGCTCCTGAGCGCCCAGGACATCGTCAAGACCTATAGGGCGAAGGGTGGTCGGCGGGTCCAGGCCCTGTCTCGGGTCTCGTTCGATGTACGGCGCGGCGAGACCCTGGGCGTAGTCGGCGAATCGGGCTCGGGCAAATCCACCCTGGCCCGCGCGATCCTGTCCTTGCCGGCGCCCGACAGCGGCAGCGTCGTCTTCGAGGGCAACTCGGTACTCGACGCCAGCGGCGCGCGCCTGCGCGAACTGCGCCGCAACATGCAGATGGTGTTTCAGGACCCCTTGTCATCGCTCAACCCCGCACACCGCATCCTGGAGATTGTCGAGATGCCGTTGCTGGTGGCCGGGCAGGCCGGCGCCGCCGAAAGGCGACGCATCGTGCTGGATACGCTGCGCAGCGTGGGCCTGGATGGCGAGGTCATCGGCAACCGGCGGCCCTACGAGCTGTCGGGAGGACAGTGCCAGCGCGTGAGCATAGCCCGCGCGCTGGTATTGCGGCCCCGATTGCTGGTGTGCGATGAACCGGTTTCCGCGCTGGATGTATCGGTGCAGGCGCAGGTCATCAACCTGCTGGAAGACACCAAGGCGGCCTTTGACCTGACCATGGTCTTCATATCGCACGACCTGAGCGTGGTGAAAGGAATCAGCGATCGTGTCATGGTGATGTACCTGGGCAAGATCTGCGAGATAGCGCCCACCGACTCACTGTATTCGGCCCCCCGCCATCCTTACACGGCAACCCTGCTGGCCTCGGTGCCATCCTTGATACCGCGGCAGCGCCAGCACAGGCCGGAGATTGCCCGGGGCGAAACACCGTCGCCGCTGGATGTACCCTCGGGCTGCCGCTTTCGCACCCGTTGCCCACGGGCCACCGATCTGTGCAGCCAGCAGGAACCGGAAATCAAGCTGGCCAATACCGGTAGCGAACATTTTGTCGCCTGCCACCATCCGCTATCCGAACCCGAGGCCGCGCGGCCGGAACAACCCTATATACGGCGGGTTGCCTGAATGCAAAGCGGGCCTGCTTTCGCAGGCCCGCTACTGACTGCGGATCTAAGCGGCGGCGGCGGCCGGAACGGCTTCAGCCAGTGGCGTGAGCCGGCCGGTGAATAAACGGGCGGCCTGGGCCGCATCGGCCATGAGCCTGCGAATGATGTCTGCCGCCGGCTCGATGCGGTCGGCAAATCCGCAGGCCGGCCCCAGGGACACCATGCCTTCCTCGACCTGGCCTTCGACGTAGACCCGTTGGCGCGTGCGCGAAGACAGGATCAGGTCGCCGAATTCCTGGTGGCTGCGTGCGCCGCCGTCCTCGAGCTGCTGCACCCGGCGCGCCGTGTCATTGAGCAGCACGCGCCAGGTCTCGCCCATGGTGCCCAGCACCGTGGTGGAACTGTGTTCGTCGGACTCGACTATCCTTTGCTTGATGGCGTCGTGCGCCCAGATCTCGGACGCCACCATGAAGCGCGTGCCCATGACCACCGCATCCGCACCCAACGCCAGCGCCGCTGCAAGCTGTTCGCCCGAACCTATTCCACCGCCAAGCACCAGCGGCACCTTGAGTGCGCGTAGCGCGTAGGCTCCATGCACGAAAGCCGACAGCTTGTTGGCGCCCGGATGGCCGCCTTCTTCCATGCCGACCAGGCCGATGACGTCGACCCCCAGGCGTTCGGCCGACAGGGCGTGGCGCGCGCTGGGGCATTTGTGCATCAGAAGCCCGCCCGCGTCATGGATGGGCCCTACCCATTCCTGCGGGGAAGAACCCGCGGTCTCGAAATGCCGTACGCCCTCTTGCAGGGCTATCGCCAGCCATTCGGCCACATAGCTGTTGTAGGCCGGACGTTTGGAAATCGTCAGGTTCACGCCGAAAGGCCTGCCACCGGTCAGGTCGCGGCATTTGCGCAGTTCGGCCCGAAACGCTTGCGGCGTTTCGGACGAACGGGCGGTAATGAAACCCATGGCCCCCGCATTGACCGCCGCGGCAACGATAGCGGCATCCGACAAGTGGTGCATGCCCCCCAGCAGGATGGGATGATCGATACCGAACAGCCGGGTGAGCCGGGTTTGGAAAATGGGCGTGGTCATGGCTTAGAAGGTTCCTTGGCAGAGCCGCGACACGGCGGCGAGCCTCAAGGCTTGAGACCCACCCCGAATATTCTGTCATGAAAATAATACTTGTTATTTAAACAGCAAAATACTAGGGAAAACGAGACGCAACAGTCGCGCATTCCATACCCGATTCCGAACAGCAGTATCATGCGTGCAGGGTCGCCGGGCGCCAGGCGTGGAGCCACCTTGCCCAAAACCATGACATGGCGGCCTGGCTGCCTTGGAGCAAGCACGGCCAGCGTGCCCAATCAATAAACAAGAAGCCCATGAGCACGCAGACCAAATCGCCCGTCCTGCCCGCATCAATTCGCGCGCCATCCACACGCGACCTGAACGATCTCTACTATTTCGCCAAAGTGGTGGACGAAAAGGGATTCAGTGCCGCCGGCCGCGCCCTGAACATATCGAAATCACACCTGAGCCGGCGCATTGCCGCGCTCGAGGAAAGGCTGGGCATGCGCCTGCTTCAACGCAGCACGCGCAAGCTCTCGCCCACGCAGGCCGGCGAAATCTACTTGAAGTATTGCCACACCATCGTCCAGGCCGCCCGGGATGCCGACGAGCATATGCTGGGCCTGCTTGCCGAGCCCACCGGCCAGGTTACCGTCAGCTCCCCCATCGGGTTGGCCCAGACGGTTTTTCCCCTGTTTCTGCCCGAGTTCCTGAAGCAACATCCCAAGGTATCGGTACGGCTGCATATCACCGGCGACACTGTGGACTTGTACCGCGACCAGGTAGATATCGCCATGCAAGTCAGCCTGGCCATGCCCGAGGACTCCAGTCTTGTCTCACGACGTCTTGGCACCAGCGAGCTCAGCCTGGTGGCCAGCAAGGATTACCTGCGACAGCACGGCACGCCGTCCAGGCCCGAGGATCTCGCCAACCACAGCACGCTGATGAGCATGGGCGTCATGGATCAAGGGCCTCACGAATGGCAGTTGCATGACAAGCAGGGCGGCCATGTTGTCGTCATGCATCATCCGCGCCTGCTGTGTGGCGATCTGCAACTCATCTTCGAGGCAGTCAGGCAGAACCAGGGCATAGCGCTATTGCCGGATACGCTGTGGCGCACGATAGATACCGATCACCGCCTGGTTCAGGTGCTGCCCGAGTGGCGGGTGCCCGAAGGCATCATCCATGCGGTGTATGCCTCGCGCCGCGGCATGGTGCCCGCTGTACGCGAACTGCTCGACTACTTGGCCGAAAAGCTTACCGCCATGCTCGAAGACAACCAGCCATTCTGGCAATCGTGGCCAAATTCCGCACCCGCCGCCAGCGAAGCCAAGACGCATACGACTCAGCCCAAGCTGGATTGAACCCGGCTTGGGCCACCCGCCCCGGGCTTGCGATGTTCAGCTCATGGGGCCACAATTGATATACAAGAATTGTTTTCCTGGTGTCTATACCATCACTTTCGTGCCTCTCATTCAAGAAAGGAAACGCCGTGAAAGACCCTGCTGACAAGAAGACAAAAGACCTGAAACGCCGACGCATGGCCCCCTTGGCCACGCCGTCTGACCTGGATGCGGCGGCGACCCAGGACATCGCCGCATCCATGAACGCCATTCTGGCGGATGTGTTCGCGCTTTACCTGAAAACCAAGAATTTTCACTGGCACATGAGCGGACCGCATTTTCGCGACTACCATTTGCTGCTGGACGAACAGGCCGACCAGCTTTTCGCCATGACCGACCCCATCGCCGAACGCATCCGCAAGGTCGGCGGCCCCACGCTGCGTTCCATCGGGCACATCAGCCGCACTCAGCGGGTGCTGGACAACGATGCGGAATATGTCCAGCCATTAGATATGCTGGCCGAACTGCGCGACGACAACAAGGCGCTGGCGGCGCGGCTGCGGGAAACCCACAACGTGTGCGACGAACATCGCGATATCGCCACCGCCAGCCTGATCGAAGTCTGGATAGATGAAACCGAGAGGCGTACCTGGTTCCTCTTCGAGGCCAGCCGCCAGGGCGATCCAAGCGGGCATTGACGCATCGCGCAGCATCGCCAGACCCGGTTTTAATGGACCTCGAATTGCGCATACGCGCCTGCCGACAGCAGTTCGCGAACGCGTTGCGCAACAGGGATCAACCACCCGTGCAAGGCGGCCCCCCCCGCCTGCTTCAGGCCTTGCGGCGTCCCCACCAGCGTCAGAGCCGCCAGCACATCGCCATCGCCATCCAGCAAGGGCACGGCCGCGCCGCCCAGTTCGGCCTCGAGCTCGCCCAGGGAAAGATAGAATCCCTGCTTGCGGATAAGGGCCAGCCGCTTGCGGAATTCCGGCCAGGAACCGCCCATGCCATGGCTGGCGGCCTCTTGCGCATTCAACTCATACAGTTTTAGTAGCTGCGCGCGCGGCAGGCAGGACAGGATCACTTTTGGCGCAGCCCCCTGAAACAGCGGCCGCGCCCGGCCACGCCCATATTCGAGCTTGAGCCGGCGATCAGCGCTCACCCGATAGGTGTCCACCACCTGCTTGCTGAACATGGAAGACAACACCGCGTCAAAACCGGTTTGGGTTACCAGTTCGTGCATCAGCGGGGCCGCAGCCAGCAGGACGGGATCGGTCTGTCGCAGCTGGCGATCGAGCATGGCGATGCGGGCACCCAGCGCATAGCGGCCAGCCGCCACCTTCTGGAGAAAGCCCGCTGCCACCAGTTCTTTCACATAACGGTAGCCAGTGGGGCGGGTATAGCCCAGCGCTTGATTGATGTCGTCGGTATACCAGACCGGACGCTCTTGGGTGAACAGGTCCAGTATAGCGAACACCCTGGACGGGCTGCTCATGTGCTCTCCTATGCGATGCCCATGCGGCGGGCCATCTCAGCCCGCCATTCTACTCGCGGTTTGAAACCCGGCAGCGAGCGGGCATGCGCCTCGAGCTGAGCCATGAGGGCGTCGTCGTCCTGGCCCAGATCGACGGGCACCCGCATGGGCTGCGACACGTACCAGGGCAGGTCAAGATACAGTTCCAGCCGGTTGCCCTCGGGATCGGGGGCATACACCGATAGCGCATTGCCATGCGTGATAGGCACGATCTGCTGCGTGCCTTCCGCTATCAAGCGGCGATGCATTTCCTTGAGCGTGGCCAGGCTATCGGCCTTGAGCGAAATCTGGTTGATGACGTTGAAGGCCAGTTGTTGCGGGCGTCCGCTGATCAGCACGATCTGATGGTGCTCATCGGGGTCGCGGCTGAGGAATAC
Source organism: Verticiella sediminum (assembly GCA_040392445.1). GTDB lineage: Bacteria > Pseudomonadota > Gammaproteobacteria > Burkholderiales > Burkholderiaceae_B > Verticiella > Verticiella sediminum_A. The sequence goes on from JBEBVZ010000018.1 coordinate 33,795, forward strand.
CAGTTCCATGCTGCCGTTTGGCCCCGGGAGCTGGCCCCTGTCGGTAACCGTGAACTCCAGGACCCGGGTATAGAAATCTTCCATCGTGGGCATGTGATGGGCAAAAAAACCCATATGGCTGAAGCTCAGGCCTGGTCTGGACATTGGTGATTTCCTTGATTTGATGCCGTAGTCCCACTGCGGCAGGAAGGGTCAGCGCCCGCCGCCCGCAGGCGCGTCACGGTGCGGTCAAGCAGGGCGGCAAGCTCTTCGGTGTCGCAAGCAAAGCCGGCAAGATAGCGGTCGGGCCGCAACAATGCCGCCCTGGCGGGCAAGCCGGCCAGCCAAGCCCGCGTCTGGGCATCATGCGCCACATATAGGGCGGGCCCATCAGTGGCCCTTTCCCGGGCGGCCCTTTCCCGCAGCAGCGACTGTGTCGTGTGCAGTAGGCCAGGCTCGATCACAAGCGTGTAGCGATAGCCCACCAGATCGTCCATCAGCATGCCATCGGCTCGCCGCGGCTGCATGGCGATGCAGCCTGCGGCGCCAGCATCGTGCGCGCCGGGACCCAGGCGCGGCTGGGGCGTGCTCAGCATCTGCGGCTTGTGCGAGAAAGCCTGGTCGCACTGCCGGGATGCGTCCGAATCGGTGGCTTGAATGACGGCGCCCAGGCGCACCGCGGTTTCGATGAACTCGCGCACATGGGGCGAACGCTCGGACTCATAAGTATCCAGCAGGCTGGCGCAGGCTTGGCCAGTCACGACATCGGCCAGCTTCCAGGCCAGGTTGGAAGCGTCCCGTATGCCTGCGCACATGCCCTGCCCCAGGAAAGGCGGGGTTTGATGTGCGGCGTCACCCGCTATCAGCAGGCGCTCGCGCCGCCATCCCTGGGCCACCACGGAATGGAAGGTATAGACGGCCGGACGCTCCAGCTCGGCATCGTCGGGAGTAACCCACTTCGAGAGCAGCTTCCAGATGGCCTCGGGACGCGTCATGACAGCTGGGTCCTCACCTGGCATGACCATCAATTCCCACCGGCGCCGGCTGCCCACCCCCCGCACATAGGTGGCAGGTCGTGCCGGATCGCAGTACTGAATGCTGTGGTCGCCCAGATCCTCGCGTTCGCGCTTGAGCACGACATCCACGACCAGCCAGCGCTCATGGGACTTCATGTCTTCCAGCTCGGTTCCCATCAGCCGGCGCACCAGTGAGCGCGCGCCGTCGCAGCCGACCACATAGCGTGCCGCCGCCTGCCGTAGTTGTCCGCTGGCCATGTCTTCAAACCGCAGTACGGCGCAGTCCGATTGCTGCTCGATGGCGAAAACCTCGTGGCGCAAGCGCACATCCACCGAACCGGAACCCGCCAGGCGCTGGCGCAACGCCGCTTCCAGGTCGGGCTGATGAAAGCGATAGCTGGCATGCCAGCCCTGCGGTCCCACCTCGGTGGGACGCTGCCAGTCGATCAGCAATCGCCCCTTGGCATCGACGAAGCGCATGCCGGGCGCCACCACCAGCTTGCCGGCCAGCTCGTGGGCGATGCCTATGGTCTGGAATACCCGCATGCATTCGCCATCGAAATGAATGGCGCGGGGCAATCGATAGATATCGGCTTCGCGCTCTAGCACCAGCGTTCGTATGCCACGCAATGCCAGCAGGTTGGCCAGCGTCGCACCGGCCGGCCCGAAGCCGACGATAGCCACGTCATACAAGGAGCTGTCCGTATCGCAACGGCGCGTCGCGGGAAAGGCGGCTGTCATAAGGGACTCAATTGAGAATGGAGGGTAGCCACAGCGCAAGCGCCGGAAATGCCAGCAGCAAGCCCAGTCTTACGGCATTCGAAATCAGGTAGGGGGAAACGCCCCGGTAAATGGCGCCCAGCGGAATCTGCTTGGCAACGCCGTGCACCACGAACACATTCATGCCCAGCGGCGGCGCCAACATGCCGATCTCGATGATCACCACGTTGATCACTCCCCACCAGATCGGATCGAACCCCCAACCCGTGACCAGCGGCAGCACGAAGGGCATGGTGATGACCATGGCGGCCAGTTCATCAAAAAACGCACCCGCCACGATGAAGAGCAGAACGATCAGGCACAATGCGGCCCAGATCGGAATGCCAGAGGCATGGACGGCCTCGATGAGCGCCTGCGGCGCCTGGGTAATCGCAGCGAAGTAGCCAAAAAGCGAGGCGCCGATGATCAGCACATAGATCATGGCCGAGGTGGTGGCCGTATCGGCCAGCACTGCACGCATGCCCTGCGTCGTCAGCGTGCGGCGAAACAGGGCAAACAGAAAGGCCAGCGCGGCGCCGACCGCAGCCGCTTCGGTGGCGGTAAAGGCGCCGGCGGCCATTCCCCCGACCACGGCCACGGCCAGCAGGATGACCTGCCAACTGCCGCGCGCCGCGTTCCAGCGCTCACGCGGCGTCGCCTTGTCGCCAACGGGCGCGTGCAACGGGCGCAACCTGGCGTAGACGTTGATGGTAAGCAGGTACAACAGTATCGCTACCAAGGCCGGCAGCAGGGCCGCTACATACATGGTGACGATCAATTCCTGTGCCAGCACGGCGTAGATCACCATAATGGACGACGGCGGTATCAGGATGCCCAGCGTCCCTCCTGACGCGACCGTGCCGGCCGAGAATCCCGGGTCATAACCACGCTTGAGCATGGACGGCAGCGAGGCCTTGCCAAATGTCGCCGCGGTGGCAACAGAGCTGCCGCATACCGCGCCAAAACCTGCGCACCCGCCTATGGTTGCCATGGCCAGCCCGCCGCGGCGGTGGCCTATCAGGGCGTAGGCCAGGCGATAAAGATCTTCGGATAGGCCGGCAACATTGGCGAACGCCCCCATCAGCACGAACAGCGGTATGGTCAGCAGGTCCAGCGATGCAAGATTGTTCGAGACTTCCGAGGCGATCATGGCAAACGCCGGCTGCCATCCTGCGAGCAACGCAAAACCGCCCACGCCGGCCACGCCCATGGCAATTCCCACCGGCACATGCAGCAGCAGCAGGACAAAGGTGGCAGCCAGCCCCCACACGGTCAGCATGACGGGATCGCTCATGAGGGCTTGCCCATCGCCTCGGCCGAAACCGCAAGCAAGACGGCATGCCGGGCGATCATCTCGCCTCCTCGTCCAGCAAGGTGGCCAGCGCCACCAGCGCGGTCACGACCATGAACAGGGCCACCATCGACCACCATGGCCATACCGGCCAGCGCAGTATCGGCATGGCCTCGTGGGTGCTCTTCATATCCAGCGCGAATAGCGTGCACTGCCAGGCCATGACGGCAAAGAACAGGAAGCTGACAAATGCGCCGAAAATATTCAGCCCCCGATGCGCACGCCCACCCAGCAAGCGCCCCAGGAAGTCGATCATGATGTTTCCCCGGCGAACCACCAGATGCGGCAGGCACGCTGCCAGCAGTACCGCCGCAGCCAAGGCGGTGACGTCGGCCAGGCCCCGTATGGTGCTGGCGAACACATAGCGCAGCAGCACGTCCAGGCTGGTCACCATGGCCAGCAGCAGCAACCCGGCTACCGCTACTCCCGCCAGTATTTCGGCAAATACGGCAGCCCTCCCGGGCCGTGGCACTGAGCTCATGGCTGTCTCCCCTCTTCGCAGCTGGCGGTCTTTTGTGTGCTTTTCTGCCCGAATCGGCAGATCGTCCGGATGCGGCACGCCTGTGCCGGACTCCCCTGCTCCGGGCGCTCTTGCCGCTGGGTCAGGCTTCTTGCGCAACCGGATTGCGCAGCACGCCCACCTTATCGATCTCGACCTCGATGACATCGCCGGGCTGCATCCAGACCGCAGGCTCGCGGCGCGCGCCCACACCGCCGGGCGTACCCGTGACGATGACATCCCCGGCCTGCAACGGCGCCACCGTGGAGGCATAGGCAATCTGCCGCTGGATGCTATGAATCATCATCTCGGTTGTGGCTCGCTGCATTTCCTTGCCATTGAGCCGGGCGGTCAGCGTCATTACCGTATTGGCGGGAATCTCATCCGCGGTGACCATCCAGGGACCAAAGCCACCCGTGCGCCAGAAGTTCTTGCCAGGCGCCCATTGCTGCGTGTGCTTTTGCCAGTCGCGCAGCGTCGCGTCGTTGTAGCAGGCGTAGCCGGCGACATGCTCGAAGGCATCCGCTTCGGCAATGCGCCGCCCGGGTTTGCCGATGATGACCGCGATCTCGGCCTCGAAATCCAGCATCGTTGATTCAGCGGGACGCAGAATCGGCTGGTTGTGGCCCACCTGGGAATCGGCAAAGCGCAGGAAGAACATCGGCTTTTCGGTGGCTTCCCGATTCGTTTCTCGCACATGCTCGCCATAGTTCAGGCCGCAACACCAGATCTTGCCCGGATTGGGAATGACCGGCAGCAGCATGACGTCGGCCAGCCCGAAATCTGCGCCGCGAGTGCTGGCGATATGGCCGGCCTCCTGCACCGCACCGGCCGCCAGCAGGGATTTCAGGTCGGCATACCGATGGTTCAGGGCCGAGCCCAGGTCAATCACGCCATCGTTGACCACAACGCCATACCCAGCCTTGCCCGCCCGCTCGAAACTGATGAGTTTCATATGCTTTTTGCCTCCCGTATTATTTTAGTTAAATATCAATAAATGAGATTGTGTGAAAATAAAAATGGAAAGTCAACGAGAAATCTCATCACCAAATCGATGCTGGAAACCGCAAAAGGGAGGCAGCCTGTGCAAAGCCGGGAGGCTTCCCATCTGCTGGGGTTTACACGGATTGACCATCGCCCCAAGCACATATCCAATCTCATTAAATGAGATTTACAACAAAAAGGAGCGGCAATGGACGATATAAAGCCCTCGTCGGTAGCGTCCTCGACGAGCCCCCTGCACCTGCACCCGGCAACGCCGATCAGCGAACAAAACATCCAGGACTTCCATCGCGACGGTGTGGTGTGCCTGCGCGGCATGTTCGGCCCAGCCTGGTGCGACATGTTGCGCGAGGCGGCACTTCAGGCCATGGACTCGAACGCCGGCCGGATCCGCGAACCCGCATTGGGCCAAGGCCAGGGCCGCTTCTACACCAACGTCTACCTCTCCGATCTCGATGAGCGCTTTCGACTGTTGCGCGATGTCTCGCCAGCCGCCGAGATAGCCGCAAAGCTCATGGGCACGGATCGCGTGCGGTTCTACTACGATCAACTGTTTATCAAGGCCCCCGGCACCCCCGCGCCCACGCCATGGCACAACGACCTGCCGTTCTGGCCGTTTCGCGGCAGCGACCTCATTTCCATCTGGATTGCGCTCACGCCAGTGTCCAAGCAAACCAGCGGCGTGCAGTATGTCGCCGGCTCGCACCGCTGGAACAAAATGTTCCGCGCAATCACCCCTGACTACGATCCCAGGTTCATGGATCCGCAGCTGGAAGCCTGTCCGGATTACGGCACCATCGAATCCAGCGAAACCGTGCTGAGCTGGGATATGCAGCCTGGCGACGTGCTGTGCCATCACCCCCTGACGGCGCATGGCGCATCCGGCAATATGTCCGCCACCCAGCAGCGTATTGGGCTGTCCATCCGCTATCTTGGAAAAAACGTGCAGTGGGACCCCCGGGCACACACCATGAAACTGCGGCGCGATCCCGCGGTACGACCAGGCGAGTATCCCGCCGACGATGTCGCTTTTCCCGTGGTCTGGGACCGCCAGCGTGGCCATCTGCTAGCGGCCAACCCCGCTTGACCCCTTGGGCTCAAACCTGCCGCCCCCTTCACCTTGTCAAAAGAGGCACACATGAAAGCAGCCCCTCTCGCTCTGCTCAAGCGGTTTGCTGCCCTTGCCATGCTGGCGGCGGCCGCAAGCGCCCCCGCACAAACATCGGCCCCGCTCAAACTCAAGCTCTCCAGCTTCGAGCCACCCATGGCCAACATTACGTCCAACGTGCTGCTGCCCCTCTCCCGGGATATCTCCGCCGCGTCCGGCAACACCCTGCAAATCGATGTTTTCGCCGGGGGCACGCTGGGCCGCAACCCCGCGCAACAACTCAAGCTGGTCACCGACGGCATTGCCGATATGGCCTGGATCGTTCTGCCCTACACCCCGGGCCGCTTCGACGATGCCGAAGTCATAGGCCAGCCTTTTCTCATCAGGAACGCGACCGAAGGCAGTGTGGCGCTGAACCGCCTGTATTTGGCCGGCAAGCTATCGGGATTCGATGGCTTGAGAATGCTGGCCGTGGCCGCAACACCGCCGGTCACCATTCACGGCTCGCACTCGGTACGCCAGCCCACCGACCTGCAGGGCAGGCGGGTGCGGATCTCGGGTGACCTCCTGACACGCGTGACCGAAGCGCTTGGAGGGGCTCCGGTACAGATCCCAGGTGGACAGATCGCCGATGCGCTGTCGCGTGGCGTTGTGGACATGAGCTTCAACAACTGGGGCTTCGTGGGCGACTTCAAGGTCGACCAGGTCACGACCCAACATTTGAATATCCCGCTCGGTGCCGTCGCCGTAGGCATCGTCATGCGGCAGGACCGCTACGATGCACTGCCTGCGCCTGCGCGCGCGGCCATCGACCAGTTCAGCGGAGAAGCCCTGGCGCGCAAGCTGGGCGTAGCCTTTGATCGCCAGGAACGTGAAGTGCACGAACGGGTAGCCGCGTCCGGACGCAATACTGTCGCCACACCGACCCAGGAAGAGCTTGCCGCATGGCGCCAAGCCATCGCGCCTGTCAACCTGGCCTGGCGTCAGGCCAGCCCCGATCACGAACGCGTTCATACCGCGTTCGTCCAAGAGCTCGAGAAAATACGCGCCACGACACCTCAGTAAGCCCACCCTTCAGTTTGAACCCACTGGCCGACCGCGGAGTAGCGACTATGAAACTTCCTGGCAGAACCATCCTGCTCCTGCTTGCTTGCACCAGCGCGATCAGCGCGCCCGGGGTCAGCGCAAGCGCGACCTACCCGGACCGGCTGATCGAGGTCGTCGTCCCCTTCGCCCCAGGCGGCGGCCTGGACCAGAACGCCAGGAATTTCGCGCAAGCGCTGGCCTTGGTGCTCAAGCAGCCGGTAGCCGTCAGCAACAAGGCTGGCGCCACCGGCACCCTGGGTTTGCAAGCTGTAGCCCAGGCCGCTCCCGATGGCTACACCATCGTCTTTACGCCCGCGGTGCCGTTGTCCAGCGGGCCGCACCGCCTGAAGTCGGTTTCCTACAATCTTGCATCCTTCGAATACGTCTGCCAGGTGTTTGACAATATCTTCGCCATTGCGGTGACAAAGGATTCGCCTTACCAGGCCATGGATGACCTGTTGGCCGACGCCCGCAAGCATCCCGGAAAAATCAGCTACGGCAGCTCGGGCATCGGCTCGATTCCCCACCTGGGCACGTCGAACCTCGAGAACGCAAGCACCGTCGAACTCAACCATGTTCCGTACAAAGGTGATGGGCTCATGCTGCAGGACCTGCTCGGCCAGCGCCTGGCTTTTGGCGCCGTACTGGCAAGCTCGATTACCGGCCAGATCCAGGCCGGCGAGCTCAGGCTGCTTGCGGTGTACTCGGACAAACGGCATCCGGCCTTCCCTCAGGTGCCCACCTTGACCGAGGCCGGCATACCCGTGGTCCAGCTCAGCTTCGGAGGAGTGCTGGTACCGGCCGGCACCCCCGCCAACATCGTCGCCAAACTGGAGTCGGCATGCCGGCAAGCTGTCGATTCGCCCCCCTACCGGGATTGGGCCCAGCGCGCGAACCAGGTTGTCGACTACCAGCCTGGTGCGATGTTCAAACAGCGTATGCAGCAAGATAGCGCGCAGCAATTCACCACGCTTCGGCGCCTGGGTCTGGAAGCCGAATAGCGCCACCCAGCCTGACGCTGCGATAATTCCATGCGAACGGCCAGCCATGCGCCCTGACCAGGAGCATGGCTGGCCATCCGCGTTTTCCATCACCTAAAAGAGAATTTTCATGACCGAGGCCCTGAAAGTACCCGAAGGCTACGATGCCAACCCGCAGTTTCGCGCCGGCCTGGCCGTGCGCACCGACTCCCTGGGCCCAGCCCATGTCACGCGCTCGCTGGAAGCCGCACAAGCGCAGGGCAACGGCGCGCTCCAGCAACTGGTGACGGAATTTGCCTGGGGCACCGTCTGGACCCGGCCCGGCCTGGAGCGCAAGCAGCGCAGCCTGGCGACGGTATCCATGCTGATCGCCCTGAACCGGCCGCAGGAATTGGCCGGCCACATGCGGGGCGCCTTGGCCAATGGCGTGTCGCGCGAGGAACTGCAGGAACTGGTTTTGCACAGCGCCGTCTACTGCGGCTTTCCGGCGTCCCTGGATGCCAGCCGGATACTTGCCGGCGTGCTGGAAGCCGCTGGCTGAGCCCCAGGCCCGGCCTTGCCGCGCGAGCCCGCGCGGCCCCCTCGCGGGGGAACGACTGTGACACAATAAGCTGAGGTTATGGCGCATAACAATATCTGCCCATGACCCGGCAACAAAAATGCAGGACGACCTCCGATCCTGCACACAGGAGACTACAGCATGCCCTTCGCTCTGGAAGCATCCCGTTTTTCCCGCCGCCGATTCCTGGCCCTGGCCGCAGTTGCCGCCACCCTCGCCGCCCCGCTGGGCGCAGCCCAGGCGCAAAGCACGACTTTCCCAGACAAGCCCATTACCCTGATCGTGCCCTGGCCTCCGGGCGGCTCGACCGATCGCCATTTCCGCGTGCTTGGCCAGATCGCAAGCGAAGAGCTGGGCCAACAGATCATCATCGAAAACAAACCGGGTGCGGGGGGCACGCTGGGGCCGGGCAGCATGGCCCTGTCAGCCCAGCCGGATGGCTATACGCTGGCGCAATACCCCATGGGCATGTTGCGCATGCCCTTCATGCAGAAAACCCAGTGGGATCCCATCAAGGATTTCACCTTCGTGATCGGGCTTACGGGATACACCTTCGGCTTCACCGTGCGCGCCGATTCTCCCTACAAGACTTTCACCGACTACATCGAAGCCGCGCGCAAACAGCCCGGCATGATCAACTATGGGCATACAGGGGTCGGCACGTCACCTCATCTGCTCATGGAAGAGGTTGCCTACAACGCCAAGGTCAAACTGGCCGATATTCCCTATAAGGGCAATGCCGACCTGATGCAGTCGCTGATGGGCGGGCATGTCATGGCCCAAAGCGATGCAACCGGCTGGGACAAGTTCGTCGACAGCGGCGATATGCGCCTGCTGGTCACCTTTGGCGAGAAACGCACCAAGCGTTGGCCCGATGTGCCCACCGCCAGCGACCTGGGCTACGGCGTGGTATCGACCTCGCCTTACGGGCTGGTGGGCCCCAAGGGCATGGACCCGGCCGTCGTGAAGGTTCTGCATGATGCGTTCAAGAAGGCCCTGGATGATCCGCGGCACGTACAGTTGATGGAGCAACTGAACCAGGAGGTCTGGTATCGCAACAGCCAGGACTACGAGGCCTGGGCGCGCGAGACGCTGGATAAGCAGAAGGCCTTGTTGACCCGCTTGGGACTGGCCAAGGAATAATGGCGATATTGCCTTAATACTGCTGTCATGTAAGGACTCTATTCTGGATGCACTGCCCCGTTGCCCATGCATCGGGGCTCGAGATACGCCCTGCCCGGGCACCTTGCCGGCAGGGCGTATTCATTTGCATCCCATACCCTAGAGCTACCCTACATGAAACGACCGCACCGTCCTCGCTATCTGGCTGTCATGGGCGTCATGGCGCTATCCGCCCTGCTTGGCGCCTGCAACGGCGACGATTCCCCAGCCGGCAATGACGGGCCTTCGGTTCCGCCCGAGGTCACACCCACCCCACCCACCGCCGGCGCTCCCGTGCAGGTTGCGTTCATGCCCGACATCCACTTCCACGATGTCTATGGCAGCTTTTCAGACGGCTCCTTCCAGGGGCTGCCGAACGCCAAAACCGGCCAGTTCGCCACGATCCGGACCATGTACGCGCAGTTGACGTCCACGCGCCTGTTCAACGAAAACTACTTTGCCTTCCTGGCCGCCCTGGACGATGCGGCCGCACGCGGCGTGAAGTACATCGCCCTGCCTGGGGATTTTTCGGATGACGGCCAGCCCGTGCATATACGCGGCCTGAAGAAAGTCCTGGATGAATATGCCAACAAATACGGCATGGAGTTCTTTGCCGCGCCCGGCAACCACGACCCCAACGTACCTTTTGACCGGCCTGCCGGCAAAAGCGACTACCTGGGCACGGGCGGCCAGGAACAGCGCATCTACAGCCGTGGCGCAGCCGAATGCACCGGCTATGCAGGCCAGTGGTCAACCGTGCCTACCGGCAAGGGCCTGCCCACGATCTGCACCGAAGAAGTCAAGGAACAGGGCTACGCCCCGATTACCGAGGCACTGGCCTGGCACGGCTTCATGCCCAAGGAAAACTACCTGTATTGGGAAACCCCGTACAGCCATTACACCAGCGCCAACTATTCGTATCGCCTGGCCGCAGAGCAAGCAGACTGGGTCAATCGCCAATACGAAATCTGCACCGAGGGCACGGGGGGCAAATACCGCCAGGACAGCTACACGCATTGCCTGATGGTGCCGGACGCTTCGTATGTGGTGGAACCTGTGGAAGGCCTGTGGCTGGTCGCCATCGATGCGAATGTGTACGCTCCCAAGGCCAGCGCGAACGACAAGGACCCGGCCAATCCGGCCAACTTCGAGGGTTCTGGCAACGCCGGCTACAACAAAATGCTGACCCACAAGACGCATGTCGTCGAATGGCTCAAGGATGTGGTCCAGCGTGGCGAGGCCCAGGGAAAGCAGGTTATCGCCTTCAGCCACTTCCCCATGACCGAGTTCTACAACGGCGCATCCGGCGATATCGAAAGCCTGTTTGGCATCGGCGCCTTCCAGATGGCGCGCCGCCCCAGCGAGGACACCACGCGCACCTTGGCGCAAACGGGACTCAAGCTGCATATCGGCGGCCACATGCACTTCAATGACACAGGCATGCGCAGCTACGACGACGGCCAGGCCATTTTCAACATCCAGGCGCCCTCGCTGGCCGCCTACGTGCCGGCCTATAAGCTGTTGACCCTGAGCGACGCCGGGCAGGTGGAAGTGCAGACCATGCGTGTCAGCCAGGTGCCGCGCTTTGACGAACTCTTCGAGCACTACCGTGAAGAGCACAAATATCTGGCCGACACGAACTCGAACAAAATCTGGAACGAATCCATACTGGATTCCCGCGATTATCACGACTTCAACACCCGGTACCTGTCCGAACTCGCACGCCTGCGCTTTTTGCCTCAGGAATGGCCCTGCGAAATGCGTGAATTGGTATTCAGTCTCGATGGCGAGCAGATGATGATCCTGTCACAGTTGAACACCCAGGTCACGCTGGCGCAGCTACAGCAATCGACGGGCAATGCATTGGGCCTTTCCGCTTGCATGGCGACAGCCGGGCAGGCTCCTGGTTTTGCACCCAGCGGCACGTTTGCCGCTGACTGGGGCTATGCCAGGGACAGGGCCAGGGCGCTGGCCCAGGCCAATGGCATGTCGCTGGAATCCTTCGCCCAATGGACTGCGTTCGATCTGGCGACCGACTTCTACCGTCTTGCCAATGCCGGCGATCTGGCACTCTACGACATCAGCCCCAGCCGGGCCCAACAGTACAAAATGCTTGCGCAAGCACTGTCGGAAACCCAGGTCGTGGTACAGATGGACGGCAAAGAGCTTTCAGGCCAGAACAGCGTAGGCGCGGTCTTCCAGGGCCGCTTCAAGCCCCTGCTGCAAATCCTGCTCAAGCTTGCCACGGGCGCGCCCAGCGATCATTTCATGATCGATCTGCAGCAACGCACCCTGGTGGACAGGAAAACCTCGGAAACCCGTTTCTGATGCGCTAGCGGGAGGCCGGGATAGCAAGCTGAAGCAAGGTTGCGATCCTGGCCCCGGCATCCAGGCGCGTCGCTCTGCGCGATGCGATACCGGGACCGTGCCATCCGAGGGCTTGAACAGCGATTGCGTGCGGGTCGGGTAGCATAGCTGCCGAAATCGGTCTTTATCGCACGGAAATCGCTCATATGTTGTACGCAATCGCGGCCCTTCTGGTATTTCAGCTGGCCGGAGAAATCCTGGTCCAGTGGCTGGGCATCCCGCTGCCCGGGCCGCTGGCCGGCATGGTGCTGTTGCTGGCTGCACTCTGTTTTTATGGTCGCCTGCCCGACAAGCTGCGCAGCACCTCCAATGGCCTGCTGGGCCACCTGATGCTGCTGTTCATCGCGCCGGTGGCCGGGGTAGTTACGCAGCTCGAGCGCATATCCCAGGACTGGATACCCTTTGTGGCCGCCTGCCTTGGCGCCACGGCCCTGACGATGGTGGTATCGGCACTGACGCTGCAGTTCATGCTCAAGCGCGCCAAGAGGCGGCAGTAATGCAGGAGCCCACCACCAGCCTGGATGCGGCCTTCATGCATTCCTCCCTGCTGTGGCTCAACGTGACCGTATTTGCCTATCTGGGTGCGCGCTGGCTCTACCAGCGCAGCGGGGCCAACCCGTTTCTACTGCCTATCATCACCGCGGTGCTGGCGGTGATCTGCGTGCTGCTTGCCACCGGCACGCCGTATCCGGTTTACTTTCAAAGCACCAGCATCCTGCATTTCTTGATCGGCCCGGCCACGGTGGCGCTGGCCATCCCGCTGTACAGCCAACTGGCCCAGTTGCGGCGCATTTGGCTGCCCTTGTGCGTCGCGCTGGCCGCAGGCTCGATCACCGCCATCGTCTCGGCACTGGGCATAGGCTGGCTGTTTGGCGGCTCATGGGAAACGCTGCTGTCGCTGGCGCCCAAATCGGCAACCATGCCCATCGCCATGCCGATTGCCCAGCAGATCGGCGGAGTGGCCTCCCTGGCCGCGGTGGCCGTGGCGGCGACCGGCATCGCCGGCGTCATCATGGCTCGCCCTCTGCTGCGCCTGATGCGGATCACCGATCCGCAAGTGCGCGGCTTTGCGGTTGGCATGTCGGCGCACGCCATCGGTACTGCGCGCGCCATCCAGGTCAGTGACACCGCCGGCGCGTTCTCGGCCCTGGCAATGGGCCTGAACGGCATCCTGACCGCCGTGCTGGTGCCCAGCGTGCTCTGGCTGCTGAGCTGGCTGGCCGGCTGATCCGGCTACCCGCACTCTTCTAACCGGGGTCAGACCACGGTTTTCCGCCTGGAGGCATATCGTGGTCTGACCCCGGTTCTTGGTGGGAATATTCCACTATTGCGCGAAGTTGTCCACGATCAGGCCGCGCAGCCATTGGTTGGCCGCATCGCGGTGAAAGCGGCGCGACCAGAACATATTCGTCTGCAGATAGGGCACGGACAGCGGCGGCTCCAGCGTGCGCAGGCCAAACCGCCGGGCCACGCTTTGCGCGAGCTTTTGCGGCACGGTTGCCAGCAGATCGTTCTCGGCCACGATATACGGCACAGCGCCGAAATGCGGCACGCTGAAGTGTTCGGCCAGCACGACCCCGGCACGTTCCAGCGACTGGTTTACCTGGCCGTATGGCAGGGCGCGTGACACGATCAGGTGACGCGCCTGAATGAATTCCTGGCGGTTCATGTCGGCATGCGCGGTGGGGTGGCCTTCGCGGTATAGCGTCAAATACCCCTGCCGAAACAGCATGCGCTGGAAGAAACTGCCGCCCAGGTCCTCGAAGGCGCCGACGGCAAGATCCACTCGCCCAGCCTCCATCTCCCGCCGCAGGTCGGGGCCGGCCAGGCGCACGGTGTCGATAAGCACGCCAGGCGCGCCGTGCGCGCACAGCCGCAGCAGAGCCGGCATGAAGTGGGTTTCCCCCACATCGGACATCGCCACGACAAAGCGCCGCGTGCCGACCGCGGGGTCGAAGGCATCGCGAAAATCCAGCATATGCGACAGCAGCGACAGGGCTTCGCCTACCGGCTCGGCCAGGCGCTCGGCCAGCGGCGTAGGCTGCATGCCTTGCGCCGAGCGCACAAAGAGCTCGTCGTCCAGCGCGGTGCGCAAGCGACGCAAGGCATTGCTGACCGCCGGCTGGGAAAGATCGAGCCGGCGCGCCACCGCCGAGATGCTGCGCTCTTCCAGCAGGTGCTGCAGGATAACGAGCAGGTTCAGATCGAGTCCACGCAAATCGGCCATCACGCTATATTCATAGTATCAATAGCCGTTATTTTCCCATTCATGTGGATATAGCAACAGGCTTTGTCCAGAATGGCAGGATTACGCGCTCGCGCGTCGCTCACACTTGCTTCGGGGAGTCGTTCCATGACCCTGCAATATCTGTCCGGATTCGGTAATACCCACGCAACCGAAGCCTTGCCAGGCGCCCTGCCCAACGGCCGCAACTCGCCGCAGAAATGCGCGTATGGCCTGTACGCCGAACAACTCTCGGGTAGCGCCTTTACCGCCCCGCGCCACGAAAACCATCGCTCATGGCTTTACCGCATCCGCCCCGGCGTGGTGCATAGGCCCTTCCAGCCATACGACGGTGCCCGCGGCTGGCTCAGCGACTTCGGCACCGCACCGGTCACGCCCAACCAATTGCGCTGGAGCCCGCCGCCAGACCCCACCACGCCCACCGACTTCATCGACGGGATGAGCACCTGGGCGGGCAACGGCGGCCCAGGCCTGCATACAGGCGTTGGCATACACCTGTATGCAGCCAACAAGCCTATGCAAGGCCGCTACTTCTACAACGCCGACGGCGAGCTGCTGATCGTGCCGCAGCAGGGCCGCCTGCGCTTGGCCACCGAGCTGGGCGTGCTGGAAATCGAACCACTGGAGATTGCCGTCATTCCCCGCGGCATACGCTTTCGTGTCGACTTGCCCGATGGCCAGGCACGCGGCTATATGCTGGAAAACTTCGGCGCTTCGCTGCGCCTGCCCGAATTGGGGCCGATAGGCTCCAACGGCCTGGCCAATGCCCGCGATTTTCTGGCGCCGGCGGCAGCCTATGAAGACCTGGACGGCGACTTCCAGTTGATTGCCAAGTTCACGGGTGGCTTCTGGCAGTGCGCCATCGACCACTCCCCTTTGGATGTGGTGGCCTGGCATGGCACGCACTATCCCTACAAGTATGATCTCAGGCACTACAACGTGATCGGATCCATCAGTTTCGATCACCCCGATCCTTCCATCTTTACCGTGCTGACGTCCCCCAGCGAAACGGCCGGCGTGGGCAATGTGGACTTTGCGATTTTCCCGCCACGCGTGCTGGTCATGGAAAACACCTTTCGCCCGCCGTGGTTTCACCGCAACACCGCTAGCGAATTCATGGGACTGGTATATGGTGCCTATGATGCCAAGTCAGACGGCTTCGCGCCGGGTGGCTGCAGCCTGCACAACTGCATGAGCGGCCATGGCCCCGACACCGATACCTTCGAGAAAGCCAGCAACGCCGATACCAGCCAGCCCCACTACCTGCGCGACACCATGGCTTTTATGTTCGAGACCCGAAGCGTGATCCGTCCGACCTCCCAAGCCCTGCAATCGCCTCAACTGCAGAGTGAGTACTATCAATGCTGGCAAGGGCTGACCAAGCATTTCAACCCGAATCAACCTTAACGCTGCGAGAATTCCATGTCGAACTTGAACGAAACCCATGACCCGAACCTGACGAGCTGGGTAGAGTCGGCCAACCAGCCTGGATGCGATTTCCCCATCCAGAACCTGCCGTTTGGCGTGTTCCGCAGCAAAACCGCCGCGGAAGGCTTTCGCACAGGGGTGGCTATCGGCGACCAGATCCTCGATCTGCGTGGTCTGCACGAGGCCAAGGTGCTCGATGGCAAGGCGCGCGATGCCTTGGCCACACTCAATGGCAATACACTGAATTCCTTCATGGCCGCCGGCCAGGACATCTGGTCTGCCTTGCGCCTGGCACTTTCGCGCGCGCTGCGCACCGGTGCGCCGCAGGAAGCCGCACTGCGCCCCCTGCTCAGGCCGCAGGCGACGGCCGAATACGATGTGCCGGCCCGCATCGGCGATTTCACCGATTTCTATACTTCCATACACCATGCCACCAGCGTAGGCATGCAATTTCGCCCGGACAACCCGCTGCTGCCCAACTATAAATGGGTACCCATCGGCTATCACGGGCGCGCATCCAGCATAGGCGTCTCGGGACAAAACTTTCCGCGGCCCATGGGCCAGGTCATGCCCAAGGGCGCCAGCGTGCCCGAGTTCGCAGCCGCCCAACGCCTGGACTATGAAACCGAACTGGGCATTTTCATGGGCCAGGGCAACGCGCTGGGCACCCGCATCGCCCTGCAGGATGCGGAAGACCGCGTGTTTGGCCTTTGCGTACTGAACGACTGGTCGGCGCGCGACATCCAGGCCTGGGAATACCAGCCGCTGGGGCCCTTCCTGGCCAAGAACTTTGCCAGCACGATTTCACCCTGGATCGTGACGCTCGAAGCGCTTGAGCCGTTTCGTACCGAATGGCTGCGCGCAGCCGAAGACCCGCAGCCGCTGGCCTACCTTGCGTCGGAAGAGAACCGTGCCCAGGGCGCATTCGATATACGCCTGCAAACCCGGCTCAGCACCGAAAAATCGCGGGCTGCCCACGCCGAATCGGCTGTGCTGTCGGAAACCACCTTCAAGCATTCGTACTGGAATATCGCCCAGTTGGTCACCCATCACACGGTCAACGGCTGCAATCTGCAGGCCGGCGATCTGCTGGGCACCGGAACGCAATCGGGCCCCACCCCACAGGAAGCGGGTTCTTTGCTGGAACTGACCAACGGCGGGCAAAAACCACTGGTCTTGCCCTGGGGCGAAGAGCGCACTTTCCTGCAGGACGGCGACGAAGTCATCATGCGCGCCTGGTGCGAGAAAGATGGCTTCAAACGCATAGGCTTCGGTAGTGCGGCAGGCACCGTCATGCCCGCCCTGAGCTAACGCCCTACCTGGCGTCCACGGAATAGATAAAACGGCCCGCACGAGAACTGATCTTCCAGCTCTCGTCGGGCTGCCGCACAAAGCGGTCGACATATTCCAGGACAGCGATGGGCACCAGTTGCGGCGCCCCGCCTGCAAGCTCGCTGGCCTCGGTACGGAAAACCGTCGCCATCGAGGTTCCGCTTGCGGTATCGGCATCCAGCACATCGATCAACACGTTCGAGCACACATGGCAGCGCACCGGCGTCTTGGGCCGTCCGACAAAGTAATGGCGGATTTCCGCGTGCCCTCGAAAAGCGCTTCCATTGGGTTGTCCCCACACTGCGTCTTCGGTGAAGATGCCCAGGAATCGGTCCAGATCGTGATGGTCGGCCGACGTGCAATACGTGATCACAAGCCGGCTGCATGCCTGCTCGATCAATAGCCTTGCCATCGGCGACAAGGATTCATCCTTGCTCAAGGCGGATGCGCTTATCGACATGTCCATCCCTTATTGGATCAGCGCGCCAGGCGCTTGGGTTGCCGCTGTCCGGCGGTCGGTATCGTCGAGCCCAAAAAACCTGCGCATCCTGTGTCTCCTTTCCATTATTGTCGGTAGCCAAGCCGCATCATCATATTCCTACGGATCCGTCCTGGAAAATTTCAGCAGGTTTTTGTGCGCCACCCGGGTTTGAACGCCGTGCACGACATCGTCGATTCCGATAGCCGCATCGGCATGCCCCATCACCGTTGGGCCCTCCCGCAGCCGAACCAATACCAATACGTACGGCGTATGCTGGCGCCAGTCGTCGCTGGGCGCGCGCATGATTTCGCTGCGGGCGCGCACGGTACCGTAGCCCTGGGATAGGACTTCCTGCATCTCGGTCGCCCCACAGGCTTTGCAGGCAAAGGGACGCAGCGCCCACCACGTACCGCAATGGCCGCAGCGCAACATCTGCAAGGGATGGTCTCGAGTCATAGCGATGCTCCCGCGCGCAGCACCAGGCTGACGTGTGCGGACAGCACACCGCCGTCGGCATGTACCAGCGCGCAATGCCTGTCGTCGATTTGCCGGCTGCCCGCCAGGCCGGCCAGTTGTCGCCAGGCCTCGGCCACATGGGCCATGCCGCCAGCGACACCGGAATGTCCGTAGGACAGCAGCCCGCCATGGGTATTCAGCGGCAAGGCGCCGTCGGGCGCGAAAATGCCCGCGCGCAGCCTGGCGCCGGAGCCCCCACGCTCGGCGAATCCCAGTTCCTCGAGCAGCATGGCCAGGGTAATCGTGAACGAGTCGTAGATAGCCAGGTAGTCGATTTGTTCGCGCCCGATACCGGCTTCGGTCATGGCGCGTGCGCAGGCGCGGGCGGCGCCGGTATCGAAGACGTCGGCGATGGCCGACAGATGCTGGTGGCGGTGCGCCTGGCCGGCGCCGGTGATGGCGACCGGGCGACCCGGGCCAGGCTCGTCCGACACCACGAAGGCGATCGCGCCATCCGAAATCGGACAGCAATCGAGCAGCCGCAAGGGGGTGGCGATGGGTTTGGAAGCCAGGACATCCTGCAGGCTGATGGGCTCGCGCAGGTGAGCGTCGGGATGCCCTTGGGCATTGCGCCGCATGGCCACCGCAAAGCCCGCCAGGTCTTGCGACCCTAATCCGGTGCGATGCATGTACTCGGACGCCAGCAAGGCGTAGTAGGCCGGCACCGATGCGCCATTGGGCACTTCGGTTTCGGCGTCACCCACCTGGGCCAGGGTCTGCACCGAGGTATCCACCGCCTGTCCGGTCAACCGGTTCTCGCCCGCCACCACCAGCACGCGCCGGCAGCGCCCCGACAGGATCAGTTCACGGGCCAGCATCAGCATGCCGGCCCCGGTAGCGCCGCCCATTTGCATGCCGTGGGCATAAGCCGGATCCAGCCCCAGCTTCTCGCTTAGCAACGAGGCCAGCATCAGGTGCGGCAAGGTGGTGGCATAGCCGCATAGCACGCCATCGATCTCGCCACGAGCGAGCGCGGCCTCGTTCAAGGCCTGGTTGGCGGTACCGGCCATCAGGCCCAGCGTATCGGAGCCAGGCAGGCGGCCAAAGCGTGAACTGGCGGCGGCGGCGATAAAAGCTTTGGGTTTGATATTCAATTTGATGGCATCCAGACGCGCTCGATGGCGTGGGCTTCGGCAAGCAACGCACAAGCAAGTTCGGTTTCACGGGGGACGATGCGCTCGCTCAGGGCGGTAATACTGAGTGCGGCAATGGGGCGCCCGCCAGGGCCACGTATGGCTACCCCCAGGCCGCCCATTTTTTCCACCACGACGTCCAGCAGCATCGCATGCCCGAGCTCTCGGGCCCGTTGGGTAGCTTCCAGCAGCTCGGCCGCGGACAATCGGGGATAGCGCTGCGCCAGCGCCTTGTGCACGGCGGGCAGGATGGCCTGGGCCTCGGCCGGGGCCAGGCCGGCCAGCAAGGCCAGGCTGCCCGCCCCCACCCCAAGTGGGCGCCGGCTGCCCAGATCAAGATAGTTTGCGCGGATGGGGTAGTCGCCAAAACACAAGTCTATGCACACCGACTCCCAGCCCATGGGAATGGACAGGACCGCCGTGTCACCGAATTCGCGCGCCAGCCGGATCAAGGAAGGCCTGGCCAGCGCCCGCACGTCGAGTCCTCCGACCATGGCGTGATGCAGGGCATAGACCTGCGGCCCCAGCGCGTACTGTTTGGTGTCGGGATCGCGCTCGACGAAGCCTTCCTGCCCCAGCTCTTTCAGAATCCGCAGGGCGGTTGCCATGTCGACCCCCGAGCGCTGCGCGATGTCGGTCAGGCGCGAAACCTGGGGATCCGACAGCGCTGCCAGGACACGACAGGATTTTTGTACCGCGGAAAGGCGTGAAATCTTGGTTTGCGGCATGCGCCATCCTGCGAACCCTAGAGTAGGAAGATAGGGTGAAGGGCATTATGGCGGACGTAAAGCTGCACTGCACAAAAATTTCACTGCATGAAACTACCTGCGATCCTTCCCCGTCGTAGGCAGTCGCGAACCAGGGGCTCAGGGCAGCCGGAACAAAACGTGCAGATGGCCGCCAACCTGCAGCCGATCGACCAGTTCGAACAGCGGCACGACCAGCACGAACGGGATGGCGTCACGCACCGTGCGCCACACGGCGCCGGGCTGCACGGTCAATTGGCCGCTACCCTGCCAGGCGGACAAGCGCGGGCCAAAGCGCGGCACCCGAGCGCAATAGGCCTTGAAAGGCTGGCCGAACACCTCGGTCAGCAGCACCTCTTCATGGGCAATGACACGGCGAAAGACCAGCCAGACGACAACGCAAAGCAACGGCCCGAGCAGCAAGCTGCCGGCCTGGGCGCCGACGCCTATGACACCGATCATGGAAAACAGGTACAGCGGATTGCGGCTGACCGAGTAGGGGCCATCCGCCACCAGTTCGTTGGATTTTCGCCCGCCGATATACAGGGCGCACCAGGCACGGCCCAGGATGGCCGCAATAATCAACAGCATGCCGACCTGCTCTATGCTCTCGTGCAGCAGGCTGCCGGGATCCCAATACGAGCCCACAAAGGGCAGGATGGTGGCAATCGACAGGCCGTACAGCCACAGGGCAAGGCGCCGGCGTATCTGCACGCGCGCAATGTGGGCGCGCGACTCGCGCAAGGAGGCGGCATTTGGCAGAAACATGGGTTCAGTATTCATGGCGGGTCAGGGTTTATGGTGGGCGTATTGCGCCCCACTATGGAAAAGTTGATCAGCCAGCTGGAACATGGCGCTGGCATCCTGCTGCAGGTCGGTGTCGGCGGCGGCGGGGGTCAGCCGTCCATTGCCGGGGTCATAGGTCTCGGTCTGCTGGGTGGCGCGAAAACCCAGTGTGGCCAGGTGCGTACCACGCAGCAGCGCCACGTCACGGTTATGGTTGAACATGGCATAGCCGTCCTGCCGCGCCATGCGCAGGATGTCCCTGCCAAACCATTGCGTGTCATACGACCAGTGCAGCAATCCCAGCAAGGTGGGCGCGACATCGATCTGGCTGGCCAGGGTACTGACGGTCTGGGATGCGGCGTAGCCGGGGGCATGGATAATGAACGGCACTGCATAGTTGGCCACCGGGATCTGCTCGCGCCCATACACGCGCGCACCATGGTCGCCAACGATCACCAGTACCGTGTCGCGATACCAGGGGCGCTGTTTAAGCTGATCGAAAAAATGGCCGATCGCGTAGTCGGCGTACCGTACCCCCGCATCGCGTCCGCCACCCGTTGATGGCACGCCCGGCACACCTTCAGGAAAAGTGAAGGGCTTGTGGTTCGAGGTGCTCATCACCACCGAGAACACCCGTTCGCCACGGGCGATCTGCGCATCGAACTGCCGCAGGGCATTGTCCATCAGCTCGTCGTCGGCAATGCCCCAGATGTTGGAAAAATGGGCTTTTGGCATGTCCGTGCGGTCTATCGCACGCCATCCGTTCTCGCTGAAGAAGGCATTCATATTGTCAAAGCTGCCGTAGCCGCCATAGATAAATGTAGGAATATATCCAGCCTGACTGGCCAGGGTGGCCAGGTTAAAAAGACCGGCGTACCCACGACGCTTGACCACCGCTTCGGGCGGCACCGGAGGCAAGGCCGTCACCACCGCCTCCATGCCGCGTACCGTTCGTGTGCCCGAGGCATACAGCTTGTCGAACCGTATCGAATCCGCGGCAATCCGGTCGATGTTGGGTGTCAGTTCGCGCCCGCCAAAGCTGCCGACAAACTCCGAGCCCAGGGACTCCTGCAGCAAAATGATCACATGCGGGGTACGCACCGCCCCCCGGTCCGAGTTGTCGACATGCCGCGCCAAGGGATGGCCCGCCGGCCCCGAATCCAGGAAACGGGTATTGTCCTGCGCCACCATGGCGCGCACCCTGGCCGCAGCCGCATCGGGCGGCAAGGTGGCGTAGTAGCGCGCATAGTCGATATCGGAATTTCTCGCCGCGCTGAAAAAGGCATAGATGCCGTTGCTTGCCAGGTCGCCGGCAACCCGGTTGGTGCCGCTGGCGGCGGTTTCCAGGTTCATCGCCAGCAGGCTCAGCACCATGGCCGCGACCGCAACGCCCGCCCATAATCCGCGTTGCCGCAAAGGCAGGTCTTCGGCCAGGGACTGCACAATGCGGGTACGCAAGCGCCATGCGCAGGCAGCACCCACCGCCAGGGCAAGCAAAGTGGCCTGATACACGGGATAGCTATCGCGGATATTGCCGAAGACCTCGGTGGGATAAATCAGGTATTCCACCGCCACGTAGTTGAAGCGTGCGTTGAACTCGTCAAAGAAAAAGTACTCGGCCGCCATCAGGTAAACAAAGATAGCCACGGCCAAGCCGAACAGCACCACCGCCACTGCCGCGGGCCCCCGCCTGCGACGCCATGACAGCGGTGTCAGCCATGCGCCAAACAGGAAAGGCATACACACATACAGGCCGGTGACCACATCGAACAGCAGCCCCAGACCCAGAATGCGCGGCACGTCAGGCCACGCAACCAAGAGTTGGGCCAGGCTCAGGCCCGTCAGCCCGAGCCGGGTCAAGCTGCTGGCCAGCACGAATGCCAGCCATAGCCAGACCACGACTTTCAGCGGACCTAGCCGCCACGCGCAACCGGAATGCGAGGGATGATTTTCGCCCGCGCGAACGAACGCAGGCGCACTGACAACACGACTCATGCCAAAGCCTTCAAGGCGAACAAGACAATGGCGAGCTTATTCAGGGCCGTGTGGAATTGCCGTCAAACCGCTGTCAAGGCAGCGTCGAATCCGGAATGGATAGAATGAACCGCGTCCCTCGTGCGGGCCCCGAAGTACTGGATTCGGCCTCCAGCTGCCAGCCATGCAACAGGCAGGAGCGGCGGGCGATAGCCAGGCCCAGGCCGCGCCGGTGCATGAAGTCCGGGCTGCCATCGGTGGCAAGCCCGGCATCGCGCCGATGGCCACGATAGTAGCGATCGAAGACAAATGGCAGGTCGGCCGCGGCAATGCCGGGGCCGTTGTCGGCAAACTCAAGACCGTCTACCGCCTGGCTTACGGTCAGTGTCGCGGGCGCTGCATGTTCGATGGCGTTGGCCATCAGGTTGCGCACGACCGTGATGAAAGCCCGGCGATCCAGTGTCAGAGCCAGGCCAACTGGAACGGCATTGACCAGATCCAGGCCAGCGGCTTGTGCGCGCTCACCCAGGCTGGCCCAGACGTCGTCCACCGCCTGCGCCACCGGCACGACCTCGGCGTTATTCTCGCCATCGGCGCCCAGTTCCTGCACGCTGGAAATGACTTCACTGATATCGTCTATGCCCTGCATGATGCGCTGCAGCCGTGCCCCCTGGGCTGGCGACAGGTTGGTGCCCAGGGCAGCCATTTCGGCATCGGTGCGAATGGCCGTCAGCGGGGTGCGGATCTCGTGGCTCAGGTTCATCGCAAACTCACGTTCGCTGGCCAGCGCCTGGTCCACCTGATCCTGTACCCGGTTGAAGGCTTCGAGCAGACGCCCGGCCTCGTCCTGGTATATCGACTCGGGCTCCGACGCCCCGGGCGCCCCCGGGCCCCAGCGCGCCAGTCTCTCGGTCAGCTGATACAAGGGCGCCATCACCTGGCGCGCCAGCACGCGCGCCAGCACATACGCCAAGATAGCGCCGGCCAGCCACAGGGCAAACAGCAACTGGCCAAAGTCGTAGACGCGTTGTTCATGCCGAGTGGCGTCGTAGAGCACATGCACGCGCCCTACGGCCGAATCGGCCACGGCCAGGTGCCACACGCTATCCTCGGCATAGAGTTCGTGCAGCCCTGGCGCCAAGCCGCGCAGGGCGGTCGGAAGGCCCTCGAGCTGAGGTGCGCCTTCGCCCACCCAGGCCCGCATATCCGGCCCCAGCTGCAAGGCTCCGTGCCCGGGCGAACTGGCTTCGCCGGCTTCCAGGCGCTGTATCAAGCGCAGGGTTTCGGTAGCCAGCACTTCGTTGACCAGCGCATCTTCCTGCTCGGCCAGCACGAAGTACGCTGCCGCCGCCAACGAGGCCAGGAACACCGCTACCGTACCGGTGACGGCCCAGACCACCCGCCGGGCAAGGCTGCGCGACGGCCGGCTCATTCGATGCGGACCAGCCGCCAGCCTACGCCATGGGCAGTCTGTATGCCGTCGAACCCCGCATCGGCCAACGCACGCCGCAACAAATGGATCTGGCTGCGCAAGGCGTCATTCTCGGGAAGGTCGCTGCCCCACAGGACGCTTTCCAGTTCGGCACGCGGCACGACCCGTCCGGGATCACGCAGCAAGGCCTGCAGTAACAGGCACCCCTTGCGCGTCAGATGTACGGGCTTGCCATCGACACTGGCTTCCTGCGTGCGCGTATCAAAGCGCAAGGGCCCGAACTGCCGCACAGGCTGCGCCACCCTGCCTTCGGCCCGGGCCAGCAACGCCTGCACGCGCGCGACGACCTCTGCCAGGGCAAACGGTTTGGTGACGTAATCATCGGCGCCGTGGGCAAACCCATCAAGCTTGTCGCCAAGCTGGTCACGGGCGGTCAAGAGCAGCACCGGCGTGCCCAGCTGCAGCTCTTCGCGCATGCGGTGCAACACCCGCAAGCCATCCAGTCCGGGCAAGCCAATATCCAGGATGACCGCGTCGAACGGCTCCTGGCCCAGGCGATGCAGGGCCGAATGGCCATCGTAGGCGATGTCCGGGATAAAGCCCTGCGCTTCGAAGTACGAGAACAGATTGCCGGCGATGGTCAGGTCATCTTCGACAAGCAGGACACGGTGTGGCACGGATTCCATCGATAGGCTTTGAGGAAAGTTGCAGCGACAGCCACGAAATGCGGCTGCCACGACGCAATGCAGTGCCCGCGTGGGCAACGCCACCCGGCAAACCCATTATAGGGAGACCAGCGGCACCATGGCGGCGGCCAGGCCACCCGCGCCCCACATGGCCGATAATGGGAAGCTTGCCGTGCCCGCTCTGTGGCCGGCGGTTTTTTCCGGACAAGATAGTGAGTACTTCGCAGGCCCCCTCTACCGTTTGCGCCGACAAGGTCATCGCCGACACCCGGCACTGGCTGCTGCGCGCCGTCATTGGACTGAATCTTTGCCCTTTCGCCAAGAGCGTCTACGTCAAGGAACAGATCCGGTACCGGGTCAGCACCGCCACCGATGCCGACGGGGTACTGGCCGACCTGCAAGAGGAACTGCAGGCGCTGCAGGCGAGCGATCCGGCCCGCATCGACACGACCCTGCTGATCGTGCCGGGTGCCCTGGACGATTTCCTGGACTATAACGACTGTGTGCGCCGCGCCGAGCGGCTGCTCAAGAAGCTGCGCCTGAAAGGCGTGTTGCAGATCGCAACCTTTCATCCGCAATACCAGTTTCGCGACAAACAAGCCGACGATGTGGAAAACTGCACCAATCGGGCGCCCTATCCGATACTGCATATCCTGCGCGAGGAAAGCCTGGATCGCGCAGTCCAGGCCTTTCCCGATGCCGCCGACATCTTCGAGCGCAACGAAGCCACCATGCGGCGCCTGGGGCACGAAGGCTGGCAACAGTGGATGGCCGGACAAGACTTGAACACCGCCCCCGACAGCCCTCAGGGCGACGACAAATAGGCAGTAAGCATCGTCGTCAGCTCCTGGATCAGCGATTCATCCTGCAGATGCACAGGACCAGGGTTGTTCAAGGTGGCATGCACCAGCATGCCTATCATCACCTGGTGCGCAAACTGGATGCGCAAGGCGCGCTGCTCCTGCGGCAGTTGAACCAGGTGAGGAGAAATCTGCCGGGTCAGTACCGCGCGCTGCTTGTCGCCAAGAGCCCTGAAAACGTCCCACATGCCGCTTTCCTGGTGCTGCAGCGAAGCCCGCATCACGCCAAGATTGGCGCGGTAGCTTTTCACCTGCATCGCCACCAGCTCACGGCAGATTTCGCCCAGCGAAGCATTCTCTGCCGTTTTTTTCGCGACGAACGCCTTGAGCATGGTCTCGCCACGCAGGCAGGAATAGCGCTGCATGGACACGAAGAAGGCTTGCTTGTTCTCGAAACGCCCGTAGAACCCACCCACCGTGGTGCCCGCCGCCACGCAGACGTCTTCGACTGACAGCGCCTCGAAAGAGCGGTCCATCAGCAGGGTTTCGCCTGCCTTGAGCAGTGCCAGGGCGGTCTTGATGCTGCGCTGCTGCTGGCTGGGCTGCACCTCGGGCAACAAGCCCTGCTCCAGCCATTGCCGAAAAGCGTCCAGCTCATCGCCAGCTTTTTTTGCTGCGGACACGGGCTCTTGCTGCGTTGTTGACATACTCATGACTTCATTCCCGCCGGGCTATCTGCGGTTTTCCCTGGTTGACAATAATAGAATGGATATTATGATTTCAATGTACCGTTAGCGTGCGCTGCTCCAGCCACCCCACTCGTTGCATGCATACAGGAATCGTCATGACCACCTTGCACAGCACTCCGATTTCCCCTGCCATTGGTTCTGAAATCCATGGCCTGGACCTGGCCAAGCCCCTGCCTGAAGAAACCCTGGTGAACCTGCGCCAGACCCTGGCCGATCGCGGCGTCATCTTCTTTCGTGACCAGGAGTTGACACCGGACCAGCACTTGGCCTTTGCACGCAGCTTCGGCGGCATCGAGATTAACCGCTTCTTTACCCCCGTACCCGGCCAGCCCGAAATTGCCGAAGTCAGGAAGGAGCCCGATCAGAAGAAGGCCATTGGCGAAGCCTGGCATACCGACTGCAGCTACGACACCGAACCCGCCTTGGGCTCCATCCTGTACGCGCGCGAAGTGCCGCCCAACGGCGGCGATACGCTGTTCGCCAGCATGTACGCGGCCTACGAAGCACTCTCGCCGGGTCTGCAGAAAATGCTGTGCACCCTGAAAGCCGTGCACTCGTCGGTACACATATTCGGCGCCACAGGCGCCCTGGCCAACAAAGACATGGCCAACCGCATCGGCAACCCCGATGCCGCCAAGCAGTATTCGGTACACCCGGTCATCATTACCCACCCGGTATCCGGGCGCAAGGCCATGTACGTTAACCGGGCCTTCACCACCCACTTCGAAGGCTGGACCCCCGAAGAATCGGCGCCGCTACTGCAGTTCCTGTACAAGCACGCTGAAAAACCCGAGTTCCAGTGCCGCTTCAACTGGAAAGTCGGCTCGATGGCATTCTGGGACAACCGCTGTACCTGGCACTACGCCGCCAACGATTATCACGGCCATCGCCGCCTGATGCACCGCATCACCCTGGCCGGCACCACGCTCGGCTAAAGCAGTCGCAACACCTTGCACGACACCTTGCACGACACCGTGCAAGGGCCATGGCCAAAGGTGGTGGGCACCGTATCCGCCACCTGCCATAAACACCAGGAGACAGCATGAGTACTTTCTTTCGCCGCACCAGCGGCCGCGCATCGTTGCAGCAACGTTTTTCCACCCTGGCCATCGCGATCGGGGTAGGCATGATTCCCGCCCTGGGCGTGGCCGGCGCCTATCCGGAACGCCCGATTTCCCTGATCGTGCCGGCGCCCCCCGGCGGCCTCACCGACACCGTCGCCCGGCTGGTAGCCGAAGAACTGCGCGGCAGCCTGCAACAGCAGGTCATCGTCGAAAACCAGGCTGGCGCCGCCGGCATGATTGCCTCGCGCTATGTGGCTCAAGCCAAGCCCGACGGCTATACCCTGCTGATGAACTATGGCACGCACCTGACTGCGCCTGTGGTGTATGGCGGCGCGCAATACCATCCGGTCGACGACTTCGCCGCCGTCAGCCAGATTGCGGACGTCGTTGGCATCATTGCCGTCAGTGGCGATTCCCCCTTCAAGACCTGGGCCGATCTGGAAAAGCATATAAAAAGCCAGAACAATCCCGTTCCCTTTGGAATTCCCGGTATCGGCTCGAGCCCGCACTTCTATGGCATGTCGATAGCGGACGGCGCCAAGATGAAGATAGAAGTGATTCCGTACCGCGGCGAATCGCCCATGGTCACCGACCTGATCGGCGGCGTGACCACCTGGACGATGCTATCGCCCGGCACGTTCAAACCCCTGGCCGAAAGCGGTAAACTGCGCGGCCTGGCCGTCACCTCGAACGAGCGCTCGGCCGCAGTGCCCGACCTTCCCACCATGAAGGAACTGGGCCTGAAAGCACCGGGTGACGTGAGTTCATTCATAGGCGTGCTGGCGCCTGCCGGCACGCCACCGGAAATCGTCGACAAGTTGTCGAGCGCCCTGCACGACATCATGCAAAAGCCGGATATCCAGCAACGCTTCGTCGAGAACTATGGCCTGACCCCCATGGGCACTACCGCCGCAGCATTCGCCAACGTCCTGAAGAGCAACTACCCGCTGTGGATAGCGGCCCGCGACGCCTACGATATCAAGCCACAATAAACCGGCTGGCCGCAACCCCACCTGGTCAGGCGAAACCGACACTCGCGCTGCCAGGCTCCCCTGTCGGCACATGGACCGCCTTGACCAGGAAAGCGCTTCGTGACGCCATCATGCCCGGTGCTCAGGGCGACGATAGATAGGCTGTCAGCATCGTCGTCAATTCCTGGATCAGCGATTCGTCCTGCAGGTGCACAGGGCCCGGGTTGTTCAGCGTGATATGCACCAGCGCGCCTACCATCATCTGATGCGCAAACTGGATGCGCAAGGCACGCTGCGCTTGCGGCAGTTGAACCAAATGAGGGGATATCTGCCGGGTCAGCACCGCGCGATAATTTTCGCCAAGCGTCCTGAATACGCCCCACATGCTGCCTGCAGGATGCTGCAGCGAAGCCCGCACAACGCCAAGACTGGCACGATAGTTTTTCACCTGCATTGCCACCAGCGCCCGGCAGATTTTGTCCAGTGAAGCATTTTCCGCGGTCATTTCCTCGACAAAAGCCTTGAACATGCCCTCTCCTCGCAGGCTGACATAGCGCTGTATGGACAGCAGAAAGCCCTGCTTGCTCTCGAAGCGCCCGTAGAACCCACCCACCGTGGTGCCTGCCGCCACACAGACGTCCTCGACCGACAACGCCTCGAATGATCGGTCCATCAATAGGGCATGGCCCGCCTTGATCAGCGCCAGCGCGTTTTTGATACTGCGCTGCTGCTGGCTGGGCTGCACCTCGGGCAACAAGCCTTGCTCCAACCATTGCCGAAAGGTGCCCAGCTCTTCGGGGTTTTTTGTCGCGGGCGCTGGCGCTCGCTTGGCGGTTGACATGCTCATGGCTTGATTCCCATCAGTAAGCTGCGGATTTCCTTCGTTGACAATATAAGAATCAGTATTATCATTCTAATATATTTTCAACGTGCGTTGCTCTATTCACTTCAACCCCTGCCTGCATACAGGAGCCGACATGACCACCCTGCACACGACCCCGATCTCGCCTGCCATAGGCGCTGAAATCCATGGCCTGGACCTGGCCAAGCCCCTGCCTGAAGAAACCCTGGTGAACCTGCGCCAGACCCTGGCCGAGCGTGGCGTCATCTTCTTTCGCGGCCAGGAATTGACACCGGACCAGCACCTGGCTTTTGCGCGCAGCTTCGGCCGCGTCGATATCAACCGCTTCTTTACTCCCGTGCCGGGCCAGCCCGAAATCGCCGAAGTCAGGAAAGAACCCGACCAGAAGAAGGCCATTGGCGAAGCCTGGCATACCGACCATAGCTACGACGCCGAGCCCGCCCTGGGCTCCATTCTGTACGCGCGCGAATTGCCGCCCAATGGCGGCGATACCCTGTTCGCCAGCATGTATGCCGCCTACGAGGCACTCTCGCCGGGCCTGCAGAAAATGCTGTGCTCCATGAAAGCAGTGCACTCGTCGGAACATGTGTTCGGCGCCATGGGCGCCCTGGCCACCAAAGACATGGCCAACCGCATCGGCAACCACGACGCCGCCAAGCAGTATTCGGTACACCCGGTGATCATTACCCACCCGATATCAGGCCGCAAGGCCATGTATGTCAATCGGGGTTTCACCACGCACTTCGAAGGTTGGACGCCCGAGGAATCGGCGCCGCTGCTGCAGTTCCTATACAAGCATGGCGAAAAACCCGAATTCCAGTGCCGCTTCAACTGGAAAGTCGGATCGATTGCTTTCTGGGACAACCGCTGCACCTGGCACTACGCCGCCAACGACTACCACGGCCATCGCCGCCTGATGCACCGCATCACCCTGGCCGGCACCACGCTCAGCTAAAGCAGACATCCCGCCTTGCACGACACCGTGGCAGGGCCCTGGCCGAGATGGCGGACACAGCAT
Organism: Verticiella sediminum; assembly: GCA_040392445.1. GTDB lineage: Bacteria > Pseudomonadota > Gammaproteobacteria > Burkholderiales > Burkholderiaceae_B > Verticiella > Verticiella sediminum_A. The sequence continues at coordinate 63,885 of JBEBVZ010000018.1, forward strand.
CCGCCATCTGTCAGAACAATCAGGAGACAACATGAGTACCTTCTTTCGCCGCGCCAGCGGCCGCGTAGCGTTGCAGCAACGTTTTTCCACCCTGGCCATCGCTATCGGGGTGGGCATGGTTCCCGCCCTGGGCGTGGCCGGTGCCTACCCGGAACGCCCGATTTCCCTGGTCGTGCCGGCGCCCCCGGGCGGCCTCACCGACACAATGGCTCGGCTGATTGCCGAAGAGCTACGCGCTAGCCTGAAACAACAGGTCATCGTCGAGAACCAGGCCGGCGCCGCCGGCATGATCGCGTCGCGCAATGTGGCGCAAGCCAAGCCCGACGGCTATACCCTGCTGATGCACTACACCACGCACCTGACAGCACCATTGGTGTTTGGCGGCGCGCAATACCACCCGGTGGACGACTTCGCCGCAGTCAGTCAGCTTGCGGATTCGGTCGGTGTGTTTGCCGTCAGCAGCAATTCCCCCATCAAGACCTGGGCCGATCTGGAAACCTATATAAAAAGCCAGAAAAACCCCGTTTCCTATGGGGTTCCCGGCGTCGGCTCAAGCCCGCACTTCTATGGGCTGTCGATCGCAGACGGCGCCGACATGAAGATAGAAGTGATTCCCTACCGTGGCGAACCGCCGTTAGTCACCGACCTGGTGGGCGGCGTCGTGACGTGGGCACTGCTCTCGTCCACGAGCTTCAACCCCATGGCGCAAAGCGGTAAGCTGCGCGGCCTGGCGGTGTTCAGCAAAGAGCGCTCTGCGCAGATACCCGATGTTCCCACCATCAAAGAACTGGGCCTGAAAACCCCGGGTGACGTGAATTCGTTCATTGGCGTGCTGGCGCCTGCCGGCACGCCGCCGGAAGTCGTCGAAAAACTGTCGTCGACTTTGCAGACCATCATGCAAAAACCGGACATCAAGCAACGCTTCGTCGAGAACTACGGCCTGACGCCCATCGGCTCCACCGCCCAGGAGTTCGCCGACCTACTGAAGGCAGATTACCCGCATTGGGCCGCCGCGCGCGATGCCTACGATATCAAGCCATAACTAGTCAGCCCGCGGCAGGCGCTGCGACGGCTGCCGCAGCGCCTGCCGCGCATCACGATGCGGACTTGCCGCGCTTTAACTGGAAAGCAACGGAAATGCGGTCCGCGGGATAGACGGTATCGGTGATTTCAAGGATCTTGCCTGTCGAACCCTTGTAGTGCCGCACCAGCCGCAGGGCGGCTGAACCGGGCGCCACGCCCAGCACAGACGCAAGCCTGTCATTGATCAGGGTTGCGGTAACCACCTGGCGGATCTCCGCAATGGTTTGCCCGCATTCGCGCTCGATCAAGGAACTGACCAGGACTTCCGGGCTGCTTTTGATTGCATCCGATATGCGCGCCAAAGCCGAATCCAGGTAGATATCGGCCCAGGCAACCGGCAGGCGCTCCTTTCTGACATCAACACGGGGGCCGGCAAACAAGATCCATTCGCTGCCGACCGGGGCTTCGAGGTCTCGGGCCATCGCACGCTCGAACGTGACCGTGCTGATGCGCTCGATGGTGCGAACCTCTATGGCTGCGACACGCACCAGATCATCCGCCGTGCCAAAGGACTGCGTATACGACGCATCCGGATTGGCCGTGACAACCAGGGTGCCCACGGATTTCTTGCGCGAGATGTAGCCCTGGTCCTGCAAGAGCTTGAGGGCGGCTCGCACCGTATGCCTGCTGACACCATGCTGGTCCGCAAGCTCGTGCTCGGTCGGCAGCAAGCTGCCGACCACATGCCGTCCGTCCACGATATCCTTTATCAGGGCGCTGGCCAGCTCGGCATAGCGTGTCGGCGCGCTCGGGAACTCGGGGCTATCCTTCATGCCGGCACGCCTGGCTTGGCCACCTTGGCGACGGCTGGACGCAAAGCAGGCAGATGCATCATGCGAAAAAACGCCGCTCGGCTTCGGGGGCCAGCGTCATGCCGGTAATCTTCGCCTTCTCGAGCACGCTCCAGAAATAGCGATAAGTAGCGCGGTCGTGCAGTTCGCCCTTGTATTGGATAGGGCCCCAGTCGGCATCCTGCGCGGCAATCAGAATTTCGGCGGCATCCGAGACTTCCGCGAAGTCGGGCTGCATGGCGCTGACGATAGGCTGGATCTGCGCGGGATAGATGCTCCACATGCGCAAGAAGCCGAACTCATTGCGTGCGCGGCTGGCGTCGCCGGCGATCACGGTGGCGTCCTTCAGGTTCAGGCACACGTTATGCGCGGGCACGATGCCATTGGCCAATGCCGCTGCCACCAGGTCGGCCTTGGCCCGCGCCAGCAGAGCGTGCTCGAACTGGCCCGGGCTGCGCATGGCAGAGGCCGCGATCGCCCCGTGATGGGCGCTGACAAAGTCCATGAGACCAAAATCCAGCACTTCGATATGCGGCAGCGCAGCGATCTGGAACACGTCTTTCAGTGCGCCATGCGTTTCGATCAAGACATGAACGGGCACCATGCGCTGGCCACCGGCCTTGCGCACTGCCTGTTCGATGTATTCGATGACCTCTTTGACCTGCTCGTGGCTGGTGGCCTTGGGTACCGTGATATAGGCGACGCGGTTCGCCGCCTGCCCCACGATGATGTCGACATCCTGGCGCCATGCGGGATGGGCCGGGTCGTGGATGCGGGCACCGACCTTGCCGAACTGGTTGCGATCGGAATTGATAAGGCGCGCCACCATTTGCGCATGCTCGAGTTCCTGGCCCGCAGCCGCGCCGTCTTCGCAGTCGCAGGTCACGTCAAATACCGGCCCGTACTCAAGCTGCAGGTCAAAGGCCTTGCCGATCAGCTTTTCGCTGCCCGCGAAGTGTTCGCATGCAGCCAGTACGGGAAATGGTTTCTCGCCCACAAACAGGGCTGTTTTCGGGTGCATCTTGCTTGTCATGAGGTGCTCCAATCAGTGTGATTTTTTCGGAATAGCGATGGTGTAGTCAAGATCCAGCACAACCTGCGGCGAGTGTACCGGCCTGCCCTTTCCCGCCTGCGGAAATTCGATAACGTGTGGGCCGTCGACGTTCTTGGCCGCTATCATCCTGAGCCTGAGACCCCCGACGTGGGCAAGCCCGCTGTCGATCTTGCCCAGCACCTGCGTGGCGCACACGATGGTGTCGCCCGCATAAGTGGGGTTGACGTGGCTGCCGCCATTGATCGCCAGCATCGCCAGGCAGTTCTCGAGGCCATCGTAGGACAGGGCTTTGCAGATCGAGATGATATGCCCGCCGTAGACCAGGCGCTGGCCGCCCCTGCGCGCCATGGCGAACCCATCGAAATGCGCCCTGGCAGTGTTCTGGTACAGCCGGGTGGCGGTGCTGTGGTCGCTATCGTTGATGGTCATCGCAGCCAAGTGGTCGATACGCTCGCCGACCTCGTAGTCTTCCCATAGGTCTGGCACGCCGGTAGCCGCGCAAATTTCGCCGACCTGGCTGCCATAGTTGTCAAAGGCCAGGCGGGACGCCGGCACCACGGCGTCCAGTTCGGGCAGCACGGCCTGGCCACATTGCGCAGCCGCATCGCGCTTGTGCACCATGACCCAGCGTATCCATGTCATTACTTCGCGGCCATGCTGGTTCGTCGCCGTGGAGCGCACATAGACCACGCCATTGGTACGGCTGGAGTTCTCTTTCAGGCCTATTACCTCGCTTTCCACCGCCAAGGTGTCACCGGGATACACGTGTGCCACGAAGCGGACATCCGAATAGCCGAGGTTTGCCACCGCATTCAGCGAAATATCCGGCACGGTCTTGCCGAAGGCCGTATTGAAGACCAGCAGGTCTTCCAACGGCCGGCGCTCGAAACCCATTTGCCGGGCGCTGGTTTCAGCCGAAAAAAGACTGGCCCGACTTCCGGTAAGCCCGAGATAGACGCTGCTGTCACCCTCGGTCAGGGTTCGCGGCGTTGCATGCCGGATCTTCGCCCCCAGGCGGAAATCCTCGAAGTAGTTGCCAGTCCTGACCTTTGCCACCACGCCCTCCAGAAGGAATCCACATCGCATTGTTGCGATTTTCAATTATTTATGTACGAACATAATGCGTTATTTATATTTACTTGTCAATTTTATAAACAGCAAAAAATAATCACAAACTCATTATTTTCAATAGCTTATATAAACAAAAAACAAAAATATCCATCAGGTCAAAAATTTACTGATACTATGTACGTACAAAATATAAACATCTCGCAATGAACAAGACCTAGGAGAGCAAGGTGCAGATGCTGACCGACGAACGACGCATGATCCAGGAGGCCGCGCGTGAATTCACGATGAAGCGCGTCCTGCCGCTCGCCAATAAGCTCGATCCCGAGAAAGGCCTGATCCCCCGGGACCTGATCGACGAAATGGCCGAGATGGGCTATTTCGGCATTCTCATTCCCGAGGAATATGGCGGCCTGGGCCTGGGTGCGTATGAATACTGCCTGGTCGCCGAACAGCTGTCGCGCGGCTGGATGAGCGTAAGCAGCCTCATCGCTCGTGGCAACGGCCTGATCGGCGCGCTCAAAGGCCTGTCGCCGGAATACAAGGCGCAATACCTGCCACGCATGGCGCGCGGCGAATTCCTGGGCGCCTTCTCGCTGTCCGAACCCAATGCCGGCTCCGATGTGGCCAATATTTCGTGCCGTGCCGAGCGCGTCGGCGACGAATGGGAAATCACCGGCAGCAAGTATTGGTGCACGTTTGCCGACCAGGCCGACTTCATCCTCGTGATTGCACGCACAGATCCAGTCATAGACCCCGCGGCGCGCCACCGTGGCCTGAGCGCCTTCATGGTGGAAAAGCCGCGCGGCGAACTGCCGCAAGGCGTACAGGGCAGCCCCATCCCCAAGATCGGCTATCACGGCTGGACCACCTGGGAGCTGGCATTCGATCATTGCCGCGTACCGGCCTCGAAAATGGTCGGAGAAGAAGGCAAGGCCTTCTACCTCACCACCGCAGGCCTGGAAACCGCGCGCGCCCATACCGCCGCACGCTCCATTGGCCTGGCCCAGGGCAGCCTCGAGGATGCGCTGCAATATGCGCGGGATCGCGCCCAGTTCGGCTCGCCCATCGGCAACTTCCAGGCTATCCGCTTCAAGCTGGCCGATATGGCAACGCAGATCGAAGCATCGCGCGCCCTGCTCTATTCGGTTTGCTCCCAGATCGACGAGGGCCGGCGCTGCGACATCGAAGCGGCCATGGTCAAGCTGTTTGCCAGCGAAATGTCCGAGCGGGTAACCAGCGAAGGCCTGCAGATCCATGGTGGCGCGGGCTACACGACACACTTTGCGGCCGAGCGCTACTGGCGCGATGCGCGCCTGACCAAAATCTTCGAAGGCACTTCCGAGATCCAGATGCGCATCATTTCCGACTCACTGCTGGGCAAGATCGCCAGCTAAGCCGCACACAACAGAACTGGAGCATGCAATGCAGATGTCTGGCGCCAACAGCATGGGAGCCCTTTCCGACCTTCGCGTGGTAGACCTGACGCAGATGCTGGCCGGCCCCTTCTGCACCCAGATCCTGGCGGACCACGGCGCACAGGTCATCAAGATAGAACCCCTGGACGGAGACGGCACCCGCACCACCGCCCCGTTCCTGGAGGACGATGTCCTGCGCGACTTCGGTGGTTACTTCCAAAGCGTCAATCGCAACAAGAGCTCGATCGCGGTCGACCTGAAAACCGCCGAAGGCCGGGCGATCGTGCGCAAGCTGATCGACAGCGCGGACGTGGTGGTCGAAAACTTTCGCTCGGGCGTGATGGAACGGCTGGGCCTGCCCTACGAGCTGCTGCGCGAGACCAATCCTACGCTGGTCTACGGCACCGTGCGCGGCTTTGGCGACCCGCGCAGCGGTGCAAGCCCCTATGCGCACTGGCCTGCCTACGACGTGGTATCCCAGGCCATGGGCGGCATGATGGGCATCACCGGTCCAGACCCGGCAACGCCCACCAAGGTTGGCCCTGGTGTTGGCGATACCGCGCCGGCGCTGATGCTCTGCATCGGTATCCTGGCCGCGGTACACCGCGCCCGCGTTTCGGGCGAAGGCCAGTTCGTCGACGTCGCCATGACCGACTGCGTGCTGGCCCTGTGTGAACGTATCGTCTACCAGACGTCTTACACTGGCAAGGTGCCCACACCGGAAGGCAATCGGCACCCGCTGCTTTGCCCTTTCGGCCTGTTCCGCGCCAAGGACGGCTGGGTCTCGATCGCCTGCGCGCACGACGCCTTCTGGGAAACCCTGGCCACGGTCATCGGCCGCCCCGAGCTGGTGGCTGACGAGCGCTACGCCACCAACGCGGCACGCGTACGCAACGCCCAACTGGTGGTCGATGCCATCGAAGCCTTCACCAGCCTACGCACCAAGGAAGCGCTGGCCCTATGCTTTGGCGGCAAGGTTCCCTTCGGTCCGGTCTATACCGCGGCGGAAATTTTCAACGATCCCCACTATCGTGTGCGCGAAATGCTGGTCGATGTCGAACAACCTGGCTCCAGCACGCCAGTGAAAATTGCCGGCGTGCCGATCAAGCTGAGCAGCACGCCGGGCGCTGTGCGACGGCGCGCGCCCATGCTGGGCGAGCACACCGACGAAATCATGCGCAGCGCAGGCTACGATGCGCAAGCGATAGAACGCTTGCGCGCCTCGGGCTCGATCCGATAATCCTCAAGGGCACCGGCTCGAAGCGGGCAAGCCGTCATGGCCTGTCAAGCCAGGCTTGCAGCTGTGCTTGCGGCAACCATTGCGCCAGCACTTCTTCCATACTTGCAGCCGTGGGTTCCTGCGCAGGCCTGGGCTTGCCCGAAGGCGTGCGGCTAAAGCGCGGCGCGGGCGCCGGCTGCGTGACCCCATCCACCTCGATGAAGGTGTTGCGTGCCTTCAGGTGGCTATGCCCGGGCGCCTCGGCAAAGGAGAGCACGGGCGCAAAGCAGGCGTCGGTGCCCTCCAGAAGCTCGCACCACGCATCGCGCGTACGGGTGCTGAACACCTGGGCCAGCTTCGCGCGCATCGTGGGCCAGTTCGTGGCATCCAGATGATTGCCGAATTCCGTGGGGTCCAGGTCCAGCCGTTGCAACAGATCGGCATGAAAGCGCGCCTCTATCGGCCCCACCGAAATCCACAATCCGTCCTTGCATTGGTAGACATCGTAGAAAGGTGCGCCCGAATCCAGTATGTTGCTGCCGCGCTCGGCTTGCCATATGCCCCCCGCCGCCATCCCGAAGAAAGCCGTCGCCATCGAGGCCACTCCATCGACGATGGCCGCGTCCACCACCTGGCCCTGCCCGGACTGGCGCGCCTCGATGATGCCGGCCAGCACGCCCATCGCCAGATACAAAGCCCCGCCCCCGAAGTCACCCAGCAGCGCGAGCGGAATCGAGGGCGGTTGCCCCTTGCGGCCGATCGCATCAAGCGCACCCGTCAAGGCTATGTAATTGAGGTCATGCCCTGCCGCATGCGCCAGTGGCCCGTGCTGCCCCCAGCCCGTGATCCGGCCATAGACAAGCTTGGGATTGGCCTTCAGGCAAACATCAGGCCCCAGGCCCAGGCGCTCTGTCACCCCGGGTCGGAATCCTTCGATCAGTGCATCGGACTCCTTGATGAGGTCAAGCACCAGTTGCACCGACTCCGGATCCTTCAGGTCCAGGGCGATGGACTTGCGATTGCGCAGCAGCAGGTTGTACTTGAGCGGACGCTTCACGCCCAGGTCCGCCGGTTCCTTGCGCTCGATGCGCAAGACGGTGGCACCCATATCCGCCAGCAGCATAGCCGCCATGGGACCGGGGCCTATGCCCGCCAGTTCGATTACTTTCACGCCAGAAAGAGGGCCCATCCGTCTCATCCTTTTGATTGCATCGTGCGATGCCTGTGCCAGCCATGATTGTTTTGCCGCGCCTCGCGCAAGCCGGGGCCAGGGACCCCTGGCGGCGCCACGGCATAATTTAGTTTTCGCCCCTGCCAGCGTCCAATACCGGATATAGACCAGGCGATACATCAGACGTATCGTGGAGCTGCTTTGCCATGACATGGCAACATGTCGGCCTTTCCTTGGACCACCGACATCCGGACAGCGATGTCTCAGGAGCATTCCGGCATGGAACTACGTCAGTTAAGACAGGTGCTCGTTCTGGCAGAAACCCTGAACTTTCACCGGGCGGCAGAACGCCTGCACATGGCGCAACCGCCCTTGTCCACCTCTATCAAGAAACTGGAGGACGAACTGGGGGTCTTGCTGTTCGAGCGCCTGCCTTCCGGGCTCAAACTGACTCCCGCAGGTGAAATCGTCCTGCGCAATGCCAGGCGTACTCTGTTCTTCGCCGAAGAAATCCGTCGTTCCGCACGCGAAGGCGAAACCGGGGAACAAGGCATTTTGCGAGTGGGCTTTGTCGGCTCGGCAACCAGCTCGCTGATGCCGCAGCTGATTCGCACCTTTCGCCAGCAGTATCCGGGGGTCGATCTCGTAATAGAAGAATCCACCACCGCCGAACTTTTACGGCGCCTGGAGGATCACTCGCTGGATGTCGCGCTGGTGCGCTTTCCGGTGCTGGAACCGTCAAGCGCCACCATTACCTTGCTGCAGCCGGATCACCTGGTTCTGGCTGTCAGCTCGGACAACCCGCTGGCGGCGAGAACCGAAGTGTCATTGTCGGAACTTGGCAACGAATCTTTCATCGCCTATTCGCGCAACCTCGTGCCCAATATGTATGCGCTGACCATGCACGTGCTGCAAGAGTCTGGCGTGCAGCCCCATATCGCCCAGGAGGCAGTGCAGGCGCAAACCGTGCTTAGCCTGGTCGAAAGCGGTCTTGGCGTGGCGCTCGTGCCGGCGGTGGCATGCAAGCATGCAGGTAGCGGAATCAAGGTTCTTACCCTGACGGGGCGTCCCGCGACGCTGAAGTTCGGCATTGCCCTGGCCGTGCTGCCGGACGCCGTGACCGCGACCGCAAGGAACTTCATCGCCATTGCGCAGGCTATCGTGCCGCACTAGATTGCGCACGAAAGCTACGAAAACCCGGCCTTCCTGATTTCACTGGCCTTGGAAGCGCCCAAGCTACTGCATTCCTTGTCATTGATAACCATATCCCTTTATGCGGGATATGGTCCTATTTCAAGCCTATTTGAATCTTCGACAGTATATTTGTTGGATCATAAAAATAGGGAGACAAAGCCATGCCTCATGCCAAAACGGTTGTCCTCGATGACCTTCCCATCAGCCATTCACCACTGTCCGCCGCAATGGGATATTCTGATGAGGTCCGTGATCTGCAGCAGCGCTATCGTCGCTTCGTCGATGAAGTCTGCATCCTGCGGGAAGATTCCTCTCTCTTGCACGATATCGCGCGCCAGGACGCCGTATTGGCCGAGTTGCGCGATATCGCCCGCCAGCGAGGCGTGTTTGGCCCCATGATTTCCAGGCGCCTGGGTGGGCTCGAGCTGAGCCTGCGCGATGGTGCGGTCGTACTGGAAGAACTGGGACGCAGTCATCTGGGACCAGCAGCCGTTCATGCCGGCGCGCCGGACGAAACCAATATCGCCATGCTCGACAAGCTGGCGGCAGGCGCCCAGCGCGAGCGCTATCTTGCACCCCTGGCCCAAGCACACCTGCGCTCCTGCTACGCCATGACCGAACCCTCTCCGGGGGCGGGATCCGACCCTTCCATGATGCGCACGACGGCTATCCGCCATGAAGACGGTTGGGTCATCAACGGACACAAATGGTTCATCAGCGGCGCCATCGGCGCAGCCTTTGCCATCGTGATGGCGCGCACCGAGTCCGGGCCGACCATGTTCATCGTGGATGCCGACAATCCAGGATACGAGGTCGTACGCGATATCCCGTGCATTGGCGCCAGCCTGTCGTCTCATTGTGAAGTGCGTTTCAGCGACTGCTTCGTTCAAGACCATGCAGTACTCGGCGAAGTCGGGCGCGGCTTCGAGTATGCGCAGCTGCGCCTTGAGCCTGCCCGGATAACCCATTGCATGCGCTACATCGGCATGGCCCGCAGATCCATGGAGATTGCGCAGACCTATGTCACGATGCGGCACTCCTTTGGCGCCCCACTCGCAGACAATCAATTGGTGCAAAGCCTGATTGCCGATAGTCATATCGACTTGCATGCCGCCCGGCTCATGACGTGGCATGTTGCATCCCAGGTCGATATGGGGCAGTCAGTCAAACATGAATCGGCACTGGCCAAGGTCTTTGTATCCGAAGCCGTGAACCGTGTGGTTGACCGCGCGGTTCAGCTTTGCGGCGCCTACGGTATTTCCAATGAGTCCGAGCTCGGCCTGCTGTACCGCAACGTTCGTGCCTTTCGCGTCGTTGACGGCGCCTCCGAGGTGCACCGAGTCGCCATCGCCAAACGCGTACTCAAAAGGAATCTTGCGCCATGAAGCAGGAAGTGAACCTCGACCGTCTGTTCAACCCGCGCGCCATTGCCATCATTGGCGCCTCTTCCAACACCAGCGCGATCAGTGGCCAGCCGCTCGCCAACCTCACGCGACAGGGCTTTGCGGGTGGCCTATATCCCATCAATCCCAAGTACCAGGAGCTCCTTGGACATCGTTGCTACGCATCCATAGCCGACTTGCCTGAAGTGCCCGACCTTGCGATGGTGCTGGTTGCATCGAACCACGTGCTATCCAGTGTGCAGGCCTGTGGCGAGGCAGGTATACCGTTAGTCATGGTGTGCACGGCCGGTTTTGCCGAGACGGGCGACGAGGGCAGGATGCTGCAGGAACAACTGGGCGCCCTGGCCAGGAGATACGATATCCGCCTGATCGGGCCGAATTGCCAGGGGCTGATGAATTTTCGCACTGGTACGCTGCTGGGTTTTGGATCGTCGTTCAACGACAAATACACCCCCGGTGTCGTCAGCCTGGTGTCCCAAAGTGGTGGTTTCGGTTCGGCCGTGGTCAGCATAGCGTCTACCTGCGGTCTGGGATTCAGCAAGTTCATTTCCAGCGGAAACGAGCAAGACCTGAATACGCTGGACTTCATGGATTACTTCATCGACGATCGGGATACGCGCATTGTTGCCATGTACCTTGAAGGACTCAAGGACGCCAGGGGATTCATCGAGACGGCGCGTCGTGCTGCGCATGCCGGAAAACCGCTACTGGTGTGGAAAGTCGGAGCCAGCGACGCGGGCGCACGCGCCGCCGCATCCCATACGGCCAACTTGAGCGGCTCGCGCGAGCTTTACGCCACAGCGCTGCGCCAAGGCGGCGCCGTCCAGGTGCGCGAGATCGACGATGTGGTCGAGTTCGAAAAAATCTGGCGTGCAGGAAAACTGCCCGCCGGCAATCGCGTCGCCATCATCACCATCTCGGGTGGAGCCGGCATTTTGCTGGCCGACAGTTGCAGCGAATGGCAATTGACCATCCCGCCGCTGGACGAGGCAACCGTCGCCACACTCAAGCCTATCGTGACGGATTTCGCTTCCCTGGCCAATCCCGTCGATGTCGGAGGCGGGATCTTTCGCTCCCCCGGCGACTTCGAACGGCTTCTGGAACGGGTGGCGGCCGACACCAATATCGATACGGTTATCGTTGCCTTGGGAATGACTTCCGGCGACACCGGCCGGACTGCTGCCGAGGCGATCGTGCGCGTAAACGCGTCGAGTGCCAAGCCGATAATCGTGGTCTGGAGCGCCAAACAAGAATTAAACGCGGCGGGCTTCGATGTGCTGGACACCAATACGATTCCCCGCTTCCTGACTCCGGTGCGAGGCGCCCGCGCCCTGGGGATGCTGATGAGGTTTGCCGAAAGCACACGCCAGCCAGACGAAAAAAACAACTTGCTTACGCGTGACAAGTCAGTTGCGGCGAGCACACTACTGGCCTCATCCGACGCCACATTGAACGAGTATTCAGCCAAGAAAATCCTGCAAGAATACGACATCCCGGTGACTCGGGAATACCTAGCATGCTCGCAAGACGAAGCCCAGGAATATGCTCGAAGGCTTGGGTTGCCAGTCGTCATGAAAATTCAGTCGGCGGATATTGCCCACAAATCCGAGATCGGCGGCGTACTGTTGGGCGTCGACACGGAATCCCGCGTCGCCGAGTCCTACGACTTGTTGCTCGAGCGCGCACGCACTCGTGCGCCTCGTGCGCGGATCGACGGCGTGCTCGTTCAGGAAACCATCGAGGGCGGCGTCGAGATGATCGTCGGCCTGACGAACGACCCGGTTTTTGGTCCGGTCCTGACGGTTGGCCTGGGCGGTATCTATACCGAGGTTCTACGTGATGTGGCGTCGCATATCGGCCATATCGGCGAAGCGGACGCACGGCGTCTTGTCATGTCGCTGAAGGCTTACCCCATACTGGCCGGGACGCGGGGCCGTGAAGCGGCAGACATCGA
>JBEBVZ010000019.1:0-72644 GCA_040392445.1 Verticiella sediminum
GTTTCAAAAATTCCCACACCAAAGGCTTTGGCGTGAATATCAGCTTCCCCGCCCTCGCGCTTCTTCTTGTAATCGGCTTAGCCATGAAGGCGTGCGGCGGCGAGGACGAATCCCGCTCCGGTAAAGGTTCGCGCGTTGGTGTTACGGAAACATCTTCGCCCGTTCTGCCATCTCGCCAAGCGTACACACCAGCGATGGACCCGTCCGCCCTGGCCGCCCCTCCTGTCGCGCAACCCAAAACACTCTACATCGGCCCGAAGTCGCTCAACATCCGCTCGTCGCCTAACGGCAAGGTAGTCGGCTCGACAAAGCACGGTACCGCTGTCGAAATCCACGCCGAAGAGAAGCAATGGATCCGCATATCGCCCAACGGCCAGCCCGCGAAATGGGTGTCTTCCAACCACCTGTGCAAGTCGCGGGATTGCAGCGACACCCAACAGTGGCGGCCGCCCACTACGGCACCCGCAACACCCGCAGCGCCGCGACGCAATGTTCAGCCATCGGCGCCAACGTCATACGGCTGCCCCTGCTCATCCGGTTCGAATTGCTACGGCCCGCGCGGTGGCCGCTACTGCATAACATCAGGTGGAAACAAGAGGTATCGGTAACGTCTGCTAGTAGTACGCCCAAAAAATAGCCACCCGGAGGTGGCCAGAGACGAATTCACTGCTAACTAAGTTACGGTGGATCGCGCTCGAAGATTCGATCGACCCCGTGTTTCATTTTTTCCGCGTCAGCGAGCGCCGCTTGTAGGCTTGAAATTGCGTGATCGGCAAGAGCCCCATAACCGGGTTCCGATGCAAATGACATTTCGGCGAGCAAAGTTCGCGCTTGGTGCAATGAACTTCGAGCCCGGCCGCCGTGCTCGGCCGCAACTGGCGCGGCCTTTGCCCACGCCGACATATTGAGCGCGTCCATCTCATCGCATATCTGCCCTACAGCGTGGCAAGTCTGCTCCGCGACGGCAATAGTTAACCCACCCTTGCTTTGTCGTTGTTCGAGAGGCATCAGTATCGACCGCAGTTTCGGCACAAGCAAATCGACACTGCCTCGCTTGAAAACGATCCATAAAATGCTTTGCGACACTTCGGCCCGGTGCGCCTCCGCACGCCAATCCGCATCTCGCTTGGCCAAGCGCAGCGCGAGGACCACTGCAGCGAACGTTCCTGCCGCCGCGGCCCATCCTCCAAGCGCAGCAACAGCGTCCCAACCATCCCAGGGCCCACCCCAGGCAAGCACACTTACGACGATAAGTGCTGCTGCGAGCACCATCGCCACCACCTGCCACAACATGCTTTCTTGCTGCCTCAACTCCGCCTCCGGCCTCTTTTCGTGACCGGAGGATACCCCACCAATCTCAGTCGCACTTGCCGTAGTCCCACCATGGGACTATAATTGGCCCATGCGAGTCATAGCCATCAGCACCCTCCGTCAGTTTTGGGAAACCCACCCGGATGCCGAGCAGCCTATCAAGGCCTGGGTAGACGAAGCCAACCAAGCGATGTGGACGCAGCCGGCCGATATCAAGGCTCAATACCGTAGCGCCAGCATTCTCAAGAACCGTAGAGTGGTGTTCAACATCAAGGGCAACGACTATCGCCTTATCGTGGCCGTTGCGTACCGTCTCGGCATTGCCTACGTCAAATTTATCGGAACCCACGCCGAGCACGACAAAATCGATGCCGAAACCATGGAGATGGAGTAAGTCATGGAAATCCGCCCAATTCGAACCGAAGCCGATTACAAAGCCACCCTCAAAGAAGTTTCTCGCCTCATGGAGAGCGATCCGGATCTCGGTACACCTGATGGCGATCGGCTGGATATTCTCGCCACCCTGGTGCAGGCCTACGAATCGAAGCACTACCCCATCGATCTGCCTGATCCGGTGGAGGCCATCAAGTTCAGGATGGAGCAGGCCGGCTTAACCCCCAAGGACCTTGAGCCAATGATAGGCCGGATGAACCGCGTCTACGAAGTCCTGAACCGCAAACGCGCCTTGACTCTGCCCATGATCTGGAAGCTGCACCAAGGCTTGGGCATTCCTGCAGAAAGCCTGATTAAGCCGCCGGCGCACGCCTGAGGTCATCACGCTTCCTTTGTGTTTCGCTCCGTCTGCGCACTCAGCCAGGCAATATCCAACAGGCTGATTGCCTGTAGCTCCCAGCCCAACAGCGCCAGGCCACGATTTCGGAAATACCACCCCACCGCTTCCTCTGGGATGGGGTTCGGCCCCAATGCGGCCAGACCAGATTCCAACCGCCCGGAAATCCCGAATAGTTCGCGGGCCTGGTCCCGGAACCCCTCCAGCTCGGCCAGGTGCTGTTCGGCCTGCGCATTGTCATATCCCGCGCTGTACCGCGCATTGCCGTACTGTATTGACCCAGTAGAAACCTGCTCACGTCATAACGATGGGGAAATTGACGATGGGTATGAAGATGGAAGACGAAATCAAGTTCTGGGCCCCTAAGCGCAAGAGCGCGCTGGTACTGGACATCATTCAGCCCAAGACGACGGTAGCCGAGGCTAGTCGGCCGCATGATCTGTCGCCCTCGGAAATCGGAAACCGGGTGGACGATGCCAAAAAAACATGGAGAACGCGCTGCGAGCCAAGCCACGCACAGATTCGCTCAATACCCAGCCGCGTCCGGCAACTTCGCGATGACTTTGATCTCGAAATCAAAGCCATACAGCCACGTCACACCGACGGCCGTCAGCGTCGGATACGGTGCTTGCCCCCAGTAATCGGGCACAACCTTCCAGATCTGCTCGAACTTCGACTCAGGGTCGACCATGAATATCGTCACGTCGACCACATCATCAAAGTTGCAGCCGGCTGCGGCCAGAATGGCGTTCAGGTTGCTGAATGCCTGCCGAACCTGTTTCTCAAGGTTGGGTTCCGGCGAGCCGTCTTCCAGGCTGCCGACCTGACCGGACACGAACAGAAAACCATTGGATCGAACGGCGGGCGAATAACGGTTGCGCTCATATAAAGCTTGGCGCCCAGGCGGGAAAACGACGTCGCGTGATGTCATCGAACTATCTCCTTCATCAATAGGCCAGCATCAGCCGGGTGTTGGAAAACTTTAACGACATGCCCGTTGTCGATAAACTGGCAATCCCACCCATCACTGTTTGCGAAATCCAAACAACTCTCTCGCCTGGAGCACAGATGGACCGTTTCGATGCGATGCAGGCGTTCGCTCGCGTAGTGGAAACCGGCAGCTTCACCAAGGCGGCCGAGACCTTGCACATGAGCAAGACCAGCGTCACACAGTTGGTGCAGCAGCTAGAGGCACGCTTGCGTGTCAAGCTACTGAATCGCACGACGCGTAAGGTTAACGTCACCGCCGACGGGGCCGCCTATTACGAACGCGTATTGCGGCTATTGGCCGACATCGACGACGCCGAGACCAGCCTGTCCAGCGCATCTTCATTGCCCCGCGGCAGGCTGCGGGTGGATGTACCCAGTCCATTTGCCAGCATGATTCTTGTCCCGGCCTTGCCGGCATTTCACGCCAAATATCCCGACATTCAGCTGCACTTGGGTGTCAGTGATCGTGTGGTGGACTTGATCGACGAGAACGTGGACTGCGTGGTACGTGGTGGCGAGATCAACAATCTGTCTCTGGTGGCGCGGCATGTGGGCGAGCTGCAACTGGCGGTGTATGCGGCGCCCAGCTATCTGGCGCTGGCTGGTTTACCCGCCCACCCGCGCGAGCTGGAAGACTCCCACCACCGTATCGTTGGCTTCCTGTGGTCGCGCACCCGTCGTGTTTTTCCGTGCGCCATGCATCGCGAGGGCGAAAACGTCGACGTGCAAGGCCGCTACGCCTTGGTGGTCGACGACGGTAACGCTTACCTCGCCGCAGGCTTGGCAGGAATGGGGGTGCTCGGGATGCCGGTCTATATGGCCAAGGCGCACGTTGAACGGGGCGAGTTGGTTCGGCTATTCGAGGATTGGCAACTAGACCCTATGCCGATGTATCTCGCGTTCCCCCAGAACCGGCATGTCAGCACAAAACTGCGTGTATTCATCAACTGGATCATTGAGTTGATGGCGCAGCATGCGCCTGTCAGGTGATCTGCCGTCGGCGTTGCCAGAAAGGCTGATCAGACCAGCGAGACTGCATGCCATAGTAGACATCTCGTTGCGACAAGTAGGTTTGCCAGAGTTGGCGCTGTTGCTCATCGTACTGATGGATGTACGCATTGCGGCTGTCCAATCCCGCCGTTCCCTGCTGGCAGTCTGTCAACGCGTAATGGATCATGTGTCCAGCGTGGCTGGCCGTCCTGAGCGCCTTGTCGATGCCTTGTGACGAGAGTGGATCGTAGGCTTGCGCCGCATCGCCCACCGCCATCCAGGCGTCACCGCAGAAGTCCTGTAATCGCTGGCTGTTGGCCGGCGCCCCGCGGATGGTCCCGCAAGGTTGATAGCCTCTGGATTTGAGCAATGGCGCGATATGCGTCGAGTCATCCAGCAACTGATCGAAGCCTTGCCTAGACGCAGCCATTCTCGCCACCGACAGATCCTTGTCGGAGTGCAAAACCACCAATCGCCTGGTTTCGTTGCCTTCAATGCCTGGCAAGCGGTTGCTATACCACCAGCCGTGTGGCGCAGCCTCGATCCTGGTATAGCG
Source organism: Verticiella sediminum (assembly GCA_040392445.1). GTDB lineage: Bacteria > Pseudomonadota > Gammaproteobacteria > Burkholderiales > Burkholderiaceae_B > Verticiella > Verticiella sediminum_A. Next base: position 4,638 of record JBEBVZ010000019.1, read on the forward strand.
GTCATCGTCGCCGCCGGCACAGGAAAACCATTGTGCATAGGCGAACAAGCGGTCGTCGTTGTCGACGGTCGGAACCCCGAGTGCTCTGGCCACGGCCCCGCGCCGACCAGAACAGTCGACCAGATAACGGGCGCGATGCTGCCGCACCTGCGTTTCCGAGGCGAGCGTCAGCTGCCAATTGAAAGCACCGTCAGCGATACGGACGCAGGTTTGGAAGCGGACACCCTTGAGCAAGCTTGCACCGGCTGCAACCGCACTCGAGCGCAGGGCCTCATCGAAAGCCAAACGATCGACGCACAGGCCGAAACCGTTCAGCGTGAAGAAAAAGTCCGTGACCTCGGGCTGATCGGTCGCCCATAGCGAAACGTTGCCGGCCGTTCTGAAAAGTCCGGGAAGTTGCTGCTCTGGATCCTCAGGATCACCCAGGAAGTGTTTGACCAGACCGATAGAGGTCGGTGGCAGCGATTCGCCCAGCTTGAAGCTGGTGGATACCCGTTCCTCCACCAACAGCACACGCTGGCCGAACCGGGCCAGCGTGATCGCGGTTGCTGCCCCTGCCGGCCCGGCGCCAACAATAACAACGTCCCACGTTGTATCGGTAGGGTCGTGTCGGGTCGATGGCAAGAGTTATTTTCCTTTGGCGGGCGGACGGTTCAGTGTCGGATCACGCTCTTGTTCGACGAACACGGTCGCCCCCTGGTCTTTCAGGAAACTGCCGTCTTTGGTCTTGATTGGAAGCACCATTCCCAATTTCGGCCACGCATACGCCATCTGCTGGTAACCATCGGTGGACGATAGCGGCTCGCCATCAGCATCGTATCCGCGGAACCACTCTTTATAGGTTCTGGTCTGGGTTTTTTCGTCGTATTCGAAAACGATGTCTGGCCTTTGTGTCGGCCACCACGCTACGTTGCACGACCAGAAGTCACCCTGCCACGGGCTTGACATATAGGCAGACAGCGCGCCTGGCTCGTTGTCCTTGCCCACGCGAAACGCCTCGGCGAAATACTCGCGATAGATGATCAAGTAGGGAAACTCTATGCCCGGGTGAAAGCCACCGCCGATGGTCGGCTCGAGCGCCGAACTATCGAGTGCATGCGGCTGTTCGGCCAACGGCAATTTTTCCAGGGGTACCGGCTCTTGCAGGGCGCCGACCTCAAAGTTTCCGTCTGCCCAGTTCTTCAGATGGTTCAACTGCCAGTCGGTCAGGCTCAGGAACTGATCCGGGAAATTGTTGCCCAGTTGCTGATTCTGTAGAGGCTTGCCCGCCGTGCCCCACAGCTTGGGCATCTTGGTGTCGTCCTCGGCGCGTTGGAACTCTTCGTTCTTCCAGCTGCTTGGCCGTTGCGGAGGTGCAGGCAGCAACGAGTCGACCAGTCGCCCTTGCTTTCCAGGAGCATGCCGCATCAGGCCATAGATTCGTTGCCGTATCGGCTTGCTTTGTTCGCTTGGGTCGGCCAGCAGCGACATGTACTGGGGAAGAAGCAAGTTGCCCGGCTGCCCCGGGCCATGGGCGATATTCTTTGTCTTGGGCGTGACGCCCGCCGCCTCGGGACTCACCCAGCCGTAGTTAACCGCGTTGGCAAAGACGGGATAGACATCGCGATAGAAATTCGTCTTCTGCCCGGCGTAGGGATAGGCCTCGGGAAAAGTCTCGTAGACGCGATCCAGAATGGACACCACGTGGTACATGTGAGGAGCAAACTTCGGTGGTGCGGTAACGATCCATGCCCCAGCCCGCGGATTCCTCGTGCCTTCATCCGTTGCCGCTTTCACGTTGTCGCGCGTACTCAAGACTGTGCCGTCCTTGAGCGTGACCGTGACGTCGATTTCACCACCACAGGTATCGTCCCACCAGCCTGGAATGTTGAAATAGGCAAATTGGTTCGTCAGCGGGTTTTCACCGTTCTCGGGGCCGTTCGGCGGATTGACGGTTTCGCTCGGGTTCGACAACACCACCTTGGGTGTCGTCACACACTCGCCTTTTCCGGGCGCGGGCACGAACAGCAGACGGTCCTTGGAATCGAGGCGAAGCTGCCCCAGCTCGATACCCTTGGCGGCTTTATACGTGACCTCGACCTCTTTCGAAGGATCCTTCGGTGTGAAGCCCTCGAAACGCAATTCGCCCGGCAGTGAGCCCTTTTCAATGTCGGTGAAAACATCACCCTTCATGACTACCGGCCCGGCCTGCCCGGATGAGATCGTATGCACACCGGGATCGATGATGAGCTTATTACGCTCGATTGGCTTCTTGCCGGGCTGGATGGACGGGTTTCGCAACTTATCCGGGTCAAACAGGTACGCCCCCTGGAACGCATAATTCGCCGATTTCATGTTCCTGACATGAACCCGCCAACGCACGGATTGAACCAGGCCCGAATCCGACGTGAGCTCCGCGACGACTTTGTCGTTGGCATCGTAGGCATAGACCCGATACCGCTGCGCCTGGCGTTTCAATCGCGCCCCGCTGTCGCGGTAGGTGCCGCCGTTGGGCCCCGGCCCGCCCTTGCCGCCCGGATCGACCACGACCCCCGGCGCTTCAGGACCGATGTAAAACTCGTCACTGTCCCCCAAGCGGGCAAGGCCGATACCGGGGTGGATGCGAATACTCTTGATATTTTCGGGCACGGCTCAACTCCTCTACAAATCCTACTTATCCATTTCGCACTGAAAGCACGCCTCAGTCATCGATATCCAGGTGTTTTCACCCGACGGAAATCGACAATCTGCTGCGGCAAGACGATGCGAAGCCTGGGTTGCTCAGGCGGCACCCACGATCTTCCAGTCCAGCAGGTTTGCAGAGGCGACCTCGTACCGGGTGCCAAAATGTTCGATCTCGGCGTAGGTCAGTCCACCTGATTGGGTATGAGCCCGTACCGAGAAGCCACCGCCGAAGCCCGCCTTGATCGATTTCTCGATCTGCGACTCGGCACCCGAGGCCTGCGCCTTGTTCGTGCTTTGACTTTTCGCAGCGCTGGCGATGCCCGGCAGCAATAGAACACTGGCCGCGGCACATCCTTTGACGAAATCTCTACGTTTGATATTCATGCTCTATCGCCCCTTGATTCCGGCGCAGCTTGGTTTCAGCGCCTGTCAGTACAAGTTATCACACAGCTTTAACATACAACGGGATTTATAGGCAGCATCCGGGGCCACATCTCCCCTGCCGCCGCATTCAAACGCTAACTCATACAAAACAAAAACGATTGCCTGCAATAATTCCATCCCCCAAGGCTTTCGGATGCCAGGGAATTCGAGGATGCTTGCCGGCACGCCACAACATCACACCATCGCGCTTGATCCGCTTGGCTCAAGTTGTGGATGGCACGACACCCGTCAATCAGCAAAAACGGCTCCAGAAGTCGCTGGCCAGTACGCCACGTGCAAAACGGCCTCTCGCCAGCGAGCGATCCTCGCTGGCGAGAGGCCGTTTTGCCACAGTCTGTTAAGGCGCTTTCGTGAAGACGCCTTCAGCGAGATCCTCGGCGTAGGCCTCGATCTGCAGGCTTTCGGACAAGCCCGAGGCACCCGGCCTGAAATCGATCCGGGAGCGTTCTCCAGGCGCACTGCCTTCTTTCGGAAGGTCGAAGGCGAAAGAGTTGCCGCTCCAGTGCTGCAGCGCAAAGACCTCGGCGCCGCCCGGCCCCATCTTTAACACCAGGTCGTTGCCGTTGGCCTCTACCACCGCGTTGCCGTAAAAGCTGTTGGCGTAGGTGCCGGTGTAGGCATTGCTGCCCAGCGGCGCAACCGGCTGGGCCGGCGGCTGCTGGCCGGCCAGCGATCCCCCAACCACATACAGCTTCGCCCGCTCGGCGCCCCAGAAGGCCAACCAGTCACGCTTGACCTCGCCGAACTCGACCAGGTCTTCGAAAGACGCATTCAGGGCTTCGGGCACTCCCGCTGGTGCCGTATTGGTGAGCGTGACGATCGCGATCCCGGCCGACGGAATCATCGAGAAGGACGTACTCGCACCCGCCATGAAAGCGCCCGAGTGGCCGATCTTGACGCGCCCCGAAGGCGAATGGGTGACCACGAAGCCATAGCCATAGAAGTCCACAGGCGGCGACCCATCGACCGGCGGCAAACTGACGATCTGCGGACTGATCGCGGGCAGCAAGGCCTCGGCCTTGACCACCCTCTGCCCCTGGTAGGTGCCCTTCTGCAGGACCATCGACATCCAGCGTGCGATATCGCTGGCGCTGGAGCTGACGCCTCCGGCAGGGGATTGAGCATCGGGTTGGCGTTGGTACAGCGCCTGATAGCGTCCCTCGCGCGGGACGTGCGGCGTTGCGCGATTGCTGCGCTGCATAAAGTCTGCGTAGCGGGAACTTGTGGCGCTCATTCCTAGCGGTTGGTAGAGCGTGCGTTCGGACAGCGTCGCCCACTCGAGGCCAGACGCCATAGCCACGGCTTCGCCACCAACCGTCATGCCGAAATTCGTATAGTTGTAGCGGGTTCTGAGGGGATGCAGCGGCGTGTAGCGCAGGCGTTGCAGAACCTCCTGGCGGTCGTAGCCCAGCGTCTCGAGATCGTCGCCGGCCCCCCCTGCCAGACCGGAGCGATGGGCGTAGAAGTCACCGATCGTCGCGCGCCGCGTGGTCGAGGCGTCCGACAGGCTGAAGCCGGGGAGCTTGCTCACGACAGGCGTGTCCCAGGACACCGTTCCTCGCCCAACGGCCCCGGCCACCACGGTGGCGCCGACCGACTTCGACATCGACGCGAGCTGGAACACCGTATCGGCATCGACCTGTTCCGGCGAGCCGAGCCGGCGAACCCCAAAGCCCTTGGCGTAGATCGTCCTGCCGTCCTTCACCACGGCGACCGACATGCCCGGGATATTCGAGCGGCGCATGATGTCGGCCGCCAACGCATCGAGCTTGGCCACGGCGGCATCGACCTGACCCGCCGGGATGGGGGCCTCTATGGTTCCCAAAGGTGGTGGCGAACCGGCGCCATCCCCTGGCTCGTCGTCATCTCCGCCGTTGCAAGCGGTCAGCGCTAAGCTGACCCCCAGCACTACGGCCTGCGCCCATCGGCGCACCGAACGCCTTTCAAGCATTGATCGCCTGTTGTTTTTTGAAGCGGTCGGACTCGCGCACGCGAGGGTGTAGGTGTTCATAAAGTAGGCCAGGTTGCGGATGGGCTTTGCAGCCAAGGGTGATTGATTTTGTTGCACTTTCGACCTTGAATGCTAAAGTAATACGTATTATTGAGTCAACCAAACTCAAAGAAACCGGCAAACCGAGAGTTCTCCGTGTCTTTCGCATGCCAGGACCAGGCGAGAGTCCGCTTCGAGCAATCCCCTCGAAGGCCAAGTGCCAAAAACTTCCCGCGTTGTGGCGCCATCCTTGAACGCGGCGGCGGCGAATTGCCGGCTTGCCCTAAGGGTAAACCCGCAGTACTATGCTTTGCATGCAAACTAAAATCCCAATTGATGCAGTATCCGCGCCCGAGACGCTTCAGGCGCGTGCGCGTTTTGGGGTCCTGCTCGGAAGCGTGTACAGGCAATGGCGCCGTCAGATGGATTTGAGCTTCAAAGACTTGGGTCTATCCGATGCCACGCGCATGCCCCTGCTCGTGCTGTATGTGCAAAGTGGGCCTCTGCGCCAAAAAGACCTGGCTGACGCGTTGTACTTGGACACCTCGTCCTTGGTCCGCGTACTGGCCCAACTACGAGAAGCGCAACTGGTCGACTGGGCCAGTGACCCTGCCGACCGCCGCACCAAATGCATTGTTCTGACAGCTGCCGGGCGCGAAGCCGCTGCGTTGATCCTGGCCAAGAGCATGGAAATCGAGCAGACCATCTTGGCAGACCTTTCCCCGCATGAGCTGGAAGTCACACGCCGAGCACTGGAAAAGATTTCACGGCGATTTGATCCGCTGGGCAGTTAAACAAAAAGATCGAGGGCCGAGCTTCGTACCATCGGCCAATCCCGCATCAAAAACATACGGTTGAAAAATGAAATTGAAAGGGTCACCCTTTGCCTGGGTGAGTTTTGCCATGATTGTCGGCGTAATGGGCACTGCGCTTATCAGCCCCTTGTACGCGCTCTACAAGGAAGCGTGGCAACTGCAGACAAGCGACATTTCGCTCATTTACGTGATTTACATGGGTGGCGCGCTGTGCAGCTTGTTGTTTTTGGGACGCCTGCCCGATCGCGTCGGTTTTCGCCCCATGATGCAATGGGGCCTGGCGCTGGTTTTGGTTGGCACGGCCATCAGCCTGATCGCATGGAACATGGCGAGCCTGAGTCTTGGGCGCTTTATTGTGGGCGTGGCCTCGAGCATGGTGACCACCAGTGCTACGCTGGGCTTGTCCAAGCTGTCCCGCCACGGCAATGTACAGCGCGTAGCCATGATGACGGGCTTTCTGATGGCCTTTGGCTTTGGCCTGGGGCCTCTGGTGGGCGGCATCATTGGCCAATGGGCCCCCGCCCCTTTGGTGATCACCTATGTTCCAACCCTGTTCTTGGGCGCCTTGGGCCTGACGGCGTTATGCCGCTTGAAATTGCCGGACAACGCCACGTCCAAGGCTGGCCCGCGTTTGTGCTTACGCGACGTCCTGCCAAAGTTGACATGGCCACAGCCGAGTACCTCCAGGGCTTTTGTTCTGACCTGTTGCCTGCCATTCCTGGCATTTGGCGTCTTCGGCCTGTACGCGTCCATGGCGCCGTTGTTTCTGGATAAGCTGCTGCCCTGGCACGGCCCGGTGGTCAGCGGCACAGCCATCGCCTTGATCTTGTTTTCCTCGGCCGTCGTCCAAATGATGGCTGGACGCATGCCGACTCACTGGTGCGGCGCGGCAGGATTGATAGCCTTGGCGCTCAGCAACGCAATATTGATGGCGAACCTGTGGGCTGGTTCAGCCGTTTTGTTCGCGTTGGGCGTGTTGTTCACCGCGCTGGGACACGGCATGTCCATGCTCGCCGGCATGAGCATGGTCACCCGCCTTGCCACCTCCGGCAATCGATCCGGACTGCTGGCCACCTACTTGGTGGCTGGCTATATCGGCAGCATGGTGCCCATGATGGGTATAGGCTGGCTTGCAGACCACTGGGGCATGGAAGTGGCGGTGCGCACGTTCTGTACGATGGTCATCGCGATAGGGGTGCCTGTGGCGGTGTATTTTCAGCGCCATCCGAACATGCGGTCGTCGACGGCTCCAAGTCTCTAGTTCGCGTGGAACCTGCGGCGGTACTCACTGGGCGACAAACCCACAATGCGCGTGAACACCTTGCGAAACGCTCCGGGATCGCTATAGCCGACATCCCAAGCGATTTGCTCGACAGATAGCGTGCTGAATGGCAACAGCTCGCGAGCGTTCCCTACGCGCAGCCGCTGGCAGTACTCCGTCGTCGTCATGCCTGTCGCTTTCTGAAAGCGACGCAGGAAGGTGCGCTCCTCCAATTGGGCGTGGGCGGCCAAGGTCGGCAGCGCAATATCCTTGGCCTGCGTTGCCTGGAGCCAGTGCTGTACTTTGAGGATGGCGGCATCGCCGTGCGTTAGCCGGGGTGAGAACCCGCTGTAATAGCATTGTTCGCGCCCCGGTGGATCAATCAACAGCATGCGTGCCGTCTCGATCATGACATGGGGGCCAAGGAAGCGATCGACCAGCCTCAGGCCCAGATCGGTCCAGGCCATGGCCCCACCCGCCGTAATGATGTCCCCGTCATCAATAACAAGACGGTCGACGTCCAGATAAGCATCTGGAAAGCGGGTCTGGAACAGGTCGGCGTAGGCCCAGTGCGTGGTTACCGTGCGCTTGGCCAGCAGCCCTGTTTCCCCCAACAGAAAGGCGCCGGCACAGACCGACCCCAGCATGACGCCGTTCGCGTGATGGCGCTTGAGCCAGTCCACCCAAAATGCTGCTTCATCCCCACCTATCGGTTCGCCCAGGGTCGGCGGCATGATGAGCGCCGATAGGCCTTCCGACGTACCGGGTTCGCTCTCAAAGACGCACACAGGCTTGGCGCCGGAACCCTTGCGCTGCCAGTGACTGATCCGCAAAGGATTGCCGTCCAGCTTTCGGTGCGCGGCCGCAATACGGCCCGCAATGCCGAGCAGGTCGGTCAAGCCCAGAACCGCCGCTAGTTGCGCCTCTGCATAGAGCACCAAGCCGACCTCAGTGAGCTGCTGTTGATTCATATGTCGTTATTGACCCTGAATATGTCGATATGGCCACTCGCCAGCCTAGCACAGGCACTGCAAAATGGAAGCCCTACCCCCGAAAGAGCCAGGAGCACACCATGAGCAAACGAGCCATCGTTGTCGTTGACATCCAGAACGAATACTTCCCCCAGGGAAAATTCCCGCTGGTCGGCATCGAGCAAGCCGCCGCCAACGCCGCCAAAGTGATTGCGAACGCTCGCAAGCAAGGCGATGCCGTCATCCATGTCCGCCATGAGATGCCGATTCCCGATGCGCCGATCTTCACGCCCGGCACCGACGGCGTGCAGATCAATGAAGCCGTGAAGCCCGCGCCAAGCGAGCCGGTCATCGTCAAGAACTATCCGAACTCGTTTCGGGATACGCCGCTCAAGCAGATGCTGGACGAAAAAGGTGTCGATGAGGTCGTCGTCGTTGGTGCAATGAGCCATATGTGCGTCGACGCCACCGTCCGTGCCGCCGTGGACTTCGGATACCAAACCATCACCATTCACGACGCTTGCGCAACCCGCGACCTTGAGTTCGAGGGCACGACCGTGCCTGCCGCGCAGGTCCATGCCGCGCTGATGGCGGCGCTCGCATTCATGTATGGCGAGGTGATCGATACCGCCACCTGGCTCTCGCGCCAGGGTGTATCCGAGGCCAGTGCACCAAAAGGAATGAAAATATGAAATTCATCAAACTGATTGCCACCCCTCTTTTACTGAGCGGCGCATTGCTTTTGGGTGCCTGACGACGGCCAGTCTTACGCGTTCTGGTTTTCCTTCACGGCGCACATAAGGCTATGGGGCAATGGGGCGATGGACGCAAGGTTCGGCAGGCCGGTCGCGATTCATCCTTGGAGTCGATGAGTACGAGGGCCAACGGCTTTCTCATCCATTTGCCACCATGCGGGGCTTACGTACACTGGAGGGCAACAGGCTTGCGGCGGCTTCATCGAGAATGATTTTCGCCTTGGGATGCCGCTTCAATACCGTGAACGGTATGGCCTCGGTAACCTCATTTTGATACCACTGCGCCACGATGGAAGCTTTTGTCTCGCCAGTGGCGACCAGCAGGATCTCTCGTGCTTCCATGATCTCGCACATGCCCATCGTGATGGCAGAACCAGGAACAATCGCGTTCTTATCAAAGAAGCGGCTGTTGTCTATACGAGTTTGTTCAGCGAGTTGCACCACGTGACACCGGCAGTCGAAAGCCGTACCGGGCTCATTAAACCCAATATGTCCGTTGCCCCCAACCCCAAGCAATTGCAGCTCGATGCCTCCGTGCTGCTGCATCCTGGTGGAATATTCCATGCAGTGCTCTTCCAGATTCTGCGCCAAGCCATCGGGAAGATGAAGTCTGGATTCATCAAAACCCAGATGCTGGAACAAGTGCTGGCGCATATAGAACGCATAGCTTTTCGGGTGATCCGCGCTCAGCCCTATGTATTCGTCCAGATTGAAGGAAACCAGCCGGGACACGTCCAACCGATGTTGCCGCGCCTGCTCCACAAAACGCGCATAAATCGGCTCCATAGTCCCGCCAGTTGCCAAACCAAGAACGACTTCTGGTTTGGTTTTGACCTTGTTGATCAGCGCGGTGCTGACGTATTCAGCGATGGAAGAAGCGTCAGGGAAAATGTGAAACATGGGCTGTGGTCTCGCCTTTGCAGGACGACCGAGCGAGGCATTAGATCGCTACGGACAAAATGCGAGGAATCGTAGCACGGCTCTATGCTTCCAAAACGGAGTGTCTTGTAAGCATTTTGTAAATCAAATAAATAACTTGAAACAAAATTTAATCACTGGCTTCTCCTCAGCGGCAATACGTGGCCGGCATAAGCAAAGCAGCGATGTGGTCAAGGCCAGATCGGCCATGGCTACGCTGGACATAACGCGGCTTCGTACATCACCGCAATGGCATGAATTCGGTGATTTTTAAACAGCAGTGGAAGAAGCTGCAGCGAAAGAAACGCAAGAAGAAAATGGACGCAGGCAGAGGGTATCCTTGGCGGCCAGATCCTCATGGTGTATTGCACTGGCACGATCGGCTGTGCCAGCGATATTTTTCAATTGCTGAAAACCCATGGCGACAATCATTTGCCAAGCGAGGTATAACCATGAACAAACAGTGTCTTTCAGCTTCCCTGGCCCTGCTGTTGGCTATGGGCGTGATGCCCACTCACGCCAAGCAGCGGGCCGCCATCCAGTCGCCAGCGCCGGGCGTGCTCTGCGACCGCTATGTCTGCGCCAACGACCAGGGGATTTCCAGAGAGCTGACAGCAAAGTATCTTGGCAGGAAGGCTGCCTCGAACACGTTGTTTTCAATGCGCGATGTTGATTTGACCCAATTCACCTTTGCCAACGGGATTTTTTGTGACGTCCAGGAGCGCCTGTGCCGTGAAGATCGCTACTTCGGCACCAACGGCCAGCGTAGCGGGGCCATCTCCAGGAAATACACCGAGGCGCTGTTTGGCACCCTCCCCAAAAGCGCCATCACTTCCCGTCCAGCCACGCCGAAAAAATAGGCACCCCGCCAATGTGGCGTGTGCCCGATCCGATACGCTATACAAAAATCCTGGCAGGCCCGTCATTCGGGCCGACAAACCCGTAGACCTCGGCCTGCGGCCTACTTCAACCTGAGACCTAGAATAAGAATCATGAAACATCCTTTCGCCGAACTGATCAATTTGCAATCCGATGAAACGAAGGCCGGCTCAAGCACGCTGACCTTGGTCGTTGCACCTGAACACTTGAATCCGCATCAAGTGGTTCACGGTGCCGTCCTGTTCGCAATGGCCGACACTGGCATGGGATCGGCTCTTTACCCAACGCTCGACGTGGGCGAAATCTGTGCCACGATAGAAATCAAGATCAACTATTTCAAGCCTGTGTCCCAAGGCAAAGTCGTCTGTAAGACCGAACTCGTCAACCGCGGCAAGACTGTTGCCAACCTGGAATCCCGGCTCTATGTGAACGAGGTCTTCGTGGCACAAGCGAACGGAAACTATGCCATTTTTCGTCCCCGACAGGCAGCCTGACCCTTCTTTCTATTAAAGCCCCCTCCTGCACGGTGCGTCCTATGTGCACGCCAAAAACCCAATTTGCGGATCACCGATGAACATCACTGCCATCGATACCATTCAGGTTTCCATTCCTTATCGACACGACGGGCCTCTGACCGGGTTTGGCGGAACAGTCTGGCCCAAACTTTCGTATTTGCTGATCCGGGTCGAAACGGAAGATGGCCTGGTGGGCTGGGGCGAAGCTTTTGGCTACAACGTGATTCCGGCAACCATTGCCGCGATGGAAACCCTGGTCAAGCCTCTTGCGCTGGGCAAAGATACAAGCGATCTAGCCGCCTTGATGATCAGTCTCAAGAAGCCTTTGCATTTATTTGGGCGTGGCGGACCGGTACAGTACGCGCTAAGCGGCTTGGATATTGCCTTGTGGGATTTAGCCGGAAAGCGTGCCAAGAAATCTATCGCCAGCCTGCTTGCACCCAAGCCGCGCTCTTCGATACCAGCCTACAAAAGCTTCATGCGCCTGCAAGAACCAGACATTATTGACCACGCATGCAAACGCGCCGTTGAACAAGGCTATCAAAGTATCAAGTTGCACGAAATTACGGTCCAGGCAGTGGCGGCAGCTCGCAAGGCAATTGGGGACGAGGTCAGTCTGACCTTGGACGTTAACTGCGAATGGCCGGCAGACGAAGCTATACGCATGGCAAACCAGTTGCTGCCCTATAACCTGAAATGGCTTGAAGAGCCCGTTTGGCCACCGGAAGACCTGACAGGTATCGCTCGACTGCGCAGCTCCGTCAATATTCCGCTGGCGCTAGGCGAAAACCTGGCGAACGCCTGGTCCTTCTTCCCATTGATCAATGATGGCGTCGTGGACTACCTTCAGCCTAGCGTGACGAAAATGGGAGGCATTAGCGAGTTTTGTTTGGTTGCGGAGGCAGCGGCCAAGCACGGACGCACTCTTGCGCCACATTCGCCTTATTTTGGACCAGGGCTGTTGGCGACACTTCAGCTCGCGGCAGCCTTTGACAACATCGGCGGCATAGAAATCTTCGGCGTCGACCTGGATCAAACGCTATTCGGGACGGTCGGCGCCGTGGGAGCCGACGGTTCAATTGCGCTGCCTGTGGGCCCAGGCTTGGGTTGCGACCCCGACCTTGAAGTGATTGAGCGCTATCGTGTCGAGTAATGCCGATAAACCACGCTCTACGGAGCCCTGCATGCAGAACATTGCTACTCAACATCCCGAAGATGCTTCCGACATTCGAAGCGTTCTAGAGCAGCGCCGTCTGGCCTGGAACGATACCGACATCGCCAGCTACGCTGATTTATTGACAGAGGATTGCGATATTGTCAGCGCCACTGGACGCACGTCACGAGGCCGGAAGGCCGTTATCGACTTATATCTCAAGCAGAGACAGGACCTCGTTTACTCAGAGGCCCTTATTACTTCTACGCGAATTGATTCAATCCGGTTTATTACCAACGATGTTGCATTGGTCGATGCAGGATACCAAATGAATCATGTGCACTGGAACAATGAGAGCGGTACGGTAAGCCTGGACGGCATCATGCTGTTTGTCATGCAGCGAGACTCTTCGTGGAAAATCGCCTCTATCCGTGCGCAACCGCCCGCCTTCATTCCCACCCGCAGTTAAGAGCAGGTGCTGGCCTATCGTCGCTACTGCACGACGATCTCGACCCGCCGGTTACGCGCACGGCCGGCTTCGTCTGCATTGCTGGCGACCGGCGCCAGTGATGCAACACCTTTCGCCGCCAGGCGTGCTGCATCGATGTGATGGGACACACTCAACGCCTTGACCACGGCCTTGGCCCGTGCATCTGAAAGCGCGACATTGGCATCGAGCGAACCCACGTTGTCGGTGTGCCCGACAATGTAAACCTTCAAATCGGCGTCGCCCTTGAGCAACTTGGCCATTTCGACCAGGGCAGCATCGGACTCCGGCTTGATGTCCGCTTTGCCGGTATCGAAGTAGACGCCGGGGATAGCTACATGCCCCAGGCGATCAAGCGACTGTTGCAGCTCGTCGGCTTGCAGCACCTTCACCTGGTCGAGCTGCAGCGCAGCCCCTTCGACGATCTGCTGGTACAGCAAGGTTCGTTTATTGGCCGTATCCTCGACCCCGTGCAGGAACACCTGCACTTCGCCGGCGTTATCGCTGCGATGCGCCAGCAGGGCACGCTCGGCGCCATCGCTAAAAGAAGCATCGCCAAAACCTTGCGGCCGCACGCGCCCGCTAAGAGCAATGAAAGCCATCATATCGGCGCCACACTCTTGCCGGTTGCCACAGGCGAACTGCGTCTCGAATCCCGCCTGCGCCAGCGCCTTCTCGTAGTTGCGCATCACTTCCAGGACAGTCCGAGAACCCGGAATCCGATAATCGATCCGTGTGATCTTGCCTTCGAGTTCAAGCAGCTCGCCTGGTGCATCGCTGTCGTCGATCTTGCCCTTGGGCAGAATCGCGGTGTCGAATCCTTTCACTTGGTAGGCATGAATCTCGGCTGTCGGAAACCGGCTTAACAGCGGATGATCGGTAGACCCGTTGATATCGGCCGCCAAAACGGCGCTTGCCGATACGGTGCCAGCAGCCAAGGCAAATCCCGAAATCCACTTCGATATCATGCGAACCCTCTCATGTTGTGATTACATCCCCTGCGCCCAACAACTCGGCCACGACTATTCCAAACGGACTTTCTCGACCAGTTTTCGATTGGATTCCAGTTCCGTCTGGATGTCATGGGCAAACTGCTGCTGCGTACCGGTAGCAGGAATATTGTCGCTGTCCACCAGCAGCTTATGGATTTCCGGCGTAGCGACTATCTGGTTTATCTCTGTATTAAGCTTTGCGACGATGGCCTGCGGCGTGCCGCCCGGCGCGAAAAAGCCGAACACAGACATTTTATTGGCGGCGGCGTAACCCAATTCGTTGAAGGTGGGCACCTGCGGCATAGAATCGACACGCGCCGGCGCGGCAATCGCCAGGGGCACGAAAGCGCCATTGGCCACGTGCGCCTTCAACGCGGGGCTCATATTGGTGGAAATGAGTTCAAACTGCCCGCCCAGGGCATCGGCCAGTTGCTGGCCTGCCCCTTTGTAGGGGACGTGCGTCACTTCTATCTTTCCGGCTTGCTGCAGTTGTTCCAGCATCAAGTGTCCCAGCGAGCCCATGCCGGACGTCGACCAGCGCAAGGACCCAGGCGCTGCCTGCGATTGCGCAATGAGATCGGCCATGCTCTTGCCGCTGAAGGCTTTGGTACCCAGCAGCACTACAGGCGAAACCATCACGCTGGCAACCGGAGCGATATCGCTCAGTGGGTCGTAGGGGACTTCTCGAATGGCCGGAGACAACACCAACGGGCTCACGGACGAGAACCCGATGGTATAGCCGTCAGGGGTCGCCTTTGCCACTTCATTCATTGCAATCGTTCCACCTGCCCCGCCCTTGTTCTCGACCACAAACGAAACACCCAGGCGTTCGCCGAGTTTTTCCGAAATAGCGCGCGTGACGGTATCGCTGACGCCACCCGGCGGATAGGCAACGATGACACGTACGGGTTTTTCCGGCCAGTCGGCCGCAAAGGCAACCGTGGAGGCTGCGGTCAGCACGGTTGCGGTCAGCGCGCGGCAGAGTGTTCTGGAGTTCATGGAACTCGTCCTTAAGAAATGATGAATACGGCAAGGCCAAAATTGTACTTTGCTCGGGCGAGCTTATGACTGAAACCCGCCCTTGCCGCAACCTCACCGTATCCAGCGCGTCATCAACGACCTCTTGATGTCCGCGCTGCCCCTTCCTTAGAACGGTATCGCCAGCTTGAATGCCCCCGCATGGCTGGTGCCCTTCGAGGCGAACTCGCCGTCATACTGCAGGCGCAGGTCCGCTCCGCCGACCTTCATCAGCTGAACACCCAGGCCAACTCGGCCGATCACGTTATCCGTTGGCATGGACGTCGTGAACGAGCCCGCGCCGGCAGGAGCGTCCAACAGGCTAGCCTTGGTCTTCCAGTTGTCTGCCGACAGGAGCGAGATGCCGACATAGGCATAAGGCCTGGCCACCATGCCGTTGTCCAGGTCGATGCGCCCCCCCACTTCCAGGGCCGGGGTGATGCCGACGACGAACTGGTCGCTGCTGTCCACACGCAGGCGTGCGGCGCCCGATTCCGTGTAGCTTGGCATGCGGGTATACGTGGCATCCAGGTCCACATAGGGCTTCACATAGACATTGCCCTGGGTATAGGTGTGCGCCGCACGCAGGCGCGCACCCAGGCTGTAGACGTCCGGACTGCTTTCGGCCACGCCCCCGACACCTGTGATGCTCATGTGGCGATCCAGGTCGTAGGAGCCATAGCCGCCGCCCAGGGCGCCGGAAAAAGTCCACGCATCGGCTTCGCGCTTGAGCACGATGCCTGCGTAGGCCGAATCGCCGTTTCCGCGGATGCGGCTATCGTCGCCCCGCAGGCGCGTGTTCTGGTAGGCCACCGAGCCGCCCAGGAACCAGTTGGGCGCAACTTGGCGCTGCCCGCCAATCTGGTATGTCACGCTGTCGTACGAGAAGCCGGCAGTGTGGTCGTTGCCGTCCTGGTCGGTGCGGCGTCCGGTCACTTCGCCCCAGAAGCAGTTCTGTTCCCCAGTCAACGAATCACCGCCCTTGAAGGTGGGGCAGGACATCATGGCGCTGGTCAGCCTCGCCATGCTGAACTGCGCCTGCGCCGCCGGCGCCAATGCCACGCCCGGCGACAGGTCGGACACGTGCGACTGGTATTCGCCAGCACCCACGCGCGATGCCGTATCCAGGGCCGCATACAGGGTCGATATCGGCGCCGAACCGCCCTGATCCCAGCTTTGCTGCAAGTGTTTGGCCACCGCGGCCTGATTACCCTTCAACTGCATGGACTCGGCTTCGAAATTGGCGCCTGCCACGCGTATACGCGTATCCTGCCCTTGCTGTCGGGTCTCGTAGTCGAAGACTGGTGAGTCCACCGCCGTCAGCGTGCCCGATTGGGTGCCGTTGACCGTCAACACGTGCAACTCGCGATTGGGCAGCAGGGCACGGGCGGAGGCGCGCAAGCCGCCGTCCAGCGCTGCTGGGCCGTTGATCTGCAGCGAGTCGGCTTCACCCGTGTTGAAGTCCGTGCCGACTTGCAAGGTGCCGGAGCCATTCTGCGTGAAGCTGCCGGTTAAGGTGGTGGGCGCAAATGTGCTGCGCTGATGACCTGCCAGACGGCCTTCACGCCCGCCCAACGCTACCAGGCCGTTATTGACCAGGTCGCCTTCAAACTGCGCGCCGGTTGAGTAGGTGCCCTGGTTGTTCATCGTCCCACCGTTCAATGTCGACGACCCAGCAATCGTGCCGTCGTTCGTGACATTGAGCGCGCTGGTCGTTGCCAGAATGGCATTGTCGCCGTTCGCGAGGACCTGGCCGCTCGAATTCACAGTTAGGGTGCTGGTCGATGTAGCGTCGGTCCAGATCGCCGTGCCGGATCCGCCTCCGCCAGTGACCTGGCCATCGACCGTCAGGGACACCCCACCCGATCCCCCGGCGTTCTGCGCAAAGATGCCGATCCCGCCATCGCCGGTGGACGATGCGGAGCCGGCGACATTTACCGTGACCGTGGCGCTGTTGATGGTGGAGGACCCGGCCGATCCCGCATACACCGACTTGCCATCGGTGCCCACTTGCAGACCGCCGCTACCGCCTACGCTCTGCGCCAGGATTGCCACTGCGCCGGCACCTGTGGCCTGAACGGAGCCCGCGTTGCTGACGGAGACATTGCCACCGCCGCCGTTGCCACCTTTCAGGGTGCCGGCCTTGGTGCGGTCCAGCGTCAACACCGCCCCGGCATCCGGCAGACCGACAATGCCGCCTCCACCGCCCACCGATTGGGCGAGAATGCCATGCGCACCGGCACCCTTGGTCGTGAGGGTGCTGCTGCCGCCGAAATTAACGGTGACAGCCCCACCATCCGATTGTCCGGCTACCTCTTGCTGAGTGCCATAGATGCTAGCGTTGATGCCGCCAGAGTTGACGAACTGACTTTGGGAATTGGCCATGATGCCGCCGCCACCGCCCACGCTTTGCGCAAGTATGCCGAAAGCGTTGTTGCCGGACGTCCCGATCTGGATGCTGCCCTGATCCTGAAACTGCACTGCGCCGCCCACGCCGTTGCTGGCATTCGTCTCGTCGCCGCCGGTGGTGAGATCAATAGCCGGTATGGGGTCTTCGAAAACCGCCAACCTTATGCTGGAACCTGCGCCAGCAAAACCGCCGCTGCCACCGACCGACTGAAGTACAGCGCCGAACCCAGCTTCGCCGGTTGTCGAAATTTTGTTCCCGGGGCTCGTGGTGCTCAAGTTCACCGCACCGCCCGAGCCGCCGGCCCCGCCGGAGCCGGCGAAAGCAAGACCCAGTGCCATGGCGCCCAGAAAGCCATCCGAGCCGTTGGCACCATGGCCACCGCCGCCACCGACGCTTTGAGCCAAAATGCCTGCGGCGCCAAAACCTGCCGTCGAAATCGAGCCACCGGAAAGGTTGGCCGTGACAGATCCGCCGTGCGAACCAGAACCGCCACCGCCGCCTACAGCCACGTTGTTAGAGAACCTGAGTTTCTGCGGATCCAGCGATCCTGTGCCGGTTGCGTAGGCAGCGCCGCCTTTGCCGCCCCCGCCGCCGACACTTTGCGCAAAAATCCCCGTGGACCAGTCTCCGCCGGTGGCGATGGCGCCACCCGAATCGAGGTTCACGGTGACATCGCCCCCTGTGTTTGCGGAGCCGCCCGCGCCGCCCACAGCTACCGTTAGGGTGGGAGCGACTGTGACGGATAGCTGTTGATTCAAAAGAGCTTTGATCATGCCGCTAGCCGCGCCGCGCGCCTTGATCGAATCCAGGATAGGATTGTCGAAGGAGGCGTCCGAACCGGCCGATCCGCCGTTCCCACCGCCGCCGCCGATGGACTGCGCCATGACGCCGGCCGCGTCACCGCCAGCTGTGGTGATGGACCCAGCGACGTTCACGGTCACTTCGCCGCCAGCCCCGCCTGCACCACCCGTCTTGCCCACTTCGACGTTCAGCGCGGGCGACACCGACTTGATCGCACCGATCAGATTGATCGACCCGCCCTGGGATGTTCCACCACCCCCGCCTATGCTTTGTGCGAGTACGCCGATCGCGCTCGACCCGTACGTATTGATAGCTCCCGTGGAAAGGACGTCCGCCCGAACCTGCCCCCCCGTTCCGCCTGCACCGCCCGTCGAACCCAGGGTAATGTTGGCCGAGTATTCGCTGCCGCTGCCAAACGACTGGGTGTTGCCGCTGCCGGCGCCGGCATTGCCACCACCGCCGCCTATCGACTGGGCTGTGATGCCGTTTGCGTAGTCACCATAAGTCGTAATGCTGCTTTGCGCGGTGCCTTGCGCATCCGGTGTGACACTGGAGTTATCTATCGTTCCGCCAAGCACCGTCCACGTGGTTCCGCCATTGCCGGAAGCACCACCGCTTCCACCTAGAGAGAAGGTGGCGTTCAGAGACAGTGCGTTGGCGCCATCCGGCACGCTTGATCCGTATCCCAGCGAAGCGGCCAGCGAGGAGGAGTCACCGCCAGTGCCGCCGCCACCACCGATACTCTGGACAAGCAGGCCGTGCGCGCCCTGGCCGCGGGTGGTGATGCTCGCCCCCTGGTTGGCTTCGAAGCTTGCGTCGCCGCCGTTGCCGCCCGCACCGCCTGCGCCGCCCAAAGATACTGCCGCTGACATCGACACCTGGCTGCCCGAAGGGGTGACGGGCACCGCAATGGCCAGCGCGCGTGCCGCCGCGTTCCCACCCAGACCGCCGCCGCCGCCGATGCTCTGCACCACAGCGCCGAAGGCGTCCACTGGCAACTGATTACCGTCCAGGCATGGGTCCGAGCAGGTCCCATCCATGAGTTGGCTGATCTGCCCTGTAGAGATGGTGCTGCCGCTCATTTGCAAGGTTGCCTGGCTGCCGTCGCCCGCTGCCCCGCCCGTGCCGCCCAGGGCGACGGCAACGGCAATGCCAGGCTCCACGGTGGTGGTCGTGGCCTGGCCTCCGGTGCCGCCACCTCCGCCGATCGATTGCGCGACCACTCCCGCAGCCTTGGAGCCGCTGGAGACAATCTTGCTATTGTTGTCCAGTGTGACGAGCGCCGTCCCGCCATCGCCGCCAGAGCCGCCGGTGCCGCCGATCGATACCGATGTAAAAAGCGCGATGCCGCTGGCGTTCCCTGCATTTCCGCCACCACCGCCGATGGATTGCGTGACGACGCCATGCGCGTTGTCACCCCTTGTGGTGATGGTCGAGCTGTCAAAAGTGGCGGTCGCGGTGCTGCCATGGCCGCCCTTGCCGCCACTCGCGCCGATACTGACCATGCTGTTGGAGCTGCCTCCGTCGCCGCCGCCCCCGCCGATGGATTGGGCAAGGACGCCGATGGACGAAACGCCGCTGGTGGTGATGCCCGCCGACGAGTTGGTGACGGTCACTGTGTTTGCGTTGGACTCGAAGGGATTGTTGGCACTGTCTCCGCCCAGAGCAACCACCAGCCCCCCCGCGCTGCCGCCGGCGCCGCCGGCGCCGCCCAGGGATTGCGTCAGGATGCCTTGCGCGGCGTCACCAGTGGTAGTGATCGTACCTAAGTGCGTCACATTGACCGCACCCACTTGGCCGGCGTTGCCGCCAGTGCCCGCGCCGCTGTAGAAAATGCCATAGCCAGAGCTGCCCGAACCGCCGCCGCCCGCCATGGACAAGGCCAGGATGCCGCGTGCCGAGGTGCCGGCAGTCGTGATGGCGCCGGCGTTGGTCACGGTCACCGTGCCACTGGCACCGCCCGCACCTCCGCCCCCCCCCGAACTGGAAATTTCTCCGTTGGCTGCACCGGCGTTGCCTCCGGCGCCGCTCTGCGTCTGCGCCAGCATGCCGCTCGCGTCATCGCCTCGGGTATCGATGGAAGAGTAGGAGTCCTGCGCAACAATTACGGACCCGCTGGATCCCCCCTTGCCACCGGCTGACCCGATCGCGTCCGTTTGATGACTGCTTCCGCCAGCGTTGCCGTCGGCTCCCCAGTTCTGCGCGATCACCCCATAGGCGCTGCCACCTTGCGTCGATACCTGAGTTCCGTGCAGGTGCACGGCCATATTGCCGGTGGAGCCGCCGTCTCCGCCGTCTCCGCCGCGTCCACCACCTATGCTTCCATCTAGCGCGCCGCCGGCGCCGGCGGCTCCGCCCTGAAGGAGCGCATAAACGCCAGGGGAGCTTTCGCCCGTTGTTGTAATGGTTAGCAGGGAGGACTGCCCCCCGTTCAGGTCGACGTTGAGTTCTCCGACGTTGCCGCCGGCGCCGCCGTCGCCCGCATTGCTGGAGCCGAAGCCAAAGAGGTCACCGGTATAGTAGCCGCCATTGCCGCCGCTGCCGCCCCGCAGCGACGCCTGTATGCCGGATGCGTTTTTTCCATTGGTGGACAGCGTGACGCCTGAGCCCGATGTCGCGACCTGGACGCTGCCGTCGCCTGCCTGTCCGCCACTTCCCCCGTTGCGATCGGAGTAGCTGCCGCTATTGAAGTTACCAGCACCCGCACCACCTTGGGCGGAGATCATCAGCGCGGGCAGCTTGTCGCCCGAGGTAGCGACGTTCGTATCCGTATTGTTGATTTGTACGGCGGCGGAAGAAGCCGGAGCGCCAACCTGTATCGCGCCCGCGTTGCCGCCAGCGCCGCCATGAACACCGTCGTTGTCGGACGTGGCATTGCCGCCGTTGCCGCCGATAAGCATGGCCGCGACACCCGCGCCCGCCCCGGGCGGCGTGCCCGACTGGTTGACGGTAATCTTGCCGCCGGGATTCAGTGTGACGTTTGCGTGCAAATCGGAGGCGTAACCCACGCCGCCGGCCCCGCCGTCCTTGTCCTCTGAGGAGTCGCCGCCATCGCCGGAATTCGATTGCGCCAGAATGCCATACAGTGCGGGGGCCCCCGCACTGCTGCCAGACCATGTCCAATCCATCGTCACGGAACCGGAGTTGACCACCGACGCACTTCCGCTACCCCCGCCCGCATTGTCAGCACCCTCGCTACCGCTCGCTCCGCCGCCGCCCTGGCTGATCGCCTGAACGCCGGCAAAGCGCCCGCTCCCCTCCAAGGTGACGTTGACGTTCCCGGTATTGGACACCGAGGCCCCCGTTGCTTGCCCCCCGGCACCGCCGCCGCCATGTGTCGCGACCCCGCCGGCGCCGCCCTTGCTGATGGCGGATATCGCCGCACCAAGACCATTGGACACTGTGGATCCCGGCAAATTGACGGTGACGTTACCGTGATTGGTCAGTGACACGATCTGGTCCAGCGACCTGCCCGCCACACCGCCGTTGCCGCCATCATGCCCGTTGCTGGTGGCGTTGCCACCCTGCATGCGCGCGTACAAGCCGTAGAACTCTCCGCTCAACGAGGTCGGGCTGCCCTGGACCACCAAGTCTCCGGTATTCGTGACGGTCAGCCCTTGGGTGTCGGCGCCCGAGAGACTGGAGTTGGTGCTGTTAGCACCAAGCGCGAAAATTCTGAGTGCGCCCGACGTTGACGGATTGATAGTGACCGTAATGTCGGCACTGGAGTCAACGCTCATGGGTGGCAACTCGCTCCCGTCAATTTGCGTTACAACGACTTCGTCTGAATATTGTCCTGCTATTGTGCAAGACAGTTCACCACCGCAGAGGGTCTGTTGGCTTAAGGCTGCGGCAGGCAGCAATGTGGCCGCAATGGCAGCGGCAAGCGCTGTCAACTGAGAAGGAATCTGGCGATCAGTCATTCGGTTTTTGTCCCTTTTTTCGATGGAGCAAACCACTGGCTGACCGCACAAAAAAACCGTCGTGCCCATCATGGGCCACGACGGTTTAGAGGCGAGTTTTACGCGTTCACGGAGCGGGCAGCAATAGTCCGCAAAAAATCCGATATGCGATCAGGAGGGTTTTGTTCATTCTTTTTGATCCCATGACATTTCGTATTGCATGTCATGCAATGAATGTAAGCATATATTAGATTGATTTCTTGATGTGTTTTTTTGAGAAAAAAACGTCAAATTGTTTCTCCTTATTTGCTTTACACCCAAGGCTCCACCGTTCGCAGTAGTCGATTACGGCAAAAAAAACAAATCCTCTCAGCTCGTGCCGGAAGCATCTTTCGGCTATGCCTGACAAACGTCAGTATGATATCGGGGGGCAACTGACGTCCGGCTAGGGATGCGGCGCAGGGCCTGATGCACCCGTCATCCAGTCCGCCATAGCGGCTTGCTAAGCAGCACCACTGTTTTTTATCCAAAAACCTCAATATGCGACATGACCGAGACCTCGGTCCGCAATCAAACCCAAGGAGCACTTCATGTCCGAAGCAGTCATCGTCTCGACCGCCCGCACGGGTCTCGCGAAATCCTATCGCGGCTCGTTGAATGACACCCATAGTGTCGATATCGCGGGCTTCGTCATCGGCAAGGCGGTCGAACGCGCGGGTCTCGATCCCAAGGAAGTCGAGGACGTGATCCTGGGCGCAACCTTCCACGAGGGCGCCCAGGGCAAGAACATGGCGCGCCTGGCCGCCATCCGTGCCGGCCTGCCGGTAAGCACCGCGGGCCTGTCCATCAACCGCTTCTGCTCGTCCGGCCTGCAGTCGATTGCGCTTGCCGCGCAGCGGATTATGAGCGGCGAAGGACCGGTGATGGTGGCCGGCGGCGTGGAGTCGATCAGCCTGGTCCAGAACGACAAGATCAACCAGTTCCGCTCCAGCAACGAATGGCTCATGGCCAACAAGCCGGAACTGTATATGGCGATGATCGAGACCGCCGACATCGTCGCCCAGCGCTATGGCATTAGCCGCGAAGCCCAGGACGAATATTCGCTGATCAGCCAGCAGCGTACGGCCGCGGCGCAAAAGGAAGGCCGCTACGCCCAGGAGATCGTGCCCTTCCCCGTCACCATGGTAGAGAAAAACAAGGAAACCGGCGAGGTCAGTCGCAAGGAAGTCATACTCGATCGTGACGAATGCAATCGTCCCGGCACCACCCTGGAAGGCCTGCAAAGTCTGCAGCCGGTGCGCGGCCCCGAGTGGTTCATCACCGCCGGCAACGCCAGCCAGTTCTCCGACGGCGCCTCGGTGTGCGTGGTCATGGACGCCAAGGCCGCGGAGAAGAAGAATATCGAGCCGATGGGCATTTTCCGCGGCTTCGCCGTTGCCGGCTGCGAACCCGACGAGATGGGTATCGGCCCGGTCTATGCCATTCCCAAGCTCCTGGAGCGCGCAGGCCTGAAGGTCGACGACATCGACCTGTGGGAACTGAACGAGGCCTTCGCCTCGCAGGTGATTTACTGCCGTGACAAGCTCGGCATCTCGATGGACAAGCTCAACGTGAACGGCGGCTCGATCTCCATCGGCCACCCCTACGGTGTCACCGGCTCGCGCCTGACCGGCCACATCCTCATCGAAGGCAAGCGTCGCGGCGCCAAGTACGTGGTCGTGACCATGTGCATAGGCGGCGGCCAGGGTGCCGCCGGCCTCTTCGAAGTCGTGTAATCGAAAAGCCGAGTCATCCAGGAAACAGGGCCAGTTCAATTGAACTGGCCCTGTTTTACATCGGCAGCTACCGCGCACGACGAAGCGGCGACCTTGCTAAGAACAGCATGGCCGCTGGTGCCTTGTCAGCGGATACGAATGTCCGCGCTTTCGGCGATTTCCCCGTAGACCTTGGTGTCACGCTCGATCAAGGCCTGGAACCCGGCAGGCGTGCTGCCCACGCTGCTCAAGCCCATGGCCTGGAGTTTTTCCGCCACCTCAGGCTTGGCCGTTACCGCGGCGATTTCCTTGGCCATGCGCTCAACGATCTCGCTGGGCGCCCCGGCTGGCGCCAGCAAGCCTATCCATGAGCTTTGAACAAAGCCGGGATAACCTTGCTCTTCCATCGTCGGCACGTCCGGGTAGCAGGGGCAACGCTCGGGCAGGCTCACCGCCAGCGCCTTCAGCTTGCCTTCCTTGACGTGTGGCATCGGCACCATGGCGGGGTCGAACAGGAAATCAATCTGCCCGGCCATCAGGTCGGCCAGGATGGGTGTGCTGCCGTTATACGGAATGTGCTGGGCATTCAGATCGGTAGTCTGCGTGAACAAGGCGCCCAGGAAGTGCCCGGTGGATCCAGGTCCTGTAGACGCAAAGTTCGACGCCTTGCCCCGGGCGTAGGCCTCAAGTTCTTTGACGTTCTTCACCGGCGTCTCGGCACGGGTGAAGAGGAACATGGGGATGTTCACGATGTGACTGACGGGCGTGAAATCCTCGTGCTTGTATGGCAGTTTTTCGAACATCGCGTAGTTTGCGGTGTACGTGGCGGGCACGATACCGAAGGTGTAGCCGTCCGGCTTGGCACGCGCCAACTGCCCAGTGGCGACGGTTGTGTTCGCCCCGGGTTTGTTCTCGATGACGATGGGTTGGCCGATGGCGGCCGAAACGCCTTCCATGACCACGCGGGTGGAGGTATCCACCGAGCCCCCCGGGGTGTAGGGCACGATTACCGTAATGGGTTTGTTCGGCCATTTGACATCCGCCGCGGCAGCTTGGCCGGCCATCACGCCGAGTCCCGCCATAGCCGTAGCCAGCAAGCCGCGGGCGATCTTGGGAAATGGGTATTGCATGTCGTCTCCTGGAGCATCCTGCCGAGCGGCGCCGATAGCCCAAGAGCCAACCGACCGCCGAACGGCGCCCGCCACGATGGCGGATCTTGATCTTTTTGTCGCCCCCATCTTATCGCCGGCATCCCACGTGCAGATTCATATTTCCCGAACGCCGAATTAGTGTGCCGTTAACACCGGACCGGCCGGTTCACGCATGCTGAACCGGTGCCAAGGCGCACATTTCACACCCTGCCCCGATCAGACGCCGAACTTGATGCCCTGAGCCAGCGGCAGGCTGCCCGAATAGTTGATGGTGTTGGTAGCGCGGCGCATATAAGCTTTCCAGGCGTCCGAACCCGATTCCCGGCCGCCTCCCGTTTCCTTTTCCCCGCCAAAGGCACCACCGATCTCGGCGCCTGAGGTACCGATATTCACGTTCGCGATGCCGCAGTCCGACCCCGAGGCGGAGAGGAAAACTTCGGTTTCGCGCAGATCATTGCTGAAGATGGCGGAAGACAGACCCTGCGGTACCGCATTGTGCAAGGCCAGCGCATCGCTGAATGCCTGGTATTCCAGCACGTAGAGAACGGGCGCGAAGGTCTCGTGCTTGACGGTATCGCTCTGTGCAGGCATCTCGACGATGGCGGGCTTCACGTAATAGGCCGACGGAAGTTCCCCTTCAAGCACGCGCTCGCCACCGAACACTTTCCCACCCTCTGCACGAGCCTTGGCCAGGGCCGATTGCATGGCGTCGAATGCGGCCTTGTCGATCAAGGGGCCCACCAGCGTGCCCGGCTCCAGAGGATTGCCGATAGCCAGGCGCGAATAGGCTGTCTTGAGGCGTGCGACGAGCTCCTTGCGTACGCTCGCATGCACGATCAGGCGCCGGGTCGAGGTGCAGCGCTGGCCGGCCGTGCCGACAGCGGCAAAGAGAATGGCCCGTACGGCCAGATCCAGGTCGGCGCAGGGCGTCACGATAACCGCGTTGTTTCCGCCCAGTTCGAGCAGCGAGCGGCCAAAGCGCCGGGCGACGCGCGGCCCCACTTCGCGCCCCATGCGTGTGCTGCCGGTGGCGGAAACGAGGGATACCAGCGGATGGTCGACCAGGCTTGCACCGGTTTCACGCGAGCCGGGAACCACCTGCGACAAACCATCCGGCGCCTCGCCGAAGCGCTGAATGGCGCGCGCCACCAGCGCCTGGCATGCCAGCGCCGTCAGCGGCGTTTTCTCGGACGGTTTCCAGACGACAGGGTTGCCACAGACCAGGGCCACGGCCAAGTTCCATGACCACACCGCCACCGGAAAGTTGAAGGCGCTGATAACCCCCACCACGCCCAGCGGATGCCAGGTTTCCATCATGCGATGGCCCGCGCGCTCGGACGCAATGGTCAAGCCATGGAGCTGGCGCGACAGGCCCACCGCAAAATCGCAGATATCGATCATTTCCTGGACTTCGCCTCGCCCTTCTTCAAGGATTTTCCCCGACTCGAGCGATACTAGATGTGCGAGCCCATCTTTTTCGCGGCGCAGTTCTTCCCCTAGCAGCCGGATGAGTTCGCCGCGCCGGGGCGCCGGAGTATCGCGCCACGCCAGAAAGGCCTGATGTGCCTGTCGCACTGCCTGGTCCACGTCCTGTGGGGACGATTCGACCACGCGCGCGATCTCGCTGCCGTCGACAGGCGAGCGCACCACCAGCGAGCCGCCAGACCAGGATTCCTCGGCGACACCCAGGCGGGTAAGGAGTGTGCGAGAGCTGCTCAATATGGTTTTCATGATTGCCATCCGCAAGAAAAAGCCGATACGGCGCTTGGTGCTAGAGGCGCGCCCCCAGGAAGTGACTAACCTGGGCGCCAAGCTCGTAGCCGGCTTCCCGAATGCCACGCCAGGCCATGGGCTTGACTACCGTCACGGGCAGCGGCAGATCACCTTCCGAGATCCGGCCCAGCACCAGCTTCGCAAGCTCTCTACCGAACACGGTGCCGGGTGCAATACCCCGCCCGTTGTAGCCGCTGAACGAAACCATGTTCGTTCCCAGCTTATGAAAGCGCGGCAGGGAATTGGCAGTCACCTCTATCCATCCATACCATTGATGCGTAAATGCCACCGGGCCGAGCTGCGGGAACAGCCTGAGCAGCGCGCGGCGCCCCCAATCGGGGTGAACCCGGTTTCCCGGGCCGCGCAGCGCACCCACGCTGCCGAACACCAGGCGTCCTTCCCTATCCTTGCGAAAGGAGGACAGGATCTTGCGGGTATCCCACGCCCCTTGGCGCCCCGGCAGGATGCTGTCCGCAAGAGCTTTGCCCAGGGGTTCGGTGGCCATATTGAAGTAAGGCAGGCGCGCGAGCTCCGATCCGACCTGAGCGCCCATGCCTGTTGCGTCGGCGCCGTAGGCATTCGTTGCCACGATGACCCATCTGGCCGCGACGCTGCCGCCCGACAGGGTATGCAGTTGCCAGCCATCGGCATCGTGCCTGGCGTCCACGACAGCTGTCTGCGTATGCACCATGGCCCCTGCGGCCACCGCGGCGGCGGCAAGTCCCCTGGCATAGGCCAAGGGCTGAATCGTGCCGGCGCGCTTGTCCAGCAAGGCGCCGCTGTACGCGCCGGAGCCCACCATCAGACGAGTCCTGGCCGCATCGAGCAGTTCGACCGGCGCGCCACGCTCGCGCCATTGCCGCGCACGCTCGGTAATCTGCCGCAGGCCCGATACGCCCACAGCGCAGTGCAAGGTGCCCTCGTGTACCGCCTGGCAATCCATGCCGTGGCGCTCGACCAGCTCGAACACCACGGCCGGCGCCTGGCCCAGCGCATCGAGCAGGCGTTCGCCATAGATCTTGCCCAGTTTTTCTGACACTAACGACGGCATCATCCACATGCCGGCATTGACCAGGCCGACATTGCGCCCTGAAGCACCGAAGCCGATTTCAAAGGCTTCCAGCACGGCGACGCTGGCGCCGGCCTCGGCCAGATGCAGCGCTGCCGACAAACCGGTGAAACCGCCGCCGACGATGACCGCATCCACGGCAATATGCCCGGTCAGCGGCACGGCCGAAACAGCAGCGGGAGCGCTTGCCTCCCATAGACCATGAGACCTGCTGTCACCCATCATGGACGTGACCCTCGTGAAACTGGGTTGCTCGTTCTGGTCCATTCTGAAGTAGTTAACCGGCGATTGCCAAGTTTTTGTATCGAGGCTATGCAATTCGTTTGAATACCAATCATTGTGATAACATCATTTCATGGCAAATCAAAAACCAGAGCTTCAACGACGCATCGGCATCCGCCTGGTCGGCCTGGCTCGTCGCTGGCGCCAGGCGCTCGATGCCCGGCTTTCGTCCGCCGGGCTAAGCGACGCCACCTGGGCGCCCCTGATGCACCTGCACGAACTGGGTGACAACATCTCGCAGAGAGAACTCGCTGCCGCAGTCGGGCTCGACGGCTCCAGCCTGGTTCGACTGCTGGACATCCTGGTCGAACAAAAACTGATCGAGCGCCGCCTGCACCCGGCAGACCGTCGCGTCAGGCTGGTACACCTGACCCCGGCCGGCCGCCGCACCGTGGAGTCGATCCGCAAGCAGCTGCAGCTCATCGAATCGGAACTGCTGGCCGATGTCGACGACAAAGCCGCAGCCACCATGCTCCATGCCTTCGAGCGCATCGAGGCCCGGATCGCCGCCATGACCCAGAAAACACATGAACACCTTTCCCAGCGCAAGGCCTGACCAAACGCGCCTATCATCCATCCGTCGCTTGCTCGCGCCAGTCCGTATCCGCGAGAGCTTCACGCTCGCCGCCCCACCTTCGCTACGCAACGCCGCAGTGGCTGGCATGCAGACATCGCTGGCGGTGCTCATCGCGGTCGCGGCCACCCATCTGTCGCCATGGGCGCACATGGAAGGCTATCCCGCGCTGGGTGCACTGGCCGCCCTCTTCGGCCGCTTCGCGCCAGCGCAGCGGCGTATGCCCATCGTGCTGCTAGCGGGTCTGCTGCTGACGGTGCCGGTCGGCGTGCTGTCCGTGGTTGGCAAGGCAGGGGCAACGCCGGTGACGATGCTGCTATGCCTGGCATTATTTGCCGGCATCCTGAGCCTCATGGTGAACCGCTGGCGGATCGGCGGTCCGGGCGCGGTCATCTTCGTCTTCGCGGCCTGCGCTGCAGTCGGCCCCGTGGATTCCTGGCGCACCGTGATCGAGCGTACCGTCTTCACGGCGGCAGGGGCTGCCATCGCATGGTGGGTCTGCCGTACGACCGATAGGCTGCGTTCCGACGCACCGGTTCCCGTCGCCGTGGACGATCTTCGAGCCGCATTGCAGCAGTGGATCGCCGCCGCTCGCATCGCGCTCTGTGCCGCCAGCGCAGCCCTGCTGGCGCTGGCAGCCGGCCTGGCCCACCCAGCCTGGGCGGCGATTGGCGCAACCGCCGTGATACAAGGCAGCCACCTGCACGTCACCATGCATCGCGCGGTACAACGCACCGTCGGAACCGTCGTTGGCGCGGCGCTGGCATGGCTGTTCCTGGCTAACCATCCTTCTTTCTGGTGGGTGCTGCTGGCGGTGGTGCTATTGCAGTTCATCACCGAGCTGGTGATCGGCTTCAACTATGTGTTCGGCCTGATTTGCATCACGCCGATGGCCTTGCTCATGACCTCGCTCGCGGCACCGCACGCCACCAGCGGGATACCCATGGCGCGTGTCCTGGACACAGCCCTGGGCGCGCTCGTCGGCATCGCCTTTGCTCTGGTCTTCTCGACGCTCGACGACCGCGCGTACCTCGCGACACATCACGAGAAGACGCGCGCCGACTGAGCGCCGGGCCGACTGACGGCTCAAGTCGAACCGAACAGAGTTCAGAACCTGTACGAAAGACTGGCGGTAGCACCATGGGACGTGGCTTCGCTGCCGAATTCACCCTCGTACTGAACGCGGACGCTGAACTTCTCGCCCTGATGCAGTTGCAGCCCGGCGCCGAGCCGCATCGTAACCTGGTCGATCGGTGCGTTCAGGCTGAAGCTCGGCGCTCCTTCTCCCCCCTGGAACGCCGCACGGCCTTGCCAATCGTCATTGGAGCGCACACCTACGCCAGCGGACACAAAGCTGCGCAACACCGCACCGCTCGACAGTTCGTGACGGCCACCGACTTCAACCGCTGGCGTAAGGATGGCCGTGCTGTAACGTGCGCCCTCTACGCTGAGGCCAAGATCGCCTGCCTCCCCCTCATCGAATGCGCTATTGCGTGCATGCACCAGATCCAGGTTCAGGTAGGGCCGCACGTAAAGCTTATCGCTACCTATCGTATAAGCGGCTCGCGCGCGCGCGCCCACCGAGTAATACGGCGCGTCTGATTTGGCGACGGCTGAAAAACCGGGTGCGGTGATCCCGCGCTCGATATCGTACTTGCCATAGCTGCCAAACAATGCACCCGTCAGCAATAGCTGGCCAGACTGGCGCTTGAGCGTCACCGCGCCTTGCACTGTAGAGCCAGTGGCCGACACGTCATCGCGTCCACTGAACCAATCCGACTGGTAGGCGAGCGACCCGCCCAGCAACACCCCAGGGCGAATCTCTTTCTGAGCACCGCCCTGCCAGGCCAGCGACTTCAGGCGAGACGAGCCACGGTCGGCATCGCCATCAAGCGAAGCGACCTGCCCACGCGTGGTGAAATAGGCACACTCACCTTCAGTCAGGAACGCCTTCCATTGCGAGGGATTGTCAGCGAACTGCGGGCAGCTCATCGACGCATCGGCGATCCGCGACGCATCGGCGGCAGCGCGAGCGAACAAGGTCATGGTGCTGCGTGGGGACAGTTCACCAATAGCTTCTGCATAGCTGCCGGCATCAGCCCTCGCAGCTGCGTCCAGACCCGCGAAGAAGGGCCCGATTTCGGCATTTCCCGCTGCAAACACGTTCTCCAGTGCATGGGCTATTCTGCCCTTGTGCTCGTTCAAGCCCTGGCGTGGCTCATTGAAGTGCGTACCGGTGATGGCAATATCATGCTGGCCGCCGTTCTTGCGCAGGGTATACGAAAACAACGGGCTATCTGGCGCGGCGAGCGCACCGGTCTGCACCCCATTGATCGTCAGCACAGGCAGGAACGTGTTCGGCAGCGCGCTGGCCAGCGTGGGTTCGATGGTGCCCGCGAGCGCAGCGTTGCCGGTGACTTCGTAGTGGCCGCTGCGCCCATTGCTGTAATCCAGGTGCGGCACGATACGGCCGGTGCTTGTCTGGACCAAGTGTGCGTCAATCCGGGAGCGCTGGCCTGGTGTCGGAATCAGTGATCCTGAGTTGATTAGCATCCCGGCAGACGAAGAAGCTGGCGCGACGGCACGGGTGCGTATTTGATCTGCGTTGATCACTGCGCTGGGTGCTACGCCGAGCGTACCGCCAGACAGGTACGTCGAGCCGGTCAATGTACCGGAGTTGTTGAGGGTAGCGGTTCCGTCGGCCGTCAGCACGGCATTGCCTGATAACGCGGATAACTTGGCAGTCTCTGCAATCGTGATGGTGTTCGATCCATTGCCACCCACAATCTGTACGCCTGCACCAAGCGCCCCGCTTCCGCCTGTCGTTTCATTCTCACCATTGAGGTTCACGATGATTTGGCCGCCCCCCCCAGGCGCGGCGCTTTGCGCGAAGATACCAACGCTGTTTTCGCCCTGGGCGGAAATGACATTATCAGACTGAACCGTCACAGACCCCGCGGCAGCAAGATTGTTCTGCCCCGTCGTGCCGGCGAAGACGTTACTACCATTGATGATGAGGCCGCCACCGCCGCCGATGCTCTGTGCCAGCACGCCATAGGCCCCCACGCCGGTGGTGGTTATCTTCGTGCCGAATGTCTTGATCGCGACCGCACCACCACTGCCGGTGCCGAACGATTTAATAGCGGAGTCTGAGGTGATTACCGGCGTGGCATCTGTGGCTGAGTAGCTGGTCACGATGCCGCCGCCGCCGCCCACTGACTGCCCGAGAACGGCGTGAGCGCCTGCGCCAGTGGTGGAAATGGTGCTGTCGGGGCCCTGAACGAAAACGTTCACCTGGGCACCATTACCGAACGCAGTTTGTTGGTTATTACTTTGCCCCAATTGCTGGACATCAATAACGGTGCCCGGCGTGACATTCACCATGCCGCCTCCGCCCCCCACGCTTTGCGCTGCAAGGCCGTACGCACCCCGCCCGGCGGTGCTGATTATGGCCATCACATTCTCTTCGAAATTGATCTCGACGTTATTGCTACCGAGAGCGGTGGCGTCGGCGATCAGGTTCGCCGTGATTGTTGACCCAAGCTTGATTCCGATCGAACGGTCCGAGCCAGCAATGGGGCCCACCGAAGACAAACCTGCCGCCCCTATACCGCCGCCCCCACCGATCGATTGCATGAATACCCCGCTGGCTGAGTCACCCAGCGTGGTGATCTTCGTCGTGATTGACTCCGCAGTCGGATTAGCAAGGCGCACCTCGGAGCCACTTTGATCGCCGGCAGAGCCTTGGTAACCTTGATTCAATGTGGCGCCTAGCGTAAAGGCACCGTCGGAATCGCCTGTAGCGATAAGCGCATTGCCCCCGCCTCCACCAATGGACTGGCCAAGTACGCCAAACGACGAGAACCCCGCGTTCGCGCCGCTTGTGGTGCTTGACCCCGTTTGAATCGAGCCATCCTCAAGGGTAACGGTGACCTTCGCACTACGTCCGCCATCGCCGCTGTGGCCCAAGTTCGCACCGATAGTCGTATTGGATGTGGCTTTGAAGCCGCTGACCTTCCAAAGCGGGCTACCGGTTTCAGCGTCCTTCATCGATGCCCCTACTTTGCCACCCCCAGCGCCGATGCTCTGTGCGATGATCCCGGGCGAATAGTCCTGGGATGTGGTGATTCTGCCTTGGTGCGTCACATCCACGATGCCACCGTCGCCACCCGAGCCCCCGCTACCGCCCACGCTCAGCGTGGTTTGGAACGAGAGGGTGAACGGAATGCTATTCGGAGGAGGATCATCGGATCCGCCGATGAGGGCAAGCGTCGAGTCCGTTGCGCTTTTGTCCTCGCTCGGAACCGCACCGCCGGAACCACCAACCCCACCCCCGCCGCCTATGGATTGAGCCAACATACCCGGCGAGTCGATGCCGGCGGTCGTGATGGTGCCGCCGTTATTGACGACAGTCACTATGCCTCCATTGCCACCCGTTCCGCCTGTGGCGCCCATTTTAAAAGTGGGTGTGAACGCGAATGTGGCCACGTCCGTGGAAGGCCCGCTTGAACCGGCCGGAGGTTTGATATTGGCCGTCCAGTTCAACAGGCCGCCGAGAGAGACTCCACCGCCTGAACCGACGCCGCCACCCCCGCCAATCGATTGAACCAGCACAGCCTCGGCGCTCTCCCCTATCGTGGAAACGAGACTGCCATTATTGATCGTTGCGCTAGCCGCGCCGCCCACTCCGCCGTGTCCACCCTTGCTGCCGACGTTGATCGCAGCACTATACGTCGTGCCTACGGACTGGGACTTGGCGGTTGCATTGCCGATACCGGCATTGCCGCCGCCGCCACCGATCGATTGCACCATCACGCCAACCGCTTCGGCGCCGGACGTGGTGACGGAAGCGCTCGTGCTCGCGTCACCCATGGTAAAGGTAGCCTCGCCGCCGTTGCCACCGGCGCACTTGTTGCCGGAGATGCTTGAGTCGCACCAGCCGCCCACCGCCAGGCTCAGATCCACAGTTTTGCTGGTGAACTGTTTGAAACCGAAGCTATCAAACCCTATCGACGCCGCAAGTGAAGAACTATCGCCGCCCTGCCCACCGCCTCCGCCTACAGACTGGACTTGCACCCCGTTTGCACCGTCGCCGCTTGTTGTAACCGAGGTTCCGTCCAACAAGGTCAACGACGCCTCATTCCCATTGCCACCACTGCCTCCCGACCCCCCGAGGGACGAGGCAGAGCTTAGAGAAAAATTTGGGATATCAGGCGGCAGGGGAAGGTTGATTGCGTAGGCAATGGCAGAGGCACCTCCTCCCGCCCCGCCGCCGCCGCCGACCGATTGCACGAGCACGCCGTGCGCATCTACAGGCCGCGCTGAAGTATTGCCATTCGTGTTTGTGTCCGGATTGCCGGACGTCGTGATGTTTGCACCAGATAAGGTGGCCTCGACATTGCCACCCGCGCCGCCTCCGCCACCGCTACCGCCAACGGCAAATGCAAAGGACAAGGCGGGCGTTACCGTCGTGGCGTAAGCGCTCCCGCCCACGCCGCCTCCGCCACCTACGCTTTGCGCGACCAGGCCCATGGCTCCGGTACCCGTCGTCATGACAGTGAGGGAGTCGCTATCGATGGTAATGTTTCCGCCGTTGCCACCGGTGCCGCCCGATCCGCCAATGGCATAGGTTCCGCCAACACCAGCCGCTGTGCTATTACCACCCGAGCCACCGCCACCGCCGATGGACTGCGCGACAATGCCATGCGACAAAGTTCCATAGGTCGTCACCGAACCGCTCAAGGTCTCTGACGTCAGGGTGCCCCCAGCGCCGCCGTTCCCACTATCGCCCGCGTTGACGTGCAGCATGCCGCCCGCCGGACCGCCATCACCGCCCCCACCCCCGATGGACTGCATTACGATCCCGGCCGAGCTATCACCATATGTGGTGATGCTTCCGGTGTTGCTAAGCGTTATGTCTCCACCCGAGCTGTTCTCGGCCGCCGTGCCGCTGCCATCATAGAAAAGGCTCCCCGAAGCACTGCCGCCGACGCCGCCGCCGCCCGAGACGGATTGCGCCAGGATACCCTGGGAGTAATTTCCAGAGGTTGTGATGGTTCCGCTCTGGGTGACGGTTATGGCCGCAACGGCACCGCCCGTACCAGGGCCACCAGCCTCTGTATGCAAGAATGCGCCGGCATTGCCGCCAGATCCACCAATGCCTGAAATAGCCTGAGCCAATATGCCGCGCGAAGTTTCTCCCTTTGTCGTGATCGTCGCAGCCGAGTCAATCGAGACGCCGTCAGAGACGCCACCATTACCACCGCTTCCAGAGGAAGCCCAGCCGAGACCGGCCGTGGCATCACCAGCATTCCCCCCTGCTCCTCCGACGCTTTGCGCGGTCACCCCATCAGACGCACTGCCGGATGTGCTCAGGCTCGTTGTGTCGTCCAAGGTCACGCTAACCGCGCCGCCACGGCCCCCATTGGCACCGTTATAGGTTGTGGCATCGGAAGCATTGCCTGCCGAACCACCACTTGTGCCACCTTTGCCGCCGACGGAAAGCGCGTATAAGGCGCTGGAATTATCACCCTTCGTTGTTATATTGGCGCCACCCGTGGCGTTTCCCGTGGACCCTGCGGAGGTATTTCCCTTGAGAGTGATTTCGATCCCGGAGTTATCGCCGCCATCTGCCCCTTTCCCAGCTGTGCCGTCAGAAAGGTCTTGAACGTTCCCGCCGTCGCCGCCACTGCCGCTGGTGCTTATGGCCTTGATGCCTCCAGAGTTGTCGCCGTCCGTTGTGATGGTCAAAACACCCGTACTTCGAATCGCAATATTGGGGTGGCCGGACGAGCCGATATACCCTCCCGCACCCCCGTCGCCAGCCGCAGCATCAATACTGAGGCCACCGCCCCGGTCGCCTCCTTTCATGCCGTTGCCAGCTGTCACTCTGGCCAGGATACCGAGTGCATTGTTTCCAGTTGTGGAGATGCTGTTGCCCTGTCCACTGCCTTGCAGCAGGGTAAGGGTGAGACCATTATTTCCGCCACCGTCTCCGCCGTTACTCAACCCTTGGGTCAGCATCCCCGTGTCCTTCGAGGAGCCTCCATTGCCGGAACTCACGGAAACCACAATGCCTGACACGGCACCATTATCGGCTGTGACGGTTATGGACGAGTCCTGCATCGTGAGACTTGCTCCGAGGGCGTAACCACCGGTCCCGCCCGAAGCATGTGTTTCTCCGGTACCGCCTGCGCCTCCTGATTGCTCAAGATAAACCCCACCACCACTTGCGTTGATGTTCGTGGTCACATCTATGTCCGAATTGGTCAACGAAAGCGTGACGACATCAACGTTACCGCCTTCTCCACCGTCTTGACCGCCGTCGTCTGCATTCATGCCGGCCGAACCCAGGGATGCCTCATAAACCCCGAAAACTCTATTGATACCTGTGCGACTCAGGTCGGTCGGCTGCGCAGAAACAGTCATACCAATGTTGCTGAGGTTCGTATTGATTTGGCCAACATCCCCCCCTGATCGATCGTACGCGACGGGATTCGTGTTTATTTGCGAGATTCCAGCAACCTGCTGCGTTTCACCACTCGTCGTCAAGTCATCGGCGTTGAGCGTTAGCGTCGCCTGGCTCGCATTCAGGATCAGCTTCTCCGAAGCGGCACTCAACTCCTGCAGCCAAACAGCGGCGTTCGATATGCTGGGGTCGGTTGCATTCACCACATAATCACCCGTGGGGGTTGCATTATTGGGTAGCCTGAAAGGTTCATCTTGCGCCGTGGCGAAAGCCGATGATGCAAGCGCAATTGAACTCTTATTGCCACCGTGGGCACTGTTGCCACTGGCAGCGTCACCGCCTGGCACCCGAGTGGAAAAGCGATGCAACTCACCGCCCAGATCGAGCTGGCTGCTGCGTTGAGGCGTCAGGTTTCCGGTGTTGCGGACCCTCAGGCCCTGGATGCCGCCCTCGGTCAAGGTGCTACTGGCGTCGTTATCGCCGAATGACATGACTTTAAGCGCAGCGATAGTGGGCGAGCCTACCCTGGCGATTATGTCGGCCTTGGTCTGTACTGTCATGGCCGGCACGGGCGCATTATGGCCAGTGGGATGAATGAAAACTTCTTCTGAATATTGGTCTGATACTGGGCAAGAAAGCGAGCCATTGCTGTTCGAACACGGCAATGGCTGCTGGCTGAATGCAACTGCAGGTAGCAAGGTGCCTGCAACAGCAGCGGCGAGGGCAGTCAGCCTTGAAGGAAATTGGCGATCCGTCATTCGATTTTCGTCCTGTATCAACGGTAAATCACTGGCAGACCGCACCAAAATCACAGTTGCCCAAGCATATGCAGGCAAGCGATTTAGAGAGCTGAGTTGGTGTCTCCGGACTGGGCAACACTTACTCAAGATAAGTATTGTGTGCGGTCAGAACTTATATTTCTTTATCGTTTTTCTGTAACCGCGCCACTCCTGGCGCATCGCAGGATATTTGTAATCACACGTAATACTACTTTCGATCCATGAAAATAATGTGAATGTTTGTGTCAATCCGTAGTACCGACCGTGATGTCAGCTGCCTTGGCGCAAGCCGCCAAACCCAGGAAACCCAGATGCCTGCCATTTATGAATCCCGTCACACGCCGCCGCTTTCACTAGGCAGGTTCGCGCTGCGCGTGGGTGCGCACGCTTGCGTGGCTCTGCTGTTGATTGCAGTCTCGCTGTACCTTGGCATGCTCGGCTATCGGCGCTACGAACACATGTCGTGGATGGATGCATTCGTGAACGCGGCGATGCTGCTGGGCGGAATGGGGCCCGTCAAGACGGACCTGAGCGAACCGGGCAAGCTCTTCGCGGGAATTTATGCGCTGTACGCCGGCTTGGCCTTCATCGCAGTAATGAGCATCATGCTGGCTCCGGTAGTGCACCGGGTGCTTCATCTATTTCACTGGGAAGGACAAGAGCCAGAATGACGCGCGACATGCAGGCTTGCCCCCCGTCGTGCTCCGCCCTCTGTTCCGGATTATCGTAATCTGATGTCCTGCTGCACAGTGCACGTTTCAGGCCAATACCTACAATGCACGAACAGACTATGCCGGCAGCCCCAGCTAGGCAGAATGCCTCTTACTCTCTCTTGGAGCATCAACCATGAGCACCGTTGACACCCAGCCCTCCTCATCCCTGGACTGCCCGCTACAGGACAATGGCGAAAAAAGCATACAGCGCGTGACCTCGCGCCACGCCGAAGTCGGAGGCATTCCCATCAGTCGCCTGATGCCGTCGCGGCAACGACGCATGATAGGCGCCTGGTGTTTTCTGGACCATGCGGGCCCGGCGGTCTTTCAGCCCGGCGCAGGCATGCGGGTCGGCCCCCATCCGCACATCGGCCTGCAGACCTTCACCTGGATGATCAAAGGGGAAGTCCTGCATCGCGACAGCCTGGGCAATGAGCAGGTGATCCGGCCCGGCCAGGTCAACCTGATGACCGCCGGCCATGGCATTGCCCATACCGAAGAATCCCTGCCCGGCGAAGACCATTTGCATGCGGCGCAATTGTGGATCGCCCTGCCGCCCGAGGCCAGCGCTTGCGCGCCGGCCTTCGATCACCACCCCGTTCTACCCCAATGGAGCGAAGCCGGCTGCGACTTCACCTTGCTGGCCGGCAGCTACAGAACCCATCGCGCGCCAGCCAAGCTATATTCCCCGCTGGTGGGCATGGATTTGTTCAGCGCCACAGGTGCAGACGTCCAGTTGCCCCTGGACCCGGCATTCGAATATGGCGTCCTGACGCTGGAAGGCCAGGCACACATCGGCGCACAACCCTTCGGCGTCGACGAACTGGCCTATCTGGGTCGCGGCAATAGCGAATTGCGCTTGCAGCTAAGCCCAGGTAGCCGGGCCATTCTGCTTGGCGGGCAGCCTTGCGCCCAGGAAGTCCTGATCTGGTGGAACTTTGTCGGGCACAGCAAGGCGGAAATCGCCCAGGCCCAGCACGACTGGGAAGCCGGCAGCGCGCGCTTTGGCAGCATCCAGGGCTATGATGGCCCGCCCTTGACGGCCCCGCCATTGCCGTGGGTGGGCTACTGAATTCGCCTGTCACGGCAGACTTGAACCTGCACGGCCTCTAGCATCGCAATGAACACCCTTTTACACCTGATCGAGCAATACGGCCTGACACTGGTTTTCTTTAACGTGCTCATTGAACAGCTGGGTACGCCGCTGCCGGCCTACCCAACTTTGGTCATCACCGGCGCATTGCTCGATCAGAGCAGATACTCGGCGCCTATGCTCCTGCTCGTCGCCGTACTGGCCGCATTGATTGCGGATGTCGTGTGGTACCAGGCCGGAAAACGCTACGGCCGCAAAGTCATGTCCATGCTTTGCCGTATTTCGCTCTCGCCGGACTCATGCGTGCGGCAGACGGAATCGGTGTATTTGCGCTGGGGTGCGCCGTCCCTGATGGTGGCGAAATTCATTCCAGGCTTTGCCTCTATCGCCAGCGCCCTGGCCGGTGCACTGGGAACCCCACGCCTGAAGTTCTTGTTCTTCGATGGCCTGGGTGCCGCGCTGTGGGCCGGGTCGGCCATCTATCTGGGCTCTCTCTTTAGCACCACCATCGACGATTTGCTGAACGTGCTGGCACACTTGGGCAAATGGGGCTTGCTCTTGATCGGCGTGGCCTTGTTTGCGTTTATCGCCAGGAAATGGTGGCAGCGTCAACGGTTTTTGAAGTCGTTATGCATGGCGCGCATCTCCGTGGATGAGCTTTATCACCTGCTGCAGCAAGGCGCCGCGCCCGCCATCCTGGATGTGCGTTCCGCCCTATCGCAGGACGAAAGCCGTATCCCGGGCGCGGTTACGATGCCCATAGAAGGCCCGTTTCCACCTGCCCTGAGCAAAGCGCACGACGGTGAAGTCATCGTCTATTGCGCTTGCCCCAACGAAGCCTCCGCCGCCCAGGTGGCCAAGCAGCTCATGAAGCTGGGCTATCGCAATGTGCGGCCACTGGCCGGTGGCATCGACGCCTGGGTAGCCGCGGGCTACTCGGTGGAATCCGACAGCGTGGCCGCCGCCCCTGAAGATGCCGCCGCGCGCATCCCCACATAGCACTCTATTGATGAACCCAGCTGCCACTCCAGACTTCAACAAACATGGCCTTTAGGGGGGCCAAAACAAAGGCAGCAGGGTTGGCTATCGGTGCCCTCCATCCGGCTCCGGCCTCAAGCGCGCTCATATAACCGTTTGGTTATCCAATGAGAAAGTTTTTCATTGGACCCTTCAAGCCCCACTCCATACCATCTGTCATACCGACTGCAAGGTTCTGTCGGAAGCCGAGCGCTGGTTTTTGCAGCGTACGCCTAACAGGAGATGACATGAGTGCCGTGATCGACGTTGAGCATCTGAGTACAAAAGCTGTATGGGACGTCAAGACCTTACAACAAGACCCCGGGTGGACGTTTCAGCTGTCCGCTGACGACGTGAAAGAGTTGCAGCAGGCGCTGGCTTATAGCAAGACCCTTGGGCGCAAGGTTCCCTATATTGACCAGTCAGCCTTTCCTCTGCCCAGCTTGTCCAAACGCCTGCTACAAGTGCGCAGCGAGCTGGTGGATGGCCGCGCTGTCGTGTTGATCCGTGGCTTACCCGTCCAGCAGATGAGCAAGGAAGACGCAGGCACCATTTTCTGGGGCATCGGAACGTATCTGGGGGCTGCATCGGCTCAAAATGCCTTCGGCGACGTTCTTGGACACGTCTGGGACCTGGGCAAAGACCCCATAAACGACACCTCTTCTCGAGGCTACCAGTCCCGGCTGAAACTGAGCTTTCACACTGATGCGACAGACGTCGTAGGCTTGCTTTGCTTGCGCACTGCGAAGGCGGGCGGCCTGAGCAGTGTCGTGAGCAGCGCAGCCCTTCACAACGAAATATTGACGCACCGTCCAGACCTTCTTGAAGTGTTGTATCAGCCATTCAGTTGGGATCTACGCGGCGAAGAGCCGCCTGGGCATG
The DNA here is from genome assembly GCA_040392445.1 of Verticiella sediminum. Classification (GTDB taxonomy): domain Bacteria; phylum Pseudomonadota; class Gammaproteobacteria; order Burkholderiales; family Burkholderiaceae_B; genus Verticiella; species Verticiella sediminum_A. The sequence continues at coordinate 45,167 of JBEBVZ010000019.1, forward strand.
CCCCATATGTTTCATTGCCTGTATTCGTGCAACACAACGGCCGCGTTTTTTGCCGATACATCCGCAGGTACATTGAATCTGCGCAGCGCTTCCCCGAGGTACCTCGGTTGACAGAACCGCAGCAAGAGGCTCTGGCGCTAGTGGAGACCTTGGCTCATGAAGAGCGCTTTCGCTACAACATGGAGTTCGCGCCCGGCGACATGCAATTCGTTATGAACTACTCGGTGCTTCATTCGCGTACCGCGTATGAGGATCACGAGGAGCAGAATCGCAAGCGACACCTGCTGAGGCTATGGCTCTACCTGCCAGAACTCTCAGATCGACCGCAAGCTTACAGCGTGCGCAACAAAGTCATCGAAGAATGGCTCAGGCAGCCACGTGCGCCGATCTACGACGCCAATGAGCTGATGGGAGTATCCACGCACTGATTGCTCGTACTTACATTGGCAACTGACGGCGTGCACGCCCACAATAAGCGCCGCGGCATGCCGCCATCCGGAGATGGAGACATGAACGAATTTCGTCGAAAATTGCTTCTTGGAACAGCCTCGGTGCCGCTCATGACACTGCTGACCACCCCCGCTCTCGGGTCGCAATGGCCATCCAGGCCGATACGGATGATTGCACCAGGGGCGCCAGGTTCGGGGGTTGACAACTTTGCCAGGCTAATTGCAGATGCGCTTTCTCGCTCGCTCGGGCAGCCCATCATCGTGGACAACAAACCCGGCGCCAACGGCATCATTGCCAGCGAGTCGGTGGCAAAATCGGATCCAGACGGGTATTCGGTGCTCTTCACCAATGCCTCGTCGATACTCGTGAATCAGGCTCTTGGCCTGAACCTGCCCTACAAGAATGACGCCCTGAAGCCCGTAGCTCAAGTGAGTTCGGGCGGTGTGCTGCTCGTGGCTTCCTCGCGCCTTGGCTTGAAAACGCTGGAGGACGTCATCGGCTATATCCGAGTTCACCCTGACCAGTCGTACGCGTCTTGGGGAGTAGGTTCCACAGGCCACATTATGATGGAGTGGATCGCAGCCCAAAGTGGGCTGGATGTGCAGCACGTGCCCTACAAAGCGATCCCGCAGATCCTCTCTGACTTGCGCGGGGGAGTTATCGACTTCGCGTTCGTGGATGCTCGGCATGCCGCCATGCCAATGGTTCAGGAAGGCTTGCTGAATCCCATTGGGGTGTCCGGCACCAAGCGCTCACCGGCGTTTCCACAGACCCCTACCCTCACTGAGCAGGGGCTGGCGATGGAAGCCGATGGGTGGTACGGGGTGTTTGTGCCGGGTGACGTGCCCCAGCCTATTGTTGAGCGGTTGAACCGCGAGATCAATGCAATCCTGACGAGCCCGAATATGCAGGAGACGCTGCGCAGCCAGCACATTGCTTCACCTCCGATCAAATCACCTGACGAGTTCGCCAGATCTATCAGCGTTGACCTGGAAATCTGGACAAATGCGGTGAGTAAAGCGGGATTAAGCAAAAGTTAACGCAAAACGGCCCCTACGCCACGCATGTCCGCAGTGGCGAACGCTTTCTTCCTATACACAGCATTTCAAGGTCACCAGCCGGACGGCGATCGAGTGATTCAGGGCCCACCTGACAGGAAAAAAACGGCGATAGCAGTTCAGCCCGGTAACGCGCACGGGCCTCGGTTTGTATGAAGCGCAGCGGTTGTCTGTTAGATTGATTGCAGCACCCAGGCAGAGGTGCGTCTGGGGGCAACCGCACGGACCATGACTTCTACAAGCCAAATCACCGCGTACGTACGGGATCACCTGAAACCACGTCATCTACGGCTTGTTCTGGCCCTTGACGAATACCGCAGCATATCGAAGGTCGCGCAAGCACTGAACATCACCCAGCCCGCGGTCTCAAAAGCCTTGATCGAACTGGAGGCTGGGCTGGGTCTTCCCCTCTTTATGCGCCTTAATCGCGTTCTGGAACCCACGCAATACGGCAAATGCCTGGTGCTTTGTGCCGCCACCATTCTGGCTGAGTTCGAGAATGTGGGTGAAGCGATTCTTCGGGTGATGGACAACGACGTGCAGCAACTGAAGCTCGGCGTACTTCCAGGCACTTTCATTGCCGTATTGCCTCGCGCCATGTCCTTGTTCAGCCGGCGATCGCCGCTCGCGAGGACGACAATTGTGACGGGCGCAATGGATGAACTGTTCCGCTCTTTGCTGAACGGACAGCTGGATCTGGTGCTCGGAATGACCGTAGACCGACCGTATCCTCAGGGCGTAGATGCGATCCCTCTTTACGAAGAGAGCTTCATGCTGGTTGTTGGAGCCCATAGTGACTTGTCGCGGCGCACATGGCAGCAGGCGAAAGATCTTTCGGACGCTCTGTGGGTTCTGCCGAAGAAGGGACTTAGATTTCGAGGCATTATTGATCGCTTGCTGGAAGCGTGCGGCATCACGCCACGGGCTTCTATTATCGAAGTCGCATCTCATGAGCTCATGTTTTTCATGCTGAGAGAAATGGACGCCGCCGCTATCGTCTCGAACCACAACGCGCGCATGTTCGCCCAGATGGGGTTTGTGAAGATTCTTCCTTTTGCGTTGCCCGAGGAACACGTCACTGTTTGCGCCTATATCCCTGGCAATAAACCCACCAGCAGCAGCGTGCGGTCGTTGATTCGCTGCGTAAAAGAAACGACGGCTCAATAGCATGCTCCACAGGCAAGAGAAGCCTGGGCGCTTGTACAAATCCGTTGGCCCAGCACTGGGACCGCCGCCCTTCGAAAGACCCTTAAAAACAACTTCAGCAAGCTCAGCGCCATAAGTCTTTTTGTTGTGTTCTTGGGTCCTCCCCCACGTCGGAAAAAAGCAACGAGGTATGCATGGGAAACTTCACCGAGAGGCAAAGGCAGCCCAACTTTGCCATGCCCAGACCATGAACGTGACGCTGCGCCAACTACGCCTTTTCTCCACGCTGGCTACGCGCCTGAACTTCACTGAGGCCGCCATTGTTCTGCACATCAGCCAGCCTGCACTGACCTCGGCCATTAAGGCGCTTGAGGAAGAGCTGGGGTGCAAATTGTTCGACCGCTCGTCGCGCCAGGTGCATCTCAGCGCTGAAGGCAGGCATCTTCAGTCGCTGGCTGAAAAGTTGCTGCCGGAGCTGGATACCTCGCTGGCCAATCTCAAAGCGGTCTCCTCCGACATGAAGGAGCATGTGACCTTCTCTGCCGCGCCCTCCTTTCTGCGGTATATCGCCTGTCCGGCAATTGCCGATGTAGCTGCCAAGCACCCCAATGTGTCGGTACACGTACTCGGGCACTCCGCCGAGGCCGCGATTGAGGGGATTCTTGCCGAAAAAATTGACTTCGCCATCTGCGGCACGCTTCACGATCTGCCCGGTATCTCAAAGGTCCGAATCCTTAGGGATCGCGTAGGTGTCATCGCCAGCAGCAGAGTGCTTGGGAACATGGCAATTCCGCCACGGTGGACTGAGCTGGACCCACGGTCGTACATCACATTCACCAGCGGCTACGGCGTGCGCCAGCACTTGGAAAAGTTTTCGCCTATCCCGGATATTATTCGGCGCCCGAGGTTTGAGGTCTCCTCTATATCCTCGCTTGGCGTACTTCTGACCGAAGGAATAGGCTACGGCATCGTGCCGGCCATGATCGCTCAACCTCTGCTGCAGGAAGGCCTAAGGTTCTTGCCGCTGGAAGAGCCTCGTCTCTTTCGCGAGCTTCAACTGGTGAAACTGAAAAACAGACAGCTTTCGGTTGCGTCAACAGAGCTCATCAAGCGCTTTGCACCTATCCTTCATAGGCTGAACTGGATCGAGGGTATAGAAATTCTGCTTGATGAGACTACGACGCGCGCGTTCCTGAATTCCTGATTCACACAAGCGCAGCGCACGCCCCAGAGTCGGCGTAACGCTACGCTGGTCCGCTACCGACCTTTGCTCGCTACGATGGTGTTGGACTCAACGATCGAGGCGAAGACTTTCGCTCGATCGAGCTCATGGTTCACAAATCCCGTAAATTCGTCCGCCCCCTGATATGCCACAACGGCGCCAGCCGCCTCCACCCTGGTCTTCACGTCCGGATCCTCACTGGCAGCTTTGACTGCTTTGTCCAACTTATCGATGATTTCTCGAGGTGTGCCGGCCGGGGCATGAAAGCCGAACCAACTGACGGAGGTGGCCTCTGGATAGCCCAGCTCAGAGACGGTCGGCACATCCGGGAACAAGGGCGTCCTGGTCGTCCCCGTGCTGGCCAAGGCCCGCAGCTGTCCTTCTTGAAGCAAGGACAGAATCGGATTGATGGGAGCAACAGAAAACACCAAGCTGCCGTTTACCAGGTCAGCGATCCAGCTGACTCCGCCCTTGTAGCCAATGTGGGTGAACTTGATACCCGTCGTATGGGCAAAATACTCTCTGGCCAGTGCCTGTGAATTCCCCAAGCTCGATACGTTGGTCGGAACGTGCTCATTGTTTTTGGCGAAATCGATGAACTCCGACAGGGTCTTGTTCCCGAGCCTGCTGGGAACAACGAAGAGATTGGATGATTCGACCAGCTTGGCCACCGGCACAAAATCCTCAATCTTCCAGTTCAGATTCCGCTCGACGTACGGATTCACCACGAACGCCACGGAAGAGGACAGAAGGGTGTAGCCATCAGCGTCGGCGACGGCCGCCACCGCAGGGGCGATATTGGCGTTACCTCCAGGCTTATTGACGATCACAATCGACTGGCCCAATGTCTTGGACATGTGCTCGCCGTATATTCGGCTAATGACGTCCGCCGCACCCCCTGGGCCATAAGGCACGAGAACCTGGATAGGCCTGGACGGATAGTCCGCCGCATAGCATGCCGCTGCCGGCAACGAGAGAATGAAAAGCCCTTTGGCAAGGAAATTCATTGGACGCCCCTCTTTTATGCCGCTTCGAGCGGAGCCACCAAAGAAACGCCTGGCACCAAAATACCGTTGGGCCGACCTTTTTGCGTAACCCCGTGGCGTCCCAACAAGCTTTCCGGAAGGTCCGGGCCGTTCTCGCACGCCAACCAAAGACGCAACATATGTCGGCGCTGATCTGGCTGCTCATAGTCTTCATACGACGTGCGCGAGTGATACACATGATAGTTGGAGACATACTGGATATCCCCCGGCGCCAGATCCATGTCGAGGTGCAGCCGTTCATCAGCAGTGAGCGCGTCAAGGTGATCCATGGCCTCGATTTGTTGCGCAGTCAGCCTTGGCACGCCCTCCATTGCCTGTGCTTTCTGTATAGCGCTTCGTACGTAATTCGAGAAAACCTTATCCTTGTACTGGGCGAAGACCGGGCTTGCCGTATAGGGCTTCTGCCCGGCCGGAATTTCACCCCAGCGAGTGCGATGAAAGCCCTCTTCAAGCAGCACCTGGGCCAGGTCCGGCCGGCTTCTGACCAGCTCGTTCCAGACTGTGGTTGAACTGACAATCGAGGATAAGCCACCGGCCTTGGCCTTTTGCAGGCAAAGCAGTCCGACCATGTCCGAGGAATCCGTGTGATACGGTAGCCGCGCCGATGTTTGGTAGCCCCGCACCTCTGGATCCGCGTAGTTCAGACCAAGGTTCGTTACGTGGCCCAATACATGTCCTTTTCCGTTTTGTGACACGGGCTCTCCGACATGCAGCCCGAGAGCCCAGAACGCCATCGCACTTTGTTTCTTGGTGTAGCGATGTACAGGCAGGCCTCGGATGAGAAAAAAGCCGCGTCCATGCAGAACCGCATCAGCCATCACTTTGAGTACAGGCTCAATGCTCGGTATGGTGAAATCGTCCTTGGTCAGCTGCAGGATATCCAGGTTCTGTTTGTCCTCTGCCAGGACTGCTGCATCCAATTCGGCAAGCTGCTCCTCAGTCAAGGTGTGGATCCAGTCCGACTTCGCATGCATGTCGGGGCCATACCAGGCTTGTTCGTTCTCGTAGCGTACGAGGCCTGAGGTCGAAGCTTCAATCGCGGCGCTCATCACAGTCCCTCTTCTTTGGGTTGGGTGATGAAAAATATACAGACGCAAAGAAGATCCGCCCAATTGATACTTCCACGGCATCCATAAGCTGGCTCTATAGATACTCTGTGTTTTTTCTTCAATAGCCTAAGAGCACGCTCTGTGGCGGTTCGGGGTTTTTCGCATCGCGGCTCGCGACTCCTCCCGGTTGTCCCCATACCCGGCAAACCCGGACGAACAGCAGAGTAGGAGTCATATGGAACGGCGATTGCTGCAATCCAACGGCGCATGCCAAACCTGTGCGCATCCGCACCTTATCAGGAGCACACACCATGAGAATTGTCAATACCTTCTATGCGGCAGCTATTCTGTGCTTGTCTGCGGTTGGCTTCCAAGCCCAGGCTCAGACCGCCACCACCTCGACACCGCCCATGACGGAGCGCCAGATCGACCAGCGTTACGATGAACAAATGAAGGGCTGCGAGGGCATGAAGGGGAATCAAAAGGATATTTGCCACGCAACCGCCAAGGCGGATCACGACACGGCGAAGGCCGATCTGAAAGCAGCCGAAAAAAATACTGACGCCGACAAGAAGGCAGCCAAGGAAAAAAGCGATGCGGACTACAAGGTTGCCAAAGAAAAGTGCAACGCCATGTCAGGCGATATGAAAGACACTTGCATGGCAAACGCGAAAGCGCAACACATGTAACAGTCAAACCATACGAGACACAGTACGGCGGCATGCCGGTTATTGCCACACGATCCCAGGCGCATTCGCGACCCAATCCGACAAGCGTATGCGCCCTGCCTTCAACTCATCAGACTCAGCGCCTTCACTATGGCCCGGCCAACCAGCGCCAGGGCGTCCCACAGCGCACCGATGGCGCGCACCAAACTTTCAAAAGCATCCAAGACACATGGCTCCGCCAGCAACAGCAGCTGCCATTATGCGCGAAAGCGAAGTTTTCGCTACAATCGCTGCCCGTGCGGAAATAGTAGAGCAGGCAAGTCAGCGAAGGATGCATATGTATTCGAAACCTATCGCGCGCGCTGCCCTCGTCCAGAACCTGGCTTGCGATGATTCACCGCCAGACCCACAAACCATACGCGCCTACATCCGCGAGCAAAAAGCCGGCGGCAAGCTGATCGAGCGGCGCGTGTTTGTAGATCCGGCCAAATCGCGCAAGCGCCGACAGGTCTTCCAGTTCGTTGCCGTGAACCTGGAACTGGACTTCTGATATCACCCAGACGAGTCCGCGCCGCAATTGCCTTGCGGCGCGTGGACAAGATTATTTATCCAGACGGATATTCTGGCTCTTGATCAGGGCAGACCAGCGCTTACGTTCTTTATCAAGATAGGCCTGGATGTCGGCTTCGGTTTGCGGCCGGCTGGGCACGAATCCGGATTTTTCCATGCGCTGCCGAAAATCGGGCGTCTCCAGGGTCTTGTCGATGGCCGCCTTGATTGCGCCTTTGACATCGGCCGGCAGTCCGTCGGGCGCAACCACGCCGTACCAAACGGTGGTGACGTATCCCGGAAAGGTTTCGGCAATGGTGGGCAGGTCTGGAAAGGTGGCCAGCCGCTCTTCCGAAGCCACGGCCAGCGCGCGCAGCTTGCCTGCCTGAACCTGGGGAACCGCCGTTGCGTAGGCATCGAACATCAGATCCACCTGCCCGCCAATCAGGTCGGTGATGGCCGGGGCGCTGCCCTTGTAGGGCACGTGGGTGATGTCGACTCCGGCCTCTTGTTTGAAGAGCTCGCCGGCCAGGTGCAGCGTGCTGCCCGCCCCTACCGACGCGAAGTTGAGCTTGCCTTTTTTCTCTTTGGCATAGGCGATGAATTCGCCCAGGGTCTTGGCTGGCGACGACATCGGCACCAGGGCAAACAGCGGAATTTCCCCAACCAGCGAAACGATATCCAGATCCTTGTCGGGGTCGTAGGACAGCTTGTCGTAGAGCATGGGGTTAAGCACCATGGTCGAGCCGGCGGCTATCATCAGCGTGTAGCCATCCGCATCGGCGCGCGCAGTCTGCTCGGCGCCGACGATGGTGTTTGCCCCGGGCTTGTTTTCGACCACAACGGGCTGCCCCAGGTGCTTGCTCATTTGATCGGCTATGGCCCGGCCCATGACGTCGGTGGCGCCCCCCGGAGGAAACGGCACGATCAAGGTGATGGGCCGGTCAGGATAGCTTGCGGCCAGGCAAGGAGCGGTGGCGGCGACCGCAGCCAGACCCACTGCGAAAGTCAGACCAAGTGACAGCTTGCGGGCAAATACTTGCATGACTTCTGTCTCCGATTTTGATTTTATGGTGTCAGCCGGCACGCTCCGACAGGCCGTGTGCCGTTGCACATGCTAGCACCTCGCGGCCAAAAAAAACCCCACTATCGCCAAGCGCGATGTGGAGTTTTCTTGGCCGGCCAGCCGGCCCATCCGCCGCAAATGCAGCCGGGCCGGACCGGTTTCAGAAGGTGTAGCTGGCGGCCAAGCCCGCGACCCAGTTGCGCCCGGCAGCCGGTTCAAAATAGCGGCCGTTACCCTCGTTGACGATGACCGAGCCGACATACTTGCGATCGAAAAGATTGTCCAGCCTGGCAAATGCATTCCATTCCCAGTGGCCGGCCTGCCACAGATAGCCCGCCCCCACCCCCACCACGGTATAGCCGGGGGCCGCTTCGCTGTTGTCGTCGTTCACGTAGATATCGCTGAGGTAGCGTGCATCCACGCCGGCCCGCCAGCCCTGGGGCGGCGCCCAACTGACCGAGGCGTACGCGGCCTGGCGGGCGATGCCCGGAATGCGGTTGCCCGAGCGTATCGGGTTCATGCCGCAAGCCGCGGGGGAACAGACATCGTCACGGTACTTGGCATCCAGAAAGGTATAGCTGAACTGGGTACGCCAGTGGTTGGCGTATTCGGCATCCCAGGACAGCTCCAGCCCGTTGCGGCGGGTACGCCCGGCGTTCTGGTAGGTGGAGCGCCCGCCGCTGCTGACAGCGGTGACGATCTCGTCCTCGGTGTTGGTCTGGAAGATCGCCGCAGTCACCAGGCCACCCGCGGCGCGCGCCTTGGCGCCGACTTCCACGCTGGTATTGATCGCCGGCTTCAGATCGAAGTTCAGGCCGGCCAAGCCATCGGGGCGATATGACACTTCATTGAAAGTGGGCGTCTCGAAGCCGCGGCCAAACGAGGCATACAGGTTCAGGCCGGGCGTGGCCGCGTAGCGCAGCGCCGCCACGGGCAGGGCTTCGCGGTAGCTGGCATCACCGCTGTCGTCGCCATTGGCGCCGTCTATGAAGTGATCTCGCGAGCGGAACTTCACCGTGCTGTAGCGCAGGCCCGCATCCAGGGTCCAGCGTTGAGCGAAATCCCAGGAAGCCTGCACATATGGATCGGTATTGCGCACCCGGTTGGTTTCGTCGCGCCGCAGCTCGCCGCGCACACCCAGCTCGGGCCCGTTCGAGGTATCTATGAAGTTGCGATAGCCCAGCCGCTCTTCGGTCATCTGGTCATACGCCAGGCCGCCAATCACCGTCAGCGCACGCCCGGCCAGCGACAGGCGCGAGGTCCAGCGCAGGTCGGTGCCAGCGTAGTCGCGGCTCAAGTCGATCACGCCACCGGCATGCAGTGGCCGCTCTTGCACGAAAGGTGGAATCGATTGGTATTGGCCGGTGTCGCGCTGGCCGTAGTACACCATCAGGCTCAGCTCGTTGTCGGCATCGATGCGGCGCTCGTAGCGCAGGCCGCCCTGGCTCTGCTTTACCGTTTTTCGAGTGTTGTATTGCTCGGCCAGCGCCGCGCTGCGCGGATCGGTTTCGTACTGCTCGCGCGTCAGGCCCAGCGGATCCTGGGCGCGCAAATCCACATGGTTCAGCAATAGCGTCAGGCGGCTGTCGTCATCGAGCTGCACGCCCAGCCTGGCGTTGCCCAGGTTCTTGCTGGCCTCGCTGTGATCGCGGTAGCCATCGGTGGTAAAGCGCGATATGCCCAGCGTGTAGTCCATGGCGCCCGGCCCGGTTCCCCGCGCGCCCTGGGCTCGAATGCCATAACGATAGCTGGCGTCGCTGCCGGCGGCAAACGAGGCACCTAGCGAAGGCGGCGCCTGGCCCTCGTGCGTGAACACCTGCAGAACGCCACCGGACGAGTTCCCATACAGGGCGGAAAACGGCCCACGCAGGATCTCCACTCGGTCTATGGTCGCAATATCGATATTCGAGGTTTGCCCTTGCCCATCGGGCATGGTGGCGGGAATGCCATCCACATACAAACGCAAGCCGCGCACGCCGAACGTGGAACGCGCGCCAAAACCTCGCATGGAGATCTGCAGGTCCTGCGCATAGTTCTGGCGATTCTGTATTTGCAGACCGGGCACGGCGCCCAGGCTTTCCGACAGATTCACCTGCATCCTGCCATCGCGCATCTGGCTGCCGTCCACCACATTGACCGATGCCGGGGTATCCAGCACAGAGGTTTCGGTACGGATGGAAGTCACGATCACGGGATCCAGCACCTGAAGAGGTGCTGCACTCTCGGCGGCCTGGGCCACCCCTGCCAGCGCGGCAAAACACAGAGAAGCCAGAGCGATAGGAACGCCTCTAGCCCGCAGGCCGACGACCGGGCCTGGCTGCACAAGCTGATACCGAACACGGCCGAACGCATCAAGTCGGTAATGCATGTTTACTTCCAGAATACTATTGTCAGGAAAATAGGATTCTACTGGCGATGGCAACGCCGGCCAGATCATTGCCACCGTCAGGCGTAAATATCATGCAGCCGGCAGCAGATCCGGGTGGGCGGCCAGCACGCGAACCTGTTGCGTGCGGCCCGACGGCAGCACGACTTCGGTTTGCGCGCCCACCGCGACACCGATCAGGGCCAGGCCTACCGGCGTCAACACGGAAAAACGTGAGGCGCGGGGATCGGCATCGCTGGGAGCAACGATGGTCACGACTTCCTGGCTGTTTTTCTTGTCGATAAGCTCGTAGGTGACCACGGCGCCCAGTTCGACGTGCTCGCTGGATTGTTCGCCTTCGGGCAGGATGGTGGCCTGGGCAACCAGCTCGGTCAGTTGGTCGCTGACATCGGCTTCGGCATCGCTGCCGCGTGACAACTGATCGGCCAGCTTGACCATCAAGGTTGCGTCATCACGATTGAAAGTACGTTCTGCATTCATGGGAAAACCCTCCCCCACTCCATGAGTGGACGATAAAAATGAAAACCTGGTGGCGTAGCAGTACGCCTGCAGGAGGAAATCAGGTAGTTGAGGTGTGCTCGGGAGCGCTGCTAACAGCCAGCTGGTGCGGTGCTACTGTGCTCGCCGAGCCTAGGAAAGGCAGGCGAGATTTTTGCAGCAGGGGTACTGTGCGTGCCGGCGTTGGACCGGAATACTGAAGTAGACGCCAAAGGCTGACTGGACGGCGCCTGCTGGCGCCGGGCGTGCTTGTACCTTACCCGCATGGGTGCGCGATTTCCACATCGAGAAGATGGAGCGCAACAAAGTCATGGCCAAGGAAAGCGACAGAATACGCCTAGTATGGACGTGCCAGACCGAAACGTCAATGCCAAAAAGGCAGACGCGAATCGCGGACACGCCACGATAGCCACCGACCACGCCGCCCTTTGGATTCAGCCTGGGGCGGCGAAAAACCTAGCGTACGGGCTGGGTCTGCGCAGGATCCGAGCCACGCGAATTATCGAACGTGAAGGCATAGGGAATGCCGATCAGGGCTTCCTGCAAGGACTTGTCGCGGATGTCGCCCAGTGGCTTGCACTTGGCCCCGGCGGCGGCGCGCAACGCGGCCGAATCCAGGTCCCGGTTGCCCGACGAGCGCAGCAGGCGTGCGCTGCGAAACTCGCCCTTTACCGTAAAGCTGATGAGCGCCACGGTTTCGCCCTTGAAGCCGGCCGGGGCGCTCTGCAAGGCAGCATGGGGAAACGGAACCGTGCACTCGGGCTTTTTGGTAATGCTGCTGGCGGGCGCGCCCTGCCCGACTGCCGCGCCGGATAAGGCCAATAGTCCGCATGCCAGGGCGAACCCCGTACCAAATTTTGCGTAATGCATGTTTGCTCCTGCTTGCCTGATGGCACCGACCCGATCATAGCGCATGCCTACCCGGCCCACAGCCGTTGACAGGCTTACCTGGCGTAGCGACCCTGCAGGGCGGCGATGAGCTGCGCAAAATCCGCAGGTTTGCTCAGGTGCCTGTCGAAACCCGCCTGCATCGCGCGCTGTACGTCGTCAGGCGCCCCCCAGCCGCTCATGGCAACGATAGTGGCACTGGCCGATGCGGGCCGCCTGCGCAGCGAACGCGCCAGCTCGTAGCCGTCCATGCCCGGCAGGCCGATATCGATGACGAAGGCATCCGCGGAAAACCGACCGGCGGTTTCAAGCGCAGAAAACCCGTCGTGCGCAACCTGCACCGTATGGCCATCGAGTTCCAGCAATATCTGCAAGGCCGCAACGGAATCGACGTTGTCGTCGACCAGCAAAATACGCTGCGTGCGGCCAGGCCCGTGCGAGACCGGCGGCGGGCAATCGATATCGATTGCCGCGGGCGCCAGTACAGGCAGCTCCAGCACGAATTCGCTGCCCTGGCCCAGGCCCGCGCTATGGGCGGTGATGGTGCCATGATGCAGCTGTGCCATGGCCTTGACCACCGACAGGCCTATGCCCAGGCCATCAGCGCCTGCGCCCGTTGCGGCACGGCTAAAGAGATCGAAAACACTATCCAGCATATCGGGTTCTATGCCTTGCCCATCGTCGGCAACGCAGATCCTCAGGCGATGCTCAAACACCGATGCCGTCAGCGCGATATGACCGCCAGTATGCGTATATTTGGTAGCGTTGTGCAGCAGATTGCCTATCATTTGTGCGACCCGGGCCAAGTCGCAAAGCAGCATCACATCGGCGTGCGGTGCGGTGACTTCGAGCGTTTGCGCCCTGCGCTGAACCTCGGGCATGACGACATCGGTGGCATTGGAGAGCACCTCGCTCAATGGAACCTGCGACTTCCTGAGCGACACCTGCCCTTGCCCCATGCGCGCCACGTCCAGCAGATCGTCGATCAGGCGGGCGAGCTGGGTCACCTGGCGCTCTATCACCCCCACTGCCTGCGTGGCCTTCGCGTCCGCGATATTGATGCGCTTGAGCACTTCGGCAGCCGCGCGCACCGGCGCCAGCGGATTGCGCAGTTCGTGAGCCAGCATGGCCAGGAACTCGTCCTTGCGCCGGTCGGCTTCACGCAAAAGGTTCTCGGCGTTCTTGCGCTCGGTGATATCGATAATGACATTGACCGCGCCCAGTACCACCCCGCCATCCCTGACTATCTGCGGATGAACCAGCACGAAGCGGCGCGAACCGTCGGGACGCTCGATCACGACTTCCTGCGAGCCCAGGTCGCTACCGCTCTTCAGCGTCTTGGCCATTGCGCAATCCTCTGGCGCGATCGGATCGCCTTGCGGCGTGAAAAGCCGATGCGAGCCGCACCAGCGCTCGACGCCCACGGCGGGCAGTCGCCCCCAGAGCCGCAGCGCGGCGCGATTGAACAAGGTAATGCGCCCATCGGGGTCACAGCAATACACCGCTTCCGGCAGGTATTGCACCAGCCTACGATACAGGCTGTCCATCTGGCTGAAAGCCCGTTCCGCATCGCTGCCCACGGACTCGTTCGCTTTTATCGGAGGTGCATAGACACGAAAGGGATGGGGAATTGAAGGCATTTGCGGGCAGCAGGCACGGCCAGGGCCGGACGGTCCAGTTTAGGGTCGCCGCAGCCCTCATGCAACCGCAATCCCAGCCCGCCCCCCGGTCAACCCGATTGGGTCTTGGCAAGGCCGCGCACGTTCAGCGCGGCCAGGCAGAACTGGAGCGCGACCAGCGCGTGCGCGTGATCGTGAAGGCCCCAGACGATCCAAAGCACATTGCCCGCCAGAAACAGCCAGAAGCCGGTGTTGCGCCTCCATTGCCTGGGCGAGGCAATCAGGTAGGACGCAGCCACCGTGACGAGCATCGCGGGCCACTGCAGCAGATCGACGAGTCCGCCCCACTCCATCCTAGTAGGCCGAGCGGCCGGGCTCGCCGCCCTTTAGCGTGCCGGGCCGCGTGGCATCCATGGGCACCCCCGGCGGCAGCCCATCGGGCCGGTCGTCGTCGGCGGCCTCGGCAAGCGCCTTGCCCATCGCCAGGTGCTGCTGCAGGCCGGGCAAGGTCTTCACGGCGAACGCCTTCACATCGGCGTCCTCGGCATGTTCGGCGGCTTCTTCGAACAGATCGACGGCGTCTTCGTGCGCGTCGACCGCAACCTTGTGCACATACTTCTCGTCGAAAGCGACGCCGCTCTTGTCCCGCAGGCTCTTGATCGTGCGTGCCTGGCCCCACTTCAGGCTAGTTGGCAAAGGAAGATTCCTGGACTGCGCGAGCGACTTGAGTTCCTGGTCGAGCGCGGTGTGATCGGTGACCATCCTTTGCGCGAACTCTTTCACCCGAGGGTCTTGAGCCCGCTCGACAGCCAGCTTGCTGGCATCGATTTCCAGCATGCTGGCCTGGGCGGCCTTTTCGAGGAAGCGGGCGTCGTGCCTGGCCAGGGCGCCGTCGGCGGCATAAGCGCCGCCGACGGCCGTCAAGGCGGCCAGCGTCAACGACAAGGCGGTGAGATGCAAGCGTTTCATGGTGCCCTCCAAGCAGATCGAAAGCACCATGGCTGCAGCAAACGGCATACCGCCTGTCTGCCGGCCGCGCGGGGCGCACGGCCAGGCAAGTTCAAGCAAGCGCTCAGGCGGCTGCCAGCGCGGCCTCGATGGCGTCCTTCACGGCAGGCGCATCGGGCTTGGTGTCCGGCGAGAATCGAGCCACGACCTGGCCATTGCGCCCGATCAGGAATTTCTCGAAATTCCACAGGACTTCAGGTTCGGCGGTGGGCTCGATCTTGTACTTGCGCAGGTTGTTTTCCATGGTCTCGCGGCCAGGCACCTGCGGCATGGCGCTGATCAACGCCTGGTACAAGGGATGCTTGTCGGGGCCGGTGACGACCAGCTTGCTGAACATCGGAAACTGCACGCCGTAGGTGCTGCTGCAAAACGTCTGGATTTCCTCGTTGCTGCCCGGTTCCTGGCCGCCGAAATCATTGGCCGGAAAGCCCAGCACGTTGAAGCCCTGGCCGTGATATTGCTCGTGCAGTTTTTCCAGTGCCTCGTATTGCGGGGTCAACCCACACTTGGAGGCTACGTTGACGATCAACAGAACCTGCCCGCGATAGTTATCGAGCTTGGCCGGCTGGCCGTCGATACGCGAGACGGGAATATCGTAAATACCCTTGTCCATATCCTGCTCCTTTCTGGTGGTATAAGATCAAACGTTCGACAACGTCGCTCGTTGTTTAGTAAAGCAAAGGAAGCACATTATGCAATCCCGTGCCATTTTTGCCGCCGCGCTCGTATTCTCGCTTGCCGGTTGTGCGTTCAAGACTCCCGTCGCATATCCAGGACTGGAAGGGACACACTGGCAGCTGGTTTCCATCAGTAATCAAGCACTCACCATACCGGAATCGCCTCCGATCGAGTTGCGTTTCCAGGATAGCCGTGTGAATTTCCATGGTTGCAACGCCTTGTCGGGGCGATACTCGCAAGAGGGCAACCGCATTGTCGTAGCAAAAGGCTTTGTGGGAACGAAAATGATGTGCGAAGCGGACATCATGAAGATCGATGCCAAGGCTGGCGAACTGTTCCAGAAAGGGGTGCGCTTCACGCTTTACGACACCACCCTGGTGCTGGAATCGGACAATGAACGCTGGGCGTTCAAGCGCTACGAAAGTCCGGATGCGGCATTTCTTGCGGCCGAACCTGGCGCATAAGCCGCCGGTCTTTACGCATACGCCATAGGTAGCTTCTGGAAACCAGAAACTACCTATGGCTGGGACACTACCCCGGGCAGGATGGCGTTTGCCTTCCTGCCCGCTAAGCCGCGATCAGGCGCTTGCCGCCGGCGGCGGCTCGATCCAGCTGAAGACGCAGCCCTTTTCTATCATGACAGCCACGTCATGCGCAGTAACGTGGGCTTCGGTACCCATCAGGCTGGCGTTGCCGTTGTCGTGGACATGAAGCACACAATACGGATCGCCATCTTGGGAATACCAGTAGTACCCGGGAGCGAGGTCGTGCATGTCGGTTTTCATACTGTCGATTATATCGACAAGCCAGTGATCAAACCATGATCCGGATGCCGAATGGTTACTTGCACCGAGAGGCGATCAGTACGATCGCGGCAAGATCCAGCGGCGCCACATCCGGAGCCAGCCAGGCCAGCGTGGTGCCATCTTCCCGGGCTGCGCTCTTGCCGCCCTGCCCTCCATAGCCCAGGCGAGGCACGCCTGGCAGTGCACTGACGGCCTGTTGCGCCGGCAAGCCAGGCAAGATGGCGACGTCGTAAGGAGGCTCGCCATCTTCATTGGCTTGCAGGACATCGGGCGATGCGCCCAGGCCGATCAACTGCCGCAACAGGCCTTCCCAACCAGCTCCCTTGACCAGCGCAATGCGCAGATGCCCCAGAGGTGCCTGCGCGCGCGCGGCAACCCTCTGCCGATGCGCTTCAAGCGCGCCCTGCTGCAAGGTGCCGGGGGCCAGGGCCGCAGGCACCAGTTCAATCTCGAAACGCTCGCGCACACCCTCGGCATCCAGGGCGCTCGACTGCATGCGTGCGCCATTCAGCGCCAGCAGGCTATCGGCCAGTTTGATCGCTGCCGAAGCCGCACGCATGCGTGGCTTGACGGTGGCTATCGCAGACGCCGGCTGGGCCGGGCCGCTCACGATCAAAGTGACGACACCCGCGCCGGACAGAATATCGACCTGGATTTGCTCGTTCGCCATGGCACATCGCACGATGTGCGCAAACACATGGCGCAAAGCCTGCGCCAGCCGAGCGCCGTCGGCCCATACCAGGGCATCGGCTTCGTCGCTGCCAAAGACGATGCCGCGCGCCTGGGCGGCATCGTTTACCGCATCGAGGGCATCTCGCACCGTTAGCCGCAAGGAAACGGCTTGCGGCTGCATGACCATGGCGCCGTTCATGATCTGCACAGCGTCGGTCAGGTCGGCAATCAGTTGCACCTGCTGTTCGACACCGCTTTTGATGCCTTGCAAGGCGCGCTGCACCAGGGCCGAACCGCCCGGCGGGTTGCCGCCGGGCGGCGTTCCGCCCAAACGGCTTTCCAACACATGCGCCCAACCCTGTATGCCGTTCAGCGGCGAGCGAAGGTCATGCGCCGCGGCGGCTATCAGGTCTTCGCGTGCCTTGATGGCAAGTTCGCGCTGCGCGCGCTCGGCCATCCGTTCGAAATCAGACACGCGCGGTGCTTGGCTCTTCGTTGTCACTGATGGCTGCCTCGTCTTCGGATGCCGCGCTGGACTTGCCTGCGACACCGTACTCTTCCAGGCGGTTGTACAGGGTCTTGAGGCTGATGCCAAGGATCTCGGCTGCGCGCTTCTTGACCCCGGCGCACTGCTCGAGGGTCGCCAGGATCAGTTGACGATCGGCGTCGGCCAACGACGTACCCACCGCCACCGCAACCACCGCGGCCGCGGCCGGACGCGCCGGAGACACCTGCAACGGAACCGTCGATGGCCTGATCACCGTGTCGTCCGACATGATGAAGGCGCGCTGCATATAGTTCTTGAGCTCGCGCACGTTGCCGGGCCAGAAATGCGCATTGAGCTCGCCCAGCACTTCCGGCGCCAGAACTTTGCTGGTCTTGTGTTCGGCATTCATCTGGTCAAGAAAGCTCTGCGCGATCAGCTCGACGTCTTTTTCCCGTTCGCGCAAGGGCGGCAGATACAAGGGGAATACGTTCAGTCGGTGGTAGAGATCTTCGCGCAGCTTGCCTTCGGCCACCGCCTTTTCGGGATTGCGGTTGGTCGCGGACACGATGCGCACGTCGCTCTCGACTTCGCGATTGACGCCAACCCGCATGAACATGCCCGTTTCCAGCACCCGCAGCAGCTTGACCTGCAATTCGATGGGCATTTCGGTGATTTCATCCAGGAACAGCGTGCCGCCATGCGCGCGCTCGAAATAGCCCTTGTGCTGCCGATCGGCGCCGGTAAAGCTGCCGCGCTCATGGCCGAACATTTCGCTTTCGATCAGATTGGGCGAAATCGCGCCGCAGTTGACCGGCAGAAAAGGATGTTTGCGACGCAGGCTGAGTTCGTGGACGGTTTGCGCCACCAACTCTTTGCCTGTGCCGCTTTCGCCTATCAGCAGTACGGTGGCTTCGGTGGGTGCAACCTTGTTGATCTGATCGTACAGGCTTTGCATGGCCGGGGAATTACCCAGCATCCGGCCAAAACGGCCAAAACGGCGCAATTCCCCGCGCAGCGAGCCGATTTCAGCCTTGAGGTCTCCCGCACGCGGGATCCGGTCAAGGATGGTCTTCAGGCGCTGCATATTGATGGGCTTGACCAGGTAGTCGGCCGCGCCCAGGCGCAAGGCGTCGACCGCGCTTTCCACGCTGGCGTGACCGGTAATCAGGATGAACTCTACCGGGACCTTGGGGTCCAGTTCCTGGAACAAATCGGTTCCACTGCCGTCCGGCAGCTTCAGGTCGGTGAGGATGACGTCCGGGGTCTGCCGAACCATCTGTATCCTGGCTTCGCGCAAATCCTGTGCCACGCCGACGGTAAAACCTTCCTCGGCGACAATCTCGGCCAACATGGCGCGGGTATTGGGTTCGTCGTCAACGATCAAAACATGGGGCATGCCCTATCCACCTGCCTAAGCTTGTTCGAGGGCCGAGGCCAGGTAATTGCATGACACCAGCCTCGAGGGATAAACGACAGTACTATGTTTCACCGGGAAAAACGCGCCTCCCAGGCAACAAAACATGTCAACTATACAAAAGGCGCAACCTCGCCGAAGCCAGAAGGAAACAAGGTACGATACTCTGCGCCATGAAACTTTACACGCTTCGCCGATGACCACGCCCAACACCGCAACCAAGCACGCTGGCGTAGACGGAAAAGCCAGCATGTCTTCCCCACGCCAGGAATCACAGTCCCAGGCATACGGCCAAGAGCCGTTTGGCCTGCTGTATGGGGCGTCCGATGCCATGCGCCTACTGTACGACCAGATCGGCAAGGTTGCACCT
This sequence comes from Verticiella sediminum, assembly GCA_040392445.1. Taxonomy (GTDB): domain Bacteria; phylum Pseudomonadota; class Gammaproteobacteria; order Burkholderiales; family Burkholderiaceae_B; genus Verticiella; species Verticiella sediminum_A. The sequence continues at coordinate 64,247 of JBEBVZ010000019.1, forward strand.
ACCGAAGCTACAGTGCTGCTGGTAGGCGAAAGCGGCACGGGCAAGGAACTGGTCGCCAAGACCATCCACGCCAAGAGCGCGCGCGCCGGACAGCCCTTCATCCCGGTCAATTGCGGCGCCATACCCGCCCCCCTTATCGAGGCCGAGCTCTTCGGGCACGAAAAAGGCAGTTTTACCGGCGCGGTGCAGCAGCAGGCAGGCTACTTCGAGCACGCCGACGGTGGCACGCTGCTGCTGGATGAAGTGACGGAAATGCCGCCAGAGATGCAGACCAAGCTGCTAAGGGTCCTGGAATCGGGCACGTTTCATCGCGTAGGCGGCTCGCAAGAGCTGCAATCCAATGTCCGCATCATCGCGGCCACCAACCGCGACCCCCAGGAAGCCGTGGCCGAAGGGCAGTTCCGCGAAGACCTGTTCTATCGCCTGGCTGTATTTCCGCTGCGGGTGCCGCCCTTGCGCGAGCGTGCGGACGATATCGAACTGCTGGCCAGGCTGTTTGTGGCGAACTTCAACGCCGGCGAAAAAAAGCCCAAGACATTGCCGGCCGGATCGCTGGAAGTACTTAAGCACTATCATTGGCCGGGCAACGTACGCGAGCTGAAAAACACCCTGTACCGCGCTTTCATCATGGCCGACGACGTTGTCAATGTGCAGCCTCCGGGGCAGCCTCGCCAAGCGCCTCGCGTGTCATGGCACGAAGGCAGCCTGCAGTTGCAGATAGGCATGTCGCTGGCCGAAGCGCAGCGCGAACTCATCCTGGCCATGCTGCAACACTTCAACGGCGATAAACGGCAAACCGCACGCACCCTGGGCATCAGCCTGAAAACCCTGTACAACCGCCTGGAAAGCTACCAGAACGATAGCGTCAGCCCGCCGCTATAGCCAGCGCTCGGCCATGCGCCCGAGGAATTCCATGAAACGGTCGTCGATGCCACGATCCTGCCAGGCCTGCAGGGTGACCGGATGCGATTGCCGCAGATCGTCTTCAAACAGCCGTGTCATTTCCTGGCCGAAATACGTGCCCAGCACCACGGCATTGACCTCGTAGTTCAGGGTAAAGCTGCGCCAATCCAGGTTGCTGGAACCTACGGTGGACCACACCCCGTCGATTACCGCCGTTTTGGCATGCAGCAAGGCGTGGGTACGCTCGAAGATGGCGACGCCGCCCTGAAGCAGGCCCGTGTAATGCGAGCGCCCGGCATGCAGCACCAGTGCCGAATCGGAAAACTCGGGCAAGATCAGTACCACCTTGACTCCGCGAGCGGCCGCGTCCTTCAGGGCCTGGATGAACGCTGGGTCCGGCACGAAGTACGCCATGGTGATGAAGATCGATTGCCGGGCACTGGAAATGGCCGACATCAGCGTCAGGTAAAGGCCATACCCATCCTTGTCATTCGGATCGTTCGCGATGATCCGAACGACTTCCTTGCCTGCGCTGCGCGGCTTGGACGCCAATCCGGCGGCGGCGAGCGGGGGGCCATTCTGCTCGCGCCAACCCTTCAGGAAGACTTTTTCCAGCTCGAGCACCGCCGGGCCGGCGATACGCACATGGGTATCGCGCCACGGCGGCATCGTGTCGCTGTCCTTCTTGCCGGACGAGCTGCCGGGCGCTGACGGCGACGACGTGTAGACGTCGCTCAGGTTGATGCCGCCCGTGAATCCCACGACTCCGTCCACAATCAGGATCTTGCGATGGTTGCGCTGGTTCAAGGACCACGACACGGTCTTGGCCTGCAGGGGATTGACGGGGTTGAATACCACGACCTGAATGCCGGCCCGGCGCAAGCCGTCAAAAAAATCTGCGGGAGTGGACAGTGTGCCCACACCGTCGACCATCACCGCTACCTCCACCCCCTGGGCCCGCTTGGCGGCCAGCATCGCCCCCAGTTTGCGGCCTAGCTCATCGTCATCAAAGATGTAGGTTTCCAGGTGGATGTAGCTGTTTGCCGAGCGTATGGCTTCGAACATCGCCTGATAGGTGTTCGGCCCATCGTCGTACATCCGGACATCGTTGCCGGTGGTCAGCGGCGAGCCCGCCACCGCTTCCTCGACTTTCAGGTGTGCGGCAAGAAAATCGTCGTCCTGGGCCGTCGCACCCAGTTTGTCTATCAACTGCTGGCTGGCGCGATAGCCCAACCAGCCTTGTTCGGTGGAAATCCGGACCGCTTTTTGCGTTGCCTGGCCGCGCGCATCCGGCACGCTGGCACAACTGCCCAGCGATATCGCCAAAAAAATGCAGGATACGACACGAGCCAGGGCTGTCATGGTTTGCATGCCGACAAAAGGCGGAAAACCCGAACATGCGGCATGCCAGCCTGCACCCCCCTGACGGGCACCGCCCGCCGGAGGGGTGATCACGCACCAGTTTTGCCGCCAAGATCAGGCGCCGCGGTCAGTTTGAGCGCGTGGTGCCGTCTTGCGTCGACACCCTGTCGGTAGGCGTCAGATCGGTTGACCCCGATTGCGTACCGGCGGTTCCCGGCGTGGGGCCAGGTGTGGCCGCCGGCGAAACACGCATACCCCGCACCATCGCCGGGTCTGTTCCGGAGTTACCCGTGCCGGTCGTGGCAACGGGGATGTACAAGCCAGTGTTGTCGACCGCATCCGCACGCCCGGGCATGTCGGTGCCCCGTTCGGGTATGGCGGCATCCGGCGGACTGGGAGAAGGCGGGTTCGCGCGACTGGCCTGGGTCTGGGCTGCAACGCTGAACGCCATGGCCACGGCCATGCTGCCCAGTGTTGCCTGCATCAAGCGTCTATATTGCATCACAGTTCCTTTTTCCGTATACGCGCCGAAGGCTTGGAAGTGAACGCGTTCAGCGTTGCCGGCCGTTCAACAGCCGCGAGTCATCGACGGCTGCAGCAAGCCCGGATGGATCCCTGCCGACGCTGTTGGATATGCGCCGGATCTTGATCCGGTTGTCTACCTCCTGGACGCCGGCACAAGCGTCGGCGATATTTTCGATCATGTGCTTCATGCCTCCGGTAGGTACCGTGCCCTCCAGCGTCACCGTACCGCCCGAGACCCTGACCGAAACATCCTCAATTTCAATCCCGCTCGCGCAGCTCAAGCGCTCGCAGATATCCTCGTGTATACGATCGTCCGGCCGGCTGCCCCCTTTGCCCGGCAGGCTTTGCGGGCCGGTATTCCAGCCGCTCACGCGATCCAGCGTGCGGTCAACACCCCCGAATTGATCTTGCAGGCTGGCTACGCCGGCATCAACCGGCCCGGGATGGGGCTGCTCGTGCGCGTCGTCGTATAGGTCGGCGGCGTAATAGCCGTAGATTCGTTCGTGCCGATACGGATCGGCATCGCGAGAAGCTTCGTAGCCAGGGGCGAAGCGACGCACCGGGGCATTGCGGCTGGGCCCTGGCAGCACGCCATAGCGCTGCCCGCCTGTGGCTTCGCCCACCCACTTCCATTCGACATCCCACTGGTCGTCCGAGCTGCCATAGTTGCCATAGCGTCCGTATTCACCCTTCTCGTGGCGACGCTGCCAGTTGCCTTGAGCAGAGTCCGCTCCGATCTGCTCCTGCCCAGCGGACTGCCGTGAATGGTGTTCGTTGCGCATGATGGCCTCCTTTGAATGCGACTGGAAACAGGCTCGCAATTGACGTGCCATCGAGATGGGCAGCACACGGTAGTTCTTGCAGCACTTGTAATTATGTTGACCGTCACTTGTGTTGCCAAGCGTGACACAAGGCATCCATAGCGAGCCTTTGCCAAGGAACCTGCCGCAAACATCATGCCCGTGGCGCGCGGCAAAAGATGGCATGGAACATGCTTTCCTTCAAAGCAAGGGGCATTTCACATTCACTTAACGCGTTGGTACGCCACAGCGACGGAGATCGAGTTGATACATACCACTTACGATTTACGAGCCAAACAGCAAACCATCCTGACGCCGCGTTTGCAGCAGTCTGTCAAATTACTCCAGATGTCCGCAGTGGAGTTCACCCAGGAGTTGCGCCAGGCCCTGGCCACCAATCCTTTCCTTGAAGAATTCGGGGAAGAGGAGGAGCAACCCGCCACCGAGGTGGCGCAAGAGCCGACGGCCCCCAGCGACACCAGCACCGCCATTGAATCCGACGTGCCAACCACCGAACTGGCAGCCGAACCCGCACGTAACGAAGCCGCCGACGAATACGAGGCGCCTGGAGAATACTCGGGCGACTTCCCCACGTCGCGCGCCAGCAGCCCGGACGACGACCGCACCGACCTGGGCGAATGGATGCGATGCACGCCGGACCTGCATGAACACCTGCACCATGAGCTGGGTGCTTATCGCCTGAGTGAACGTGATCTGACGATCGCCAGCCTGCTGATCGAGGCCCTGGATGACGACGGGTATCTGCGGCAGGAGTTCAGCGAGCTGGCCAGCCTGCTTGAATTGACGCCGCCGCCCAGCGACAGCGAGTGGACGATGGCCTTGAACCTGGTCCAGCAGCTTGACACCCCTGGCCTGGCCGCGCGCAACCTGGTTGAATGCCTGACACTGCAGATACAGGCCCTGAACCAGAGCACACCCGGGCGCGGGTTGGCCCTGGAACTGGCGGACAAATGCCTGCCCCAGCTTGCCCGGCGCAACCAGGCGGAAATGCTGCGCATGCTCGGCTGCACCGAGGACGAGTTGCGCGAAGCCTGCCTATTGATCCGGACACTGAACCCCAAGCCCGGCCTGCGCTTTGCCCGCGAGCAGGCCCAGCATATCGTCCCCGACGTGATTGTGCGCAAGATCAAGGGACGCTGGCTGGTGGATACCAACCCGGCCGTCATGCCGCACGCACGACTGCATAGCACCTACGCCAGCATGTTTCGCCACGCCCGCTGCAACGACCGCGCCCCCATGGCACAGGAACTGCAGGAAGCCCGTTGGCTGATTCGCAATGTCGAGCAGCGCTTCACGACCATCCAGCGCGTGGCTGAAGCCATCGTAGGCCATCAACGCACGTTCTTCGAATATGGCGAGGTCGCGCTCAAACCCCTGGTCTTGCGCGAAGTCGCCGAAGAACTCGGCCTGCATGAGTCGACCGTGTCCCGCGCCACCGGCAACAAATACATGGCTACGCCGCGCGGCATCTTCGAGTTCAAGCATTTTTTCTCGCGCGAACTTCCGACCGAGACCGGCGGCACCTGCTCGACGACCGCCGTACGCGCCCTGATCAAGGAACTGATCGCCGGGGAAGATGCCGCCGCGCCGCTATCGGATGTGTCGCTGACTGCCCTGCTGGCCGGCCAGGGTGTAATCGTCGCCCGCCGCACGGTGTCGAAGTACCGCACCCTGATGAAGGTGCCCCCCGCCGAGTTGCGTCGTCAGTTATAAAGTCGGGTGTGGTACGTGCCTTGCACCACGAGATACGGCTGCAAGGCTGGATTTCCGGCTTTGAGGCCGATCACGATTCCTGTCACAACCTGGAGTAAGACAATGCTAAAAAACATCCTGAAATGGTTCATGCTAGCCAGCGTCACGTTTCTGCTGGCGGCATGCTCGGCCACCGACAGCACCCGCAGCACCGGCGAATACACCGATGACACGGCCATTACTGCGCGGGTCAAGCTTGCCTTCGTCAACGATGAACAAGTCAGTGCGCTTGACATCAAGGTGGACACATTCCGGGGTGTGGTACAGCTAAGCGGCTTTGCCGAGTCCCGCGACGTCGCCAATCGCGCCGCCACCATTGCGCGTGGCGTCGAAGGCGTCAAGGATGTGCGCAACGATATCCGGCTGCGATCCAAATAAACCCAGCCAAGATTTTGGGATTCCACAAGGGTGCCGTCGCGCGGCATCCTGAAGCGGACACAGGCAATGGCGGCTACCCGCCATTGCCTGTGGCGACTCGTTGAATACAAGCTGATAGTCGCGAACGCGCATGAGAAAGCCTGGAAGACGGCCGCGCATGCGCGGCAATCTTCCAGGCTTCACAGACTAGCTGAAAAACGACTTGACTTTATCCGTCCACGACTTGCTTTGTGGCGAATGCTTGGCGCCGCCCTCGGTCAGAGAGCTTGCGAATTGCTGCAGGATAGCTTTCTGGTCGTCGGTCAGGCGCACGGGGGTTTCCACGCTGACGTGGCAATAGAGATCCCCGGGATAACTCGCCCGTACGCCCCGCATACCCTTGCCGCGCAGCCGGAAGGTTTTCCCGCTTTGCGTGCCTTCAGGCACCGTGATCTCGGCCTGGCCACCCAGCGTAGGCACTTGCACATCGCCACCCAGGGCCGCCGTGGTAAAGGAAATCGGCAATTCGCAATGCAGGTCGTCGCCATCGCGCTGGAAAATATCGTGCGGCTTCAGGCGGATTTCGACATACAGATCACCTGCCGGCCCACCATTCACGCCCGGCTCGCCATTACCGCTGGAGCGGATGCGCATGCCGTCGTCGATGCCAGCTGGAATCTTCACCTGCAAAGTCTTGTTCTTGCGGATACGGCCCACGCCTTCGCACGCCGTGCAGGGCTCGGGCACAACCTTGCCGCTGCCATGACAGGTAGGGCAGGTTTGCTGCACGCTGAAAAAGCCCTGCTGCATGCGCACCGCGCCCGCGCCCGCGCAAGTGCCGCAGGTCTTGGGTTGGGTGCCCGGCTTGGCCCCGTTGCCATGGCAGGTGTCGCAGGTTTCCCAGCTGGGCACCCGGATTTCCGTATCGAACCCCTTGGCAGCCTGCTCGAGGGTAATGTCCAGGCCATAGCGCAGGTCGGCGCCGCGATACACCTGTGGGCCACCGCCGCCGCCACGGCTGCGCCCGCCGCCAAAGATCTCGCCGAAGATATCGCCAAAGGCATCGGCGAACTGCGCACCGCCCGCCCCTGCGCCGGCTGCCGAAGGATCTACCCCGGCATGGCCGAAACGGTCGTATGCCGCCCGCTTCTGGTCGTCGGAAAGCACTTCGTAGGCGTGCTTTACCTCTTTGAACTTGTCTTCGGATTCTTTGCTGTCCGGATTGCGGTCCGGATGGTACTTCATGGCCAGCTTGCGGTAGGCCTTCTTGATTTCGTCGTCGGAAGCATTCTTGGCGACGCCCAGAACTTCGTAAAAGTCGCGTGTTGCCATCGTTGTCAATACCAAACTTTGTGATGCCGATAAATGGAAACGAACCGCAGCACACCATTCCAGGCATGATGCGGTTCGTTCACGAGGACAGCGTTACGCGTCGCGCTTCACTTCCTTGAAGTCGGCATCCACGATATTGTCGTCAGCCGGCTTGGCTTGGGCTTGCTCGCCACCGGCCTGTTCCTGCTGCGCCTGCATGTCGGCGTACATTTTCTCGCCCAGCTTTTGCGATACGGTGCTCAAGGCTTCGACCTTGGCATCGATCTCGTCCTTGCTGCCGGTTTTCAGCACATCTTCGAGTTCCTTGATAGCGCCCTCGATGGCTTCCTTCTCGCCGGCTTCCAGCTTGTCGCCGTACTCGGTCAGCGACTTGCGGGTGGCATGCACCAGGCCATCGGCCTGGTTGCGCGCCAGGGCCAGCTCGGCAACCTTCTTGTCCTCTTCGGCGTTGACTTCGGCATCCTGCACCATGCGCTGGATTTCGCTTTCGGTCAGACCCGAGTTGGCCTTGATGGTGATCTTGTTTTCCTTGCCGGTGCCCTTGTCTTTGGCGGACACGTGCAGGATGCCGTTGGCGTCGATGTCGAACGTGACTTCGATCTGCGGCATGCCACGCGGCGACGGCGGGATCCCTTCGAGGTTGAACTCGCCCAGGGCCTTGTTGCCCGCGGCGATTTCGCGCTCGCCCTGGAACACCTTGATCGTCACGGCCGGCTGGTTGTCGTCGGCGGTCGAGAAGGTCTGCGAGAACCGGGTCGGGATGGTCGTGTTCTTCTGGATCATCTTGGTCATCACGCCGCCCAGGGTTTCGATACCCAGCGACAGAGGCGTCACGTCCAGCAGCAGCACGTCCTTGCGGTCGCCCGACAGCACGGAACCTTGAATGGCGGCGCCAGCGGCGACGGCTTCATCGGGGTTCACGTCCTTGCGCGGATCCTTGCCGAAGAATTCCTTCACCTTTTCCTGGACCTTGGGCATGCGGGTCATGCCGCCGACCAGGATCACGTCGTCGATGTCGGAAACCTTCACGCCGGCGTCCTTGATGGCCACGCGGCAGGGCTCGATCGTGCGTTCGATCAGTTCTTCGACCAGCGCTTCCAGCTTGGCGCGCGTGATCTTCAGGTTCAAGTGCTTCGGACCCGAGGCGTCCGCCGTGATGTACGGCAGGTTGATTTCGGTCTGCTGGGCCGAGGACAGCTCGATCTTGGCCTTTTCGGCCGCTTCCTTCAGGCGCTGCAGGGCCAGCACGTCCTTGGACAGGTCAACGCCTTGTTCCTTCTTGAACTCGGCAATGATGTAGTCGATGATGCGCTGGTCGAAGTCTTCGCCACCCAGGAAGGTGTCGC
>JBEBVZ010000020.1:0-70067 GCA_040392445.1 Verticiella sediminum
ATGACCACCGGCGTGGTGCTGGCGTTGGTCACGTCCTGGCCGCCGACGGTGACGCTGGCGATGCCGGTCTCGGCGGACACGGAGAGAGTGCCGGTGACGGTGTCGCCGGTCTTCTCGGTCACGGAGTTGTGCGCACCGGTGGCGGCGCCATCGGTGTCGGGGATGTCGATGACGGGCGGGCCGTCCGTCTGGCCATTGATGGTGATGGTCAGGGTGGCTTGGCTCTCGTCGCCATCGGCGTCGGTGACGGTGTAGGTGAGCGTCTCGGTGAGCGTGCCATCCTTGTTGAGGGCCTGCACCGCCGGGTTGGTGTTGTCCAGGGTGTAGGACCAGGTGCCGTCGCCGTTGTCGACGAAGGTGCCGTAGGCGCCGCTCGCGCCGTTAAAGCTGATGGTGCTGGTGTCAGCGCCCAGGGTGTCGTTGCCCAGCACATTGCCGGTGATGGCAGCGGTCGCGTCTTCGTCGATGCTGGCCGTGTCGTGGTCGGCCACGGGTGCCGTGTCCACGATCTGGATGTCCAGGTCGTCGGCGTGGGTCACGCCGGCCACGTCGGTGACGCTGACGGTGAACGCATCGCGCACCTTGTCGTCGCCCGCGGTGTGGTCCTTGGCGGTGTTGCTCTCGGTGTACTCGTAGGTGATGACGCCGGTGGCGGCATCGTAGCCGGTGACGGTGAGGGTGCCGTGGGCGCCGGTGATGACCACCGGCGTGGTGCTGGCGTTGGTCACATCCTGGCCGCCGACGGTGACGCTGGCGATGCCGGTTTCGGCGGACACGGTGAGGGTGCCGGTGACGGTGTCGCCGGTTTTTTCGGTCACGGCGTTGTCTACGCCTGGGATGTCGATGATGGGCGGACCATCCGTCTGGCCATTGATGGTGACGGTCAGCGTGGCGGTATCGAAGCCGCCTTCGCCGTCGGACACGGTGTAGGTGATGGAACTGGTCGTGCTGGCGCCGGTGTCCAGGCTTGCGAAGTCGGATCCCGGTGTGAACGTGTACGAGCCATCGGCGTTGATGACGAATGTGCCGCCATTGGAACCAGGAATAGGCTGGCCTATGCCGGCCGGGTTGCCATCCACGTCGCTGACGTGCAGGGCGTCGCCATCGGGATCGCTGTCGTTATTCAGAACGTTGCCCGAGACCGATGTGGTCTCATTGGTGCTGCGGCTGTCGTCCTGCGCATTGGGGGCAGGGTTGGCCACGTCCCATTCGAAGGTCTGCGTGGTGCTCGCGCCGTTCTTGTCGGTAGCGGTGACGGTGACGTTGTACACGCCGTTGTTGCCGCCTTGCGAAGCTGACTTGTCGATAGTGCCGGTGATCAGGCCGGTCTTGGAATCTATGCTCAAGCCCGGCGGCAGGCCGTTGGCGGTGAAGGTCAGGGTGTCGCCGCTATCCGGGTCGGAAAAGTTGCCGGCGATGTTGACGCTGACATTCTGCTGGGCGTCGAAACCGTCGCGGTCGCTGATGGGGGTGGCGATCGGGGCGTCGTTGGTGCCGGTAACCGTGACGGTCAGCGTGGCGGTATCGAAACCGCCTTCGCCGTCGGACACGGTATAAGTGATGGAGCTGGTCGTGCTTTTGCCCGGCGCAAGATTTTCGAAATCGGATCCAGGGGTGAAGGTGTACGAGCCATCGGCATTGATGGTGAATGTGCCGCCATTCGAGCCCGTGATGGGCTGGCCCACGCCACCCGGCCGGCCACCGACGGCGCTGACGTTCAGTGCGTCGCCATCGGGGTCGCTGTCGTTGTCCAGGACATTGCCGGAGACCTTGGAGTTTTCGTCGGTGGTGCTACGGTCGTTCAGCGCATCCGGGCCGGGGTTGCGTACGTCCCACTCGAAGGTCTGCGTGGTGCTCGCGCCGTTCTTGTCGGTGGCCGTGACGGTGACGTTGTAGACACCGTCGTTGCCGCCTTGCGAGGCGGACTTGTCGATGGTGCCGGTGATCAGGCCGGTATTGGGGTCTATGCTCAAGCCCGGGGGCAGGCCGTTGGCGGTGAAGGTCAGCGTGTCGCCGCTGTCCGGATCGGAAAAGCTGCCGGATACATCGACGCTGATGTCCTGCTGGGCATCGACGCCAGCCAGGTCGCCGATGACGGAAGAGACCGGAGCGTCGTTGGTGCCGGTGACGGTGACCGTCAGGGTGGCCGACGACGTGGCGCCGTCCGGGTCGCTGACGGTGTAGGTGATTTCGTTGGTCAGCGTTTCGCCTTCAGGCAAGGCGTCGTAGTCGCCATTGGGCTCGAAGGTGTAGCTGCCGTCGGGGTGGATGGTGAAGATGCCGCCGTTGGCACCAGGCACGCTGATGCCGCCGGGAACCATGACAATGCCGTGCACGCCGGTGACAGTCAGGAGGTCGCCGTCGGGGTCGCTATCGTTGCCCAGCAGGTTGCCGCGCACGACGTCGTTTTGCCGTGTGAGGGCCAGGTCGTCGATTGCCAGCGGGGCGGCGTTGGCGTCGCCGCTGCCGCTGCCACCAAGGCGGGGCAGTTCTTCGTTGCCGACCTGGGGCTTGGGATAGGCCAGATCTAGCGGGGAGGTCGTTTCCAGGATGCGGGCCAGTCGCACGAAGCTGCTGCCCCCGCTGTCGCCGCCAGCGCCCACGATGGCTGCGGTGGGGTCCAGTTGATCGAAGGGGTCCAGGCCAGCTTGCAGGGCGGCCAGCAGGCGTTCGGAATCCGTGCCCGTAGGCGGCGCTACGCCGGCTTCGCTGGCATCCACCGTTTCGTTCACCATCTCGCCGTTGAAGGCGACTTCGCGTCCTTCACCTATCGTGATGGGCAACCCGCCTTCCATCTGCATCTCGAGCGATGCACCCGAAGCGGTGACGATGTCGCTTCCAGGCGGAATCGCGCTTCCCTTGTGCAGCTCGGTCAAGGAACCGTCGCTTTGACGGATCCAAGCGCGGCCGGAGAGTTCGGTGACTACAGCGGGGGACGTGTTTGCCATGATGCGCGACTCGAGAAGGAATTAGACAGGTGTAATACTAGGGATGGGGATGCGGCCGCGATATTGGCCGCAAGGACAGGTTGGCCGGTATTTACCGGTTACTGGGTGATGCCGTGCACCAGCAAGGCCAGTTGCAGGCGGTCGCTGACGTTCAGCTTGTCGAAGATGGAAGACAGGTGGGCCTTGACCGTGCGTTCGGTAATGCCCAGGGCGTTGGCGATAGCGGCATTGGCGTCGCCCCGGGCCGCCAGGCGAGCTACGGTGTGCTCGCGCTCGGTCAGCGCCTGGGCATCCCAGGCCGGGGCGTTGCTTGCGCTTTGCTGCACCAGGCGCAGCAGGCGGGTGACGAGGGAGCGGCCCATCCAGACCGAGCCCGAGTCGACCGTGGTGAGGATCTGGGACAGGGCGGCGACGGGGCTGTAGCTGTGGCAGTAGCCACTGAAGCCCGAGCCCAGCGCCTGGGTGCCCTCTTCGTCGTTGGGGCGGGTGCTGGCTGCGATGACGTGCATGTTATGCACAATGCCGGGCCACTCTGGCGCGTGCCAGGCCGGCAGGCGGGGCAGGCCGGTATCCATGATGGCCAGGGTTCGTCCCTGCTCACGCCAGCGCGCCAGATCGGCCAAGTCGCGCCCACGCGCGGGCAGCCAGCGCGTGCCGCTTAGCGTGCGCCAGTGTTGCCACAATGCATCGTCGTGCGTAATCAGTAAAACAGGGGTGACTGTCATTGCTAGTCTCTTTGGTCCTCGTCAGCGCTCGGTGAAAGCGTTGGCCTTCGCACGCAAAATGGGCTTGAGCAGATACTGCAGCACGGTGCGTTTGCCGGTCAGAATGTGTACTTCGGCGACCATGCCCGGGATGATGGGCAGGCTGGCGTCTCCTACGGAGGCTTTGTTGGTGCGCACGCGCACGATGTAGTACGAATTTCCTTTTTCGTCGGTAATGGTGTCGGCGCCGATTTGCTCGACCCGGCCTTCGAGGCCGCCATAGATCGCAAAGTCGTAGGCAGTGAATTTGACTTCGGCTTTCTGGTCGGGATGCAGGAAACCGATATCGCGCGGCAGGATGCGCACCTCGAGCAGCAGGGTGTCATCGGTTGGTACGATTTCGATGATGTCCTTGCCCGGCTGGACCACGCCGCCCACCGTGTTGGCGAACAGGGTTTTCACCGTGCCGCGAACTGGGGAACGGATTTCGGCGAGCTTGACTCGGTCGGCCAACGCCAGCTTGCCCTGGCGCAGGGTGGACAGCTTGGTGCTGGTTTCGGAAAATTCGCTGCGCGCCTGGTTGCGGATATTGAGCTCGGTTTCCTCGATCTTGCTGCGGGCTTCCTTGATCGAGGCCTGGATGCGGTCGATCTGGGCGGCCGCGCCCTTTTGTTCGCCGCAGAACCTGGCTACATCGCGCTGCAGGCGCAGCAGGTCGACTTCCGAGACCGCGCCGCTCTTCAGCAAGGGGCGGGTTACCTGCAGCTCGCGCGAGGTCAGCGAGCAACTGGTTGCCGCCTGGTCGCGCTTGGCCATGGTTTCGCGCAGCTCTTCCTCGCGCTGGTTGAGCTGTTCCTTGGCGACATTGACGGTGGCATTGAGCTCGGTGTCACGCGCCATCCAGGCGTTGCGTTCCATTTCGACGATGCCGGGCAATTCCTTGAGCACTTCTTCGGGCGCCACGAAAGGGTTGCCTGTGGCCAGGGCCTCCAGGCGCGCCGCCCTGGCCAGCAGGGACAGGTATTCGGCGTTGTTCTCGCCCAACGAGGAGGCGAATCGCGTGGAGTCGATCTGGAGCAGGACCTCGCCGGGTTCGACGGCCTGGCCGGGGCGGACCAGGATTTGCTCGACGATGCCGCCATCCAGGCTCTGGATGATCTGGACCTGGCGCGAGGGTACGACCTTGCCTTCGCCACGCACGACCTCGTCTATCTGGCCGAAGGCGGCCCACAACAAAAGCAGGGTCAGCGCGACCAGAGCGATCCAGAGCAGCATGCGCGAGCCGCGCGCTTCGGCCTGGTGGATGGCCCATTCGGCATCCCCCGCATAACCCGGGCGGCGAGCATGGCGGTCGGCGCCGTCCAGCAGCCAGTCAAAGACCCGGACCACCGGGTTGCGGGGTTTGCGGGCGGGTTGGGGCTTGTCCGGCAGGTTCGACATGGCTTAGCTCCCCCGTCCGACACGGCCCTGGCGCAGGGCTTCGACGACCTGCTCCTTGGGACCGTCGGCAACGATATGGCCGTTGTCGATGACGATCAGCCGGCTCACCAGGTCGAGCAGGGCGGTGCGGTGAGTGACGAGCAGGATGGTCTTGTTCGCGCTGGCGGTTTCCAGGCGCTTGCGCAGCTCGGACTCGCTTTGGTGATCCATATTGCTGCTGGGCTCGTCCAGCAGCAATATGGGAGGATCGTTGATCAGGGCTCGGGCGATTGCCACCGATTGGCGTTGTCCGCCGGATAGGGATTCGCCGCGTTCCCCGATCAGCATGTCAAAACCGTTGGGGTGGGCGTTGGCGAAGTCGGCGACCCCTGCCATTTCTGCCGCGGCCAGGATGCTGGCGTCGTCGGCATAGGGGGCACCCATGGCGAGGTTGTGCCGCAGACTGCCGTAGAAGAGCACGGGGTCCTGCGGCACGTGGCCGATGGCGCGGCGCAGATCGACCGGATCGATCTGGCGCACGTCGACTCCGTCAATCAAAACGGCCCCTTCGGTGGGGCGGTAAAGCCCGAGTATGAGTTTTTCGAGCGTGGTCTTGCCTGAACCTATCCGACCGATGATGCCAACCTTTTCCCCGGGTTTGAGCTTGAGCGAGACTTTTTTCAGCACCGGCTGGGTATTGCCGGGATAGGCGAAAGTGACGTCGCGAAACTCGATGCCGCCGTGGAAAACCGGCCGGTGCAGGAATTCGGCATCGGCTGGGCGCTCGATGGGCAATTGCATGTAGTTGTCGATCGAGCCCAGCGACGTGCGGGCGTTCTGGTATTGCATCAGCAAGCCTGCCACCTGGCCCAGCGGCGCCAGGCAGCGCCCGGCAATCATCGAGGCGGCGATGATGGCGCCCATGGACATGTTCGAGTCCTGGGCCTGGTAGACGCCGATGACGACGACGGCCACCGAGACGAACTGTTGCGCAGCCTGCACGAAGCCGACGGTGGATGAGGAAATGAGCTTGAGTTTGCTGCCGATATTGGCGATGAACTCGGTGGAGCGTTCCCAGTTGCGCTGCACGATGCCCTGGGCGTTGAGGGTCTTGATGGCTTCGTAGCCGGTCAGGGCCTCGACCAGTGTGGCATTGCGCTGCGACGAAGCCTGGAACGAGGACATGGTCAGCGTTTCCATGCGCGCCTGCGCTGCCAGCGACACCAGCAGCACCAGGGCAATGGCGATCAGAGGCGGTATCACCAGCCACGGCGAGATCCAGGCAAGGATGGCCAGGAACAGCAGGATGAAGGGCAGGTCGACCAGGGTAGTGATGCTGGCCGAAGCGATGAAGTCGCGGATGGCCTCGAAGGAGCGCAGGTTCGCCGCGAACGAGCCGACCGAGGCCGGCCGGCCTTCCATGCGCAGATCGAGCACGCGTTCCATGATTTGCGAGGACAAGCGGATGTCCACGCGCTTGCTGGCGCTATCGACGACGTGGGCGCGCGCGGTGCTCAGGAATAGATTGAAGAGAATGACGAAGCTGATGCCGATCGCAAGCACCCAAAGGGTTTCGATGGCATTGTTGGGCAGCACGCGGTCGTACACGTTCATCGTGAACAGGGGCAGCGCCAGCGCGAACACGTTGATCAGGAGCGCGGCGATCAGCGCATCGCGATAAAGGCGGCTGTTCTCGGCGATCACGGCCCAGAACCAGTGCCGGCCGCGAACCTGGCCCAGCGCCGGGGTGCGTGCGTCGAACCGGAACTGCGGCCGCACCAAGCCGGTGATGCCGGTGTATTGGGCGGCCAGGTCGGCCGCGCTGATCTGCAGGGTGCTGCCGTTGTGCTCGGGATGGCTGATGACAAAGCCATGTTCGTTGGACTCGAGCAGCAGGCAGGCCCGCTCGTTGTTCAGCAGCAGGATCGCGGGTAGCAGTTCAGGCGGCACGCTGCCCAGCTCGCGCTTGACGAGGCGTGCCGACAAGTGGGCGCGCGCCGCAGCGCGAGGCAGCAGCGCGGGTGTCAGCCGGTTGTCATCCAGAGGCAGTCCGGCCGAGAGCGCCTGCGCGGTGGCGGTGACGCCATGCACGCGGGTCAGTTCTACCAGGCAAGCCAGCAGCGGATCTTCATGCGAGGCGGCTGGATCGGCGCGCCAGTTCTTGACGGCTTGTTCAGAGAACGTTTCCGGATTCATCATCTAGCAGGTTGAGATCTTCTGACAGGCGGGCGCGGTTTTGCTTGCGCTGCGTGAGTTTTTGTTGCGCCCGTAGGGGCAGATCGGTCAGGCGCAGGGTGCCGTTGGCGATCAGGGTGTCGATCAAGTCCTCGAGGACGCGAACGAACTCCGCATCCGACTGGGAAAAATAGTTGTGCTTATCTGTCATGGTCGGATGCGGTGGCAGGGCTAGCGGATTGCGTTGGGGCGGGCGGCAGGCGTTGTGTGCGCCGGCAGCAGCGTGGGCGGCAGGGTGCCTTCGTTGTAGCGCACGCGTACCGGGGCAAGCTGGCTTTCATCGGGGATGTTGGATTCGCAGAGCTTGAGCATCTCTGGCGAAGTTTCCAGCGTCTTGTTTTCCTCGGGCGCTTGCGGCGCGGCGGCTTGCAGGCCCAGCGCCGGCAGGATTCCGTGCGACAAGGACAGCCAGCGGTACTCGGCGGCCTCAAGGTCGTGGGTGGCGTCGGTCAGTGCACGGCGCGATTCGAACAGTTCGTTCTCGGTATCGAGCAGGTCGAGCAGCGAGCGCTCGCCGATGGTGAATTGCTGGCGATAGGCTTCGCGCACCTTGGCGGTGGCCAGCTCGTGGTCACGCAGGTAGGGAATCTGTTCACGCAGGCGAGCGATGTTGTTCCAGGCCACAGCCAGGTCCTGCTGGACGTTGCGGCAGGTGTAGTCTCGCAGGTCGCGCGCGGCATAGGACTGCGCCATGGTCTGGCGTATGCGGGCCGCATCGGCGCCACCGCGATAGAGGTTGTAGCTCATGACCAGCGCCACGCTGGAGTTCTGCACGTCGCGGTACTGCGAACCAGGCTGTTCGCGATCGGTGCCGGTGGCGGCGACGACTTCGAACTTGGGCGAGTAGGCGCCTTTGGCCGATGAAATGCCTGAATCGGCGGCCTGCAGGGCTGCCTGCTTGGACAGGAAGCTGGGGTTGCGCAGGATGGAGTCATAAAAGTTGCTGGGCTTGGCCGGCAGCTTTTCCGATACCGTCGGGATGTCGGCCAGGTTGTCGGCGGGCGTCAGGTTGGTGATGCGGCGATAGCGCTGCTGCACATCGATCAGGTTGGCCGTCTCCGTCATCAGATTGCTTTGGGCCAGCGCCAGTCGTCCGCCGGCCTGCTCGAGGTCGACGCGGCGTCCCACGCCCGAGTCGGTGCGCTCGCGGATCTGCTTGAGGGTTTCTTCATGCAACGAATAGTTCTGGCGTGCGAGCATCTCGCGTTCGCGAAAGCGCTGCAGATCGATATAGGCCTGGGTCGCGGCATACGCGGTCGCGTCGCTGGTGGCGAGCAGATCGTAGAAGCGGGCCAGTTTTTCGTAGCCTGCCTGCTTGACGTCGTTGCTGGTGCGCATGCCGTCAAATATCAGCTGGCGCAGCTCGACGCTATAGCCCGGGCGGCTCCAGTCGTATGAGCTTTCGCCGGGGATGTTGCTGCGGAACTCTCGTCCAATGGATGCCTGAGCATTGATTTGCGGGCGATAACCGCCGCGAACCACGTTTTGCCCCTCTGCCGACGACTGGAAGTCCTGGAAGCGCATTTGGATTTCAGGGTTGGTGAGCAGGGTGTGCTCGACGACCTGGTTGAGCGTTACAGGCTGGGCGAAGGCGGCGGGAGCAAACAAAGCGGCGATTGCAACGGCGCATTGGCGGGAGAATGCTGGCATTGGGAATCTCATCAGATTGAAGGAGAACAGGGGGCAGGCGCGGAGCCGGACTCCTGGTCTTCCGGGATGCGTCTGAGAGCGCCATGCCTGCGTCAAGGCTTTTGCAAAGGGTTGTCAAACCATTGCAAGAGCCTTGTAAGTCGGGCGTGCCGATCAGGGAGTCGGCGCTCTTTGTCATATTTTGCAAAGCGAGTGTAAGGAAATGAGTAACGGGGAATGTTTGCTGGGCGTCTCAAATAGTTTTCCGGGGCGGACTTTTTGACCATTGTTTATCTATTGCTATCAAAGCTTGGGCTCACTCTTGGAGCGGCGACTGGGAATTGGTGTTTCCAGATTCAAACGCGTGTTGAATCTGACCTGGTTCCAGGCGGGAAAAAAGCTTTTCGTTGGTGTTTTAAAGGGTAACTGGTAACGTTTGAAAGGCGTCGGGCTCTGGTCTGACCAAGCCGGGGAAAAGACACTCACCGCTGGTTGGCGCCATAGAGCAGTGTTAGTATCCGCTGGCTAGACTTTTCGAGATATTTCCGCAAGGAGACCTGCCTTATGCAACGTCGTTCATTCCTTAAAAAAGCCAGCTTTGGCGCCGTCGCGGGGACAGCGGCCGTTGCCAGCCCCGTATTTGCGCAAGATGCGCCGACCCTCAACTGGCGTATGCCCAGCAGCTTTCCGCGCAGCTTGGAAGCGCTGCAGGGCGTGGGTGAGCTGATGTGCCGCTATATCTCCGAGGCGACCAACGGCAAGTTCAATATCCGCGCCTTTCCGGGTGGCGAGCTGGTGCCCGCGCTGCAAGTGCTCGATGCTGTGGAAAACGGCACCGTCGAGTGCGGCCATACCGTGGGTTACTACTATTACGGCAAGAACCCGGCCCTGTGCTTTGACGCCGCCGTGCCCTTTGGCCTGAATGCCCGCCAGATGAACGCCTGGATGTTCCATGGCGACGGCATGAAGCTCACGCGTGACCTGTTCAAGCAGTACAACATCGTCAACTTCCCCATGGGTAACACGGGGGTGCAGATGGGGGGCTGGTACCGCAACGAGATGAAGACCCTGGACGATTTCAAGGGTGTGAAGATCCGTACTGCCGGTTTTGCCGGTGAGGTCATGTCGCGCATTGGCGCCGTGCCTCAGCAGATCGCGGGTGGCGATATCTATCCGGCACTGGAAAAGGGCACGCTGGATGCGGTCGAGTTCGTCGGTCCCTACGACGATGAAAAGCTGGGCTTTCACAAGGTTGCCAAGTACTACTACTACCCGGGTTGGTGGGAAGGCGGTCCGCAGATCTCGCTGTACGTCAACGACAAGCATTTCAACGACCTGCCCAAGTCCTACCAGGCTGTCATCGAAACGGCGACTCGCCTGGCCCTGGTTGAAACCCTGGCGCGCTACGATGCCTGGAACCCGCCCGCGCTGCGTCGCCTGGTGGCGTCCGGTGCCCAGTTGCGCGCCTTCCCGCGCGACATCATGGATGCCTCGTGGGCCGCTGCCAACCAGGTGTACAAGGAATTCAGCGACAAGGATCCGAAGTTCAAGGCTTTGTACGAAAACTACATGGCGTTCCGGGATTCGTCGGTGCCTTGGTTCCGCGTTGCCGAAGGTTCCTACGATCAGTATCTGGCCAGCGCGCTGAGCCGCCGCTAAGCCGCCAGCCGGCCTGTGTCCCGGTTGGGGCACGGCCAAGCTGGAAAAATCCCTGTGTAGGCAAGCTTGCACAGGGATTTTTTTTGATGCGCCCGGGGCCAAGACTGTCCTATTCAAAGGGCGGCACGTCCGGTAGGGTGCGGCCTACTTATTTGCCGGGGAACCCTGGGCCGTGGCGATTATCATATGGATATGTCAGCGTCCGCCATCAGCCCCCAACGTGCCCGCGCACCCCAGCGCCAGGCGCCTGCATTTCGCCTTCGGCAATTCGTTGCCGCCATCCTGGTGCCTGTGGTTTTGCTGGGCCCGGCAGGTGTGCGGGCCCAGCCCGCAGGACTGCCCGAACTGGGCGACGTCACGGCGGCCGACCTTTCCCCGCGTCTGGAGCAGCGGCTGGGAGACGCCATCATGGCCGACGGCCTGCGCGACCCGACCTATATCAACGACGCGGCGATCAACCAGTACCTGACCGAGATGGGGCGCAGCCTTGCCCAGCACGCCACGGGGGTGCCGCAAGTCAATGTGTTCGGCGTGCGCGATGCCAGCATCAACGCATTTGCCATGCCGGGTGGCCACATCGGCATCCACTCGGGCCTGGTGGTGTCGTCCCAGACCGAGTCCGAACTGGCAGGGGTGCTGGCGCATGAAATCGGCCACGTCACTCAGCGTCACGTGGCCCGTCAGTTGGGGCAGCAAAGCCAGAGCGGCATGCTGATGATGGGCATGATGCTGGCCGCCCTGGCGGCGGCCGCCGCCGGTGCCGGCAACCTGGCCCAGGGAGCGGCAATCTTCGGGCAGGCGGCGGTGCTTAATTCGCAGCTGTCCTTTTCCCGCGAAGCCGAGCGCGAGGCCGATCGCGTGGGCCTGCAAATGATCCAGGCCGCCGGGTACGACCCGGCGGGCATGTCCGCCATGTTTTCGCGCTTGATGCAAACTGCGCGCTTCAACCAGGGTAGTGGCCCAAGCTACGCCAGCACGCACCCGATGTCGATCGAGCGCATGTCCGACATGCAGAACCGATCGCGCAATGTGGCGGCGTCCAAACGGGCGGATACGCCAACGTTCTGGTTCGTACGGGCCAAGCTCAGTGTGCTGCAGTCGGGCTACAGCCGTGCCGTCGATCCCATTGCCATTTTGCGCAGCGAAGCCGCGAACTACAAGGGCGCGCGCGCCGCGGCCGCGCATTTCGGGGTAGCCGTGGGCCTGCTGGCCCAGGGCAATCCGGCGGGAGCCCGCGTGGCATGGAAGGACGCCGTGGCAACCGGCATCGAGCATCCCATGCTGGCCCAGCTGGGTATCGAGCTGTCGCTGGTCGAAGGCAATTACAACGACGCGGCCAAGCAGGGCGAGGCGGCATTCAAGCGCTGGCCCGATCAGCGTGCGTTGGCGCTGGCGTATGCGCGCAGCCTGCAGCGCGCCGGCCGCGACGAGCAAGCCGCCACGTTTTTACAGGCGCGCATCGAACAATGGCCCACCCAGGAACCAGCCTTGTACCGCATGGCCGCCGAGAGCAATGCCAAGCTGGGCCGCGCCGTGCCCGAGAAACGCAATATGGCCGAATTCTATGTGCTGAGCGGTGCCTTGCCGGCGGCCCTGGGGCAATTGCAGCAGGCGCGCTCGGCCTCGCGCGACTTCTACGAGAAATCAGTGCTCGATGCGCGCATATCCGATGTGCAGCGCCGGATCGAGGAAGACAAGGCCTTGATGGCCCAGTTCAAGGGCTAGGGCGGATGCGGCAAGGACTTTAGTCGGCTGTGGTGCGCTGCACGGCGGCTTCCCATTGCGCCATGCGCTCGTTGGCCTGGGCCGCGCTGATTTGGGGTGTGAAAACACGGTCGGCGCGCCACATGGCTTCGAGTTGTTCGAGATTGTCGTAGACCCCATGCGATAGCCCGGCCAGGTACACGGCGCCCAGGGCGGTGGTTTCTATCACCTTGGGGCGCACGACCTCTATGCCCAGCAAGTCGGCCTGGAACTGCATGAGCAGATCGTTCGCGCAGGCGCCGCCGTCGACTTTCAGCTGGCTTACGATCTGCCCCTGCTGGTTCAGGCCCATCGCGCGCAGCAGCGCTGCACTTTGGAAGGCGATGGACTCCAGCGCCGCGCGGGCAATATGGCCCATGGACGTGCCTCGGGTCAGCCCGATGATGGAGCCGGTGGCGCGAGGTTTCCAGTAAGGCGCGCCCAGCCCGGTGAAAGCAGGAACGAACATGACGCCGCCGGCATCGGGTACGGAGGCGGCCAGTTGCTGTACATCCGAGGAATTCTTGATGGCATGCAGGTTGTCGCGCAGCCATTGCACCACGGCGCCGCCGATGAATACGCTGCCTTCGATGGCGAATTCGGCCAGATTGCCGGCTTGCGCGGTGGTGGTGGTGATCAGGCCGCTGTCCGAGAGCTTGAATTCGCTACCGGTGTGCATCAGCATGAAGCAACCGGTGCCATAGGTGTTCTTGGCGCTGCCCGCCTTGAAGCAGGCTTGGCCAAAGAGCGCCGCCTGCTGGTCGCCGGCGATGCCCCCGAGGGGAATGGCGGCGCCAGCGAAGTCGGCGCTGATATCGCCATAGCGATGCGACGAGGGGTGCACGGCAGGCAGCATGCTCAATGGGATGTCCAGTGCACGCAGCAGTTCCGCATCCCATTCGCGCGTGCGTATATTCCACAGCATGGTACGTGAGGCATTGCTGACGTCGGTGACATGCAGCTTGCCCTGGGTCAGCTGCCACGCCAGCCAGCTATCGACGGTTCCGAAAGCCAGTTCGCCACGCTCTGCGGCAGCCCGGGCGCCGTCCACGTTGTCCAGGATCCACGCGATCTTGGTAGCGGAAAAATAGGGATCGATGATGAGACCGGTCTTGTCGCGAACGGCGGCGAGCAGGCCGGTGTCGAACAGGCGGTCGCACAGCGGCTGGGTGCGGCGATCCTGCCACACGATGGCGTTGTAGACGGGCTGGCCGGTGCGGCGATTCCAGACCAGCGTGGTTTCGCGCTGGTTGGTGATGCCCATGGCGGTAATCTGCGTCGCCTGCAGGCCGGCCTTGGCCAGGACCTGGCGGGCCGTATCACGCTGGGATGTCCAGATTTCGACGGGGTCATGTTCGACCCAGCCCGGTTGCGGATAGATCTGCCGGAATTCCTGCTGGGCCATGGCCACGATTTCGCCACGCGCATCGAACACGATGCTGCGCGAACTGGAAGTGCCCTGATCCAGGGCCAGAAGGTAAGTCATGCAATGCCCCCTTGGTTGGTAAAGCCATGGTGGGCCAGCCATTCGGCCACCACCGCCTCGCCGTCCGGCGGCAGGTGCAGGCCAAGCTTGGAGCGCCGCCACAGGATGTCTGCAGCCGTACGCGCCCATTCGTGCGCCACAAGGTATTCGATTTCGGCGGCATATAAGCCGCTGGCCACTTCATCGCCAAGCTGCGTCACGCTGGAGCGATTGCGCAGCAACTGGTGGATGCGGGTGCCGTAGGCGCGCGCGTAGCGCGCCACCAGCTTGGGCGGCAACCAGCTGTATTGGCTTTGCAACTGGCGCACATAGGCATCGAACGCCGTGACGGAACGTACATCGGGCGTGGGGCCGTGGATATCGCCGCCGGGCAGGCAGGCCTGGTGTGTCCAGCCCGGGGCATGGTTGCCCAATAGGGGGCCAAGTTGATCCAGCGCCTCTTCGGCGAGTTTGCGAAAGGTGGTGATCTTGCCGCCGAATACCGACAGCAGCGGGGCGCCGCCGTCCTGGTCCAGCGACAGGCGGTAGTCGCGGGTGACCTCGGCGGCGCGCGTGGAGGTGTCTTCGAGCAGCGGGCGCACGCCTGCGTAGGTCCATACGACCTGCTCTGGCGTGACGGCTTGCTTGAAGTAGCGGCTGGCCGCGGCGCACAGGTAGTCGATTTCGTCGGGCTGGATGGCAACCTTGTCGATATCGCCGTGATAGTCCACATCGGTGGTGCCGATCAGGGTGAAGTCGTGCTCGTAGGGAATGGCGAATACGATGCGCTGATCGGGGTTCTGGAAAATATAGGCGTAGGGGTGATCGAACAGGCGCGGCACCACGATATGGCTGCCCTTGATCAGGCGCAAGTGCTGGGTGCCAGGCTGGTTGGCGGCCGAAGACAGGAATTGCGTGGCCCATGGACCGGCCGCGTTGACCAGGGCGCGTGCCTGTACGGTGGTGGTTTGGCCCCCCGCATGTTTCAACGTGCCTTCCCAGTGGCTTGCATGGCGCCGAACCTGGGTGCATTGCGTGCGCGTGAAGATGGTGGCGCCGCGTTCGGCGGCGTCCAGTGCGCACAAGGCGACCAGGCGGGCATCGTCGACCCAGCCATCCGAGTATTCGAATCCACGGACATAGTCCTTCTTGAGCGCCATGCCGGCGGGATGGCGCGTGAGCGCCACCCCATTCGAGCCGGGCAATACGCGCCGGCTGGCCAGGTGATCGTAGAGAAAGAGCCCGCAGCGTATCAGCCATGCCGGCCGTTGCGTACGGTCGTGCGGCATGATGAAACGCAGGGGCCACATGATGTGCGGCGCAGACTGCAGCAGAACCTCGCGTTCATGCAGGGCCTTGCGAACCAGGCTGAACTCGTAGTGCTCCAGGTAGCGCAGGCCGCCGTGGATCAGTTTGGTCGAGGCCGACGAGGTGTGCGATGCCAGGTCGTCTTTTTCGGCCAGCACGACCGACATGCCGCGGCCGGCGGCGTCGCGGGCGATGCCTGCGCCATTTACCCCGCCGCCCACGACGAGTAAATCGTATGGACGCACGAGCGAGTGGTCAGAAAGGCCCATGAGAAGCGATTTCCGTTGGCGAAACGGGCAGTCGTGTCAGTAAGCCTGCCCGATGCGGTATAGCCATCTTGATGTCCATTAACCCCAGGTGCCCTATTGCAGGAAAGGATTTTGGACATTGTGGCATGCGTTTAGTTTGCAGGGGATACATATCGTCGAAGTTGCATCTACCGCTAATTGCGGCTTGGGTGCACCAGACTATTCTGTTTTTTGATATGTATGTATTGTATAAAAACATATACGTATTATATTATGGGTTGGGAGTCATCCATGCTGCAGCCTCGGATGCATGGCGGCCCCGCGATCAGCTGGCGCCGCTCGCACTTGAGTGAGCTGCCAGGGCATCGCTAATCGTGTGCCTCCGGCATTGCGCTGTACCGCATCCAGCCAGAGCGCAATCGTCAGAATTTCTGGAGGCAAGGTCATGATATTTGTAGGCACCGAGGAACAGGGCATCCTTACTCGCCGCGCACTCCCATCACCTAATGGTCAGTATTTCAAAGGGGAATGGATGGATAGTGGGCAGGATGAGCAGCTGTCTCCTACTGTTTTTTTGATTGAGATGGCCCCTGACGCTGTCGCCGGTACGCATTTCCATCGAAACAATCAGTTCCAGGTCTTTGTTAAAGGCAGCGGGTCCATCGGCAAGCATGACTTGGGTCCGGTGGCAGTGCATTACGCAGGCGCATATACCGGCTATGGTCCGCTGAAGGCTGGGCCTGAAGGTTTGTGGTATTTCACGATGCGCCCGGTATACGAGTCCGGGGCGCTATACATCCCTGAGTTCCGCGATCAGATGCTGCCGGGTCCAAAGCGTCACTTTAGTAGCAGCGTCATGCCTGCCTTGGGACTTGGCGAATTGGCGGCGCTGCGCGAAATCCAGACCGAGGATCTTGTCCCTTTGGCTTCAGATGGGCTTGCGGTACGCGTTTTAAGGTTGCCGCCAGGAAGCTCTTTGCGTGGGATGTCCCCTGCGGGGAGCGCAGGTCAGTTCTATATCGTTTTGTCCGGATGCATGCTGCATAACGATAGGCGCATGGGTGCATGGGAACAGATCTTTGTTACCGAGGACGAAGATGCATATCAAGTGAGTGCCGGCGACGAGGGCCTGGAAGTGCTCTTTTTGCAGTTTCCCAAAAAAGCTGCCGAGTACCTGCCGCAGCCTACTGCCGCCGCTCTGGCAGCCAGCAGCTAGACAGTATTTCTCTCAAAGTTCGCGTGTTCCATCTCTTTCCTACATAAGGGGTCAGTTGTGCTGACTGGCAGAAGATTAGTACTTGCAGCTTTAACCGCGTTGCCGGCATGGCGGATAACCGCATCTGCTAGCGAGCAGGCATATCCCACTCGTCCTATTCACATCATCGTCCCGGGTTCGCCCGGCACGGCAATGGATAGGGTCGGCAGATATATTGCAAACGAGCTTGCCCAGGCCTGGAATATTCCCGTATTCGTTGAAAACAAGGTTGGAGCAAGTGGCCTGATAGGAACCGATTATGTCGCCAAGGCGCCAGCGAATGGAGATGTCTTGTTGTTCACGGCTGCGACGCACTATATAACCCCATGGGTGATGCCGGCCGTGCCGTACGATGTACTGGGCGATTTCACGCCAGTGGCTCGTACAAGTGCAGGGGCGCTGGTGTTTCTGGTGCCCGCTAACTCGCCTTATAAAACCCTGCAGGACGTGGTGCTGGATATGCAGAATCGTCCTGGCGAAGTCACGTATGCCTCGGCGGGCGAGGCCAGTACAACCAACTATGCAATGGTATTGCTCAATGCCATGACACAAACAAAGGCGCGGCATATCCCCTACGCGGGCGCGTCACAGGCTTTGGTGGACCTTGCCGGCTCGCAGGTCGATATCAGCTTCCAGAGTACATCGTCATCGGTTTCGCTGGTGAAGGCAGGACGCCTGCGCGTGCTGGCCGTGGGCGGCGCGCAGCGCTCGGATGTATTTCCCGATGTGCCTACCGTGGCCGAAAGCGGAGTGCCCGGTTATGAAATGGCCATCTGGTTGGGCATGTTCGCACCATCAGGTACTCCGCAAGCCATAGTCAAAAAACTCTCGGATGAGATCGTAAAAATGCCGGCCAAGGCAGGTTTTATGGAAATGCTGGCCTCTCAGGCCAGCTATCCGGACATTATGGGTACCGCGGAGATGAGTGCGGCGGCGCCTGCCGAACTCGATAAGTGGCGACGCATAGTCGCCTTGGCCAAACAGTCTTAAGGGCGCTGAATAGGCGTCTCTAGACACCCTGGGTAAAAAAGCGTTCAAGCCGTTGCGGCAGCCAGTTCAGGCTACAGGGGAAGTGTCCGCTAGGAAAGCCGGCATGGCCTCCGTTGGCGGGCTGGTGCAGCAAGACGTGGCGCGAGGCTTGGGCCGGCCCGGGTAGAAAGCGCGCCGGCTGGAAGGGGTCGTTGCGCGCATTGAGCACCAGCGTGGACACGGTGATGCCGGGCAGCAGGGGCAGGGCGCTGGCCCGCGACCAATAATCGGCAACCCCGGCAAAGCCATGCAGCGGCGCGGTATAGGCGTCGTCGAATTCGTGCAGGTCTTGCGCATGGGCCACGCGCATGACGTCGATGACGGCGGGAAAGCGGCGGGCCTTGTTCAACACCTTGTTGCGCAGGCTGCGCATGAACATCCGGGTATAGATACGGCGGTTGGCCAGCCCCTGGCCCAGGGTATGGCCGCCGCCAGCCAGGTCCAGCGGGGCCGAAATCGCCGCCGCGCTTTGCAGCCAGTTGGCCGATTCGCCACGTTCACCCAGGAATTTGGCCAGGGCATTGCCGCCCAGCGAAACCCCGGCGGCATGCCAGCGGGCTTGGGGGTGGCGCGCACGCACGGTATCCAGCATGAAGCCGATTTCGTCGCTGTCGCCGGAATGGTAGGCGCGGGGCAGGCGGTTGGGCGTGCCGGAGCAACCGCGAAAGTGCGGGATGGCGACTATCCAGCCGCGGGCTCGGAAGTGGTGCGCGATGGCCTGGGCGTAACTGCTCTGGCTGCTGCCTTCGAGGCCGTGAAAGAGTACCAGGGCCGGCTGGTTGGCTGAATCGGACGCCGTGGCGGCGTCTGGCGCTGCGCCTGGCTGCGCGCCGGGACAGGTCCAGTCTATATCGATGAAATCGCCATCCGGGGTGTCGACACGTTCGCGAGTGAACGAGACGCGATGGTGTCTTGCCCACAGGGCGGCGTAGATCGTCTGGCTATGCCCCTCGGGAAGCCAGGCTGGCGTAGAGCAGTCGGATGCGTCGAAGCGGGCGGACATGGCGAAAGACTGCGACGGACGATGTCGCGTGAACGTGTGGGCACGGCTGTGCGGGTTGGCGGGTGTGAGGGCACGCCCTAGTGCAGGATATCGGGAATATCGTGGAGCTGGGCCACGCCGGCGTCGTCGGGTGCTTGCGAGGAATGGTGCAGGACCAGTCTCCAGCCCGACGGCCCGTTGTGAAAGACATTGGTGGCGTAGCAGTTGACGGTATGCGTGCCTTCGCGGCTGTCCACAGTCAGTTGCTCGACCAGGGTATGGACCGAGCTCATCATGCTTTGCATGGCATGCACCCGCAAGGGGCGCACGGGCAGCGTACCGCTGGCCAGGATTTCCTGCCAGGACGAACGCACCGCATGGGCCCCGATCAGGCGGTCGCCCCCCGGATGGATGCAGACGATGTCTTCGTCGTCGGCCCAGGCTCGCATCAGCAGTTCGATGTCGCCAAGTTCCAGCGCTTCGTAGAAGGCGGTCTCGGCTTCGTCGGGCGTAGCAAAAACGAGATTGTGCGGTGCGGCAGGCATAAGGTCAGCTGTTTAGTGGCCGTGTACGTGCGTACCGGGTTTCAACTTATATTCGGCGCCGCAATAGGGACAGTGGGCCGACCCGGTGGTGGCCACGTCCAGGTACACCTTGGGGTGCATGTTCCAGAGCGGGGTATGGGGGCCGGGGCACGAGACGGGCAGATCCTGAGCGCCCACTTCGTATACTTCGCGGGGCGCATCGGCAGAGTGCTGGTTTGCAACAGTCATGGCGTGAACGCTTAAACCTTAGTGAGCCAGTGATGGTATTTGGGATTGCGGCCGTTGACCAGGTCGAAGAAAGCCTTTTGCAGACTCTCGGTGACCGGGCCGCGCGAGCCGCTGCCTATTGTGCGGTAATCCATTTCTCGGATGGGCGTGACTTCGGCGGCGGTGCCGGTAAAGAAAGCTTCATCGGCGATATAGAAATCGTCGCGGGTAAGGCGTCGGGTAACGATCTTCAGGCCGAGGTCGGCCGCCAGCGTATGCACCGTGTCGCGCGTGATGCCGGTGAGGGCCGAGGCGATTTCCGGTTCGTAGATGACGCCATCGCGAACCATGAAGATATTTTCGCCCGCACCTTCAGCCACAAAGCCTTCGGTGTCCAGCAGCACGGCTTCGTCAAAGCCGGCTTCGGTGGCTTCGAGGTTGGCCAGGATGGAGTTGGCGTAGGTGGCGGCCAGCTTGGCGCGCGGCATGATGGAGTTCACATGCTGGCGCTGGAACGAGGAGATCTTGACGCGGATGCCGCGCTCGATGCCGTCCTCGCCCAAATAGGCGCCCCAGGGCCAGGCGGCGACGGCGACGTGCGTTTTCGCACCGCGCGGCGACACGCCCATCTTTTCCGAGCCGTAGAATGCCAGCGGACGGATATAGCAGGATTCGAGCTTGTTGGCGCGCACCGTTTCCAGGATCGCCGCGTTCAGTTCTTCCTGCGTGCAGGGCATCGGCATCTGGTAGATGTGTGCCGAGTTGAAGAGACGCCGCGTATGTTCTTGCAAGCGAAAGACGGCAGTGCCGATTTCCGTGTTGTAGGCGCGCACACCTTCGAATACCGAGAGACCATAGTGCAACGAGTGGGTAAGCACGTGCACGTTCGCTTCACGCCAAGGCACGAGTGCGCCGTCAAGCCAGATAAAACCGTCGCGGTCTGCCATCGACGTGGAATCTGCAGTCGACATGTGGGTATCCTTAGGTATAGCCAGTGTGAGGTAAGCCTGCCATTATACGCCCCCCGTTCTGTTGTAAGCACATGCTAGCAATTCTCGTATCTTTGACCATGCTCCTGGCTTTTCCCCGATGATCACCCCGCATAGCCCGCCCTGGTCGCCGCATGGGTTCCGTGAAGGTTTCCTCGATGGCGTCCGTTCCATCGCCCCGTTGATGATCGCGACCGGCACCTGGGGCCTGGTAACCGGCATGGCCATGGTCAAGTCCGGGCTGACCGAGTCGCTTGCGCTGGCCATGACCCTGCTGGTGTACGCCGGCTCGGCCCAACTGACGACGCTGCCCCTGATCGTTGGCGGCGCGCCGCTATGGCTGGTGTTCGCCGCCGGCCTGGTGGTGAACCTGAGGTTCGTCATTTTTTCCGCGGCGCTGCATCCTTATCTGCGGGCCTTGTCGTGGCCGCGTCGGCTGGCGCTGGGCTACTTCACCACGGATATGGCCTTTGTGCTGTTCATGCCGCGCTATGGACATGACAAGGTCAAGGGTTCGGCCGAGCAGGTGGGGTTTTTTATGGGTTGCCTGACGCCTGCCTGGTTCGTCTGGCAAAGTGCGTCCATTCTGGGCATCTATATAGGTAGCCGCATCCCAAGCGAGTGGTCGCCCGAGTTCGCGGCGATTCTGGCGCTGATTGCGCTGACCGTGCCCCTGATCAATTCGCGTCCGGTGCTGCTCTCGGCGCTGGCGGCCGGCATCATTGCCTGGCTGGCCCAGCCTCTGCCGTTGCGCCTGGGCCTGGTCATGGCGGTGAGTGCCGGCATCGTGGTCGGCATGTGGGCCGAACGCGCTTCGGGGCTGAGCACACCGGCCCCGGGTAATACGGCAGGAAAGAATAAAGCGGGAAAGCGCAGGCCATGACCCCTTCCATACCCCCTTCGGCTGACACCACCTATGTGCTGCTGGCGATTCTTGCCCTGATGCTGTGCAGCGTGATCACGCGCGCGGGCTATCTTTTGTTTGGCGACCACCTGCCGCTGCCCGATGGGGTGCGCCGGGCCCTGCGCTATGCGCCCGTGGCGGCGCTGGTCGCCATCATCGTGCCCGATCTGCTGCCCTGGCAAGCCGGGCTTGGCCCCACCCTGGATTTGCGCTTGCCGGCCGCCCTGGCGGCTATCGGCGTCATGCTGACAACACGCAGCGCCATGCTGACCATTGCCAGCGGCATGCTGGTGCTGTGGGGCTTGCGCTGGTTTTTCACTTGAAACGGAATGGACGCTATGCATCCACGTGCACGCCAACTGATAGCAGAGCTTGATCTACAGCCGCATCCGGAAGGCGGCCTGTACCGGGAGATCTACCGCTCGCAGGTCTCTGTAAGCCGGCCGGACGGCGTCTGCAGGGCAGCGCTTACGACGATATTTTTCCTGCTGCCGGCGGGTGTGCTTAGCCAGTGGCACCGGGTCGCGGCCGACGAGGTGTGGCATTACTACGAGGGCGACAACCTGGAACTGCAGATCTTGCCGCCGGACGCAGGGCCTGCCACCACCTGTGTGTTGGGCCGCGTAGCCAAGGACGTGTTGCCGGTCCGCGTCGTGCCTGCCGGCGCCTGGCAGGCGGCACGCTCGCTGGGCGAGTACACCCTGGTGGGATGTACCGTTGCGCCGGGTTTCGATTTTGCGGATTTCGTGCTTCTGGACGATCTGCCGCCGGATCAGCGCCCGCTTGCCTTGCGCGGGCACTGACAGCGCTATGCCACTTCAATCAGCTGCATCATGCCCATGTCCTCATGGGCGAGGATGTGGCAGTGCATCACATACAGTCCTGTGAAATCGAGAAAGCGCGTGCGAAAGGTGACCGATGTGGGCGCATCGGGGCTGCCGCCACGCGGCAGGCCTATGGTGTCCACCCAGTACGGCTCGGCCACGGGTTCACCGTTGATTTTCACGACCAAGATGGGATTGACGTGGATGTGGAAGGGGTGCTGGACATCGTTCATGTTGTAGACGGTCCATTCCTCTACGCTGCCGAGCGCCACGGTCTGCTTGATCGCCCGTGACGACTGAAAGGGAATGAACTCGGTGGGCATGGCCGGGGTAGTGCTGGCGTCGGTGCTCGCGGCCCCCACGGTGAATGCCGTATCTGCCAGGAAGGTGTCGTCGGTCTGGTATGTCCATTCCGCCAGCTCGCCTGGAGGTATCGGCAGAACCTCGCTGGCCGGCGCGTTGGTAATGGGACTGCCGTCTTCGTTGAATACCGCCCGGAACACCAGGTCGCGCTTGAGCCCGCCATGGCGGGCAAGCTCGTCATCTGAAATGGGCGTCAGGATCTCGGGCACGGGCAGTGGGCCGGCGGGCAATTGCATATCCATGGGCTTGCCCGCCACCACGATCTCGGCCAGGATGTCTTCTTCCAGCGGTACGGCGTTACCCATGTCGTAGCGCAGGGTGCGCAGATAATAGGTGCCGGGCTGCCCGGCCTGCACCAGCAGGTCTGCGCGATTGCCAGGGCTCAGCACCAGGGCTTCGTCCGCGTCCGGCGGTATCGCCTTCAGGTTGGCATGGGGGTTGCCGTCCAGTGCGTAGCGATGCAGGGTATGGCCGTCCAGCGCCAGGTTGACGAAGTTGGCGACGGCCGCGTTCACGATGCGCCATTTCTGTACTTCGCCCGGCCGCAACACCAGCCGTGGCCGGCGCACGCCATTGATAAGGAAGGGCGGCTCGGCCGTGGGGCTGGCCAATTGGCTGAAGCTCTCCAGGCGGCCGTCGGGGCCGGAAATCGGCGCCTGAAGCATGAAGAGCCGTTCGCGTGCGGCAGCGATTTCGGGAACCTCGTCGACCGCGCCGGTAATGATCAGGCCGCCCGCCATGCCGCTGCCCACCTGGATGGCGGTGGAGCCGTGCAAGTGGGGGTGATACCAATAGCTGCCCGGCGGATGGTCTTTCGGGATGGCATATTCGTGCTGGCGCAGTTGCCCCGGGTGCACTCCTTCGCGGGGATCGTCGATGACATAGTCGCCGTAGACGCCGGGGCGCACCAGCCCCGGGTTGACGTGCAGGCCGTGGGTGTGCAGGTTGGCGCTGTTGGGATAGCGCAGGTGCCAGGCCGGTTCCGTGCTGGCGGGGTTGGGCGGCAGGTCGTTGTGTACGTTGATGCGCAGGGTGTCGCCAGCGCGCACCTGCAGGGTTGGCCCGGTGGGCAGGCCGTCCAAGCTGCGCAGGTAGACCTGTTTGCCGTCCAGGGTATGTTCGGCATAGGCGTAGCGTAGGGTGATGTCGAGCATGCCGTTGCTTGCCACCAGCCGTGGCGGCTCGACGAAGGTTTCGGTCACTTCGGGTTCGGGCGGCTCGCCGTTGTCGTCACTGCCTCCGCAGGCGGCGATCCAGGCCGGCGCGGTCAGGCCGATGCCGATACGGTAGGAAACACGGAGAAAATCACGGCGGGAATGCAGCGGCATAAGGGTTCTCGGACTCAGGAAAGAAGTAAGACGGGGTCTGCCGTCCAGGCCGGGTGGGCCGGGCTTTGCGCCAGCGGCCCGTGGGGCCCCAACTGGCTGGCCGCGTTGTCGCCCCAGGCGTATATGGTGTGGCCGTCGCTAGCCAGGGCATGGCCTTGGCCAGCGGACAGGTGCCGGATGGGCGGCAAGCCTTGAACGAGGCCGGGCAGGGCGGATGCGCGGCCGGCCTCGCGTCCGAGCTGCCCCTTGCCGTTCCAGCCCCAGGAGTGGACCTGGTTGTCGACGTCCAGGGCCAGCGAAAAGTACATGCCGGCGGCAATCGCCCGCACCGGCCGTGGCAGCGCGACGCGCATGGGATGGGGGCTGTAGGGCGGGGCATCGTGGCCCAATTGCCCGTGCTGGTTGCTGCCCCAAGCCCACAGTCCGCCATCCCGGTCTATGGCCAGGCTATGGGTCAGTCCGGCGGCAATCGTGTCCACCGCCCTTTCCAGCTTGACCGGCAGGGCACTGCGTTTGTCCTGTAGGTCGTTGTGGCCGAGCTGGCCGGCGCCATTGTTGCCCCAACTGTGCAACCGTCCGGTCGCGTCCAGCGCCAGGACATGGCCGCCGCCCACGCTCAGTGCGGTCATGGCGGCCGTATGCGGCAGCGCCACGGGTGGCGTATTGCGCATGCCGGCACCGGCGTTGCGCGCCAGCCCCCATGAGTGCATTCGACCTGCGTGATCCAGCGCCATGCCGAAAAATTCGCCAGGCGCCACGGCCTGGATGCTGGCGAGGCCGCCCAGTTGCTGCGGCCACATGGTGGCCAGTGCTTCTTTGGGGCCGGCCAGTCCGCTGCGGCTGGCGCCCCACACATATACCGAGCCTTGCGGCGTCACGCCATAGCTGACGCCAAAGCCGGCGCTAAGCCGATGCAGCCGCGGCGCGCTGGGGACGATGACTGCGCCGGCGGGCGGCGCTGCACTGCAGAGCGCGGGCAGAACGGCCCGGCCGCTGCCGTCGCCGCCCCAGCCCCAGGCGGCGCCGTCGGCCATCAGGGCCAGGCTATGGTCGCGGCCCGCCGCCAGACCGGCGACCCGGCTTGTCGTCATTGCTTGGCCATGACGACAAGGCCGCGCGAGATTCCGCTGACATCGTCGACACTTTGGGCCGCACGGTACAGCTCGGTTACCGGCACCCACATCGGCGGGTACTTGTAGCGGGCCACGTCCAGTATCAGCGCGCTGTCGCTGGCCGGGTGGTAGGCCGCCAGCGGAGACCAATGTCCGCCACCGACTTCATTGATGCCCTTGCGATCGAAGTTCAGCAAGACAAAGCGATCGTCGAAACGTACGTTGTCCACGATCAGGCTGCGGAATTGATCCAGGCTGAGGGTGTGTGCATGATAGGGCGTGGCGGTCACGGGAAACTGGCCCAGAACCTTGACCAACTGATCCATCGTCATGCCTTCTTTCGAGACGACGGCCGGATCGGCCACGCTCGTGTCGACCTTGTCGAAGAAGTTCTGCTGGGTGAAGAAAGGGAAGTCCGGGTAGTCGGCGCTTTTGGGTCGGGCGATGTCCAGCGCGTTCAGGGCGATCACCGAGGTGGCTACCGAGCAGTAGGCCTGGTTTTTCTGGGTTTCGAAATAGGCGGCCAGCGGCCAGTAGGCCTGGTTGTAGTCGGTGTCGGTCAGGCGCTGCTGGCCAACAGGGTGCGTGATGGGAAAGAGCGCCTGCGGAATCGGCAGCGGCCCCTTGGCGTGGGCTGGCACGCCCATGCCTTGCGCCATGACCAGGCTGGTGGCCAGTACGGCGGCCACGCCGGTTTTGCGCAGCGCTTTCATGGCGAAGGAGATGTGTTTGTTGAGCATGGCGGTGTCCTTTCAGGCAGGGAGCTTGGCGGCTTGCCGGCGCGCGCTGTCGAGCGCGGCAATGGCGTTGTCTATAGAGCTGGCATCGGTGAACGCAGACAGGGTGAAGCATTTGACGCCCACCAGTGGTTCTCCGTAGGCCGTATTGCGATACCGGCTGGTCTTGACGAACACGGGCGCCTCGCCCTTTTCGGCCGCCGCGCGGGTAATGTCGTAGACCTTGGCATTGAAAGCGTTGTGCCGCGCCAGTTGCTCGCGCGCTGAGGGGTCGTTGCATTCCTGGGTATAGAGGGCATCGCCGTCGACGCCGTCGGGATACACGCGCAGCACCACGACCGAGCCGCCATTTTCCGGGTTCATGACGGTCAGCCAGGGCAGGGCTTCAGCCCTTTGCTTCAAGACCTGGGACATTTCCACGCAATGGCTCAGCAGGCCCCGGAAACCGTCGCGCCCCAGCAGCATCAGGTTGGCCAGCGCCGCCAGCACCGGGCCGCCCGAGCGCGAGCATTCCAGTGTGTAGACGCCGGGGTCGTATTCGCCGAACTGGAACAGATAGGGCATGGCCGCTTTGTCTCGGCGTATCGGCGAAAGCTGGCCGGCATCCGACACCAGGAACAGGCTGGATATATAGGGCGTGTAGCCGCTTTTATGAAAATCGATGCCCAGCGAATCGGCCAGGCGCAGGTGTTGCATGCGCTCGCGTATCTTTTGCAGGGATGCCGACGCCGCCGGCGGGATGCCCAGCGGGTTGGCGCCGAAATCGTAGTCGTTGAAAACGCTGTACGACCAGCCGATCACGGCATCGGCATGCAGGTGCGGCACGTAGTCGAGTTTGTATTCCTGGACCAGGCGCGCGCGCAGGGCATGCACCGCCTGGATGTCGTCGACGCCGAATGAATCGGTGGTGCCCATGGTGACGATGATCGCGGCGATGCGTTCACCCCGCTCGATGGTGGCGCGCAGAGCGGCCTCGAGCTGGCCGACATCGATGGCGTTGTCGCTGGTGGTGACCACGCTTTGCACCGCGTCCGAGCCCAGGCCCAGCCACGCGCCGGAACTGATCTTGGCGTAGTGCGCGACGTCGGACGCGAAGATCTTCATGGGCAGCTTGATGCCGTGCTGGAAGGCGCCCGGCTGGGCGGTTTCCAGGCCTATCTTGATGCCGTAGAAGGTAGTGCCGGTGCCGCCAAAGGTGAACAGGCCCGATGCCTTGTCGGCGTCGTAGCCGACCAGGTCGGCGCACATGGCGATTACCCTGACCTCGGCTTCGGCCACCTTGTAGCTCAGGTCGTCCCAGACGGTGTTGGGGTCGACCAGCGAGCCATAGAGCTGGCCGATGATGGAGACCGATGTGGCCGAGCCATGCAGCCGGTGGACATCGGGATGGCTCCAGGTGAACAGGCCTTCCAGGTAGTGTGCCGTGTCGCGTATGGTGGCTTCCTCGCTGCCCATGGCCTGGGACACGCGCTCGAGCTTGGCGCCCTTGTAGTCCAGCGGGTCGCGGCTGCCCAGGAAGGTGCGGTGGGTTTTTTTCTGCTCGTATTGCCCCAAGGCGTACGCCATCAGGCGCGAAAACCGGCTATCTGCCGCTTCGGACCGGACCGGTGACGGAAAGCCGTCGCGTATATGTTGCACGATCTCCTGGTAGCGCTCGGCCGGTGCCGCTGGTGCGGCTTCGGCCCGTGCGCCGGCAAAAAAACGGGCGGGCAGGGCGCTGGCCAAGGCGGTCAGCGCCGTTGTTTTCATCCAGTTGCGGCGTAACATCAGGCAAAGCTCCGTTCGGTTGAGACCGTTGCCGCGGCAAAGCGGCCGGCGGCCAGGTCTTCATGCATGGCGGCCTCGGCATGCAAGGCCAGCGCCACCGCGGTCAGGGTGGGCGCGTTGATCGGCATGGTGGGGAAGTTGCCGGTGCCGATCACGAACAGGTTGGCGTGGTCATGGCTGCGGCAGTTGGCGTCCACTACCGAGGTGGCCGGGTCGCGGCCCATGCGGGTGGTGCCGGCAATGATGGCCGATGCCACGCTGATGGGATCGGTTTCGATATCGGTGCATTCCAGCGCCGTGGTGAGCTGCTGGTGGCGCTGCTTTGCCAGTTCCAGACCCTTGAGGGTGTAGTCGTCGAGCTTGAAGCTGACCTTGGGGCGGGGAATGCCAAAGCTGTCGAGCTGGCTGCTGTCGGCTTCTACCCGGTTATTGGCATTGGGCAGGATCTCGGCCGAGCTGTTGATGGCCAGTTCGCGCTGGGTGTGCTGCTCGATGGCCTGCGTAAGATCGGCGCCGCGCAAGCCTTGCTTGATATAGCGCGCTGCAGTCTGCATAGGCCCCAGCGCGGTGCGCCAGCCACGGTTCAGGAACGAGGTGCCCACGGCGGCGTAGTCCTTGCGAAAGCCGCCGTCGCGATACTCGATGATGCCGGCCGTGGTGGTCGGGCCGCGATAGGGGTAGATGGCGGCCTTGGTGAGCGCGCGCGTATCGAGGTCGGCCTGGCCCATCAGATAGCGGCCCACGGCGTCGCTGCTGTTGGCCACGCCGTTGGGGGCGTTTTCCTGGCGCGAGATCAGCAGCAGCTTGGGGGTTTCGATGGCGTGCGCGCAGAGTACGTAAAGCTTGCCGACGGCGCGTCCGCTGCTGCCATCGGGGCGGCGAAAATGCACGCCAGAAATGCGTTTGGCGCTATCGACTTCAATGCGATCGACGACGGTTTGCGCCTGGACCGTGGCGCCTGCCTGCTCGGCTTTCTGGACATGGACCTGGCCATCGTATTTGGCGCCGATGGGGCAGATGGGCGCGCAACTGGCGCTGCCGCAACAGGGGGGGCGGTTGTCGCGCACGACCGAGTTGCGCGCATGGGCGAATGGCCCGACATGCCAGCCTTGGCTGCTGGCGGCCTGGCTGATGATGGTGTCGGCGTAGGTCATGGGAACGCCGGGCATGGAGAAGGGCTTGCCATGCCGCGGGCAGCCCTGGTCGTACTCTTCGAAGCCGGCCACGCCCCACTGGTCTTCCACATATTCGTAGTGCGCCAGCAGGTCTTCGTAGCGCACCGGCCAATCTTCGCCGACCCCGAACAGGGTCTTCATCTGGAAGTCGTTGGGCCGAAAGCGCGACGCGAAGCCCGTCCAATGCCAGGTCGTACCGCCTACGCCGCGCAGATAGCTGCCGCCGAATTCGATCGGACCTGCCTGCACGTAATGGTTGTGGTTGTCCATCGGGTGCGGCGCGTACGAGGTCGACGGGTAGGGCGCGTTCGGGCCTTTGGCCACCGAATCGAAAAAGTGCTGCATGGCCTGGCCGCGCTCGATGCGCGGGCCGGCGTCCAGCAGCAGCACTTTCACATTTTTCTGGGCCAGGCGGTAGGCAAGCACGCCGCCCACGGCGCCAGCGCCGATGATGACCACGTCTGCGCTCAGGGTGTTGTCCATGAATAGTGCTCCAGCGGGGCGCCCCCGGGGCGCCCGTTGATGAGAAAAGTGCCGCCTGGGCTCAGGTCTGGGGCGCTTGCGCCCAATAACCGAAGGCGCCGCCGCACTGGCCGGGCGGCTTGGTGAAGCGCACGGTTTGCCAGATGGGGGCGTTGGCATAGGTGATGACGCTGGCGCCATCGCGGGCGCTGGCGGGCGCCATGCCCGTGATCCAGAGCGTCATGGCGAATTCCGCCGCTTCCTGCAGGGGAGGCGAGCGGGTGGCGGCCAGGAACTGGGCCTCGGGCAGAGAGCCGATGGCGGCCAGTTGGCCCAGGACGTCGGGTGTGAGGTTGGCGCGCAGCACCGCTATATATTGCTGGCCCAGTTCGGCATTGGGCAGGCCGGTTCCCGTCAGGGCTTGCATGACGGCCTGCAGCTCGTCCAGTGACTGGGATGGGGCCGTCCCGGCAGGGGCGGCCCAGGCTGCGGGCATGGCAGCGGCGCCCAGGCAGGCTGCGAGGCAGCGCAACAAGGAGCGGCGGCCCGACGACGGGATCTGGGCAAGCGTGGGAAGGTTGGGCATGCAGGGACTCCGGGTAAGAAGGTGTCGCCGGTCCGTGCGCCGCCAATTGTTACTTTTTTGTAAGCATAGCGACTTGATCGTTCAAACTGCCGACAACATGCAATAAAGCGTGAGAAAGTGTATTCCCATCCCTTTCTTCTGTGGCAATTTATTTCCACAGGTGTGCTGTTTGTGCACAAAAAAAGCCCCTGGTTGTTATTCCAGGGGCTTGGCCAGTCGGGCTTGCCTGTTCAGCTGGAAGGAAAGACCGTATTCCACAATTCGGTCACGGCGCGGCGCTCGGGTAGCAGCGCATCGGCGCCAACGCGGGCCTTGTCAGCGCCCTGCAAGCGCAAGGCATGTTGTTCGCGCCGCAGCGTGCGGTATGCATCGCCGGCCCGGGTGGCCAGCTCGGCGGGAATCAATCCGGCGTCGGCGGCCAGGCGCAGCAAGGCAATGTTGCCCAGGTTTTCCAGCAGTTCGGGGTGATGGCGGGCGTGCAGCAAGACCAGGTATTGCGTGACGAACTCGACATCGACCATGCCGCCGCTGTCGTGCTTCAGGTCGAACAGTTGAGGTTTGTTGGGGTGCCCGGCGCTGATCCGGGTGCGCATGGCGCGGACTTCGTCGGCAAGCTGGCGGGCGTCGCGCGGCATCAGCAGCACGTCGCGGCGGATCTGTTCGAAGCGCGCGCCCACGGCGGGATCGCCAACGACGAACCGAGCCCGGGTCAGCGCCTGGTGTTCCCATGGCCAGGCATCTTCGCGCTGATAGCGCTCGAAGCCGCTCAGCGAGGCCGCGATCAGCCCGGCGTCGCCGTCCGGGCGCAGGCGCAGATCCACGTCGTACAGGCGGCCGGACGAGGTCATCGAGCTTAGCCAGGAGACGATGCGCCGGGCAAACCGCACATAGCTTTCGCTGTGTTCGGCGGCTGCATCGTCAAAGAGAAACACCAGGTCCAGGTCGGAGTCGTAGCCCAGTTCCTTGCCGCCGAGCTTGCCATAGGCAATCACGGCGAAGCGCGGCGGCTCGGTGCTGCCGCGCGAGGCCTGGGGCCAGACGCGCGACAGGGTCTGCTCGAGCATCATGTCGGCCAGCAGGGAAAGATAGTCGCCGATCTTTTCAACGCTCAGCGTGCCTTCCAGGTCTTGCGCCAGGACGTGAAAGCTTTCCTGGCGCTGGGTATCGCGCATCAGGTTCATCTGGCGTTCGATATCGGGCTGTCCGTCGGGCAGGAGACAGTCGTCCAGTCCTGCCGACAGTTGCTGTCCGATAACGGCGAAATCGGGCGGCGTCATCAGGGAATGCCAGTCGAGCAGGCTGTCCAGCAGCAGGGGATGGCGGGTCAGGTATTGGGCGACCCATTCGCTGGCGGCCACCATGCGCGCCACGCGCGCCAAGGTCTGCGGATACTCGGCCAGCAATGTCAGGTAGACCCGGCGTTGCGCGATCTGTTCAATGAGGTCCAGCAGGCGGGCCAGGGCCACGGCGGGTGCGCGCGTGGCTATCGCGGCCTCTACCGCGGCGGGCAGCAGGGTGTCGAGCCGGCTGCGGCTGCGGTCAGGCAGGGCACGGATGCGGGGGCTGCCAAGCAGGCCGGCAACGCGGGCAAGCAGGGCGTCGGCGGAGTCGGGCAAATGCTTGCGGATGGCCTGGGCCAACTGCCTGTCGGCGTCTTCGTGCGACAGGCTGGCGTCGCTCTCGCCGCCCGTGTTGCGGGAAGGCGTGGTAGTGGCACTGTCGCTGCCCGCGCGCAGGCCGGTCATCTGGAAAACGTCGCGGAATGTGGCTTCGACGAACTGACGGTGCTGGTTCAGCTCGGCCGTGAACTGGGCCGGCTCGGCAAAGCCCAGGGCCTGCGCCAGGGCGGCATATTGTTCCGCCGACCGGGGCAGCAGATGGGTTTGCTGGTCTTCACGGTATTGCAGGGTGTGTTCCAGGCGCCGCAGAAAGCGATATGCCGCTTCCAGTCGTTCGGCGTCAGGGACGGCAATCAGGCCGGCGTCGCGTTCGGCCCGCAATGAGTCGAGCAGTCCGCGGGTTTGCAGGGCAGGCATGCGTCCGCCCCGGATCAGTTGCGACAACTGCACAATGAACTCGATTTCGCGGATGCCGCCTTCGCCCAGCTTGACGTTGTCGGCCTGCAAGGGGTCGGGGCCGGTGCAGCCCATGGCGCGGCGGTTCCAGTCGTCGCGTATGCGTTCGCGCAGGGCCCGCAAGGCGGACAGCGCATCGAAGTCGAAGTATTTGCGAAACACGAACGGGCGGCGCAATGCTTCGAATTGCGCAAGTTGGGCCGGCGCATGGCTGCCGTCGAACGCGGTGGCCTCGATGGGCCTGGCTTTGAGCCAGGCATAGCGTTCCCATTCGCGTCCCTGGCTTATCAGGTAATTTTCGAAGGCATCCAGGCTCCAGGCCAGGGGGCCGGAGTCGCCATCGGGGCGCAGGCGAAGGTCTGTGCGAAAGACAAAGCCGTTGCCATCGATTTCCGAGAGCACCGGCATCATGCGCCGGGTGAGCCGGCCGTAGAACTCATGATGGGACAGCGGCCGGCGGCCCGTGGTTTCGCCCTCGTCGCCGTACAGCATGACCAGGTCGATGTCGGACGAGACATTGAGCTCGCAGCCGCCAAGCTTGCCCATGCCCATGATCAGCATTTCCTGCGGTGCGCCCGTGGCGCTTTCTTGCGGTGCGCCATGGGTGGCGGCCAGATCGGTCGCCACGCTGCGATACGCGGTGCGCACGGCCAGGTCGGCCAGGGCGGTCATGGCGCCGGTGACTTCCTCGAGCGCGGCCATGCCGGCCATGTCGCGCACCATCACCGTGGAGAACACCCTTTGGCGCAGTTTACGCAGGGCCGCCTTGGCTACGTCCACGGGCAGCACGGCATCGGGGGCGTGCCCGCTGAGTTCGGCCAGCCAGTCTTGTATGACAGGCCCGGTGACAGGCTGGGTGGCGGCGGTTTCCAGCCACTGCGCAAATCCCGGCATGGCGCCGGCGTGCAATCTTAAATAGGCCGACCAGGCCAGGGCAGGAGCAAGCAAGGAGGGCCCGTGCACGGACATAGGAAGTGTTCCTGGTGTAGCGGAATGCGATTCGGGGTATAAAGATTAACCGAATTGCTTCCCTGGCCCTTGCCTCCGTGCGTATAGCTGCTTTTGCCGTCGTAGTCTTTCGCGCCCTGTTGGTATTGCTGGCCGTTCTCTACTTTTCCATAGCGCTCGCCATCGTGGGGGTGCGCTATGTCTTGCTGCCCAACCTGGATAGTTACCGGCCAGATATCGAGCGCATTGCCAGCCGGGTGCTCAAGGCGCCGGTGCAGATCGATGCCCTGGGCGCGGACTGGTATCGGCTGCATCCCCAGCTGCATCTGTCCGGCGTGCGCCTGCTCGATGCCGATGGGCAGCCGGCCCTGCAGTTGGCGCGGGTGGACGTACTGTTGTCCTGGCGCAGCCTGCTGACCTTCCAGCCCGAATTGCTGCGCTTGCAGTTGCGCGCGCCGGTGCTCGATGCCAGGCGCGACGCCGCCGGCCATGTCAGCGTGGCGGGCTTCCCCGTCGCCAGCACCGGTGGGCAGGTCCGCCTGGGCGAACATCCCGCCATGCAGTGGCTTTTGCGACAGCGCTCGATTGAAATCCGTGATGCCACGGTGAACTGGCATGACGAATTCAGCCAGGCGCCGCCGCTGAGGCTGGAAAAGGTGAATGTGGTCTTGCGCTATGCCCTGTTGAGCGGCACGCGGTTTGCGCTGCAGGCCAGCTTGCCCGAAGCGATGGGCAAAAGCCTGGATATCCGTGGCGAAGTGCAGCGCAACCTGCTGGGCCTGTCGGGGATGGCGGGCGTGGCGAAATGGCGTGGCCGCGTTTACGCGGCAGTCGAGGATGTCGAGTTGGCCGCGCTGCAGCCCTGGTTGCACGAGCGCTTGCCCGGGATGCGCGGGCGTGCCGCCGCCAGGGTGTGGGCGGCCTTCGAGGACGGCATCATAGGCCAGTGGTCGGGCGATGTGGCAGCCCTTGGCTTGGAACTGGATGGCATGGCCCCGTTGACGCGCATGCAGCTTGGCCAGGCCACCATCGGTGCGCGCGGCGATGCGGCCCGGCGAACTCTGCACGCCGATATCGATGCCACTGCGGGCATGCTGTCGCTGCCTTCCATTTTCGAGCGCGGCGAGGTGCCCGTGCACAGTCTTAGCACGGCGCTCGACGTGGCATATCCCGACCGTGGCGTGGCAACCTGGCGGTTTGAGCGCACCCGTGTGGACGCGGGCGAGCCCGATGCGCGAGTCAACTTTCAGGCCGACGCGACCTGGCGAGCGGAGGGCCGCAGCCGCGCCGGTACGATCGACCTGGAGGGCCGGGTCGAACGCGGCGAGGTCGGCGCCGTGGCGCGGTTCATGCCGCGTGTGGTGGGCCCGGGCGTGCGGGCATGGCTGGACGACGGTCTGATCCAGGGCGCGGTGGAGGGGGCGGACGTCAGGCTTGCCGGCGACCTTGCCGATTTTCCCTTTGACCGTAACCCCGAGTCCGGGGCGTTTCGGGTGTCGGGGCGCCTGCGCCAAGTGGCGCTGAACGTGACGCCGCACATGGCATCCCGATGGCCAGAGTTCGAGAGCATAGATGGCACTCTGCTGATCGATCGCGCCACGCTTGAGGCCAGCGTGGCAAGCGCCACGATACGGGACGGTTTGCCGGATGCGGTAGTGCTGAAATCCGTGCAGGTCGGCATTCCGAACCTGCACCAGGGCGCGGTCTTGACGGTGCAGGGCGAGGCGGCCGGCACTGCCGAGGCTTTTCTGGCCTATGTGCGCAAGACTCCGCTGGCCGGAATCACCGGCGGCGCGCTGGATTCGGCCAGCGCCACCGGCAACTGGATTGTGCCCCTGAAAGTCGTCGTGCCGCTCACCCATGCCGGCGATCTGCTTGTGGATGGCGCCGTGCGTTTCAACAGCAATACGCTGCGGCTGTCCGGGGCCGCGCCGGTCTTCACGCGCTTGTCGGGCGCGATAGGCTTTACGGAAAAGAGCATCTCGGCAAATCAGGTGCAGGGCATGTTCCTGGGCGGCCCTATCAGTGCCGACGGTACGGCCGGGCCGCAGGGCGGCGAGGTCTCCATCAAGGGTACGGTGCAAGCCCAGGCCTTGCAGTCGTGGCAGCCCGCCGAGGGTATGAAGCGACTCAGCGGCGCGGCGGCTTACGCGGCTACCGTGGGCATGGATGAGCACGGGACGGTGATCCGACTGCGTTCGGACCTTGGCGGCATGGCGTTCGATCTGCCTGCCCCCCTGGCCAAAGCGGCCGCGGCGCAGTGGCCGCTGGAAGTCAAACTGGCGGGAACCGGCGCCCGCAATGTGCGCCGGCTCGAGGTTTCCCTGGATAAGCGGGCGGATCTGGTTCTGGAGCTGTCGTCCGCCGCCCAGGCCATGCGTATGACGCGTGCTGGGCTGGGCGTCAGCCGGGCCGCGGTGTTGCCGGATGCCGGGTTTCGCGCCGATATCCAGACCCCGCTGCTGGATGTGGATGCCTGGAATGCCAGCCTGGCTGAATTCCTGAGCGATGCAGGCAGCCGGCGCGCCAAGGCGACGGCAGTTTCGTACGATTTCCCGGTCGTGGTGAACCTGCAGGCCGACACCCTGCATGTGATGGATCTGAACTTGCGCCAAGCCAGTGTGCGGGCCAGCGGCCAGGGGTCGGGAAAGTGGCAGGCCACGGTGGATTCCGAGCAGGCTGTGGGTACGGTCAACTGGTTCGATCCGCCCACGCGCGATACCGGCGTGGAGCGCATCTCGGCGCACTTTGGCAGGCTGATCCTCGAGCGGCCTGCCCGTGACGGCACGACACCGGATCCGGTGGTCCGGCAGGTCTCCGAGCTGATGCCGGATGTCGATTTGCTGGTCGATCAGTTTTCTCTTGGCGACTGGCCGTTGGGGCAGCTGAAACTGGTGGGCGACAACGCCGGACAGCATCTGTGGACCCTGCGTGAGCTGTTGCTCGAGAACCCCGATGTGCGAATCAGTGCCAGCGGCACCTGGGAAAAGCAGGGCGCTGCGGCCAGCGGGCCGCAGCGCCGCATGATGCTGCATACCGACTGGCGCATACAAGACTTCGGCGGACTGCTCGAACGCCTGGGCATGCCGGGT
The DNA here is from genome assembly GCA_040392445.1 of Verticiella sediminum. Classification (GTDB taxonomy): domain Bacteria; phylum Pseudomonadota; class Gammaproteobacteria; order Burkholderiales; family Burkholderiaceae_B; genus Verticiella; species Verticiella sediminum_A. The sequence continues at coordinate 35,739 of JBEBVZ010000020.1, forward strand.
GTGGTGGCGGGAGGCAAGGGCAGCATCAAGGGAACCCTGGCCTGGACAGGAAAACCGTTTTCCTACGATCTGCCTTCGCTCGAAGGTGACCTGGGCCTGGCGCTGAACGCAGGCCGTTTTCTGCAGGCGCCATCCACGGCTGGACGCCTGCTGGGTATCTTTTCCCTGCAGACGCTCGCGCGTGCCGCGACCTTTCAGCGGGGCAATCTGTTTGAATCGGGGTTTGCCTGGGACACGATACGTTCGGAAGTGGTGATTCGCAGTGGCGTGGCGCAGATCAGCAGTTTCAGGATGAATGGCCCCAGCGCGACCGCGGTGCTGTCTGGCAGCACCGACCTGATGGCCCGCACGCAAGACCTGAATGCGGTGATCGTTCCCCATATCGATGCCAGCGCCGCAGCGCTGCTGGCCGGCCTGGCGGTCAATCCGGTCATCGGCGTAGGCGCATTCATCGGCCAATGGCTGCTGCGCCAGCCGCTGGCCGCAGCCTTTACCTATCGCTATACCGTCAAGGGCAGCTGGAGCGAGCCGATAATCACTCGGACCGAAGCCGAGTAGGCGGGGGCGGTTCCGGCGGGTTTACCTTTACACTGTGGTATTGCCTTTCATGAACCGGCTTTTGCCGCCCTGACCATGTCCGAAAATTCGAATGTTGCTACACCTGTTTCGATGCGGGTTGCGGCCGTGCAGATGGTGTCGACCCCGAGCGTGGAAGAGAACCTCGCCGCGGCCAGCGGCCTGATTGCGCAGGCGGCCGCCGGCGGCGCACAGCTGGTGCTGCTGCCCGAGTATTTCTGCCTGATGGGAAATGCGGATACCGACAAAGTGGGTGTGCGCGAAGAGGCCGACGGCCCGATACAGGTATTCCTGGCCGAGCAGGCGCGCTCGCACGGTATCTGGCTGGTGGGGGGCACCATGCCCCTGGCCTGCGAAGATCCGGGACGGGTGTACAACAGCACCCTGGTGTACGGCCCGGATGGCAAGCGCTGCGTGCGCTACGACAAGATCCACCTTTTCAGCTTTCGCCGTGGTGCCGAAGCCTACGACGAATCCGCCACCATCGTGCCGGGAACCCGTCCGGCCAGTTTCGACGCTCCCTGCGGCAAGGTTGGCCTGTCGGTGTGCTACGACCTGCGGTTTCCCGAACTGTACCGGGCGCTGGGCGAGCTGAGCTTGATTCTGGTGCCTGCCGCCTTCACCTACACCACAGGCAGGGCGCACTGGGAAGTCCTGCTGCGGGCGCGGGCGATTGAAAACCAGTGCTATGTCCTGGCATCGGCCCAGGGCGGGGTACACCCCAATGGGCGGCGCACCTGGGGGCATTCGATGTTGATCGATCCCTGGGGCGATGTGCTGGAAGTCCACGAAGAAGGTGCCGGCATCGTCATGGGCACTGTCGACCCGGCGCGTCTGGCCGAGGTGCGGGCGGCCTTGCCCGCGCTGCGCCATCGCGTCATGTAAGGTATTCCAGGGGCGGACCCTGCCGGGGCCGCTCTTATTGTTTTCAGGATCATCATGAAACTAGTCGAACCGAATATCCAGGCGCTTGCCACCGCGCAGTCGCTGCTGCTGGAGCCCTGGGGGCTTACCCAGGCCGACCTCTCGCGCGCGCTGGGCGAGATCTTCGCGCATCGGGTTGATTATGCCGACCTCTACTTCCAGTACACGCGCAGCGAGGGCTGGAGCCTGGAAGAGGGCATCGTCAAGACCGGAACCTTCTCCATCGAGCAAGGCGTCGGTGTGCGCGCCCTCAGTGGCGAGAAAACCGCATTTGCCTATTCCGATACGCTGTCGCCGGATGCCCTGATGTCGTCCGCGCGCGCGGTGCGCAGCATCGCACGCCAGGGCGCGGGGAAAATCAAGGTGGCCAGCAAGTTCGCCCAGACCGGCGCGCGCAGCCTGTATGGCAGCCTCGATCCGGTTGCCAGCCTGGACGCCCCGGAAAAAGTGGCCCTGCTGGAAAAGGTCGAGCGCATGGCGCGTGCGGCCGATCCTCGCATCATCCAGGTGATGGCCGGCCTGGGGGCGGAATACGATGTCATCATGGTCGTGGGCAGCGATGGCCGGATGGCGGCCGACGTGCGTCCGCTGGTGCGCCTGAGCCTGACCGTCCTTGTCGAGCAAAATGGCCGCCGCGAAGCCGGCCACGCCGGCGGGGGTGGCCGCACCGGCTTTTCCTATTTCACCGACGAAGTGCTGGCGGGTTATGTGAATCAGGCCGTGCACGAGGCGGTGGTCAACCTGGATTCGCGCGCGGCCCCCGCGGGCGAAATGCCGGTGGTGCTGGGTTCGGGCTGGCCTGGCATTCTGCTGCACGAGGCGGTGGGCCATGGTCTTGAGGGCGACTTCAACCGCAAGGGCTCCAGCGTGTTTTCCGGGCGCATCGGGCAGCGCGTGGCGGCCAAGGGCGTGACGGTTATCGACGACGGCACGCTGCCCGAGAGGCGCGGATCGCTGAATATCGATGACGAGGGCAACCCCACGCAATGCAATGTGCTCATCGAGGACGGCATCCTGCGCGGCTATATGCAGGATAGCCTGAACGCGCGCCTGATGAAGACCGCGGTCACCGGCAACGGCCGGCGCGAATCGTTCGCCCACCTGCCCATGCCGCGCATGACCAATACTTATATGCCGGGGGGCGACAAGGACCCGCAGGAAATCATCAAGTCGGTCAAGCGCGGCCTGTACGCAGTCAACTTCGGCAGTGGCCAGGTCGACATCACCAACGGCAAGTTCGTGTTCTCGGCTTCCGAAGCCTACATGATAGAAAACGGCAAGATCACCTACCCGGTCAAGGGCGCCACGCTGATCGGCAACGGCCCCGAGGCTATGACGCGGGTGAAAATGGTGGGCAACGATATGCGCCTGGACTCGGGCGTGGGCACTTGCGGCAAGGATGGCCAGAGCGTGCCCGTGGGCGTGGGCCAGCCCACGCTGCGTATCGACGGGCTGACCGTGGGCGGCACCGCCTGATCCATCCCCCGGGGGGGATGCCGCGCGGCTTTCTGCCAGCGGCACACCCCGCCAAGTTGGCTGTCCTGATCCCCGGACGGGGTATTATTCGCCCCCAAGCCCGCTTGCGCGGGCGCGGCGAAACCATATCCAGTCTCGGGGAGCTTCCATGTCATTCATTTCGCGCGCCATCGGCGCCGTTTCCGTTGTTGCCTGCGCCTTTGGCGCCAACCTTGCATTGGCTCAGACCGAGGTCAAGCTGGGCTATGCCCTGGCGGTGGATTCGCACTACGGTGCGGGCGCCAAGGCTTGGGCTGATCACGTGGAACAAGCGTCCAACGGCAAGTTCAAGTTCCGTCACTTCCCGTCGTCGGCCCTGGGCGGCGAGCGCGAAGTGGTCGAGGGCGTTCAATTGGGTACGGTTGAAGCCACCATTGCATCGACCGGCACGCTCAGCAACTTCGTACCTGCCGTGGGCGTGGTCGATATTCCCTTCCTGTTCCGCGACCTGGGCCATGCCCGCCGCGTGCTGGACGGCCCTATCGGCCAGGACATGCTCGCGCAGTTCGCGCCGCGCGGACTGGTGGCGGTGGCCTGGGGCGAGCAAGGGTTCCGCCATATCACCAACAATCGCCACACCATTGCCAAGCCTGAAGACCTCAAGGGCCTGAAGCTGCGCACCATGGAAAATCCGGTGCACATCCTGGCGTTCAAAACGATGGGCGCCGCGCCCACCCCCATGGCCTGGCCTGAAGTCACCGGCGCCTTGCAGCAAGGCACGATCGACGGCCAGGAAAACCCGCTGTCGGTCATCGTCTCGGCCAACCTGGCCAGCGTGCAGAAGTACCTGACCCTCACCGGCCACGTCTATGCGCCGGTAGCCATGCTGGTTTCGCCGCGTTTCTGGAAGTCGCTGTCGGATGAAGACAAGGCGATTTTCATCGAAGGCGCCAAGGCTGCCGCACAAGCTACGCGCGCCTATGTCGACAATGTGGAAGAGCAGGGCGTGGCCAAGCTGCGCACCGCCGGCATGGATGTCGGCAGCATTTCGGCCGAAGAGCGCGAGGCTTTCCAGAAAGTGCTGGAACCCGCCTACAAGCAGTACTACAAGCAATATGACAAGGCTCTGATCGACAGCATCGTCGCCACCCAGTAAGCCGTGTTGCCTGCAATGCCCCTTTTTATGGGGCATTGCCTTTCTCTTCAGAAATGCACGGCGATCGCCGCGCTGACACTCGCGGCGATCGCCACACCCATTCGGTTTCCCCATGAACAAGCTGGAATCCATCTTCCTGGCCGTCAATCGCTGGGCGCTGATCCTGATGCTGGCGGCCATGAGCTGCATCATCATGGCAAACGTCGCCTTGCGTCACCTGACCGGCGATTCGCTGATCTGGGCCGAGGAAGTCGCACGTCACCTGATGGTATGGCTGACTTTCATCGGCTCTGGCCTGGTCCTGCGCTTTGGCGGGCACGTGGCGATCGACAACCTGCATGCCGTGCTGCCGCAAAACGTGGCGCGCGCGCTGCGGGGGGCTATCGTACTGGCGCTGCTGGCCTTCTTCGGCATCATGATCTGGCAGGGCGTGGTGTACATGCAGGCCATGAGCTTTCAGACGACACCGGCCACCGGCATCCCTTTTATGTACATCTATCTTGGCATGCCGGTAGGCTTCGTCCTGATGGGTATACATTTGCTGCTGATTTCCCGCGACTACGTGATGCACATGCGTTTCAGGCCGTCGGATGATGTCCACACCGAAACGTTAGGCTGATCATGGTCACCACGCTATTTATCTCTATAGTCATCCTGCTGGCCCTGGGCGTGCCGGTGGCGTTCGCGCTGGCCATGTCGGCCGCGCTGGCAGTGTTCGCGGGCGGGCAATATCCCCTGCTGGTGGTGTTCAAGGAAATTTTTTCCGGCATCGACAGCTTTCCGCTGATGGCCGTGCCTTTCTTCATCCTGGCCGCCGAGCTGATGACGGGGGGCGCTCTGACCACGGTGCTGCTGCGTTTCGCGGCGCAGTTCGTGGGCCACCTGCGCGGCGGGCTGGGCTATGCCAACATCATGTCGCTGACCATCTTTGCGGGTGTGTCGGGCTCGGCGTTGGCCGAGGCCGCCGGCCCGGGCGCCATGATGACCCGAATGATGGAAAAAGCGGGCTACGACCGCGCCTATGCGGCGTCGCTGACCGCGAGTGTCGCCGTGCTGGGGCCGATACTGCCGCCGTCGATCATCATGATCATCTATGCGCTGCAAGACCGGGCCGTTACCGTGGGGGGGCTCTTCATGGCGGGCGTCGTGCCGGGCCTGGTGATCGCGGTGTCGATGGCCATGGTCAACTGGTATATCTCGCGCAAGCGCGATTACCGCTCCAGCGTACCCCGGCCTCCCGTGCGCGAAATGCTGGTCAACACCTGGAAGGCGCTGCCCGCCCTGATGATGGTGGTGATCATCCTCGTGGGCATTCGTTTCGGCATTTTCACGCCCACGGAAGCCTCGGTGGTGGCGGTGTTCTATGCCCTGTTCTGCGGCATGTGCATCTATCGTACGCTGAAGTTCTCGGCCCTGCCCGGCATCCTGGCGCGCTCGGCGCTGGTGACGGCCGCGGTATTGCTGATTCTTGGCGCGAGCCAGGCATTCGCCTGGGTGCTGACCATCGAAGGCATCCCCCAATACCTGGCTGAAACCATCATCGCCTGGAACCTCGGGCCCATCGAGTTCCTGCTGGCGGTCAACATCCTGCTGCTGCTGTTCGGCATTTTCCTCGAGCCGCTGCCCGGGGTCGTGGTGCTGGTGCCGATACTGGCTCCGATCGCCGCCGCGCTGGGTATCGACCCCATCCATTTCGCGATCGTGGTTATCGTCAACCTGACGCTGGGCATGCTCACGCCGCCGGTAGGCAGCCTGCTGTTTGTGGTGTCTTCGGCCACCAGGGTGGGCATGGGCCCGCTGGTGAAGGAATTGCATCCTTTCCTGGTGGCACACTTCATCGTGTTGATGTTGCTGACCTTCGTGCCGGTGCTGTCCACGGGCTTGCCGCACGCGCTGGGCTTCTAAGGCTGGGCGCCTTGCCCGCCGCTCTGGCGGCGGGCAGGAACGAGTGCAGGGGTATCGACAGCCCTGGGGGGCCGTAAGCACGTTGGCCGCGGCTATGCAGTGCTCAAGCTGTGCGGGCCGTGCGTGGCGCGGCTGCCGGCTTGGTCCGCAATCGTCCGCGGCCGGACAGCCGCATCAGGCTGCGCAGTGCCACCACGCCACCTATCACCTCTATCAGGCCCGCGGGTATCCACAGGATCAGGCCGCCCAGGTTCTGGTCGAACTGCGCGCTGAAGTTCAGCGCCCGGCCGCAGACATCGAATACCGGGTAGAAATCGCGTTCGCTAAAAGTCAGGATGGCGCCGGCGATGATTTGCGGCGTCATGGTCAGCGCGGGTGACAGGACCCGCACGCCTGGCGCCATGGCAGCAGGCGGGCTGGGGCGCCGGTCCAGGATGAGGTTCCAGTACAGGATGCCGCTGATCACCACCGACCAGTTCATGATTCGGTACAGCTTCCAGTCGAGCATGGAATAGAACTGCACCGACGGAATCAGCCAGACCAGCACCAGCAATACGAAGGCCAGCGGCACGAGGATGGGATGGGTGAGCAGGCCTTGCGTGGCGCGCCCGGCAGTCGTTTGGCGAAAGCGATGCAGCCAGTTGCGCCAGGCCAGGGGCATGCCGGCACGCATGACCGACCCGGGGTAGGCCGCCATCAGCAGCAGCGGCCCCAGGTGATGCAGCACCACATGCTGGGCCCGGTGTATGAAGAACATGCGCTCGGCGTAGTAGTCCAGCCGGGTGTGCAGGGAAAGATAAAGCAGCACCATGCCCACCCAGAACAGGGTCTTGCGCACGGTGGAGACACGATAACGGCCCTGGCCACGCAGGAATAGCACCGCGGCAACCGCGAAGCAGATAATCAGGGTGGGCGAAAATTCCCACGGTTTCAACCAGATCAGCCAGTCCATGCTCATATCGTCTTGAGGAATGGCGGCGCGTAGTGGCGCGCCGCACGGGGTTTGCGTCTACCTGTTCTAGTGCGTGGACAGCCACTCCACCAGCATATCGTTGAAGGCGCGGACATTGAAGGCCTTGGGGTCGTTGACCAGGCTGGCCAGTACGTAGCGCCGGCCGCTGGCGCCCTGGATATAGCCGGCAAGTGCGCTGACATCACGCAGGGTACCCGTTTTCAGGTGAGCCTTGCCGCGCACGCCGGGATCCTTCCAGCGTCGCCTGACCGTGCCGTCCTCGCCTGCGATGGCCATGGATGACACGAATTCCGGCATGCGGGGTGAGGCCCAGGCCACGTTCAGCATGGACGCCAGGCTGCCGGCCGAAATGCTGCCGTCGCGCGAAAGCCCCGAGCCGTTGTCTATCACCAGTTCGGGAAACGCCAGTCCTTCATTGGCCAGCACCGTGGCCAGCGCCGCGGCGCCCGTATGGGTGGTCGCTGGGGGCGGGCCGTATTGCTCGCCCAGCGCCAGCAGCATCATGCGGGCCATCACATTGTTGCTGAGCTTGTTGATGGTGCGGATCATGTCGGCCAGTGGCGGCGAGACATGCGAGGCCAGCACGATGGCATTGGGCGGCACTTGGCCGCTGGTGATCGGCCCGGTCAACTGGCCGCCAAGCTCGACCCACATCTGCCGGAAAATCTGCGCGGCATGCTCGGGCTGTGGCAGGGCCAGGCGGTGCAGCGAAAACTCGCCGCAGGACAGGGCGACCGTGCCGGACAGGCGTAGCGTGAGGCTGCCGGCTTCGGAGGTTTGTTCGGTACGCACCGCGGGCGGGCCGGGGCAGCGCGCGGTGCTGGCCTTCACATGGTTCTCTATGCGTACGCCGGGCAGGGGTGGGTCCAGGTGAACCTGCCAGGTGCCGGTAGCCAGGTCGGGTATGTGCAGCAGGCGCACGGCGCCAAAGCCCACGACCAGCGCATCCGGACTGGCGTTGTAGACCCGGTCGGGCGTGTTGTCGAACTCGCCGGGATCGATGCTGACGTTGCCATAGACGGATCGGTCCACGACCACGCCCGGCAGGGTGCGAATGCCGCGCAGCCGCAGCTCGCGCAGCATGCGCCAGACGTCTTCGACCTGTAGCTGCGGATCGCCGGCGGCGCGTACATACAAAGGGCCGGGCAGGGTGCCGTCGGCGCGAGGCAGGGCGTTGGCCGCGGTCAACAGCTCGGTGCGCCAGGTATGTCCCGGCCCCAGGCCTTCCAGTGCGGCATAGGTCGTGACCAGCTTCATGACGGACGCCGGATTGCGCGGCTGCCCTGGATTGATGGCGATGAGCGGAGGCTGGCCGACTTCGGCCACGACCAGGGAAAGGGCGCTGTCCGGTAGCTGCGATTCGCGCCAGCGGGCCTGCAGCGCTGGCGGCAAACCCTGGATGCTGCTGGCGGCTTTGGCATACGACGCCGAGGTATACATCTGGCTGGGCGCCCGGGAGCCCGGCACGATGACGGTGTCGATGCTTGAGACGGGGCCTTGCGAAGTTGGCCCGGGGGCAGGGGCCTGGGCTTCTCGCGGCGTGGAACAGCCCGCCAGCACCAGCATTAACCCTGTCAGGCCTAGGCCGCGCCAGGTGCGCGATAACTTGCTCGATACGGACAAGGAGAGCTCCGGAAATTGCTTTGACAAATAGAGGGGGGAGGTCAGCCGGCTGCCACCAGGTTCAGATACAGTTACAAATGGGCGACCATGACATCCTGGACCGGCACGTTGCAGCGGATTGCCGCTGGTATCATAGTTCCCACCCTCAAGACTTCAAAAGGAAAATCAGATGACTATTGGCAAAACCTCGCGTGAAGATCTCATTACCGATGTCAAGAGCGGTCTGAACAACGTCGAAGAGCTGCTGCGTGAAGCCGCCGCCAGCACGGGCGATCGGGCGACGGAACTGCGGGCCTCGGCCATGGCGTCGCTGCGTGGTGCGCGCGAATCGCTGGTCGACCTGCAAGGTACGGTCGTGCAGCGCGGCAAGGCCGCGGCCCGCGCAACCGACGATTACGTGCATGACAACCCATGGCGTTCGCTGGGCGTGGCAGTTGCTACGGGGTTTCTCATCGGCTTACTCATCAATAAGCGCTAATGGCAAATCCATCGCCGTCCATCTCCGAGGCAATCCGGCTGCTTTCCGCATCCGTCGTTGCGCTTGGCCGCACCCGTCTTGAGCTGTTCGGTATCGAATTTGCCGAACAAAAAGAAAATGCCGTGCGCATCAGTGTGCTGGCGGCAGTGGGCCTGCTGTGCCTGACCATGGCGGCAGCGGTTTTCACCGCCTTTGTCGCCGTTCTTTTCTGGGATACCAGCCATAGGCTGCTGGCGGTGGGCCTTTTGGGCGTGGGCTGGCTGCTGGCGGGCGTGCTTTGTCTTTTGTCGGTGTCGCGCAGCTTCAAGCGTGCCAAGCATCCCTTTAGCCTGACCCTGGCTGAGCTCGAACGGGATGTCGAGGTGCTCAGCTCGCCGTTGGCGGATCCGGCGGCGATGCCGCCGTCCCGCTACAACGTGCGCACCGGGACGGCGGCATCGGGCGTCTACAATCCTAACGACCCAAGGAATCCGACATGAGCGATGCATCGTCCAACCGGGCTGTTCGCAAGGCTCTGCTGCAAGCTCATGCCGAAATTGAACGTATAGAAGTGGCGCAGCGCGTGGCCCATGTGCGTGAAGCCGTATCGCCACGCGCCATCCTGCACAATCTGCTTCCTTTTGGCGGCGGGGGCTCACAGGGAAGCGGGCAGGGCTGGAATGCCAACGTCCAGCACCTGGCATCGCAGGTGGGCAATCTTTACCAGCGCTATCCCATGATCTGGTCCACGGTGGCGTCCATGTTCCTGGGGCGCGGCCGGGTTGGCCGGGTGGTCAAGGTACTGGGCCTGGTGCTGGCGGCGCGCCAGGCCATGCAGGTTGGGCGTTCCGGCCGCAAGCGCTGATTGTCAGGGCTGGCGGCAAATAATAAGAATAGGGGCGCTGCATGCGCCCCTATTCTTTTATTACCTGCTGCTCAGCGCAACCGCCCGGTTTATAGGGCGGCCGCCCGGGCAGGGGGCTTATAGCCCCAGTTCTTGCCACATGGCATCCACGCGCGTGCGCACGGCTTCGTCCATGACGATGGGCCGGCCCCATTCCCGGGTGGTTTCGGCAGGCCATTTGTTGGTTGCGTCCATGCCCATCTTGCCGCCCAGGCCAGACACCGGCGAGGCGAAGTCCAGATAATCAATCGGGGTGTTTTCGACCAGCACCGTGTCGCGCACGGGATCCATGCGCGTGGTGATCGCCCAGACCACTTCCTTCCATTGGCGGATGTCCACGTCGTCGTCCACCACGATGATGAACTTGGTGTACATGAACTGGCGCAGCACGCTCCAGATACCGAACATCACCCGCTTGGCATGTCCGGGGTATTGCTTGCGTATCGATACGATGGCCAGCCGGTAGCTGCAGCCTTCGGGCGGCAGGTAGAAATCCACGATCTCGGGAAGTTGCCGGCGCAACAGCGGCACGAAGACCTCGTTGAGGGCCACGCCCAGCACGGCCGGTTCGTCTGGCGGCTTGCCGGTATACGTGGAGTGATAGATCGCATCGCGCCGCATGGTGATGCGCTCTACCGTAAAGACCGGAAACCATTCCTGTTCGTTGTAGTAGCCGGTATGGTCGCCATAGGGGCCTTCCAGCGCCAGCTCGTAGTCGCTTTTCGGGGGAGGATTAACCCCTGGGGGTACCTGGGGCATGATGGCGCGCGGATCGTTTGACGGCAGCAGATAGCCTTCGAGCACGATTTCGGCTGTGGCCGGCACGGTAAGGTCGCTGCCGATGGCGCGAACCACTTCGGTGCGCGCGCCGCGCAGCAGGCCGGCAAATTGATATTCCGACAGCGAGTCCGGTACCGGGGTGACCGCACCCAGCGTGGTGGCCGGGTCCGCGCCCAGCGCGACGGCGATCGGAAAGGGTTGGCCCGGATTGGCAATGGCGTGGTCGCGAAAATCGAGCGCGCCGCCACGCTGCGCCAGCCAGCGCATGATCAGCTTGTTGCGGCCTATGACCTGCTGGCGATAGATACCCAGGTTCTGGCGCTTGCGATGCGGGCCGCGCGTGATCGTCAGGCCCCAGGTGACCAGGGGCGCCACGTCTTCGGGCCAGCAATGCTGGATCGGCAGCGTGGACAGGTCTACGTCGTCGCCCTCGATCACGATTTCCTGGCAGGGGGCGGTACGCAGGGTGCGCGGCGCCATATCCCACAAGGCTGCCTTGAGCATGCCCACCTTGGCGAAGGCATCGCGCAATCCACGCGGAGGCTCGGGTTCGCGCAGCGAGGCCAGCAACTCGCCAACGTCGCGCAAGGCGGCGACCTTGTCTGCGCCCATGCCCAGGGCCACCCGCTCGGGCGTGCCGAACAGATTGCCCAGCACGGGCATGCGGCAGGCGGTGCCGTCCCGGTTGCGGGCGTTTTCGAACAACAGCGCCGGGCCACCTGCACGCAAGACGCGGTCGCAGATTTCGGTCATTTCCAGGTGCGTGGAGACCGGCGCAGAGATCCGCTTGAGATCGCCACGTGCTTCGAGTTGCGCCATGAAGTCGCGCAGATCCCTGTATTTCATTCTATTTCTTACCAGTTTCTTACAAATAAACCCGGTTTGTACCCGGGTATTAAGTGGATTTTGGGTTGCCGGGGGTAAATCTACCTCCCTAAAATGGGCCTCCCGCCCCGTGCCCCTCTGGCTGACTCTTCTGTTTCTTACAGCCTGTGGCGCGGATTTTTTCAGTAAGGCGTTTACACGCTGATTATCCCGACAGGTACGACCACATAAGAATACCCCGAGTATCCGGTTGTGCAGGTTACCCTCGACAGGAGGCAAATATGCCCGACGTGCAAGGTTCACGTACGTTGCATACGCTGGTGCACTCAGCCAGCACGAAAGCTGTAAAGTTACATCGTTCTACCCTCGGTTATTGTGCAATGGCGCTGGCAATTGGCGCCATTGCTGTGTTTTCGGTCCCGGATTTGCGTGCTCAGGCCCTTGCCGCCCATCGTGCGGTTGTGGCGACGGCAAAGCCCGAGGTCAAGCAAAGCGTCATCGTAGAAGGCGCGCAGGCAACCGAAGTCAAGGTTGCCCAGGCCGCTGCCCAGGTGACGCCTGGCACCAAGTTGCACGAGCTGCAGCAGTACATAGGCTTGAAGTACAAAGTGCCTACTCAGGCGGTCAAGTCGCTGGTCGATACCGCATGGGAAGTTGGCGGCGCCATGAAAATGGACCCCTTGCTGCTGCTTGCCGTCATGGCCATCGAGTCGAGCTTCAACCCCCGCGCGGAAAGCCATATGGGCGCCCAGGGATTGATGCAGGTCATGACGCGCATCCACCACAAGAAGTTCGAGCCCTTCGGTGGCAAGAAAGCTGCCTGGAAGCCCGATGCCAATATCAATGTTGGCGCCCAGATCCTGAAGGACTGTATCGCGCAGCGTGGTTCGGTGGCCGGTGGGCTTACCTGTTACGTGGGCTCGCCCGGCATAAACAGCCAGTATGGGCGCAAGGTGCTGGCCGAGCGCAAGCGACTGGAAGCCACGCTGGCTCCTGGCGCGCTTGACGGCCTGATGCTGGCTTCGGCCCAGCCTGCCTCCAAGACGCAGGCCAAAACCCCGGCCAAGCTTGCCGCAAAGGACGAGCCGACGAGCGAAGCCAAGCGCGCCGACAAGCCTGTGGCCAAGGAAGAAGCCCCCGTTGTGGCCAAGGCGCAGACCGTGGATGAGCACGCCGCCGATATCGTGGCCCGCAACCGCGACAGCGGCAGTGTCGCGCTGAACGAAGTGACGGCCTCGCTGACGCTGCGTGCCGACGGCGTAGAGATGTAAGGCGTAGCCTCGCTGTTGGTGGTGATGCCGGTGTACCATCGGCGCTTTCCTCTTGCTTTTCATCATGCAGCCTTCGCGTCGCGCGTTCCTGCTGGCGGGCCGCGCTCTAGGCGGCCCCTGGGGCCGTTTCTACCAACGCCTTTCCCGTAGCGTCAAAGGGCGGCTTGAAGACCGCACGGCTGCGCGCAATGACCCGGGGCTGGCCTGGCTGCAGCCCAGCCGCCTTATCGACATCCAGCACGCGCTGGCCCTGTGCGCCGAATCCGGCGTACGGTTTGCGCTCGATGGCTACGCACCTGCCGACGGCATGCCTTGCCTGATGGTTGATCCCTCCGCCCTGGATACCTTTACCGCTTTACCGGATGGCGGCATCGAGGCCGACGCCGGCGCGCGCGTGGCCGACGTCCGTGCACGATTGCAAGATGCATGCCCGGGTGCGCACGAAAGCTGGACGTTGGCGCAATGGCTGGCCGCGCCGGCCGGCTATCCGGTTGCCCAACTGGGGTGCAGCGGCCTGGCCAGTGTGGAAGTGCTGCTGGCCGACCGCACGCTTGAAACCTTCGGACCCTTCGGCGCAAGCAGCCAGCGCGCGGCCTTGTCGGTCAAGGCCAGCCGCCTGGTGTCCGATCTTTTCACCTGGGTCTCGCAGCCGCCGGCAAATGGCTGGGGACAACTGAAACGCTGGCCTGGCCGCTATCGGGTGGACGCCCTGCTGGCCGACACGCCCAATCTTGCCCACCTGCTGCTGGGCAGTGGTGGTACGCTGGCCTGGCCAGACCGCATACGGCTGGAGCCGGTAGGCGTATCCTTGCCCGATGCCGACCGGGCGATGCGCACCGAACCACAGCCAGCCGACCTGAACGCCGGTGAAATCCTCGACGCTCGCATCAAGCAGCGCTTCGATCCCGCAGGCCTCTTTCCCTGAGTTATCCGGCATCGGTTGTTTTACCTTGACCGCAGGACGATAATTCACCTTCTTCTCGTTAAAGAGTTTTGTATGGATCCCAACTTTCGCAAGGCCGCGCTCGCATATCACGAGAGCGGTCGTCCCGGGAAAATCTCGGTCACGCCCACCAAGCATCTCACCAACCAGCGAGACTTGGCACTGGCTTATTCACCCGGCGTAGCTGCTGCTTGCGAAGAAATCGTTGATGATCCTGCCAATGCATTTCGCTATACCGCTCGCGGCAACCTGGTCGGCGTCATCACCAACGGTACCGCCGTGCTGGGCCTGGGCGCCATCGGTGCCCTAGCCTCCAAGCCGGTGATGGAAGGCAAGGCGGTGCTTTTCAAGAAATTCGCAGGCATCGATGTGTTCGACATCGAGATCAACGAAACCGACCCGGACAAACTCGTCCAGATCATCGCTTCGCTCGAGCCGACCTTTGGCGGCATCAACCTGGAAGACATCAAGGCGCCGGAGTGCTTCGAAGTCGAGCGCAAGCTGCGCGCGCGCATGAACATCCCGGTCTTTCACGACGACCAGCATGGCACGGCCATTACGGTTGCCGCCGCGTTCATCAACGGCTTGAAGGTGGTGGGCAAGGATATTTCCCAGGTCAAGCTGGTCACGTCGGGGGCGGGCGCCGCGGCGCTCACCTGCCTGGACTTGCTGCTGGACCTGGGCGTGCGCCTGGAAAACATCTGGGTGACGGACATCGAAGGCGTGGTGTACGAAGGCCGTGTCGAGCTCATGGATCCGGACAAGGCCCGTTTCGCGCAGAAAACCGATGCCCGCAAGCTCATCGAAGTCATCACCGACGCCGACGCCTTCCTGGGCCTGTCGGCCGGCGGGGTGCTCAAGCCCGAGATGATTGCCAAGATGGCGCCGCGACCCTTGATCATGGCGCTGGCCAATCCCAATCCCGAAGCCTTGCCCGAAGAGGTCAAGAGCGTTCGCGACGACGCTGTCATGGCCACCGGCCGCTCGGACTACCCGAACCAGGTCAATAACGTTCTTTGCTTCCCTTATATTTTCCGCGGCGCGCTCGATGTGGGAGCAACCACCATCACGCGCACCATGGAAATTGCGGCCGTGCACGCCATTGCCGGCCTGGCCCAGGAAGAAATGAGCGACGTCGTGGCCACCGCCTATGGCAAGCACGATATTTCGTTTGGCGCCGAATACCTTATCCCCAAGCCCTTTGATCCGCGCCTGATCGTGCGTATCGCGCCGGCGGTGGCGCAGGCCGCCATGGACGCAGGTGTGGCCACGCGCCCCATCGCCGACATGGATGCCTACATCAACCAGCTGCAGCAGTTCGTCTACCACTCCGGCGCCTTCATGAAGCCGGTGTTCGCACGGGCCAAGCAGGTGGTGCGCGACGGCGGCAAGAGCCGCATTGTCTTTGCCGAAGGCGAGGACGAACGCGTGTTGCGCGCGGCCCAGATCGTGATCGACGAGAAGTTGGCACGCCCCATCCTGGTGGGCCGTCCTTCGGTGCTGGCCCAGCGTATCGAGCGTGCCGGCCTGCGTATGCGGCTGGGCGTGGATGTGGACGTCACCAACCCTGACTTTGATTCCCGTTTCCGCCAGTACTGGACGGCGTACTGGGAAATCATGAATCGGCGCGGTGTTACCGAAGCGCTGGCCAAGGTGGAAATGCGCCGCCGCCTGACGCTGATCGGCGCCATGATGATACATATGGGCGAGGCCGACGGCATGGTGTGCGGCACGGTGGGCCTGTTCGCCAACCACCTGCGCTATGTCAACGAAGTGATCGGCAGGCGCGAAGGCGCGGAAGTCTTTGCCGCCATGAACTTTCTCGTACTGCCCGAGCGCACCGTTGCCGTGGTCGACACCCACGTCAATGAGAACCCGACGGCAGCCGAGATCGCCAATATCACCATCATGGCCGCCGAGGAAATGAAGCGCCTGAACCTCGAGCCCAAGGCGGCCTTGCTGTCGCACTCCAACTTCGGCTCGAACGACTCGCCGTCTTCCGTCAAGCAGCGCCAAGCCCTGGAAATCATCCGCCGCGACGCGCCCTGGCTGGAAGTCGACGGTGAAATGCATGCCGACGTCGCCCTCGATCCGATCGCGCGCCAACGCATCCTGCCGGGCTCCACGCTGTCGGGTTCGGCCAACCTGCTGGTGTGCCCCACCATCGAGGCCGGCAATATTGCCTACAACCTGCTGAAAACGGCGGCAGGCAGCAACGTGGCTGTTGGTCCGGTCCTGCTTGGTGCCAATGCGCCTGTGCATGTGCTCACGCCCAGCGCAACCGTGCGTCGTATCGTGAATATGACCGCGCTTGCCGTGGTCGATGCCAACTCGCCACGCTGACGCCCTGGCGCACGCGCGCACTACCGGTCTGGTCCTGACCGGTGGCGGCGCGCGTGCCGCCTATCAAGTGGGTGTGCTCAAGGCGGTTTACCGGTTGCTCGCCGACCGTCCGCAAAAACTGACGGCCAATCCCTTTGGCGTCATTTGCGGCACGTCGGCGGGGGCCATCAATGCCACCGCCCTGGCCTGCGGGGCCGAGAACCCCCGAGGCGCCATGCGGCGGCTGCTGGCGATCTGGGAAAACCTGCGCACGGAACATGTCTACCGCTCCGATTCCCTGGGCATCATCCGTACCGGCGCGCGCTGGCTTTCCCTGTTGTCCTTTGGCTGGATGCTGGCCAGGCTTACCCGGCACAAGCCGCGTTCGCTGCTGGACAATTCGCCGCTGGGCGCACTGCTCTCCCTTACCCTGGATCTGGAGCAGCTCGAGGTCAACCTGAAGCAGGGCGCGCTGCGCGCGCTGGCGATAACCGCGTCGGGCTATACCACGGGGCGCCACCTGACCTTCTACCAGTCCGTCGAAGAGATCCTGCCCTGGCGGCGCTCGCTGCGGCTGGCCGTCCGGGACACCATCACGATCGAGCATCTGCTGGCCTCGAGCGCGATCCCTTTTATTTTTCCGGCCCGAAAGGTCCGTATCGGCGAATACGCCGAGTGGTGCGGCGACGGCGCCATGCGACAGCTGGCGCCGATCAGTCCGGCCATTCACCTGGGGGCGCAGCGCATACTCGTGATCGGCGCCGGTCGCGGCCACGAAAACCCGTCGTCCGAACAGGTGCAAGGCTACCCCTCGCTGGCGCAGATCGGCGCCCATGCCTTGTCCAATATCTTCCTGGACAGCTTGTCTGCGGATGTCGAGCAGCTCGATCGCACCAACCGTGTAGCCGAATTGATGACGCCCGATATGCGCCAGCACTTGAACGTCTGGCCTATCGATGTTCTGGTCATCACCCCCAGCCGCAATATCGATGAAATCGCGGCCAAGCACGTAGCCGACCTGCCGGCCACTATGCGTGCGCTCCTGGGCGGCGTCGGCGTGTCGTCCGGCGCGGGCCGGGCCAGCGGGGCGGGGCTGGTGTCCTACCTGCTGTTCGAGCAGAACTACACCCGCGAGCTCATCGCCATGGGCTGGGACGACACCATGGCGCGTGCCGATGAGGTGCGGTCTTTTTTTGCAAACGGCACGCACAACTAGCCTGTTTTGCTGTTTAATCCCGCCCATCAGCGTTCGCAACCGCGCGGCGTTTCACCGAGTAGGAGGGCTGGCGTGCCGAGCACACAGGATACCTTGCAGCAGCATATGCAAATGGGCGGCCAGTTGCCCGCAACCTATACCGATGCGCAGGTGATGGTGAAGGCCGCCCGGGCATTGGGCCTGACCCTGTTCAAGGTGGATTGCGAAAAGGCCAAGTCCAAGTCCGCCGTGCTGCGCGCCATTGCCAGCGCCGTGGACTTCCCCGAGTATTTTGGCGGCAACCTGGATGCCTTGCTGGACTGCCTGACCACGACGGTGCTTGACCAGGACGCCGGCGCCGTGATGGTGTTGCAGCATCTGCACACCCAGGAACCCGGGCTGGCCGAACACGTGGGCGACATCCTGGATGTGTTTTCCGATGCCGCCGAGTACGCGCGCGACAACGGCCGCGTGCTGGCCTTTGCCTGCGTCTGACTAGCCAGGCTAGTCTTGCCAGCCCAGCAGGGCGCTGGTGGCCGCCAGCAGCGCCAGTCCGGCAGTTTCGGTACGCAAGACCCGGGGGCCGAAGCGTACCGGGCGCACCGCCTGGTTCGAGGCCTGTCGCAGCTCATCGTCGGACCACCCGCCTTCGGGGCCGACCAGCAGCGCCAGCGGCGCACTCGACGGGGGCGCGGGCAGGGCGCTGTGCAGGGTATCGGCGGCGTCGGGGTGGCATAGCAGGCGCAGCATGCCGGTATTGGCCGGGTCGGCCAGCCATTGGGCCAGGGTAACCGGGGCCTGAACGGTCGGCAGTTGGTTGCGCCCGCATTGTTCGCAGGCGGCCTGGGCAATGCGCCGCCAGTGCGCCAGGCGTTTTTCCAGGCGCTCGCCGCTCAGGCGCAACACGCTGCGCTGGGCCGCTATCGGGGCGATGGTGTGTGCACCCAGCTCCACGGCCTTCTCCACGATCCAGTCCATCTTGTCTCCCGAGGCGATGCCCTGCACCAGCGTGACGCGGCCGGGCAGTTCGGTATCGCTGGGATCGAAGCCTGTAATCTGCGCCAATCCCTGCTTTCCCTGGGCCGTCAGCGTGGCTTGCCAGGCGCCCCCTTGACCGTTGAACAGGACGATCGTCGAGCCGGGCGGCAGGCGCAGTACGCGCAGCGCATGATGGGCGACACTCTCGGGCAACACCAGGTTGGCACCGTCGGTAATTGGGGCGGATATGAAGAAGCGGGGTATGGACATCGGGTCTGGTGCCGAGGGTTTTCGGCCGGAGTGGGAATCAAGCTAAAATTGCAGGCTTCGCAGTATTGCACTTTGCCCGTTCCCGAGCCTCTATGAGCGATCCCGCAGTTTCCGAATCTACCACGGTCAGTCAAATGGCAAACGCCGTGCGTGCGCTGGCGATGGATGCCGTGCAACAAGCCAACTCCGGTCACCCGGGCGCCCCGATGGGGCTCGCCGAAGTGGCCCATGCCCTGTGGCACCAGCATTTGCGTCACAACCCGGCCGATCCGGCCTGGTCCGGACGCGACCGCTTCGTGCTCTCCAACGGGCACGGCTCCATGCTGATCTACGCACTCTTGCACCTTACCGGCTACGACCTTCCCATCGAAGAGTTGCGTAATTTCCGGCAGTTGCATTCGCGTACCCCCGGCCACCCCGAAGTGGGTATTACCGCCGGCATTGAAACCACTACCGGCCCGCTGGGCCAGGGCCTGGCCAACGCGGTTGGCATGGCTCTGGCGGAAAGCCTGCTGGCGGCGGAGTTCAATCGCCCCGGGCATACCATCGTCGATCACCACACCTACGCCATCGTCGGCGATGGCTGCCTGATGGAAGGCATCTCGCACGAGGCCTGCTCGCTGGCCGGTACGCTGCGCCTGTCCAAGCTTGTGGTGCTGTACGACTCCAACGGCATTTCCATCGACGGCGACATCGAGCACTGGTTTGCCGATGACACCGGCCGCCGGTTCGAAGGCTACGGCTGGAATGTCGTGCGCAATGTCGATGGCCATGACACCGCCGCCGTTGCCGCCGCCATTACCGCTGCGCGCAATGCCAATGGCGGCCCCACGCTCATCGAGTGCCGCACGGTCATCGGCCAGGGTTCGCCCAATATGGCCGGATCCGAGAAGGTCCACGGTGCTCCGCTGGGCAAGGACGAAATCGCCGCTACGCGCGCGGCCCTGGGCTGGGCCAGCGAGCCCTTCCAGGTGCCCGCCGACGTCTATGCTGCCTGGAACGCGCGCGAGCGTGGCGCCGCGCAGCAGGCGCAATGGCAACAGGCGTTCGATGCCTATGCCGCCAGTTTCCCCGCCGAAGCCGCCGAGTTCGAACGCCGCATGCGCGGTGATCTGCCCACGGATTTCGCCGCAACCTTTGCCGGCCTGCTGGCCGACACGGTAGCCAAGGGCGAAACCGTTGCCAGCCGCAAGGCTTCGCAGCAGGCCATTACGGCGCTGGTTCATGTCCTGCCCGAAATGCTGGGCGGCTCGGCCGACCTCACCGGCTCGAACTTCACCGACTGGAAGGGCGCGCAAGCGGTTCGCGCCGGCTCGGGCAGCAACGATCTGCAGGCAGGACGCCACATCAACTACGGCGTGCGCGAGTTCGGCATGGCCGCGGTCATGAACGGCATTGCCCTGCATGGCGGCTACCTGCCATTTGGCGGCACCTTCCTGACGTTCTCCGATTACTCCCGCAATGCGATCCGCATGGCCGCGCTCATGAAGCAGCGCGTCGTGCATGTCTTCACCCACGATTCCATCGGCCTGGGCGAAGACGGCCCCACCCACCAGTCGGTCGAGCACGCAGCCAGCCTGCGTCTCATTCCGAACCTGGCGGTGTGGCGTCCGTGCGATACCGTCGAAACCATGGTTGCCTGGGGGGCTGCGGTGCAGCGTCCGGCAAGCATAGGCATGAACGTACAGGCCGGCGGCCCCACGGCATTGCTGCTGTCGCGCCAGAATCTGCCGTTCGTGCCGCGCGACGAAGCCACCGTGGCAGCCGTTGCCCGTGGCGGCTACGTGCTGCGCGATGCCGATGGCGCGCGCGCCGTCATCATCGCCACCGGATCCGAAGTCGCCCTTGCCCTGTCGGCGCAAGAGCAACTGGCCGCCGAGGGTGTCCCCGTACGGGTGGTGTCCATGCCCTGCACCAGTGTGTTCGACGCCCAGAGCGCCGAGTGGCGCGGCGCCGTGCTGCCGCGCGGCTTGCCGCGTGTGGCGGTCGAAGCGGGCGTCACCGACTACTGGCGCAAGTACGTTGGCCTGGAAGGCGCCGTCATCGGTATCGATACCTTTGGCGAATCGGCACCGGCCGGCGTATTGTTCTCGCATTTCGGCATCACCGCGCAGGCTGTTGCCGACGCGGTGAAGAGCGTTGTTGCCGCGTAAGAAATCAATCCAACATCTCCACAGGAGCTTGACGACATGACCATCCGCGTTGCCATCAATGGCTACGGCCGTATCGGCCGTAACGTTTTGCGTGCCCACTACGAAGGCGGCAAGAAACACGACATCGAAATCGTTGCCATCAACGACCTGGGCGACCCCAACACCAACGCCCACCTGACCCAGTACGACACCGCCCACGGCAAGTTCCCTGGCACGGTCTCGGTGGATGGGGACTACATGGTCGTCAATGGCGACAAGATCCGTGTCCTGGCCAACCGCAATCCGGCCGAGCTGCCCTGGGGCGAGCTGAAAGTCGACGTCGTGCTCGAGTGCACGGGCTTTTTCACCAGCAAGGAAAAAGCCAGCGCCCACATCAAGGGCGGCGCAAAGAAGGTCATCATCTCGGCGCCGGGCGGCAAGGATGTCGACGCGACCATCGTGTACGGCGTTAACCACAATGTGCTCAAGGCCGAGCACACCGTGATCTCCAACGCTTCGTGCACCACCAACTGCCTGGCCCCCCTGGTCCAGCCGCTGCACGAGAAGCTGGGTGTGGTCACCGGTCTGATGACCACGGTGCATGCCTACACCAACGATCAGGTTCTGACCGACGTCTATCACGAAGACCTGCGCCGCGCCCGTTCGGCCACGCAAAGCATGATCCCGACCAAGACCGGCGCCGCCGCCGCGGTCGGCCTGGTGCTGCCCGAACTCAACGGCAAGCTCGACGGCTACGCGATTCGCGTACCGACGATCAACGTCTCCATGGTCGACCTCTCGTTCATCGCCGAGCGCGAAACCACGGTCGAGGAAGTCAACAGCATCCTGAAGGCTGCATCCGAAGGCGCACTCAAGGGCATCCTTGAGTACAACACCGCGCCGCTGGTTTCGGTGGACTTCAACCACAACCCGGCTTCCAGCAGCTTTGACGCGACCCTGACCAAGGTGTCGGGCAAACTGGTCAAGGTAGCCAGCTGGTACGACAACGAATGGGGTTTCAGCAATCGCATGCTCGACACCACCGTTGCCTTGGCTACTGCCAAGTAAGCGGAGCTCCTGCATATGTCGGGCATTCCCACTCTGGCCGAGCTTGCCGCGGGCGGCAAGCTCAAAGGCAAGCGAGTCTTCATCCGTGCCGACCTGAACGTTCCCCAGGACGATAACGGCAACATCACCGAAGACACCCGTATCCGTGCGTCGGCCCCGGCCATACGCATGGCTCTGGAAGGTGGTGCGGCGGTGATGGTGACGTCTCACCTGGGGCGTCCCACCGAAGGCCAGCTGACTCCCGCGGACAGCCTGGCGCCGGTGGCCGCAAGGCTTGCCCAGGTGCTCGGCAAGCCCGTGCCCCTGGCTGTCAACTGGCTCGATGGCGTGTCCGTCGCGCCAGGCGAGGTCGTGCTGCTGGAAAACTGCCGTGGCAACGTCGGCGAGAAAAAGGACGACGAGGGCCTGTCACGCAAGATGGCCGCCTTGTGCGACGTCTACGTGAACGACGCCTTTGGCACGGCCCACCGTGCCGAGGCGACGACGCATGGCATCGCGCGCTACGCGCCGATAGCCTGCGCCGGCCCCCTGCTGGCCGCTGAACTCGATGCCCTGGGCCGTGCCCTGCATGCGCCCCAGCCTCCGCTGGTGGCCATCGTGGGTGGCTCCAAAGTCTCGACCAAGCTCAGTATCCTGCGGGCCCTCGCAGGCAAGGTCGATCAGCTGATCGTGGGCGGCGGTATCGCCAACACCTTCATGCTGGCAGCCGGCCTGCCCATCGGCAAGTCGCTTGCCGAGCCTGCCCAGCTGGAAGAAGCCCGTGCCATCATCCAGATGATGCGCGAGCGGGGTGCCGAGGTGCCGATCCCCGAAGACGTGGTGTGCGCCAAGACTTTCGCCGCTGATGCCCAGGCTACCGTCAAGGCGGCTGGCGACGTGGCCGAAGATGACCTCATCCTCGATATCGGGCCCAAGACGGCAGCCAGGCTGGCAGGCATCCTGCAAACAGCCGGTACCATCGTCTGGAACGGTCCGGTGGGCGTGTTCGAATTCGATGCATTCGCGCACGGCACCGAAACGCTGTCGCGTGCGATCGCACAGGCCTCGGCCTTTTCGATCGCGGGCGGTGGCGATACCCTGGCGGCCATTGCCAAGTACGGTGTGGGCGAGCAGATCAGCTATATCTCCACCGGCGGTGGGGCCTTCCTCGAGTTCCTCGAGGGCAAGGTCTTGCCAGCGGTCGAAGTGCTGCAACAGCGCGCAGCCCGGTAATGGGCTGCGGCATGCCTGGTGCCGCACGCAATAGCTTGAAGTAGACCAAGGGCGCGCCGGTATGGCGCGCCCTTGGTCCATCCGGCGCTGCAAGGAGGGCGAGAGTGTTCGACGTCGATTGCGTGGTGGCGGGCGCGGGTGTGATTGGGCTGGCCGTGGCGCGTGAGATGGCCCTGGCCGGCTGCTCTGTGTTGGTTGCCGAGGCTGCAGATGCCGTGGGCAGCGTCACCAGCTCGCGCAACTCAGAGGTCATCCACGCTGGTATCTATTACCCCAGGGGCAGCCTGAAAGCGCGCCTGTGCGTGCAGGGCAGGGAGCTGTTGTACGCATATTGCGCGCAGCGCCAGGTGCCAGCACGCCAGCTGGGCAAGCTGATCGTGGCGACCAGCGCGGCCCAGTTGCCCATGCTGGCAAGCATTGCGGCCCATGCCGCGGCCAATGGCGTCGACGATATCGAACACCTTTGCGGGGCGCAGGCCCGGGCGCTCGAGCCCGAACTGGCCTGCGTGGGCGCGCTGCTGTCGCCATCCACCGGCATCGTTGATTCGCATGCCCTGATGCAAGCCTTGCAGGCCGACGCCGACCGCGCCGGCGCGCTGTGGGTGTATCGCACGCCGGTGCTGGGTGCGCGTGCGCAGGATGGCGGCTTTGTCGTCGAATTTGGCGGCGCCGAACCGATATCGCTTTCCTGCCGTATGCTGGTCAATGCGGCCGGTCTTTATGCGCCGGCCCTGGCGCGCAAAATACAGGGTTTGCCGTCGGCGTCGATTCCGCAGGCGTATTTCTGCAAGGGCACCTATGCCGCCCTGGCCGCGCAGGCGCCGTTTTCACGGCTGGTGTACCCGGTACCCGAGGCCGCAGGCCTGGGCGTGCACCTGACGCTGGATATGGCCGGTCAGGCCCGTTTCGGGCCTGACACTGAATGGGTGGCGCACGAGGACTACACGCTGGACGCGCGGCGCGTGCAGGGGTTTGAGCTTGCGGTGCGGGCATATTGGCCAGGCTTGCCCGCCGGCGCGCTGGTGCCAGCCTATGCGGGTGTGCGGCCCAAGATCAGTCCGCCCGGGGCCGAGGCGGCCGATTTCCAGCTTGCCGGCAAAGAAAGCCATGGCATACCGGGGTTGGTGAACCTGTTTGGGATAGAGTCGCCAGGGCTGACGGCGGCGCTGGCCATTGCCCTGAATGTACGCGCGCTGCTGCAAGGGCAGGCCGACTGAAAAGCGGGTTTGGAATTTTTTTTGGGTCTTCTGCAAAAGACACGGAACTTTTGATTTTTAGCATATGTGCCAATGGGATACAATGCGCGTTGTTCCGAAGGCTGGCCCCAGCGCGTTCGGTACGTAAAGAACATGCCCCGCACGGTGCGGGCGAATGCAAGGACATCCGATGGTTACCAACACCTATCTGCCCGTTTTGATTTTTATTTTGGTGGGCACACTGGTTGGCGTGGCGTTGCTTCTGGCTGGTTCCGTTATTGGTCCCAACCGGCCCGACGATGCCAAGCTGGCGCCTTATGAATGCGGTTTTGAAGCATTCGAAGACGCCCGCATGAAGTTCGATGTGCGCTATTACCTGGTCGCCATCCTGTTTATTCTGTTCGATCTTGAAATCGCCTTTCTGTTCCCGTGGGCCATAGCCAACGAGCAAGTAGGTTTGCTCGGCTTCTGGACCGCAATGGTGTTCCTTACGATTTTGGTCGTGGGCTTCATCTACGAATGGAAAAAGGGCGCACTCGACTGGGAATGATCGCGGGCTGCGCGTCTGTATTCCCGTCTCACGGAAATTATCATGGCTATTGACGGACTCCTGAAGGAAGGCTTCATCACGACCAGCGCTGACGCTGTCATGAACTGGGCCCGAACCGGCTCTATGTGGCCCATGACATTCGGCTTGGCATGCTGTGCAGTCGAAATGATGCACGCTGGCATGGCGCGTTACGATCTCGACCAGTTCGGCATCATTTTTCGCCCCAGTCCCCGCCAGTCGGACGTCATGATCGTGGCCGGTACGCTGTGCAACAAAATGGCGCCTGCCATGCGCCGCGTGTACGACCAGATGGCCGAGCCGCGGTGGGTCGTCTCCATGGGCTCCTGTGCCAATGGCGGCGGCTACTACCATTACTCCTATTCGGTGGTGCGCGGTTGCGATCGCATCGTACCGGTCGATATCTATGTGCCGGGCTGTCCGCCCACGGCCGAAGCGCTCATGTACGGCCTGCTTCAGCTGCAAAACAAGATTCGCCGCACGAACACCATCGCGCGCCAATGACGAACGTGTCGCATTGCCCGCATTGCGCCCTTCCGGCAGACATCGCATGACCAAACTCGAAACCTTGCAAGAGAACTTGCGCGCCGTTCTAGGCAACGACCTGCGCCTCACCGAAGCCTTTGGCGAATTGACCCTGGTGGTGCCCGCCGAGCGATGGCTGGCTGTATGCACCATCCTCAGGGATCACGCCGACCTGCGCTTCGAGACCTGTGTCGACGTGGCCGGTGTCGATTACCTGACCTACGGGGACAAAACCTGGGAAGGCCCGCGCTTTGCCACGGTTATCCACCTGCTGTCGCTGACACACAACTGGCGCCTGCGGGTGCGCACTTTTGCGCCCGAAAACGAATTTCCGATCGTGCCGTCGCTGGTCGGTATCTGGCCCGGCGTCAACTGGTTCGAGCGCGAAGCCTTCGACCTCTTTGGCATTATGTTCGAGGGTCACCCCGACCTGCGGCGCATCCTGACCGACTATGGCTTCATCGGCCATCCCTTCCGCAAGGATTTCCCGCTGTCGGGCAACGTTGAAATGCGTTACGACGAAGAACAAAAGCGCGTGGTGTACCAGCCGGTCAGTATCGAGCCGCGCGAGATCACGGCGCGAGTCATCCGTGAAGAGTCGTACGGAGCAGGGCGGTAATCATGGCAGATATCAAGAACTACACCCTTAACTTCGGCCCCCAGCACCCGGCCGCGCACGGTGTGCTGCGCCTGGTGCTCGAACTTGACGGCGAAGTCATCCAGCGTGCCGATCCGCACATCGGCCTGCTGCACCGCGCCACCGAAAAGCTGGCCGAGCACAAGACCTATCTCCAGGCGCTGCCCTACATGGACCGCCTGGACTACGTCTCGATGATGTGCAACGAGCACGCCTACGTGATGGCCATCGAGAAGCTGATGGGCGTTGAAGTGCCCCTGCGCGCCCAGTACATCCGCGTGATGTTCGACGAGATCACCCGTATCCTGAACCACCTGATGTCCGTGGGCAGCCACGGCCTGGACGTGGGCGCGATGGCGGTGATCCTGTATACCTTCCGTGAGCGCGAAGATCTCATGGATTGCTACGAGGCGGTTTCCGGCGCGCGCATGCATGCGGCATACTACCGGCCGGGCGGCGTGTATCGCGACCTGCCCGACGCCATGCCGCAGTACCGCGCCAACAAGTACCGCAAAGACAAAGACCTGAAAGCCATGAACGCCGCGCGTTCGGGCTCGATGCTCGATTTCATCGAAGACTTTACCAACCGGTTCCCGGCCTGTGTCGACGAATACGAGACTCTGCTTACCGATAACCGTATCTGGAAGCAGCGCCTGGTGGACATCGGCATTGTCGACCCCGACCGCGCCAAGGCACTGGGCTTTACCGGCCCGATGCTGCGGGGTTCGGGCGTGGCCTGGGATCTGCGCAAGACCCAGCCATACGAAGTCTACGACCTGCTCGACTTCGATATTCCGGTTGGCAAGAATGGCGATAGCTACGACCGCTATCTGGTGCGTATCGCAGAAATGCGCCAGAGCAACCGCATCGTCAAGCAGTGCGTGGAGTGGTTGCGCAACAACCCCGGCCCCGTCATGACCGACAACCACAAGGTGGCACCGCCCTCGCGCGCCGCCATGAAGTCGAACATGGAAGAGCTGATTCACCACTTCAAGCTCTTCACCGAAGGGTTTCACGTGCCGGCTGGCGAGGTGTACTCGGCGGTTGAGCATCCCAAAGGCGAATTCGGCATCTATATGGTGTCGGATGGCGCCAACAAGCCATATCGTCTGAAGATACGTGCGCCGGGCTTTGCCCACTTGCAAGCTCTAGACGAAATGGCCCGTGGCCACATGATTGCCGACGCGGTAACGCTGATCGGCACGCAAGATATCGTGTTTGGCGAAGTTGATCGCTAACACCAGAAAAGTTCCAGGAACTGACATGACGCTGTTGTCCGACCAGGCCTATCAGAAAATCGACCGTGAACTCGCGAAGTTCCCGGCCGAGCAACGGCTTTCCGCCACCATGGCGGCACTGGCTATCGCCCAGGAAGAAAAAGGCTGGCTGTCGACTGAAGTTATTGAAGATGTGGCAAGGCATCTCGGCGTGCCGCCGATTGCCGTGCAGGAAGTCGCCACCTTCTACAACATGTTCGACGTCAAGCCCGTAGGCAAATTCAAGATTTCGGTTTGTACCAATCTGCCCTGTGCCTTGCGCGACGGCGAGCGCGCGGCCGACCATCTCAAGCGCAAGCTTGGCATCGGTTTTCGCGAAACGACCGCCGACGGCATGTTCACGCTGGTTGAAGGCGAGTGCATGGGTGCCTGCGGCGATTCACCAGTATTGCTCGTGAACAACAAGCGCATGTGTGTCCAGATGTCCGACGCGCGCCTTGATGCGCTGCTCGACGAGCTGAAGACTCAGGCAGGAGACGCATCATGAACGCGCCAGCTCTCCCGATTTCCACCGGGTTGCACGGCAGCCATATTGCGCCCCAGATCATGGCCGATCTGGACGGCAGCAACTGGCACCTGAAAGACTATGTTGCCCGCGGCGGCTACGAAGCCCTGCGCAAGATCCTCGTGGGCGGCATGAGCCCCGAGGATGTCATCGCCGAAGTGAAGGCTTCGGGCCTGCGCGGCCGTGGCGGCGCAGGGTTCCCCACCGGCTTGAAGTGGAGCTTCATGCCGCGCGCCTTCCCGGGTCAGAAATACCTCGTCTGCAACTCGGATGAGGGCGAACCTGGCACTTTCAAGGATCGCGACATCCTGCGTTACAACCCACATATCGTCATCGAAGGCATGGCTATCGCCGCCTATGCGATGGGGATCTCGGTTGGCTACAACTATATCCACGGTGAAATCTGGGATGTGTATGCCCGTTTCGAGGAAGCCCTCGAAGAGGCGCGCGCCGCAGGCTTCCTGGGCAAGGGCATCCTGGGCTCCGGTTTCGATTTCCAGCTTCACGCATTCCACGGTTACGGCGCCTATATCTGCGGCGAAGAAACCGCTTTGCTCGAGTCGCTGGAAGGCAAGAAGGGCCAGCCGCGGTTCAAGCCGCCGTTCCCGGCCAGCTTCGGCCTGTATGGCAAGCCCACCACCATCAACAATACCGAAACCTTTGCGGCCGTTCCCTGGATCATCCGCAATGGCGGGCCTGCCTACCTGGAAGTGGGCATCCCCAACAATGGTGGCACCAAGCTGTTCTCGGTCTCTGGCGACGTCGAGCGTCCGGGCAACTTCGAAGTCCCCATGGGCACGCCATTCCCCGAGCTGCTCAAGCTTGCCGGCGGCATGCGCGGCGGGCGCAAGCTCAAGGCCGTGATCCCGGGTGGTTCCAGTGCGCCGGTGTTGCCTGGCGACATCATGATGAACTGCACCATGGACTACGACTCGATCTCCAAGGCGGGATCGATGCTGGGTTCGGGCGCCGTGATCGTCATGGACGAAACCCGCTGCATGGTGAAGTCGCTGCTGCGCCTGTCCTACTTCTATTTTGAAGAAAGCTGCGGCCAGTGCACGCCGTGCCGCGAAGGCACCGGCTGGCTGTATCGCATGGTGCATCGCATCGAGCATGGCAAGGGTCGTCCTGAAGACCTCGAGTTGCTCGATAACGTTGCCGCCAACATCATGGGCCGCACCATCTGCGCCCTGGGCGATGCCGCGGCCATGCCCGTGCGCAGTTTCGTGAAGCATTTCCGAGACGAGTTCGCTCACCACATTGAACACAAGAAGTGTGTGGTACCGGAGTATCTGTAATGGTTGAACTTACGATCGACGGCGCGTCGGTAGAGGTGCCGGAGGGCAGCATGGTGATGCACGCCGCCAACAAGCTTGGCGTGTACGTGCCTCATTTCTGCTATCACAAGAAGTTGTCGATTGCGGCCAACTGCCGCATGTGCTTGGTCGAGGTCGAAAAAGCCCCGAAGCCCATGCCGGCCTGCGCCACGCCCGTGACCAACGGCATGGTGGTGCATACGCAATCCGATAAGGCCGTGGCCGCCCAGAAAAGTGTCATGGAGTTCCTGCTGATCAACCACCCGCTGGATTGCCCGATCTGCGATCAGGGCGGCGAGTGCCAGTTGCAGGACCTGGCCGTGGGCTATGGCGGTTCGTCGTCGCGCTATAACGAAGAAAAGCGCGTGGTGTTCCACAAGAACCTTGGCCCGCTGGTGTCCGCCGAAGAAATGGCGCGCTGCATCCATTGCACCCGCTGCGTGCGCTTTGGCCAGGAAATTGGCGGCGTCATGGAACTGGGCATGCTCAACCGTGGCGAGCACTCCGAGATCACATCCTTCGTGGGCCGGGCAGTCGAGTCCGAGCTCTCGGGCAACATGATCGATATCTGCCCGGTAGGCGCGCTCACCTCCAAGCCTTTCCGCTACAGCGCCCGTACCTGGGAACTCGCACGCCGCCGTTCGGTAAGCCCGCACGACAGCCTCAACGCCAACCTGATCGTGCAGGTCAAGGGCGATGAAGTCATGCGCGTGGTGCCTTTCGAGAACGATGAGGTCAACGAGTGCTGGATCAGCGACCGTGACCGCTTCTCGTACGAAGGCCTGAATAGCCAGGATCGCCTGGCCGCGCCCATGGTTCGCGCCTGCGACGGCAACTGGCATGAAGTCAGCTGGGCCCAGGCCCTGCAAGCCGTGGCCGATGGCCTCTCCAAGGTGAAAGACAGCTTTGGCGCCGGCCAGATCGGTGCGCTGGCTGCACCCTACGCCACGACTGAAGAGTTCTCGCTGCTGGGCCGTTTTGTGCGCGCCCTGGGCTCGGACAACATCGACTTCCGTCTGCGCCAGACTGATGCCGCCTTCGACGCGGCCCTGTCGGGCGCGCCGTGGCTGGGCATGCCGGTCGCCGATATCGAAAAACTCGACCGCGTCCTCGTGGTGGGTTCTTTCCTGCGCGCCGACCAGCCCCTCATCACGCAGCGTCTGCGCCAAGCCGCAAAGCACGGCACCCAGATCCTGTCCATTGACGTGGCGGCCGACGACCTGCTGATGCCGGTGACCGCACGCCTGACCGTGGCTCCCAGCCAACTGCCCTCGGCCCTGGCCCAGGTGGCGGTGGCGCTGGCGCAGGCCCGGGCTGTCGAGGTTCCCGCCGAATTCGCAGGCGTCGAGCCGGGCGAAGTGGCAAAGCAGATCGCCGCGGCCCTGGCCAGCGGCAGCAACAGCGCCATCTGGCTGGGCAGCGTTGCCATCGAGTCGCCGCAAGCGGCCCTGATCGCGGCCAACGCGCAAGCGCTGGCCAAGGCCGCCGGTGCGCGCCTGGGCTTTTTGGCTGTCGGCGGCAACGCCGTCGGTGGCTACCTGGCCCGCGCCGTTCCCGAAAAGGATGGCAAGAATGCGGCCGCGATGCTGGAAGCCCCGCTCAAGGCCTACCTGGTACTGCATGCCGAACCGCGTCTGGATACCGCCGATGGCGCCGCCGCGATGGCTACCCTGAAGGCCGCGCAGTTCAACGTTGCCCTGACTTCCTTCCGCTCGGCGGCTGAAGACTGGGCGCACGTGATGCTGCCGGTGTCACCCTTTACCGAAACCTCGGGCACTTTCGTCAACACGGCGGGCTGTGTCCAAAGCTTCAAGGGTACGGTCCAGCCTTATGGCCAGACCCGTCCGGCCTGGAAGGTTCTGCGCGTCATGGGTAATGCCATGCACCTGCCGGGTTTCGATGACGAAACCTCGGAAGGCGTGCGTGACGCCGTCCTGGGCGCTGTCAGCGAACGCCTGTCCAATGCCATCAACGCCCAATGCGGCGTTGGCGCAGCGGCCGACGGCAAGCTCGAGCGCGTGGCCGATGTGCCCATCTACTTCAGCGATGCCATCGTGCGCCGCGCACCGGCCTTGCAGGCGGCTCCCGCCTCGCGTGGTCCGCGCGCTCGCATGAATGCAGCCACGCTTGCCAGCCTGGGCCTCGAGTCCGGCGTTCGCGTGCGGGTTGCCTCGGCCGGTGGCGCAGTCGAGCTCGAAGCCATGCTTGACGACACCGTTGCCAATGGCACGGTTCGTGTCGCCTCGGCCAATGCCAGCACCGTTGCCCTGGGCAGCGCTTTCGGTAACCTCACTGTGGAGCGTGTCTGATGCTTGACACCATCCAGCAATTCGGCCTCTCGCTGTTGGGGCCCTATGTTTGGCCTGTCGTCTGGATCCTGCTTGGCATCGTCTGCATTTTGCTGCCGCTGATCCTTTGCGTGGCTTACCTTACCTTTTGGGAACGTAAGCTGATCGGCGCGATGCACTTGCGCAAGGGCCCCAACCGGGTTGGCCCGATGGGGCTGCTCCAGGCCTTCGCTGACGTGCTCAAGCTGTTGACCAAGGAAGTCATCACCCCGGCCAAGGCCAACAAGGTGTTGTACGTGGTGGCGCCGGTCGTGGTGCTGATGCCCGCTTTCGCGGCCTGGGCAGTCATGCCTTTCGGCCCGGAAACCGTGCTGGCCAACGTCAACGCCGGTCTGCTGTACGTGATGGCCATTACTTCGGTTGGCGTGTATGGCGTCATCGTCGCGGGTTGGGCATCCAACTCCAAGTATGCCTTCCTGGGCGCGCTGCGCGCTTCGGCGCAGATGGTGTCCTACGAGCTGGCCATCGGCTTCGTGCTGGTCACGGTGCTGCTGGTTTCGGGCAGTCTGAACATGACGGAAATCGTCAATGTGCAGCTGCGCGGCACATTTGCCGACATGAACCTGAACTTCCTGTCCTGGAACTGGTTGCCGCTGCTGCCGCTGTTCGTCATCTACATCATTTCGGCGGTGGCCGAGACCAACCGTCACCCCTTTGACGTGGTGGAAGGCGAGTCGGAAATCGTGGCTGGCCACATGGTGGAATATTCCGGCATGGGCTTCGCACTGTTCTTCCTGGCCGAATATGCCAACATGATCCTGCTGTCGTGCCTGGCCGCGATCATGTTCCTGGGCGGCTGGGATGCTCCGTTGGGTTTTGCTCCTTTCACCTGGGTTCCGGGCTGGATCTGGTTGTTCCTGAAAACCCTGTTCGTTGTCTCGACCTTCATCTGGTTCCGTGCGACATTCCCGCGCTATCGCTACGACCAGATCATGCGCCTGGGTTGGAAGATCTTTATTCCGCTGACGCTGGTGTGGCTGATTGTGGTCGCGGTGTGGATGCAAACGCCATACAACATCTGGGCGCGCTGACGCTGACGTACGTTTACGCAGGAAACCATCATGCAACAAGTTAAGGATTTTTTCGGCAGCCTTTTGCTGACCGAAATGTTCAAGGGGATGCGGCTTACGGGTAAGTACTTGTTTGCGCGCAAGGTAACGCAGCACTACCCCGAGGAAAAAACGCCGATGTCGCCGCGTTTTCGCGGCCTGCACGCGCTGCGCCGCTACCCCAATGGGGAAGAGCGCTGCATCGCGTGCAAATTGTGCGAGGCGGTATGCCCTGCACTGGCCATTAGCATCGAGTCCGAAGTGCGGGACGACGGCTCGCGCCGCACCACGCGCTACGACATCGATTTCACCAAGTGCATCTTCTGTGGGTTCTGTGAAGAAAGTTGTCCGGTGGATTCCATCGTTGAAACCCACATTCACGAGTATCACGGCGAAAAGCGTGGCGATCTCTACTTCACCAAAGAGATGCTGCTGGCTGTGGGCGATCGCTACGAAGCAGAAATCGCCCAGAATCGCGCCGAAGATGCCCGCTACCGGTAAGTCGCAGAAAGCATATAAGCCATGACAGTTACAACCGTATTGTTCTACCTGTTCGCCGCGGTGCTCGTGGTGGCGTCCTTTCGGGTCGTCACGGCACGCAGCCCGGTCACGGCGGCGATGCACCTGGTGTTGTCCTTCTTCACCGCCGCCATGTTGTGGATGCTCATCCACGTCGAGTTCCTGGCGCTCCTGCTGGTTCTGGTCTATGTCGGCGCCGTGATGGTGCTGTTCCTGTTCGTCGTGATGATGCTGGATATCAACATGACGCAGCTGCGTAGCGGAACCCGCACCTATCTCCCGCTGGGCCTGCTGATCGCAGCGGTCATGGTGGCCGAAATGTCCTTCGTGCTGACGCGCGAATGGTGGGACACCGACGCACCGTTGCCCGTGCCTGCGGCCGACTACAACAATGCCCTGGCGGTTGGCGTTGCGATGTACAGCGAGTACGGGTTCGCGGTCCAGGTCGCTGCCGTGGTGCTGCTGGTCGGGATGGTGGCTGCCATCTCCCTGACCCTGCGTCGCCGCACCGACACCAAGCGCAACGTTCCCAGCGAGCAAATGAAGGTGAAAGCGTCCGACCGCCTGCGCCTGGTATCCATGCCGGGGCAGCGCGAACGCGCCGCTGGCGTAACTTCGGCCGCTGTTGCCCCGGCTGCCGCCAACGGAGACAAGTGATGACGCTGACACTAGGCCATTACCTGGTACTGGGCGCAATCCTGTTCGCCCTGGGCATCTTCGGGATGTTCTGGAATCGCCGCAACCTCATTATCCTGCTGATGTGCATCGAGCTGATGCTGTTGGCGGTGAACATGAACTTCATTGCCTTCTCGGCCTGGAGCGGCAATGTCGCAGGACAGGTGTTCGTGTTTTTCATCCTGACCGTGGCCGCGGCTGAAGCGGCGATCGGGTTGGCAATCCTGGTGCTGTTGTTCCGCAACATGGACACCATCAACGTAGACGAACTCGACCAGCTGAAAGGCTGACGGGCGGGCACGAGAAAAAAATGACGACTGGCGTACCCACTCTCTATCTTCTGATCGCATTCGCTCCGCTGCTGACCGCGGCCCTTGCGGGCATGCTGGGCACCAACTTCCTGCTTGGGCGCCCGGTAATCGGACGCAGCGGTTCGCACTTGCTTACCATCGCGGGCGTGCTTGTTTCAGCCATCGGCTCGGTCATCACCTTGATCGATGTGATGGCTGGCAACACCTTCAATGGCACCGTATACACCTGGAGCCTGCTGGGCGATATCAACCTCGAGATCGGCTTTCTCATCGACTCGCTTACCGCGATGATGATGGTGGTGGTTACCTCGGTGTCGTTGATGGTGCACATCTATACCATCGGCTACATGGCCGACGACCCCGGCTACCAGCGCTTCTTTTCGTACATCTCGCTGTTTACCTTCTCGATGCTGATGCTGGTCATGTCCAACAAC
>JBEBVZ010000021.1:0-66070 GCA_040392445.1 Verticiella sediminum
CCAAGCTGACGAACTCATTATCGTATCCGATGTATTCGACCACGCTGCTCGTTTGAGATCATATGAACTGATTGCGGAAATTGCCGCGGAGCAGTAATTCGCCGTTTCGGGCATATAACTGCAATTGAAAAAACGCGCTGTCATAGTGCGTTTTATTTTTATTAGCAGTTTTTAAATTTCATTCATTTTTCTTAAATATCTTTTGTAAGTATTTACTTTTTGTTTCATTGTTTGCAGAATGTCCCTGCGTTTTAGCGAATTGCCGCAACCACTCATATATGGGGACGTTCTATGTTGTCATTTTTTCGGCAGGGTTTGCGTGATATTGGTATTGCCGCCAAGTTATACCTAGGGTTCGGTTTTATTCTGCTGATGGCAGCCCTGGTGGCATTGAGCGGTAGCTATGGCATGTACGACGCCCAGCAACGCATGGAACAGACGGTCGTGGCATCCGAGCTGGATGACGCCATGAACGCGGCGTCGGTCGCCCGGCTGTCCTACCTGAGCACGGGCGAGCAGCGCTTCATCGCCGATAACGAACGGCATTTGGCTGGATTGTTCGCCGCCATCACCGAAGCTCGTCAACTGGACTGGTCGCCGGAAGGTATCGCCGCGCTGAACGGCATCGTGTCATCCGCACAGCAGTACGGCGAGTTCCGCAAGGCACTGGTGCGCCAGCGCGAGGAGCGCGAACAGATTCGTGGACAATGGACGGGTGCGGTGGCGCAATTGCAAGCCAGTACCGAAGCCTTGCGCCAACGACTGGTGGCCGAGGCAAACCAGAATTGGTCCTTGCCCGCAGACAGCACACAGGAGGCCAGCCGCCTGACCGCACAGCTGGAACTCCAGGGTGCCAATATGCATACCCATCTGCTTGAGCTTGTGCTGGAACAGACCGACGCAGCAGAGGCTCGCGTGTTCAACGCGCTGGCTGGCATGCAGGCCACCAGCCAGGCCCTGGTTGCCCAGTTGTCAGGGGAGTCGGCGGCCTTGGCCCGTGCGATTCCGCAGCAACTGAATGATATCCGAGCCCGCGTTGGCAACTATATGCCCGCAGTCAGGGATGTCCAGGAGGCCAACAGGGCAATGAACGCGGTTGCCGGCACGCTGAACAAAGCCGCGGCTGAAATCTACGAGCAGGGTTTGCTGACAACCCAGAAAACCATCAGCAGGGCCGTACTGACCATGTTGATCATCGCCGGTGCAGCCTTGGTGCTGGGCGTATTGATGGCCTGGCTGACCGCACGCCAGATTACCCGGCCCTTGGCCCATACCGTCGCCATTGCCGGACGTATCGCCGAAGGCGACCTTACCGCGGAATTCGATACCAGCCGGCGCGACGAACTGGGGCAGCTCTTGCGCGCCATGCAGACGATGCAGACTTTCCTTTCCAGAACGGTGGCTTCCGTACGTTCCAGCGTGAACGAAATCAACGGGGGCGCGCACGAAATCGCAGCCGGCAATGCCGACTTGTCCTCGCGCTCCGAAGAGCAGGCCGCCTCCATCGAGCAAACCGCTGCCAGCATGGAAGAGCTCGCCGTCACTGTGAAAAACAATGCAGAGAGTGCGCATGAGGCCAGCAGGCTGGCGGCCAGCGTATCGGATGTGGCGACGCGCGGTGGTACTTCGGTAGAACAGGTGGTTGCCACCATGGGTGGCATATCCGAAAGCTCGCGTAAAGTGGCCGAGATCGTTGGCGTGATTGAAAGCATTGCTTTCCAGACCAATATCCTGGCCTTGAACGCGGCGGTCGAGGCCGCCCGCGCAGGCGAACAGGGCAAGGGTTTCGCCGTGGTCGCCACCGAAGTGCGTTCCTTGGCTCAGCGCAGTGCCGGTGCGGCCAAAGAGATCAAGGACCTGATCCAGGAATCCGTGGATCGCGTGGGCCAGGGTTCGCGCCAGGTCGAAGATGCGGCGGGCACCATGCGCGAGATCGTGGCTGCCGTGAACCGGGTCACTGGCCTGGTGCATGACATCGCGGCCGCTTCCGAGCAGCAGGCGGGGGGCATCGAGCAGGTGAACCAGGCCATGGGGCAGATGGACACCGCAACCCAGCAGAACGCTGCGTTGGTGGAAGAGGCTGCCGCCGCCTCGGCATCGCTCGAAGAGCAGGCCGTACGGCTGGAGCAGGCCGTCGCCATCTTCAGGCTCAGGAGCAGTGTGGTGGTGAACGAGCACGAGAAAACGCTTGCCTCGCCTGGTCGATCCCCGATGGTGGGCTCTCGCGAGGCAGCGCGGGGCCGCTTGGCAATGCAGTTCAAACCCGCCTGACCCTTCGGCCACGCCACCCTGACGTCTCGGCCAGGGTGGCGTGGCCGTTGTACTAGCCTTTGACCAGTCCGCCGTCGACCACCAGGTTCTGGCCGGTAACGGCGCGTGCCCAGGGCGACAAAAAGAACAGTACCGCGTCGGCAAACTCGGCGGGCGTGGTCACCCGGCGCAGCGGGGTCAGGTTGGCGATGATCTCGAACACCGCTTCGGGCGTGGCGGAACTGGCATCCGTGGTGCGCAACAGGCCGCCCGATACCATGTTGGCGGTGATGCCGTCAGGCCCCAGGTCGTTCGCGGCGGTGCGCGTCAAGGCAAGCAGGGCCGCCTTGGCCGCAGTGTAGTCGTGATAGGGCACGACAGGATTCTGGAACAGGTTGGTTCCGATGTTCACGATGCGGCCAAAGCCATGCTGCTTCATGGCCGGAGCAGCGGCCTGCATGGTGTTGAGTGCGCCTTTGACTGCGCCGTCGAATTGCTGCTGGAAGCGGCCCCAGTCTATGTTGTCGATCCTGGGGCGGGCGTCGCCGTCGAACTGGAAGTCCGCCAAGGCATTGTTCACGATCGACAGCACCGGCTTGCCTGTCTGTTGCAGCGCTGACGCGAACATCCGGCTTACCTGTGCCTGGTCGGTAACATCGGCCTGGATGGCGATGGCCTTGGGGCCCAGCTCCTCTGCCAGGGCATGTGCCTGGTCGGCACTTTTACGGTAGTTGATGACAACGCCCGCACCTTGCTGGTGCAGGGCGCGTGCAATGGCGGCACCCAGGCCGCGCGCACCACCGGTGACCAACACCCATTGCTCTGATAACTGCATTCGAATCTCGCTGTTTGCATGAAGTACGGGATTAGACCCGATTGCTGGCGGTTTCTGGTTTTTCGCCTTAATCTGGCAGGCTTTCCCGCCCATGTCCGGGCGCGCCGTTTGAAGAGCTTTTGATGATCCGTGAAATCCTCAGGATGGGCGACCCCCATCTTTTGCAAGTTGCACAAGCCGTGCGCGAATTCGATACGCCGGTCTTGCACCGTCTGGTCGACGACATGTTCGACACCATGCGGCATGCCGGGGGCGTGGGCCTGGCTGCACCGCAGATCGGCGTCGATCTGCAATTGGTGATTTTCGGATTCGAGCAGAGTGATCGTTACCCCGAGGCGCCGGCGGTGCCACAAACGATTTTGCTCAATCCGGTAATCACCCCCTTGTCCGACGACATGGAAGAAGGCTGGGAAGGCTGTCTATCAGTGCCCGGTTTGCGGGGGTCGGTGCCACGCTACACGCGTATCCGGTACG
Source organism: Verticiella sediminum (assembly GCA_040392445.1). Lineage (GTDB taxonomy): Bacteria > Pseudomonadota > Gammaproteobacteria > Burkholderiales > Burkholderiaceae_B > Verticiella > Verticiella sediminum_A. The sequence continues at coordinate 3,560 of JBEBVZ010000021.1, forward strand.
TTGGCCAGGATCTGGCCGGCAAACCCATAGACCGCATTGCCGAGGGTTTTCATGCCCGGGTGGTACAGCATGAATGCGATCATCTCATTGGTCGCTTATACCCATCCCGGATTCAGGATTTCACGAAATTCGGATTTACCGACATTTTGTTCCCGCATCTGGATCCCCGCGAGGACTGAGCCGCCGCGTATCGCCCGGAGCCTGGCGCGATGCGAGCCAGACGCGTGCCTGCAACCTGGTGGGAATAGTTACTGTTATCTGTCCAGAGAAAGATTACATTGGGAGCGTTGATGTTGGAGGCAGGTATGAGGAAGTTCAGGCTGATATCCATAGCCGTTTTAGCGTTAGGGATACTCGGCGGCTGTGTGGCCTACGACGACGGCTATTACGACAGCGGCAGGAACAGCAAGTCTTACGATCTTTACGATAGAAGCGCGCGAGGCTGGGATAACGACCGCCGCTGGGATGGCGACCGTTACGACTATCGTCGTGACCGGGAGCGGGCGCAAGAGCGAGAACGCCAGCGGGAACGAGAGCGTGACCGTAACCGGGAACGCGAGCGCGAGCGCCGGAACGACGCCGAACGCCAACGGCAGGCAGAGAGCCGACACGAACGCGAGGCCGGTCAGCGCGAGCGTGCGGCGGAGCAGCGTCGCGAACAGAACGAGAGACGCCGGGAGCAGACCGAGCGGCATCAGCAAACCCGGCGCGATCAGGCCCGCGACCGGGCGGACGAGAATTTCAGGAACCTGAGCAACGATGACGGCCGCTGGGATCAGCGGATACAGCTCCCACCGAAACGTTAAAACCGGTCAGGCCGATGGATCATGCCGGCATAATGGCCTGATTGAGCCCATTCAAGGAATACCATCATGAAATCATTGGTCGTGACAGGATGTCTGGTTGCCGCGCTGGCGTCTCCTTGTGCACTGGCAGCCCTGGACGTGGGCGACGCGGCACCGGACTTCACTACCAGGGCCGCGCTGGCAGGCCAGGAGTTTGCATTTTCCATGGCCCAGGCCCGGGCCAGCGGGCCGGTGGTGCTGTATTTCTACCCAGCGGCGTTTACCCAGGGATGCACACTGGAGGCTCATAGTTTCGCGGAAGCTATCGACGACTATAAGGCCATGGGGGCCAGCGTCATCGGTATTTCGCACGACGACATCGATACGCTGAAAAAATTCTCGGTAAGTGCTTGCGGCAATAAATTTGCGGTTGGCGCCGATACCGATGCCAAGATCATCCGTGCCTACGATGCCGAACTGGCCAGCAGGCCGGGGCAGGCCAATCGTATTTCGTATGTAATCTCGCCGGCAGGCCAGATCATTTACGAATACAGCAGCATGGACCCCGAACTGCATGTAAAAAATACGCTTGAAGCGGTGCGCAGCTGGAAGGCAAAGAACCAGCCTTAGTGCCGGCCGCTTGAGCTCCTGCGGCAGCGCATGGGTTATGCTGCTTGTCGGAGGTATCAAATGCGGCAGAACAACTATGTTTACAAGGGGTACAGGCTCATCGCGAACCTGAACCGGGTAACCCCAGAAGCGTCCGACGAGCAGGCCAGCCCATTCTTTACCGCCACCATACGCGTCGTGCAGGCCAACGCCGTGCAGGACGAGGGCGATGATTACATGGTGCCATTCTTCGCCACCGGGGGCATTGCCTACAGCCCCGCAGAGGCTATTGATATCGCAATCAAATATGGCTGCGAGATCGTAGAGGCCTGGGGCTGACGGCAGTCGGCGGCGGCTTGCTGCCCACAATGCCAGATTCGGGAGCCAGACCGGACTGAACCGCCGCACACACCATCTCGGCGGTAGCGCACGATAGGGTCCAACCCAGGTGGCCGTGCCCGGTATTGTAGAAAACCCCCTGCATCTTGCCCGCCCCGACATTGGGCAGCATGCTGGGCGTCATGGGCCTAAGGCCTGCCCATGGTACGACCCGATGGGTATCCACATCCGGAAAAAGCCGCCTGGTCCAGTCCACCAGGGGCTTGATCCTGTCGGCCCGAATATCCCTGTTCTCGCCATTGAACTCCGCCGTGCCGGCAACGCGCAGGCGGTCGCGTCCCAGTCGGCTGGTGACGATTTTTGCCGACTCGTCGAGAAGGCTGACCATGGGGGTGTCGTTCCGGCTGGCTTCATCGTCAAGGTAAACGCTGATCGAGTAGCCCTTGACCGGGTAGATGTTGATGCGATCTCCCAGCATGGCGGCGAACTTGCGACTGGCCACGCCGGCGCAGATGACCACGCCATCGGCCGTGGTCACGCCGTGTTCGACAGGCGCAGAACCTTCCTGGCCTTCCTGGGTCAACCAGCTGATTTCGAACTGCTTGTCGTGCTTGCGTATGGCGCTTACGGCCTTGTCCAGGATGAAGTTCACGCCATGGCGCTCGCAGGCATTGGCCAGGCCGCAGGTGAATTTGTGAATATCGCCGGTGGAATCGGAGGGCGTAAAAAAACCGCCGTAGTATCTTGAATCGCCCAGTGCCGGCTCGATCCGGCGCATTTCGGCCGGCGTCACCGCATAGCGCTCGAGCCCGCCCTCCAGTAGCAGCATATTGGCTTTGGCGGCGGCGTCAAAGCTGGGTTTGTCGTAGTACAAGTGCAGAATGCCCCGGCGTTCCAGATCGAACTGTATGCCTTCGCGTTCGGCGATGCTGAACAGGTGCTGGCGAGCCGCGATGGCCAGTCGGGTTGTTTCGATGGTATGGGCCCGGTAGCCGCGGATCTGGCCTATGAATTCGCCGACCCACGAATACTTGTGCCAGCTGGGCAGGGGGTTGAAGAGCAGCGGCGCATCCCGCCGGAACATCCAGCGCAGGCCTTTGAGCACGGTGGCGGCACTATTCCATACCTCGGCATTGCTGGCGGACAACTGCCCACCGTTGGCAAACGAGGTTTCCATGGCGGGGTAGCGGTGGCGGTCGATGACCGTTACGCGATAGCCCGCGCGGTTCAGGGCATAGGCAGTGGTAACGCCGGTGATGCCGGCGCCAATTACCAGGATATGAGACATGGCATCTGGACAGCAAAAGGTGGTTGCAGCCATATGGCTACAACACCCCATCTGTCCTGGTACCTGAGAGCTTCACCGGAAAAATCCGGTTCCCCTTCGGTGGATGCGCTTACCGCATCTCTCTCCAGATTGTCTGAACGATGCAGTCCTTTTGCCTGAGAGTTTCCGGGGTCGTTGCTCCGTCGGCGGCAAGGCCGGATTCGCCTTGCTCTCTCCCGCATCGTTACAGGTTCGACGTGTCCACAATACGATGGGCCGGCACGCCGCGCAAGGATTTTGTCAGGCAAGCATGACCTAATCCCTGGGTTAGAGCATTTGGCTACCTGGGTGGCGCCGGCTTGTCATGTGCCCATGTCAATCCAATGTTTGGTGTATTACCCGGACCTTGCGTGCCACTTATGATCGGCGAGCGCGATATGCCTTGAACGCCAGCCGGCTCGGGGCATGGCGGCAATCCAGCAAGCTACCAAGGGCACCCGGATGACACCCACTGACACATCTCTCATGCAAGCCCATGTCGACGAGGAGGTCGGCGCCTTTTGCCACGGCCTGGCTCAGGAACTATTCCCGATCTGCCGCAGCATTACCGGCCCTGGCGTTCGCGAAACCCTGGCCCATCTGGGCCGGCTCCTGCCCGGATTGACGATACACGAGGTGCCTTCCGGCACACAGGCTTTTGACTGGGTCGTACCTGACGAGTGGACCATCCGCGATGCCTATATCGCCGACGAGTCCGGCAGGCGCATCGTGGATTTCAAGGCGCATAACCTGCATGTGGTGGGGTATTCGGAACCGGTAGACCAATGGCTGGATCTGCAAGAGCTCGACCGCCACCTGTATTCGCTGCCCGAGCAGCCCGACGCGATTCCCTATATGACGTCGTACTATGCCCGGCGTTGGGGGTTCTGCCTGACACACATTCAGCGCCAGCAACTACCCCCGGGGCGTTATCGGGCTGTGATCGACTCCGAGTTGAAGCCTGGCGTGCTGAATTACGCCGAGTTGCTTATCCCCGGGCAATCGGAAAGCGAAGTTCTCCTGTCGACCTACGTATGCCATCCGTCCATGGCCAACAATGAGCTCTCCGGCCCGGTGGTCACGACGGCCCTGGCCCGTTGGCTGATGTCATTGCCAGAGCGCCGCTATACCTACCGTATCGTATTCATCCCCGAGACCATCGGATCGATCGTCTATCTGAGCCGCAATCTGGCCCATCTGAAAAGCCATGTCGTCGCCGGCTTCAATATCACCTGCATCGGCGACGATCGCTGCTATTCCTACCTGCCTTCACGGTCCGGATACACCCTGGCGGACAGGGCTGCCCTGCATGTGCTGGCGCATATCGACCCGGGCTTCAAGCGCTACACCTGGTTGAATAACGGCAGCGATGAACGCCAGTATTGCTCCCCCGGGGTTGACCTTCCGGTAGCAACCATCATGCGCAGCAAATATGGGGAATATCCGGAATATCACACGTCGCTGGACGACCTTGCCAACGTTGTCACGCCCAGTGGCCTGCAGGGCGGATTCAATGCGCTGCGCCAGGCCATCGAGGTGTTGGAAAACGATGTTCGCCTCAAGACCACGGTCCTGTGCGAGCCTCAATTGGGCAAGCGCGGGCTCTATCCCACCTTGAGCACCAAGGATACGGGCCGGCAGGTGAGGGTCATGATGAGCCTGATTTCATACTGCGACGGCCAGCGCAGTTTGCTGGACATTGCGGAAATCATCGGTCAACCGCTGGCGACGCTGGTGAAGATCCTCGGGCCGCTGATAGAGAACGGTTTGATTGAAACTTCTGATGAGCTATTTAAAAGAAAACTAAGCCATTGAGCGAAGTGGAGTAGTCCTGGCGTACATCTTTTTGATGTCGGGATTGAAGGCGGATCATTGGGTTTTCCTATCCCATGCCAGCCGCTTGCGCTGTGTTTCGATGGTCGTGGAAGCCTGGATATTTCTTCTAATTTTCTTTTTAAGTTATTGATTAATAAGAAAATAAACGATTTATGGTATGTGGGTGAGACGTGGTGTTTTGAATGCTTGTCTAGCAATGATTTCCATTCATCAAAACGACATCAATTCATACGTTATACGTCTCCCCACTATGTGACTAGGCTGTCAATCCAACATTTGATGAATTTTCTGAAACCAATCGCTACCTTAGGATTGAGTCCTGCCACTTTGTCTGTAAACGTCGTCCGATCTACAGCAATCAGGCAAATGAAAAAAATGATGTCGGGCTGCTGGAAGAGGAGATTCATCATGCTGGCGAAGCTGCGTAGGTTTGTTCTGGCGCTATCGCGGCGGCAAAAAATTGCCATCATGGTGCTGTCCGACCTTGTCGTGTTGCCCGTCATCCTGATCGGCGCGTTTTACCTCAGGCTGGGTGATGGCACCTTGCTTCAGCAATATGGTGTCGGCGGCCCTCTCATCATGGCCTTGATCTCCATCCCGGTCTTCTACGCCTGCGGGCTCTATCGCAATGTGGTCAGGTTCATCGACCTTTCCATGATCAAGATCATAGGCCTGGGGCTGACCGCGCTGGTGCTGGCCACCGCTGTCCTGACAGAGCTGTTCACCGGCACGTCGTTGTCGCGCTCCAGCCTGCTGATCTACTGGTTCATTGCATTCGCCTATGTCGTGATATCCCGGTTCGGCGCGCGCAGCATCTTGCGTGGCCCGCGAAGCACGCGTGCCGGCAGTGCGCCGCGGGTAGCCATCTTCGGCGCGGGAGAAGCAGGGTTCCAGTTGGTCAACGCTTTGCGCTCCAGCCAGGCCTACACGCCGGTTTGCTTCTTCGACGATGACAGCAATCTCGAGGAAAAGCAGGTGGCGGGCCTGACGGTGCACGGTGGCAGCACCTTGCAGCACACGGTGCTGGCGATGAGCATCGAACAGGTCATCATCGCGATTCCCTCGGTTTCACCCGAAACCTGCCGCAGGGTGGTGGCGCAACTCAAAGGTCTGGGCGTTGTCGTCAAAACGCTGCCCAGCTTGACCGAGCTGGTGGCCGGGAAGATATCGGAGCAATCCATACGCGAAATCAAGCTGGAAGACCTGCTGGGCCGCCAGCCGGTTCCGCCGCACAGCCACCTTTTTGCCAAGTGCATCGCCGGAAAATCCGTACTGGTTACCGGAGCCGGCGGCTCGATCGGCAGCGAACTGTGCCGGCAGATACTGTCGCAGGATCCCGCTCATCTGGTTCTTTTCGACCATTCGGAATATGCCCTGTACGCCATCGAACATGAACTGCAGGTACGTTTTCCGGGAAGCTCGGTGTCATCGTGCCTGGGCTCGGTTTGCGATTCCGCCTTGTTGAGCCAGGTCATCAATTGCCATCGTACCGACACCATCTATCATGCCGCCGCCTACAAGCATGTGCCCATGGTAGAGGCCAATATGGTTGAAGGCATACGCAACAACATCAGCGGAACCTTGACGGTAGCCCAGGCCGCTGCCAGGCACCAGGTTGAAACGTGTGTGCTGGTTTCCACCGACAAGGCCGTGCGGCCCACCAACGTCATGGGTGCCACCAAGCGCTGCGCCGAGCTCATTTTCCAGGCGTATGCGGCACAGTCCGACCACATCACCAATTTCAGCATGGTGCGGTTCGGCAACGTGCTTGGCTCTTCGGGTTCGGTCGTGCCCTTGTTCCAGGAACAAATCCGGCAGGGCGGGCCGATCACCATTACCCATCGCGATGTCACGCGCTACTTCATGCTGATTCCGGAGGCGGCGCAACTGGTGATACAGGCCGGCGCCATGTCCTTGGGGGGCGATGTGTTTGTGCTCGATATGGGCAAGCCGGTGCGTATCGTCGATCTTGCGCGCACGATGATAGAAATGTCGGGCCTGGCGGAAAAGTCCGATCATTTCCCGGAGGGCGACATCGAGATCAAGGTGGTAGGCATGCGACCCGGGGAAAAATTGTATGAAGAGCTGCTGATCGGGGACGAGGTCATCGAGAGCGAACACCCGCGCATCATGTGTTCGCATGAACAGTTCTTTGCGTGGCGAGACCTGATGCCCCGGCTGGAGCATTTGTTCGCGGCTTGCGCTTCGGCCGACGAGTTGCGCATGCGCATGGCTTTGCAGAATCTGGTGACCGAGTATGCGCCGTACTCGGCACTGAGCGCACGTCCCTCCAAGGTCGAGGTGCGGCCTATGACGGATCCGGCTCCGAGCCTGCCCGTGCTGCAAACGCCGCGCCGCGACCTGCGCGAGGCCTTCGAATGAAATTCCTTCTTATCGCAGGTTTTGCCGAATCGATACTGGCATTTCGCGGACCGCTGATCCGTGCGCTCATGGCCAGCGGCTGCACGGTGCATGTAAGCGCCCCTGGGCTGGTGCCGGGTTCCGAGCCGCACACGACCCTGACGCTCATGGGCGTTGTTCCGCACAATATTCCCCTGAGCCGCGCGGGCACCAACCCGCTGGCCGACGTGGCCACCATGCTGGCGCTGCGCCAGCTGATGAAAGCCATTAGGCCAGACGTCGTGTTGGGCTATACCATCAAGCCGGTCATCTATGGGGCATTTGCCGCGAGGCTGGCAGGCGTGCCGCGCTTCTATGCCTTGATCACCGGCCTGGGCCACGCCTTCCTGAACGAGACGTCCGGCGGTTTGCTGCGCCGGCTGGTTCAGCGCCTTTATGGTGCCGCGCTCAAGAATGCCAGGAAGGTGTTCTTCCAGAATCCGGACGATGAGGCCTTGTTCCGGTCGCGGTCGATTTTGCAGCGCGGTACACCGTCACAGATAGTCAATGGTTCTGGCGTGGACGTCGGCAGCTACTCGGTGGCGGCCATGCCGGCGAGCCATCCCCGCTTCCTGCTGATTGCCCGCTTGCTGGGTGAGAAGGGCATACGTGAATATGCGGCTGCGGCCAAACAGGTTCGGGCCCTGCATCCAGAAGCCAGCTTTGCCCTGGTCGGCTGGATAGACGAGAACCCCAGCGCCATTTCCGCGCAGGAACTCGATACCTGGGTGGGCGAGGGCACGCTGGAATACCTGGGGCGCTTGAGCGATGTACGTCCGGCCATCGCCCAGGCCAGTGTGTATGTCCTGCCTTCGTATCGTGAAGGCACGCCTCGTACGGTTCTGGAAGCCATGGCCATGGGCCGCGCCATCATTACCACCGATGCCCCGGGTTGCCGCGAAACCGTCGTGCATGGCGTCAATGGCCTGCTGGTTCCGGTAAAAGCCGTTGACGAACTGGCCCAGGCCATGTTGCGCTTTATCCGCGAGCCGGACTTGATACCCAGCATGGGTGCGGCTTCGCGTCGGCTTGCGGAAGAAAAGTATGACGTGAACAAGGTCAATGCAGTCATGTTGCAATCGATGGGGATCCCCGCATGAAGCGTCTTTTCGATGTGGTTTGCTCTGCCTTGGCGCTCGCGGCGCTGGCGCCGGTCCTGGCGTTGCTGGCATGGCAGGTCAGGCGGCACATGGGCAGCCCGGTGCTGTTCACGCAAGAGCGGCCGGGCCTGCATGGCAAGCCTTTCAGAATGATCAAGTTTCGCACCATGCGCGATGCCGTCGATGCGGCGGGCAAGCCCTTGCCCGATAGCGAGCGCCTGACCCGCTTCGGGCTGTTCCTGCGCAGCACCAGCCTGGACGAACTGCCCGAACTCTGGAACGTCCTGAAAGGTGAAATGAGCCTGGTCGGGCCGCGCCCCTTGTTGATGGAATACCTGCCGCTATACAGCGCCACCCAGTTTCGCCGGCATGAGCTACGGCCGGGCATCACGGGCTGGGCCCAGGTCAATGGCAGGAATTCGCTGCCCTGGTCCAGCAAGTTCGAAATGGATGTCTGGTATGTCGACCATTGCTCGTTCTGGCTGGACATCCGCATCCTGTGGTTGACGGTGAAAAAAGTGCTGGTACGCGACGGCATCAGCGCCGACGGCCAGGCCACGATGGAGAAATTCAAGGGCTCGCAACCATGAGCACACTGGCTATCCTGGGTGCCGGCGGCCATGGCAAGGTCGTGGCAGACGCCGCGCAAGCCGGCGGGCAGTGGCATGAAATCGTTTTTTTCGACCAGGACTGGCCTGGCCAGACCCACAACGGCCCTTGGGCGGTAGTGGGTGACGAGGCGCAATTGCTCGACCGGGTGCGCGAGTTCGACGGCGTTGCCGTGGCCATAGGCGCAAACGACGTCAGGCTGGCTTGCGCCCGCCGCCTGCGCGCGGCGGGGGCCACGCTGGCAACGGTCATACACCCTGCCGCCGTCGTCAGCCAGCATGCCAGCGTGGGCGCCGGCACGGTGATATTCGCCACGGCGGTGGTGAACCCGGGCGCCAGTATCGGCAAGGCCTGCATCATCAATACCGCCGCTACCGTCGACCATGATTGCAACTTGGCCGATGGTGTTCATATCAGCCCCGGGGCGCATCTGGGCGGTGGCGTGCAGGTGGGCGCAGCCAGCTGGATAGGGATAGGCGCCAGCATCAGGCAATACCTGCAGCTTGGCGCCAACACCATCGTCGGAGCCGGTGCTGCGGTTGTTCGTTCATTCCCAGGCGACGTCACGCTGGTTGGCGTGCCGGCGCGGATACTTGACAGGAAAAAACATGTTGAATAGCGGATTTTCGCCATGGCCCTGCTTTACCGAAGAAGAGGCCGACGCCATCCGTGGCGTGTTGCTCTCGAACAAAGTGAACTACTGGACGGGTAACGAGTGTCGCCAGTTCGAGCGCGAGTTCGCCGATTGGTGCGGTACCCGGCATGCTGTGGCGTTGGCCAATGGCACGCTGGCCCTGGATCTGGCCCTGAAGGCCCTGGGTATCGGGCCAGGCGACGACGTTATCGTCACGTCGCGCACTTTCATCGCGTCGGCATCCGCCATTGTCAATGCAGGCGCCCGGCCGGTGTTTGCCGATGTGGATCGTGATAGCCAGAACATCACCGCCGATACCATCGCGGCGGTGCTCACTCCCGCGACGAAAGCCATTGTCTGCGTGCACCTGGCCGGTTGGCCCTGCGACATGGACCCGATCATGGCGCTGGCGCAGCAGCATGGGCTGTATGTGATAGAGGACTGCGCCCAGGCGCATGGCGCAAGATACAAGGGCAGGGCCGTGGGCAGCCTGGGCCATATCGGGGCATGGTCGTTCTGCCAGGACAAGATCATGAGCACCGGTGGCGAAGGCGGCATGGTCACCACCAACGATGCTGCGCTCTGGAGCGCGATGTGGTCCTATAAAGACCATGGCAAATCCTGGGAAGCCGTCTACGAGCGCCAGCATCCGCCAGGGTTTCGCTGGGTGCACGAATCGTTCGGCACCAACTGGCGCATGATAGAAGTGCAGGCGGCTATCGGCCGCATACAGCTCAAGCGCATGCCGGATTGGACCCGGGCGCGGCAGCACAACGCACAGCAGATCATCGATGTGGCGCGCCGGCACGAGATGGTGCGCGCACCCATGCCCGGATCGGATGTCGAGCATGCGGCGTACAAGCTGTGCCTGTTCCTGCAGCCCGATAAACTGGCCGAAGGATGGACGCGCGATCGTGTGATCGATGCGATCACCGCCCGGGGTGTGCCCTGCCTGCAGGGTTCGTGCTCGGAAATTTACCTAGAGAAAGCCTTCGATGGCACCAGCTCGCGGCCGGCGCAGCCGCTGCCTGTGGCTCGCGAACTTGGCGAAACCAGCCTGACCTTCCTGGTGCATCCCACGTTGACTGCCGCCGAAATCCAGAAAACCTGCGAGACGCTGGATGAGGTGCTTGCCATTGCCGCCTTGCAAGGCGTCGAGGCTGACGTTTCCTGACACGCTGGACACAGAGGTAGTAGCTCATGGATCTGGCAACATCGGCATGGCACATCGTAAGCGCGGCGATCGTGTTTCTTCTGGCTGCTGCGTTTACCCCCGCGATGGCGCGCTATTTTCAGGTGCCCGCAAGCCGCGCTTTATTTCTTTACGCATGGCACACGGCTTTTTGCCTGTTCTATATGGATTTCTCCATCAAGAACGTCAGCGATGCCTTGGGCTATTTTCATTCTTCACTGGGTTTTCGGGCGGCATTCGAGCCCGGCACGGTTTTCGTTCAGTGGTTCACCTCTATTTTCTCGGTTCACCTGGGCATGTCCTATATGGGCGTATTCCTGGTGTTCAACATTTTCGGATTTATCGGTTTGCTGGCGTTCTGCGGGGCACTCAGGGTTGCCACCGAGAATAAAAGCAGACTGATGCGCCGCTTGGGATTTCTTATTCTCTTGTTGCCTTCAGTCAGCTTCTGGTCGGCGGCTATCGGCAAGGATGCGCTGTCCTTCATGGCAACAGGCTTGGCCTTGTGGGCTGCGCTCGATTTCAGGAAACGTACCCTGCTGTTGATTTTTGCAATTGTGGTGATGTTGCTGGTGCGTCCGCACATGGCAGCCCTGATGGTGCTGGCCTTCGTCTTTTCCACGATTTTCAATCCTCGGATATCGCTGCTGCAGCGGGCAACCCTGGGCACCGTGGCGATTGCGGGGGCGGCGGTGATGCTGCCGTTTGCCATTACCTATGTGGGCTTGGGGAACGCATCGAACTCGGGCGATGTGATGGCATATATCGAGCAGCGCCAGGCATACAACCAGGAAGGCGGGGGCGGCATAGACATTGCAGCCATGAGTCCACCCATGCAGCTTTTCACCTATCTTTTCCGGCCCCTGCCTTTCGAGGCGCATAGCCTGTTTTCCCTGGCCGCATCCTTTGACAACGTGTTGTTGCTTATCCTGTTCGTGGTGGGTGGGCGCCGGATATTCGGCTCTGGCGGCAAAGACCGGCCAGAGAACCGGCCGTTTCTACTGGCTTACGCGTTTTCTTCCTGGTTGATCCTGGCCCTGACCACGGCCAACATGGGAATCTCGGTGCGGCAGAAGTGGATGTTCACGCCTGTCCTGATCTATTTGCTGTTGTCCGCGGCGCGCGAGGTCCGACGAGTGCCGGCCACGCATGTCCAGGCCGTCGCAGCGCCTACTTTCGCCAGCCAACGGCATGATGCCCCTGGCGATGGATGGCGTGTTGAGCCGCCACAGGGTGCGAGTCCGCTTTGAAGGGGATTGAACGGCACACAACCCGGGGGCCGCGTTGCGGCCGCTGGGCGATAAGGGCATGCGGATAGGTGCGGTGGCCAAGGCGGGCTTGCCGCTCAGGCGCAAGCCCGCGGGCTTATTGCTTTTCCAACCAGGCCTGGAACATCAGGACATTCCAGAGGTGATGCTGCCAGTTGCGGCGCCCGCTGCAGTGCTCGGCCCACATCTGGCGCACGGGCTCGGGGCGGAAATAGCCCTCCCGGCGTAAGCGCGCTTCATCGAGCAATTCCTCGGCCCATTCATGCAGGGGTCCGCGCAGCCAGCTGTCCAGAGGGATCCCAAAGCCCTGTTTCGGGCGTTCGATGAGTTCCTTGGGTACGTGGCGGTGCAGTACCTGGCGCAACAGCCATTTGCCCTGTCCATTACGAATTTTCAGGGACAAAGGCATGCGCCATGCCAGTTCCACGATATGGTGGTCCAGCATGGGAACACGGGTCTCCAGTCCACAGGCCATGGCCGCACGATCCACTTTCACCAGGATATCGTCGGTCATGTAGGTCTGGGCATCCATGGCCATCATCGCATGCTCGAAGCAGTCGGTTTGTGGCCAGGCGGATGGCGTTGTCAGCAGGGTAGGGGGTTCGCTGCCGTCTATGACGATGCTGGCGGGATCCTTCCAGTGGCTGGTGAGCTGATGAAAGAAAGCGTGGCTGTCGGTCAGGGCCAACACGTTGGCCAGCTTCTGCGCCTTGTCGCCAGGAGTGGCCAGATGCAGGCTCTTGGGCAGCAGCGGCATGGCCAAGCCGAACAATCTGTCCCAGGTGGCGGGCGATACGGCTCGCAGGACGCCGGCAGCCGCCTGGCGGGTGAAGCCCGGCAGGCGCTGCATCTGGCCCCAGAATTTGCGTGCGCCAAGGTAGCGGTTGTAGCCTCCGAACAGCTCGTCGCCAGCGTCTCCGCTCAGTGCCACCGTAACGTGCTGGCGAGCCAGCTGGCTGACCAGAAAGGTGGGGATTTGCGAACTATCGCTGAAGGGTTCGCAATACATGGAAGGCAAGAGAGGAATGACCGCCAGGGCGTCCGCCGGACGAACATAGAGTTCGGTATGGTCAGTGTCCAGGTGCTGTGCCACAGCCTTGGCATGAACCGCCTCGTCGTAACCACCCTCGTCAAAGCCGATGGTGAATGTACGTACCCGTTGACGGCTCTGCGTTTGCATCAGGGCAACGATGGTGCTGCTGTCGATGCCGCCGCTCAGGAATGCGCCCAGCGGCACATCGGCCAGCATCTGCGCCGAAATGCTGCTGGAAAGTTGCGCCTGCAGCAGATCGATGGCTTCCTTGGGCGTGCCGGAAAAAGGATGGGCCAGGCCTTGCTCCACGGTTTCGTTCAGGCTCCAGTACGCGGTCGACTTCATGTCCCGCGGTGCGTTGGCGTCGCGCAACGAAATCGTCAGGTAATGGCCGGGCATCAGTTTGGCGATGCCTTGGTAGATGCTGTAGGGCGCAGGGATGCAGTTATGCCGCAGCAGTAAGGTCAGGGCATTGCGATCCACCTGGCCTTCGAACGAGGGATGTGCCTTGAGCGCTTTGAGTTCAGAGCCGAACAGCAAGACATCATTCTGCCAGCCGTAGTACAGCGGTTTTTCCCCCATGCGGTCACGGGCCAGGGTCAGTTGCTTGTGTTCGCGATCCCACAGGGCGATGGCGAACATCCCCACAGTGGCCTTCAGGGTTCGTTCTATACCCCAGGCGGCAAAGCAGGCCAGCAGGGTTTCCGTGTCCGAATGCCCGCGCCAATGCGGCGCATGGCCTTCGGCGCCCAGGCGGTTGCGCAAGTCCAGATGGTTATAGATCTCGCCGTTGAAGGCGATGACATAGCGCTCGCACGATGAGCGCATGGGTTGGTGCCCGGCGGGGGAAAGATCCAGAATAGCCAGCCGGCGGTGCCCCAGAACCAGGCCATCACTGTCATCCATCCAGTAGCCGGCATCATCCGGACCGCGGTGGCGGATGGCATTGGTCATGCCGGTGATCACCCCGGGGTATGCACTGCGGGAAGAGAACTGGTAGAAGCCAACGAGGCCGCACATAAGAGTTACCTTGCTTAGCTGGGTTGGACCTGGCGCGAGGATGCAAGCCGCGCGCAGGTATATAGGTTCAGCCACTTGTCCACCGCGGCATCCAGTGAGTAGTAGCTTTCAACGCGTTGCCGGGCAAGCAGGCCGCGGCTGGCCATTTCGGTGTCCGGCAGGCGCAGCGCTTGACCCAGGGCCAGGGCCAGGGCCAGGGGCTGGCACGGCGGCACAAGGAACCCGGCATCGCCAAGCACTTCCCTGACGCCGCCGCAATCGGTGGCGACAACCACGCGTTCACAGGCCATGGCTTCGGCCACGACCAGGCCGAAACCTTCCCAGGCCGAAGGCAGAACGAAAATATCCGCCGCCGACATCAGGCTGGGGATATCTCGCCGCACGCCAAGAAAGCGGACACGGCCAGCCAGGTCGAGCGCCTGTGTCATCGCCAGCAGTTGTTGCCGCAAGGGGCCGTCGCCGGCAATGCCGACGGCGATGGGCGGGTGGCCGGGGTCCAGTCGGGCCAGGGCTTGCAGCAGGTTGGGGTAATCCTTCTGCTCGTTAAGGCGTCCGACCGCAATGATGAGCCGGGTGCTAGGCTCGACGCCGAGTTCTTCGCGCACGCGCGCCCTCTCGGCGGGGCTGAATGTGAATTCCCGGGTGGATATGCCGTTGTGGACAGTGAGCATGCGTCCCGGCCCCGTCGCTTTCTGATCCAGGAAGGCTGCAACCGCTTCATCGCTGACGTTGGTCGAGATGTCGGCCAGCCTGTCGGTGTAGCGGTAGGCCCACATGCGGGCGCGGCCTTCCTCATTGGTGTTGTGCGCACTGCTGATCAGGCGGGGCATTGCCAGGGTCGGGCGCAGCAGGCGGGTCAGGATATTGGCATGCACGAGATGGCTGTGTACTACGTCGGGTTGGAATCGCTGCAACAGCCGGCGCAAGCTGAAAAAAGCGCGCGCCATGCCCCAGGCCGAATTGACCTTCAGGTTTTCCAGCCGGATGGCGGGGTTGGTGGGCACGACAATGGCGGCGCCGGTGAGATAAGCGATGAGAACCTCGTGGCCCTTGTCCGCCAGCGCATCGGCCAGGCTGGTGACGATTTTCTCCGCCCCGCCCATGCCCAGGCCGGTGATGACGAATGCGATTTTCATGATGTTTGCCTAGGAGCGCCTACAGCTCAAAGTGTTTCCAATTGGGCTGTGATCGAACCCAGTACAGTCTCTTCGGAAAAGAGCCGGGCCTTGGTGATGCAGGCCTGGGCATGGGCGTCGTGGTTCCCGACAAGATCCGCCACGCTTTGCAGAAATGCCGGGTCAGCGATATCGGCAGGCTCAAACACCAAACCGGTGGGCGCGCCATAGCTTTCGACGAACTCTCCGCAAAAGCCTGCGCTGCGGGTAACGATGGCAGGCACGCCGCGCGCATGAGCTTCCAGCAAGGTGGTGGCAAACCCTTCATGGTGGCTGGAAATGACGAAACACTTCCCTTGGTCATAGACCGTTGGCAGATTCCGGCGGTGAGCCCAAGGCTGCAAGGCGATGCTGTCCTGCAGTTGGTGATCGAGAATCGCGTCCTGGATGGCCTGCCGCTCGGGGCCATCGCCTACCAGCAGGGCCGTATAGTGCCTTCCTTGCTGCTTGCCCAGGGCAGCCAGCAGTTCGATGAAAAGGCCGATGTTTTTTTCTTTGGAGTAACGCGTGACCATGACGAAATCATATTGCGCCGTCGCTTGGGTGCGTTCGCCAAAGAACCAGTCCGGAACATAGTTGCCAACAAAAGAGACCGGTGCGGGCAGGGCATCGATATTGTTCTTGTTGACGCTGACTATCGAATGGCAGCAAAAGCTGCTCAACCACAGCAGATAGTATTCAGTCAGGCTGTGACCCTGCCCGGAATGGTCCGGTTTGGACAGTGGCAGATGAAGCAAGGCCAGGATCTTGAAACCCAGGGCCCGGAACATGGGTGCGAGCCACAGGGCTGACAGATCGTTCAGGACTATGGTTCTGATGCCGTATTCCTTGAGCTTGCGCGATAGCGTCAAGGTAGACGCAAGACGGTCATATTTTGAGGCAACCGAGTCCATCGCTAAGGTGGGGCAGTCAAATGTATCCGGTTCCGACGTGACGACAACAGCGAGCTTGCCCCTGGCGTTCCAGTATTGGCATAGCTGCTCTATATAGATCTGGCCACCTCCCCACAGTTTTTCGCTCGGAGAATAAATGGCAATGCGGTTCATGTCGGTTTTCATATTTCTATTACCTCGCATCCAGCTTTCACGGCAAGTTCAAGCATTTCCTGGTCTGAATCATCGTCACCAAAATGCAGATAGTATTTATTGGCGCTCTCTTTCGGAATGTTGAATAGCACCGTACTGAAACTGGCATAGATCGATGGTTTTCCCTGGGGGGATTCCCTCATGATCGCGACTTCCGCCAGTTCTCCATGTTTTGTCAGGATGGGGATGGCGGTGTCCAGTGGCGTGGCTTCCCGCGGATGGGATACATAGAAATCCATCCTGTGGTTTGCCAGGAAACGCTTCAACCTGGTCATCTTGTCCGGGCTCAGGTATTCATGGAAAGGCTGGCCAATGAAAAAGGAAATATCCGGACCGGATCCCGTCGGTTCGTCGCGCGACGGGAAAATTTCCAGGAAGCAGGTTTTTTCCGGCGGACAGATGTTCTTGAAGCCTTTGTAGATGCTGTAGTGCCTTGCCGACCTGGCCTTGATCTTTCCCCGCGTATCCAGTCCAGCCAAAGCGTTATAGAAGCGCAGTCTTCCAGGTTCATTGTCGTGGTGGTAGCTGATGTACCAGTTTTCGATGATGTTGGATGTTCCGTCATCGAAGGTGCAAAGCCGCGCGGCTTTGTGCTGCTTCAGGATGGCTTTGAAGTATGGGCTGTCAACGCAGGCCAGGAACACCGTTTGGTAATGCGACCGTTTGAAGACCTTGCATGTGGCCAGGTATGCCTTCAGGTGATTCAGGATATCAAAGCGCTGATGCGTGATATACAGGTATTGCGTATTGCCCGCGGCTTTCTTCAAGAGCGAAAAATATAAGCGGTCGGATTCGTTGTCGTCCTGTGTGAAGTAAAGAACGTCGGCTTTTTCCAGCTTTTCGAGTTCGATTATCCGCAGGCATATCCTGGCCTGCAGGGGTGTTCGGCACAGGAACAGGGCAGCTTTGCCGGCAGCCTGGGTGGTGCCGATGACGGGCTGGTCCTGGTAGGCTGCGGTGGTGGCCGACGTATGCATAGCCCTTACCCCAGCGGCGAGGTGATGATGGATCGCGCGACGGGGCTCATGGCTGCAATGTCCTCGGTTACACGGCATCCCAGGATCTCGCGCAGGTACTTTGGCTCGAGCCCGTATCCCGGCCTGACGCTTCTGACGGCATCCTCGGTGATGACATCCCCGGCTTTCAGGTCCTTGACGAAATACAGCGATCGCCGGAACTGCACATTGCCTTGTTCGCTGGACTTGCGGCCGTAGTCGACCTTGCCCATGGCGGTCCAGGCGGTCTTGCTGTCATGGCAAAGCTGGGCCATGCCGGCCGGTTCCAGCGAGAAACTGTCGTCCGGCCCGCCGCCGTTGCGATCCAGGGTGAAGTGCTTTTCGATGATGCTGGCACCCAGGGCCACGCTGGTGATGGCCGTCGTGTTGTCCAGGGTGTGGTCGGACAAGCCTGTGACCAGGCCAAAGCGGCGCATCATGTCGGGGATGGTGCGCAGGTTGTAGTCGCCAGCCGGGGCAGGGTAGCCGCTGACACAATGGAGTATGGCCAGCTCGGTGCAGCCACCGGCCTGCGCGGCGTCGATGGCTTCCTGGATTTCTTCGTCGTTCGCCATGCCGGTGGAGATGATCATGGGCTTGCCGGTCGAGGCCACGTACTGGATCAGGGGCAGGTCCACGGCCTCGAACGAGGCTATCTTGTAGGCGGGTGCGCCCAGGTCTTCCAGAAGGTCTACCGCGGTGCGATCGAACGGCGAGCTGAACATGGTGATGCCCAGCTTGCGCGCATGTGCGAACAATGTCGCGTGCCAGTCCCAGGGCGTATGGGCCCACTGGTAGAGCTCGTATAGCGTGCGCCCCGCCCACAGGCCATCCTTGATCTGGAAGTCCGGTTTATTGGAATTCAGCGTAATGGTGTCGGCTGTATAGGTCTGGATCTTGACCGCGTCGGCGCCGGCGTTGCGCGCCTCTTCGATGATGCGCAACGCCGTCTCGATATTGCCGTTGTGGTTGGCCGACATTTCGGCGATGACATACGGCGTTGAAGCTGGGCCAATTTCCCGGCCGGCTATGCGAATGAAGGCGTTCATCAGAGCCTCTCTACTGTGATTTTGAATGTATGGCCGTCAAGTACGAAAAAAGCCGGGAAACGGTCGGGGTCGCACACGCGAATCAGATCAAACTGTTCTTCGATAGTGCGTGATGGATCAAGCCGGCTGTCGGCCGGGGATCGCTTGGGATACCAGCTGGGAGCGACGTCCGGCGACTGGGGCTGCGGCTTGATCGTGATGAAGTTGGCCACGGCGAAATCCATCAAGGCCAGTTCGGCGTCGAAGATGGCCTGGTTGATGTCGGCATAGAGAAAGTGCCGTGGGATATCCACTTCGAGCTTGTGCCAGATGTCTCCACTGTCCACCTTGTCTTCGGCTTCCAGCAGCGAGACGGTGACACGGCGGCTTCCAGCGAGTATTTGCCAGATGTGCGGGCTCCAGCCACGACCTTTCGGCAGGTCGCTGGCATGGATGACCAGGCACTTGCCGTACTTTTCCCTGTCTTCGCGACGAATGATTTCCGAGCAGGAAACCAGGAGAAGCAGGTCGCCGCCCCTCAGCATCTGCTTGCGGTTCACCAGTTCGATTTCATGGCGGCTTTCATTGGCTTTGGCCCAGCGGTCAAGCCAGGCATGCACAGGGTGGCAGCTCGAGCTGCAGAGTATCGATATCCTCACGACCTAGCAGCCTCCAGGAGTTTGTCCGACACGATGTCGGTGCCTTTGCCATCGGTGATCGCCGCCGCGGCAATGCTGGCCAAGCGCAGCGCCTCTGCGTTATCGGCGAAGTGGCCGATTGCCGCCTGCAGCCGGGCGGCGAATTGTGGCGACTCGCTGGAACCCAGCGAAATCGCGGCGCCGGATGCATCAAGCGCCTGGGCGATGCTGTTCTGGTTGTCGGCGGTGACGGCCATGACGGACGGCACGCCCAGGGTGCAGCGTTCCCAGGCGGTGCTGCCGGCCGCACCGATGCAAAGATCGCTGTCAGCCATCAGCCTGGCCATGTTGCCGACGTTCACCAGCACGCGGCAGGGCCAGGGCAACGTGGCGGCCTGTGCCTGAACCTCGGCTAGCCAGGGGGCGGTGATGCCCATGACCACAGTGACCTGGCAACCGAGGGCAAGCTTGCTTTGCCGGATGGCATCCAGCACCTGGCCGGTGACGTTGTTCTTGTCCACCCCGCCCATGGTGACCAGCAGTTGCCGCAATTGCGGCGCGGTGCGGCGGGCCAGGCTTTGCTCACGCAAGGCGTTGAACTGGGGCCGCAAAAGGGCGAATTCAGAGCCGCAGAGAACCTGGCATGCCGTGGGAAGCCACGGCTGATAGTCGGCCGGGCTTCTGGCGTAGGTCTGGTCCAGTAAAAGGTCGCACAGCAAAGGGCGATCCGCCAGGTCGTCGATGGCAAACAAGCGGCGGTAGTACGGTGCCAGCATGGCATGCCAGCGGGCGTCCAGTGCATAGTGATCGACCACCAGCCAGTCGGGGTGCAGGCTTTCCAGGATCAATGCGGTTTGCCCGGCATCGGTCTGCCAATCGCAACCCAGCCACGCGGCATGCGCAGGCAGCGCTTGCCCATCGCTTGCGTCCGGCACGAATCCACTCGAACCGGGGGGCAGGGAGTGAAGCTCGAAACCCCGGTCCCAGATCTGTTCAAGCAGATGGCCGGGGTGCGCGCGCGCGATGAAATGGCATTGGGCTGCGTCCTTGTCGCGCAAGGCCTCGGCCAGCGTCAGGCAGCGCATGAGATGCCCGCTGCCTATCTGCAGCGAGGCGTCGACGCGAAAGGCGATCTTACGCATTCTGCAGGCGCTCGTGATGCCGCAGCACCCAAACCGCCTTGGCCATCTCCAGGTCTTCGTGGTCGTCGATGTCTATTGATGACGTCCATGGCATAGGCTCGAATACATGGCCGCTTCCGTAGAAGCTGCTTTCGGCCTTGAGTGCATCGGATTGCGCAATCCAAATGGCGCCCGTCGGGCAATACAGGGTGCCGAGGTCTTGAGAGCGCGTGAGCGCAGACTCGGGAAACAGCCGTGTCGGCTTGCGATCGGCGTCGAGCCTGGCTGCCCACCAGGGATTCATCCAGCCAAACTTGAAGCAGCTGACCTGCAAGCGGCTGCCGGTGCTGTCGAAGGTTTCGATCGCACTCTGTATGTCCCGTGCCGTGCGCAGGGGGCAACTGGGCAATAGTTGGACCACGGTCTGAAAGCTGCGGTTCCAGTGCTTTTCGGCCTGGTGCAGGCAGGAAAGCGTGGCCAGGCTCACCGGGGTGTGGTCGTCGGCAAAATCGGTGCGCAGAAACGGCACACTCGCACCGTATTCTCGCGAGACCTGAGCTATTTCCTCGTCGTCGGTGGAGACCAGGACCTGGCTGAAGCAATTGCTCTCGAGGGCGGCTTCTATCGTCCAGGCGATCAGAGGCTTGTCAAAGAGATCGACTATGTTCTTGCGCGGAATGCGTTTGGACCCGCCTCTGGCCGGGATGATCGCGATACGGTCGGCTACCATGGTGTACGGCCTCCTTTGATGGAAAAAAACGCAGTCACGCTTGGCTCCTGCCCGCTTCGATCAGGGACACCACCGTTCTGTTGAAAGCGGGCGGCGACTGAACCGTTTGCGATCTGACGCCATCCACGAAATCCTGCAAAGCCTGCTTGAAGGCGTTGAACGAATCGTGAAAAAACAGATCCTTCCATCCCTTGGTGCCGATCACACGGATGGCAATGGGTGCGGTCGAGTTTTCACCGGTGGCAACAAAGCGCGTGATCACGCCGCTCTTCCAGGTGGCCGACAGTGCCGCGCCCCGGTCTTGCCCCTGGGCGCTTGTCGTTTTCGCCAGTGTGTCGCCCGGCTGCAGCATGCGCAGTACCGGCTCGATGATATGGACGGCATACTTGTCCCAGCTCTTGGGCGTGATGGCGTGTATTTCGCATAGCTCGCCAAGTTCTTCCCGATCTGCCGGCGAGAGCATCAGTTCGCTGCTGTAGCGCATGGCCGAGCAGGTGAAAATCTGGCCCGGGTATTGCTCGAGCCCATACAGGGCGTCCAGGCCGCGCAGCGAGAGGGCGATGGGCTTGTCTATGTAAATGGGCAGGCCCGCCTTCAGGACCGGTTCGGCGAAGGCAAGATGCTGCTCCGCATCATCGCGCGCGAGCAGCACCGCATCGACGCCGGACAGCAGTTGAGTGGGGTGCAGCGCGACATGTTCTATGAGTGCTGCGGCGGCTATCTTCCTGGACAGCTCGGGCGTCTGCGTCCAGACATGGGTGACATTGGCGCCGCTTATCCGGGCCTCGGGCCATTTCTGTTGCGCCAGGTACTGTGGAATGACCGGAAAGCCGCAGTCCCGCATGTTTCCCGGGCTGTAGCCATTGAATATCGCGGACCATGAATAAGGGTGTCCGTTGCCTTTGGACATGCCGATGACGCCGAGTTTGATAGACATTTATCTACCACCGAGATGGGTTGATCAGATCGATATCGGTGCTGCTGATTTCTTGCGGCAGGGGTGGCAGCGCCATGGCCCTGACGCTCAGAATCTGCCGCAGTTGATCCGGCGTCTCTACGCCTATGATGACCCGGTCTATCCCGTCAAAGGACAATGCATAGAGCAGGCAAGCTTGCAGGGGTGTGATTCGATGGCTTTGCAGCCAGTCGTTCCAGGCATCCCAAAGCGGATTCCAGCGTGCGAACTTGGCCGGCCGCGCCGAGCGGTCCATGAGCAGCAGGCCTTGCAGGAAGGCGGATCGGATATGGACTTGCACATTGTTGTCGCGCAGTCGCTGCAGCCAGCCCGAAGTGGCCAGGTTCCTGTCCACCACATTGAAGGGCGCCTGCACCATGTCGAAGGCGTTGACTTCGATGCGATCGAGTTCGCCGGGGTCGTAGATGGAGACTCCGATGTTATCCACCAGCCCTGCTTGCTTGACCTCGCGCAGCGCTGTCACGAGATCCCGGCCGAAGGGGCCGCTCAGTTGGTGGGACTGATGCAGCAGCAGCGTTTGCACGCTGCTGGTACGCAGGCGTTGCAGCGAGCCTTGCAACTGAGTGTGCACCCAGGCCACGACATCAGGGCAGTCGTCGGGCACCCGGGGCAGCTTTGTGATCACGTTCCAATCCTGGACACCGATTTCACCCAGGGTCTGCTCGCTATCGCCATAGGATATAGCCGTGTCCAGTGTGCTCACGCCGCCTTTCTGGGCCAGGTCCAGGATGGTGGCTGTCACGTCTGGAGGCACCTTGCCTGTTCGGTTGGCAATGCCGTATTTCATCCCGAACTGAACCGTACCAAGGACGAGCTTCTCTAGCATAGTGTGGATCCCAGGGTTGCGATGACTTCATCCTGCTGTCCATCGGTCATCGTCGGATACATCGGCAAGCTGATGGCTTGCGCGTAATATTCTTCGGCTTGCGGGAAGTCGCCGGTCTTGAAACCCATGCGCTGGTAGTAAGGCTGGGTGTGCACCGGGATGTAGTGCAGGTTCACCCCTATGCCTTGGGCCCGCAGCGACTCGAACACGTCGAGGTGGCTATGGCGGATTTCGTCCAGGTGCAGGCGTATCACATACAGGTGCAGGCCGGAATAACCGTCGGGGTGCTGCCAAGGCGTGGTCAGCGGCAAGCCAGCCAACATGTCGTCATAGCGCCGCGCCAGTTCGTGACGGCGGGATACATAGCGGTCGACGCGTTCCATCTGGCTGACCCCCAGCGCGGCCTGCAGTTCGGTCATGCGATAGTTGTATCCCAGGTCGATCTGCTGGTAGTACCAGGGGCCATCGGCCTCGTGCGTCATCTGGCCCGGTTCGCGCGTAATGCCGTGGCTGCGCAACAGCGCCATGCGCTCGGCCAGGGCCGCATCATTGGTCAGCGCCATCCCGCCTTCGGCCGTGGTCACGATTTTCACCGGATGAAAGCTGAACACGGTGATATCGCTGTATTGGCAGTTGCCGATGAAGCTGCCTTGGTATTTGCCGCCAATGGCGTGCGAGGCATCTTCGATGATCCGAAAGCCATATTGCTGTGCAAGCGCGTGAATGGCCCGCATGTCGCAGGGCTGTCCGCATAGGTGCACGGGAACGACCACCTTGGGCAATCGATTTTCGCGCTTGGCCTGTTCGAGCTTGTGCGCCAGCGCCTGCGGGCACAGGTTGTAGGTGCGTGCATCGATATCGACGAAATCCACTTCGGCGCCGCAGTACAAGGCGCAGTTGGCCGACGCCACGAAGGTGATCGGAGTGGTCCACAGGCGGTCGCCCGGGCCTAGCCCCAATGCCAGGCAGGCAATGTGCAGGGCGGACGTGGCGCTGTTCACCGCCAGGGCATGCCGGGCGCCAACGTGGGTGGCGACGGATTGCTCGAAGCGGGGCACCATGGGTCCCTGCGTAAGAAAGTCGGAGCGCAGCACGGCCAGCACGGCATCCATGTCCGCTTGGGTGATTTCCTGGCGACCATAGGGGATCATGGTTCAGAGGCTCCCGATTTTTTCGCGATTGTCATTCAACCAGCGCTGCAGGGCTTCGTCGCTCATCCATTCGGTATTGTTGTCGCTGGAGTAGACAAAGCCCGGTGCCACCTTATGGCCATCCTTGATGCGGATAGGAGACTCATGCCAGCTGTGGAGCATGGGCAGGATCTTGTAGTGCTCGGGGTATTCATAGGTGTAGTAGGAATCTTCCGAGCTGATCATCTGCTCATGCAGCTTTTCGCCTGGACGAATGCCCACGATTTGATGTTCCGCGCCTGGAGCGACCACGCGTGCCAGGTCAACGATCTTCATGGACGGGATCTTCTTGACATAGATCTCGCCGCCTATCATGTCTTCGAAAGCGTGCCAGACGAGCTCGACGCCTTCTTCCAGCGAAATCATGAAGCGCGTCATTCTTTCGTCGGTGATCGGAACTTTGCCGCTGTTCTTTATGGAAAGGAAAAAGGGAATCACCGATCCGCGCGACCCCATCACGTTGCCGTAGCGCACCACGGCAAAACGGGTATCTTGCGAGCCCGCGTACGAGTTACCCGCCACGAAGAGCTTGTCCGATGCCAGTTTGGTGGCGCCATACAGGTTGATCGGGCTGCTGGCTTTGTCGGTGGACAGCGCCACCACCCGCCGCACATTCTTGTCGATGCAGGCGTCTATCAGGTTGGTCGCGCCATTGATATTGGTCTTCACGCACTCGAAGGGGTTGTATTCGGCGGTGGGGACGATCTTTGTCGCGGCGGCATGAACAACATAGTCAACACCGTCCAGGGCGCGATACAGGCGTTCGCGGTCGCGCACGTCGCCGATGAAAAAACGCAGTCTTTCGTCCGGAAAGCGCTTGGCCATTTCCCACTGCTTCATCTCATCGCGGGAATAGATGATGATTTTCTTCGGGTTGTACCTGGCCAGCGTCATCGGCACGAAGGTGTTGCCGAAAGATCCGGTGCCGCCAGTGACGAGGATGGTTTTGTTGGTGAACATAGGAGCGTCCCCGCTTAGTGTTTTTGCTTGGAGTTGAACCAGGGCATGGGGTGCCGCGTTGATGCGACGCTCCATACAAACAGACAGCTGATAGGTTTTGCGTTGGGAAAGGCCTGGACGGCAGGGCTGCGTCGACAAGGCCAGGTCAAGGCCCTTGCGTCCACCGCATGCGTTTCGCCACATGTGTTTGAAGCGAGGCGATGAGCCGGCCCCAAGGCCAGGCGACGGCGCCCGGGCAGGGCCGGTGCGTGTGATCTCGAGGAAAAGCCAAGCGTAGGGGATAGCACGTCATGTATTTATGAGAGTCAATCGGTGACTGCCTGCAACCCGTTTTGGGCACAAGGTAAGTAGACCTTCAACCCAACTTGCTGACTATTGATCAGGAGAACTACGCTATCAGGACTAGGCACCGTCGGGCGCCTGGTACGAGATAAAGTATTAGTCCTTTTGGACATGGCGAACGCCGGCGGCTTTACTTCAGAAAGCCGATATACCAGGGCATCGCCTGGGCGATGCCGGCGTGGATATCATGCTGCGGCGCGTAGGCCAGCAGCCGCTGGGCCTTGCTGATATCCGCTTGGGAATGGCGCACATCGCCATCCCGAAAATCCCGATGGACCGGTTCTTTGGTGTAGGCAATGCCGTGGATTCCCAGGTTCTGCTTCAGCGCCTCGAACAGCTGCCGCAGGTCGGTGCGATCGCTGACGGCGACGTTGTAGACCTGGTTGCGTGCTTCGCTGCCGGCCGTGGCCGCCAGCAGATTGGCTTGAACCGCGTTCTCGATAAAGCAGAAGTCGCGGCTGGTCAGGCCGTCTCCGTTGATGAAGACGTCTTCGCCCTTGATCATGGCCGCCGTCCATTTCGGGATCACGGCGGCATATGCCCCGTCGGGGTCCTGCCGTTGCCCAAATACGTTGAAATAGCGCAAGCCTATGGTGTTCAGGCCATAGCTGCGGGCGAATACGCTCGCATATAGCTCGTTGACGTACTTCGTGACGGCATAGGGCGACAAGGGTTGGCCGATGACGTCTTCGACTTTCGGCAGCCCGGGGTGGTCTCCGTAGGTGGAGCTGCTGGCGGCATAGGTGAAGCTCTGCACGCCGGCATCGCGGGTTGCCACCAACATATTCAGAAAACCGTCGATGTTGACGCTGTTGGTGGTGATCGGGTCGTTGATCGAGCGGGGAACCGAGCCCAGCGCGGCCTGGTGCAGTACATGATCGACAGGCTTGGGCTGCGGCGCGCCGGCATCGGGCCGACCGGGATGAAACATGGCTTTGCGGCAATCTTCCAGGTGGCGGATATCGCCCTCTATGAAATGAAAGCGCGCCCATTGCTGCTCGCTGACCAGGTGCCGTACTTCGTCCAGATTATGACGGTGGCCGGTCGCGAAATTGTCCAGGCCGACCACGAACTGATCGAGCTTGAGCAGGGTTTCCAGCAAGTTTGAGCCAATAAAGCCTGCTACACCGGTGACCAGCCAATACCTGGGGGATAGGCTGAGGTCGGCGCGAAGCTGCGGATAGGAGTTTTGCACAGGGGCCCCTGTTCTGAGGACGTTAAAGACGCAGATCGCTTGCGCTGGCGGGAAGCACATATTTCAGGTCGTAGAGCACATGCTCGCTCTTGCCGAAGCGGCGCAAGTTGGCTTCGCCCAGGGCGGCGAATTCCTGGTGCCCAACCGCCAGCACGATTGCGTCGTAGGACCCTGCGGCTGGCTGGCGCACGAGCGCAAGCCCGTACTCATGCTCGGCTTCGGCCGGCGCCACCCATGGGTCGCAGACGTCGACCTGGACGTTGTAGTCCTGCAGTTCACGGATGATGTCGATGACCCGGGTGTTGCGGATATCGGGGCAGTTTTCCTTGAATGCCAGGCCCATTACCAGGATGCGTGCGCCATTCACATGAATGCGTCGCTGGGTCATGGCTTTCACCAATTGGGACACCACATGGGCGCCCATGCTGTCGTTGAGCCGGCGCCCGGCCAGGATGATTTCGGGGTGGTAGCCGATGGCCTGGGCCTTGTGGGTCAGATAATACGGGTCTACGCCTATGCAATGGCCACCCACCAGCCCCGGGCGAAAGGGCAGGAAGTTCCATTTGGTGCCCGCGGCCTCGAGAACTGCCTGGGTATCGATTCCCATGCGGTTGAAAATAATGGCCAGCTCGTTGACCAGGGCGATGTTCAGATCGCGTTGCGTGTTTTCTATCACCTTGGCGGCTTCGGCGATCTTGATGCTTGCGGCCTTGTGCGTTCCCGCGGTGATGATTTCGTTGTACAGGCTGTCCACCAGGTCGGCCACTTCGGGGGTCGAGCCGGACGTCACCTTGCGGATGCTGGTAACCCGGTGTTCCTTGTCGCCGGGATTGATGCGCTCGGGGCTGTAGCCGGCGTAGAAGTCATGGTTGAACCTCAGGCCGGAGTGTTTCTCCAGTATGGGTACGCATTCTTCTTCGGTGGCGCCGGGGTAGACGGTGGATTCGTAGATGACGATGTCACCGCGCTTGAGTCTCTTGCCTATCGTCTCGGAGGCCCGGATCAGTGGCGTGAGGTCCGGCCGCTTGTGCTGGTCTATCGGGGTTGGCACCGTCACGATAAAGACATTGCATGCCTGCAGGCGGTCGGGGTCGCTTTCATACTGCAGGTGCGTTGCGCCGGCAAGCTCCTCGTCATCGACCTCCAGCGTGGCGTCATGCCCGGCTCGCAGGGCGTTGATGCGGCTTTGGTTGATATCGAAGCCCAGCACCGGACGCTTCTTGCCAAACTCCACGGCCAGGGGCAAGCCCACATAACCCAGGCCGATAATCGCCAGTTTCACATCGTCAAGACAGAGCATGTCGCGTTCCGTGTAGTCAATGAGGTTGATATTCCAGGGTTTCGGTTGCTACTAGGCCGGGCGGTATCCATAGCCGTAGCCATATGCCAGCCGGCGGCGCTTGGCGCCGTTGAAAATGAGACCCTTGGCTTTGTGGCCCACGCTTTCAAGTTTGCGTGCGGTTTCGCGAAGCTCGCGCGCAGTACTGCTTTCGGCGCGGGCAACGATGAAGACAGTGGAAGCGTGCTGCACCACCGCAAGGGTGTCGGCCACAGGCAGGACTGGGGCCGTATCCAGGACAATGTGGTCATACTGGTCTTGCACGCTGCGCAGCAGGATGCCAAAGCCTTCGTTGAGCAGTAGCTCGCCCGGGTTGGGCGGGATGCGGCCCGCGGGCAAGACATCCAGGGCCAGTCCGGCTTGGGCGTTCTTGCGCAGCGTGTCGGCAAGGTTGGAGGTACCCGCCAGCACGTCGGACAAGCCAGCCACCCTGCTATAGCCGAAATAGCTGCCCATCCGCGGGCTGCGCAGGTCGGCATCGATCAGCAGCACGCGTTTGCCGGCGCTGGCCAGCAGCACGCTCAGGTTGGCGGCAACGAAGCTTTTTCCGACCGCGGCGGTGGCGCCCGTAATGACGATGTTCTTGTCGGTGGATCCCATCAGGGCAAACGCCAGGCCTGTGCGCAACGAACGTAGGCTTTCGACCGCTGGATCGTCAGGATGCAGCGCGGCAAGCAGCCGGCTCTTGACGCCTCCCATCGACGGCTTGCGGGTATCGTCGCTGCGGCTGACATTAAGCCTTTCCTGCTGCGGGCTTTCGGGCACGGTCACATAGACCGACAATCCGGTGGCTCGCTCGGCTTCCTCGGTGTCGCGGATGGTGGGGCGCAGCATGCGCGCGACGATGGCGGCGGCAATGCCCAGCATCAGGCCCAGCACGCCGGCGATGGCTATCACCATGGATTTCTGGGGGGCTACCGGGGAGCTGTCGGTGATGGCGAAGTCGATGATCCGTACATTACCGACCGTGCCGGCCTTGGCGACCCGCAATTGCTGCGCATTATTCAGCAAAGCGATGTACAGCTGGCTGTTGACGTCGGAGTCGCGCTGCAAGCGCAGCAGATCGCGCTGTGCAAGAGGCAGCACATTTACCATTTCGTTGAGCTTCTCGGCTTCACGCGCCGTGGTGGCTAACTGTTCGTCAATGATCCTGACGGACGGGTGGTTGGGCCGGTAGCGATGGGTAAGGGCCTCGCGTTGCAGCTCGAGTTCTATGCGGCGTCTTTCGGCATCCACCGACTGGCTGAGCAGGCTTTGGGCGGAGTTGTCCACGCTCAGGGTTTGAGTGCGCGTTTTGTAGGCGTTGAGCGCTTCTTCGGCGCTGCTGACGCTTTGCCGTATATCCGGCAACTGGGTGTCCAGGAACGCCAGGCTCTGTTGGGCTTCGGCGCTGCGGCGCTCTACGTTCTGGGTCAGGTAGGCACGCGCTATGGCATTGACCAGGTCGCCGGCAAACACCATATCGGGGTGCTGGAAGCTGACTTGCAGGATGTTGCTGCCCAGGCTTGCCTCTGCCACGAGCAGGCCGTTGCGAATTTGGTGATACGCCGCAATGGGGGAGCTGCGCGAGATCGTGAAGCGCGTGTTGGCATTGGCTTTGAGCTTCGAGACGGCGATGCGTCCGATGCCGTCGGCCACTTTGAACGTTACCGATTCGTTGAGCGTGCCCGAGGCCAGCTCGTTACCTTTGGCGTCGGCCAAGCGATAGCCCTTGCCATCGGCCGTCAGCGTGAAAGCCTGGCCAAAGGCGCCCTTGGGAACGACGAACTCGGCCAGCTTGAGTTCTTCCCCGCCCCAGGAATAGTTGTCCAAGCCGAACAGCGGGGGCGCAAGGCCTTCCTTGCCACGGTGCCGGCGCGCCATCCAGTTTCCTATCACCGGAAAGCGATTGGCCACGGAAACGTTGATATCGGCATGTGTGGCTTCGATGGCCTGCATCAACACTTCACGCGAACGCAGGATTTCGATCTCGCCCGTGACCGAAATATTGCCGCCCATGAAGGCATCGGCGGCTGCCTGGATGCTGCTCAATGAGAAGCGCTTGTCGTTTTCCACCTGGATAAGGGTGTCCGCCCGGTAGATGGGCGTGGCCAGAAAGGCATAGGCGATACCGATACCCAGGCAGAGCAGGGTGATGCCAATCACCAGCCAGATTCGTTGCAGCAGCGTATCCAGCAGATCGGTCAGGTTGAAGTCGTCGCCGGAATCGCTACCCGACGCCCGCGCGGTGTACACAGAGGCATTCATTGATTAGGCTTCGCTTATTGTTAGTTGCCAACGCCATCCAGGAATGCGGCAGACGGCAGGATGTTGTTGATGACACGGCTCCAGCGGGCAACCGCGGCCGGATCGACGTAGACGATGTCGCGAGCCTCGAGATCAAAGCTGTCGGCCAGCACCAGGGCATCCGGGCTGGAAGCGTTCAGATGCCAGATCTGGGGCCGCTCGTTGGCGCCCTTGCGAATGACATAGACCTGGCCGGTATTGGCGGACAGCGGATCGAAGCCGCCCGCGTCGGAGATGGCTTCGGACAGGCTGATGCGCCCGCGCGGCATGACCAGCGATTGCGGGGTCCTGACCTCGCCCATGACGAAGACTTTGTTGTAGCGGTTCTCGGGAATGGTGATGATGTCGTTGCTCGAGAGCGCCACGTTCTGGCGCATGTCGCCCTGGTAGTACAGGGCATAGAGGTCGACGGGGCGCACCCTGCCGTTGCGGTTGAGCTGCACATTGCGCAGGTCCGCCTCGGGGGTGAGGCCGCCCGAGCGGGAAATCAGGTCGGTGATGGTGAGGGGGACGTCGGTCATGGCGACCGGCCCTGGGGTGGTGACCTGGCCCACGACAAAGACGCGTTGGCTGCGGTAGCCCGAGACGGCGACATCGACCTGGGGCTCGACCAGGTAGGCGGCCAGTTTTCGGGTCAGTTCGCGCCGCACGTCGGCCACGGTGCGCCCCGCTGCACGGATGCGTCCGGCGTAGGGAAAGAAGAAGTAGCCGTCGGCATCGACCACGCGCCCCGACAGTTCATTGGCGGTGGAAGCCGGGTTGCTCAGTTCAGGGTGGTTCCAGACCGTGACCTGGAGCATGTCCTGCGCACCGATGAGGTATTGGTAGCCGGCGCTGGGGCTGAGCGGCGTCAGGGTGACGCTGTCGCCGGTGTTGGTGGCTACGGGTTTCTTGGCCGCGATCATGGCGGCGACCGTGGTGGGGGTGATCGAGTGCAGGTCGGCGCGTGCCTCGACCTCGGCCACCGAAGTCGAGGTGCTGGCTTCGGGTGGAACCGCACCCAGGTAAGTGCCGGGGGCAATGGCGCAGCCCGTGACGACCAGGGTCGAGGACGTCATGATGGCGGCGCGTGCATGACGCAACAGATGGAGTGACTTCATGAATACCTCTTGATGCACGGGCAGGGTGTTGTTCGGCGTCGAAGCTGATGCGGCGTATCGGCTGGCGAGCCGCGCGGCGGCACTAGGGGGAAGCATCGTCATTGCATGTCTCTTGTCGGCATCAGAGCGCACATGGTCAGCCAGGAATAAGCAGGAAAAGACAGGACATTTGCACTCGATCAGCCAGGGTTGCAAGACGTAGCCCGTAGTAAACAGCTAGGCTGTTTACCTGCCTATTCGCCAAGCGATCTAAACCACTGCCGGCCCTGAATTGAGGCCCGCTCCATAGGGCACGCCGGGCAGACGCGCCGATGCCAGGCCCAGAGAGAACGTGCGGTCGTGAACGACAGGAGGCCCCGCAAAACCGGGGCGAGTGATCTAATCCAAAGGGCTGCGCAGAAGTCCGGGATCTACGATGAAATCGGCGGTATGCCGGTACAACCGCACAGCTTGCTAGCTCAGTAAATCGACCCAGCGAGCCGTGATGAATTCAGGCTGGAATCTCTGGGCCCTGGCTTTTGCCGTCTGGCTGACGGCGCGGCGTCGCGTCGGGTCCTGGATCATGCGCAAGAGGCCCTCGGCAAGACCGTCGACGTCCCCGTCCCTGGCCAGTATTGACCCTGTTTCCTCCAGGATTTCGGCGGGGCCCGTCTCGCAGTCAAAGGCGACGATGGGAATCCCGAACGACAACGCCTCGACCAACACCATTCCGAAGCCCTCGATGCGAGAACTCAGGCAATAGATGGCGGCATCCCGGTAGTGCGTCGCAATATCTTGTGTAACGGGTACGAATGAAACACTGCCGGTGATGTTTTGCTCGACACAATATTTTTTCAGGCGAGCTTCTTCCGCACCGCTACCAACGATCCGCAGTTGCCAGCCGGGCTCTTGCGCGACGACTTGAGTCCAGGCGTCAAGCAATAGATCGAAACCTTTCTCGGGAACCAGCCGTCCCACCGCCAGCACTGTCTGGCCGCCAACCGGCGGGCTATGCAGGTGTTGGACGGGAAAGGGGGAGGGGTTGGGAATGGCGCGAATGCTCGCCTTGAGTGCCAGCCCGGTCTGCCAGAAGTGTTTGTCTTTTTCGGTCAGAGTGATGATGTCGTCGCAATAGCGGGCAGCCAGGCGGCGCGCCAGTTTTCTTTTGGTCTTTCCCAGATCATTCCTGAAGTGGAAATGTTCCCAGCAGATATGCCTGATCCCCAGGCCGATAGCGGCGGGAACGGTGAACAGCGCCAAGACCGAATCCACGCTGATCAAGACATCGGCCTGCTCTTCCTCCAGCATGCGCCTGAGCCTTGCTATCAAGAGTGGCGTCCTGGGCAGGATGCTGCCAGGCGTCTGGAAGATATGCTTGATCCGAATCGATGGATCCAGCTCGAAGAAGGGGCGCTCTCCGCCAAAGACACTGACGATGCGCACTTGATAGCCGTGTTGCGCCAATCCGTTGGCAACGAGGATGGACACACGCTCCGTTCCCCCTGCCAGATTGTAGTTTCCACCGACAAAAACAATTTTTTTCACGAGTCGACCTTGAGTGTTGAATCGCTGGCTCGGTGCTTCTCCGTATCGTTTTACGGAGTATGCCGGGTCCGGCATACAGGGACGGCGGGGCCCGCCTTAGCGGGTCTTCATGAAATCGAACCAGGGCATGGGGTGCCGCCGTTGTGCAACGGCCCACGTCAATAGGAACCTCATCGCCATGGCAATGCAGAATGCCTGGGCAGCCCCAACAATGCCGAAGGGTTTGATCAGCACCAGGAGCAGCGCTACGTTGACCAGGCCCGCAGTGATGGTGGAGAGCGAAAGCAGGCCGGTGCGTTTCGAGTAGAAAATGTAATTCGTGACCATGTAATACATTCCGCCAAAGGCCTGCCCGAGCGCGAGCCATCCAATGGCATCGCCGGCGGAGGAAAACCGTTCTCCGGCGATCAGGGTGATGAAGTAAGGCCCCACGAGAAAAGCCAGTGCGGCAATAAACAGGACGACGGCGAAATAGAGATAGGTGTATCGAACGACCTGCTGCTTTTCAGCATGGACATTGCGCTGGAGACGTTCATACAGCCAGGGGATATAGGCTTTGTTGATGGCATCGAAGACCAGCAGCATGACGCTGGAGAACTGGACGGCGACCATATACATGCCGGCCTGGGCCAAGCCCAGTTCGGCATTGACGACGAAACGGTCGACTGCGCTGACCAGGAAGCTTCCTGCCACATGCGGAATCAAGGGAACGCCGAAGGCCAGGGCTTCCCTGATGCGCGACCATTTGTCGTTGAAAGCGAGCAACTTGTCCTTGTGCAGGAAGTACAGCGCAATCACCATGAAAGCCAGCACCGTCCAGATATGCGCCAGGATGCGGCCTTGAGCCGCCCATAGCAGCACGACGACCAGCAGCAGGGATAGCAGCATGACCAGCAGGCTTTGCGAAATCTGCAGCATGCCGTAGGAGATTGCTTGTCGGCGGATCTGCCATTGCTCGAGTCGTACCTGGATAACGAAGCTGGCAGCCGAGACGCCAACCGCGGCCAATACCCACGCTGGCTTCAGGCCCAGCCAGGTAGCGAGCTGGGCCCGCAGCAGGAATACGACCAGGAAAGTGAATAGGGTGCTGAAGGCCAGAACCTGAAGGCAGGCGCCGATGAAGCGCTTGAGCTCTTGCCCGTCCATGCCGGTGTCATAGTATTTCCGGGCGGCCGCGCCATGCACACTGAGTCCTGTAAAGGCGCCCAGCGCCGCCAGCCAAGTCTGGAACATGGCTACCTCGCCGTATTCTGCCGGCGTCAGGTATCGCGTGAGTACCGGCAGCAGTGCGAAGGGAATGGCGGCATTCAGTATGTTCGAGAGCAGATAGATCGACGATCCGGTCGCCAGGCTTTTGGGCGGAGGGCGCGCGGGCTCGGCGGCTTCCTGTGTTTGCTCTGCTATGTCGGCCTCATAGCCGGCCTGGGCCGTGGAGGATTTTGCGTTCATACCGGCATGGCGAAGTTCGCGAGCGCGGTCAGCCCGGCTGGATGGATGGCATTGCGGGCGTCGCTATCCGACGCCCGCGCGGTGTGTGCAAAAAACCTCATGCTTGGCGCTTTGTTATTTGTCAGTTGCTCACGCTGTCCAGGAACGAGGCGGACGGCAGGATGTTGTTGATGACACGGCTCCAGCGGGCAACCGCGGCCGGATCGACGTAGACGATGTCGCGAGCCTCGAGATCAAAGCTGTCGGCCAGCACCAGGGCATCCGGGCTGGAAGCGTTCAGATGCCAGATCTGGGGCCGCTCGTTGGCGCCCTTGCGAATGACATAGACCTGGCCGGTATTGGCGGACAGCGGATCGAAGCCGCCCGCGTCGGAGATGGCTTCGGACAGGCTGATGCGCCCGCGCGGCATGACCAGCGATTGCGGGGTCCTGACCTCGCCCATGACGAAGACTTTGTTGTAGCGGTTCTCGGGAATGGTGATGATGTCGTTGCTCGAGAGCGCCACGTTCTGGCGCATGTCGCCCTGGTAGTACAGGGCATAGAGGTCGACGGGGCGCACCCTGCCGTTGCGGTTGAGCTGCACATTGCGCAGGTCCGCCTCGGGGGTGAGGCCGCCCGAGCGGGAAATCAGGTCGGTGATGGTGAGGGGGACGTCGGTCATGGCGACCGGCCCTGGGGTGGTGACCTGGCCCACGACAAAGACGCGTTGGCTGCGGTAGCCCGAGACGGCGACATCGACCTGGGGCTCGACCAGGTAGGCGGCCAGTTTTCGGGTCAGTTCGCGCCGCACGTCGGCCACGGTGCGCCCCGCTGCACGGATGCGTCCGGCGTAGGGAAAGAAGAAGTAGCCGTCGGCATCGACCACGCGCCCCGACAGTTCATTGGCGGTGGAAGCCGGGTTGCTCAGTTCAGGGTGGTTCCAGACCGTGACCTGGAGCATGTCCTGCGCACCGATGAGGTATTGGTAGCCGGCGCTGGGGCTGAGCGGCGTCAGGGTGACGCTGTCGCCGGTGTTGGTGGCTACGGGTTTCTTGGCCGCGATCATGGCGGCGACCGTGGTGGGGGTGATCGAGTGCAGGTCGGCGCGTGCCTCGACCTCGGCCACCGAAGTCGAGGTGCTGGCTTCGGGTGGAACCGCACCCAGGTAAGTGCCGGGGGCAATGGCGCAGCCCGTGACGACCAGGGTCGAGGACGTCATGATGGCGGCGCGCGCATGGCGCAACAGGCGGAGGGACTTCATAAATACCTCTTGATGCACGGGCAGGGTGTTGTTCGGTGGCGAAATTGGCATGGCGCCCCGGCTGATAGGCCGCGTGATGGTGTTGGTGTGACGGGACGTCATGGCGGGCTTCCTGTTGGCAACAGGCCGGACTGGCGCAGATGGGCCAGCCAGCTTTGCGTGCCGGCATCAATGGCTTGCCAGGCTGTCTCGAAGGCCTGGCGCGGCTGGTTGATGGGGTCGGAGATATCGCTGGATTGCCACTGGCCCAGCAGGAAGGTTTTCCCGCTGGCGGTGGGATAGCGTTGCAGGATTTCCTGGCGATGGCCGCTGTCCATCACGAAAATGACGGTCGCAGCGGTAAGTTCCGGCAGGGTGATGGCGGCTGCCCGCTTGGCCGGATCGATGGGGACACCGTGCTCTTGCGCTGTGTCCAGGGCAAAGGGGTGCGGGGGCCTGCCCACCGGTGCCGCCAGGCCTCGCGAAAGGACTTGGGCTTTCATGCCGCTGCCGGGCAGGTGGTGCAGGAACAGCGCCTCGCCCATGGGGCTGCGGCACACGTTTCCGGTGCACACGATCAGCAATAAGGGAAGAGGGGAGGGCACGGTGTTGCACTCGGCTGGCAAGGGTTACAAGACGTAGCCCGTAGTAAACAGCCAGCCCGTTTTGCTGCCTATTCGCCAAGCGATCTAAACCACCGTTATGGTGGATTGCGGGGGCGCCAACTGAACCGTACCGTGCCACTCGCAGCGTGTATGCCGCAGGCGCGCTGCCCAAGGATATGCGTCGGGTGGCCTAGGCCATTTAGCCCCGGCACTGCAGAAGTAGGCCTGGGGCCAGCCGCAGCCGCGCCTAGAACCAAGTATGGCGCGCAGGTGCTTATGTAGGCGTTACATGTCAACTTTTTCCAAGTCTGGCACACTTCGTCTGTCGGCGCGCGTTGCGCTTAAGTTGGAGACAGCATGACAATTAAAGGCAAGGCTTATTTGGTGGGGGCGTACGAGCACCCGACGCGTAAGGCTGCGGACAAGACGATTCCGCAGTTGCACGCTGAAGTGGCCAAAGGCGCACTGGAAGACGCGGGCTTGACCGCAGCGGATGTAGATGGTTATTTCTGCGCTGGCGATGCCCCGGGGATGGGCCCGATTTCGATGGTGGACTACCTGGGCTTGAATGTCAGGCACATCGATTCCACCGACACGGGTGGCTCTTCCTACCTCGTGCATGTCGCTCATGCGGCACAGGCCATCGCGGCCGGCAAATGCAACGTGGCGTTGATTACGTTGGCTGGCAAGCCGCGCACGCTGGCGGCCGCTGGCCGCCATGTGCGCTGGAATGGCGAATCACCCGAACTGGCATATGAAGAGCCATTTGGCATGACCACGGTGGGCGGCTACGCCATGGTGGCCATGCGCCACATGCACCAGTATGGCACCACCAGCGAGCAGTTGGCCTGGGTCAAGGTTGCCGCTTCGCACCATGCCCAGTACAACCCGCACGCCATGCTGCGTGAGGTCGTCACCGTGGAAGACGTGCTGAATTCGCCACTGGTTGCCGACCCCCTGCACCGCATGGATTGCTGCGTCGTGTCCGACGGTGGCGGCGCTCTGATTGTGGCTCGCCCGGAGATCGCACGTTCGCTCAAGCGTCCCCTGGTCAAGCTGATCGGTGCTGGTGAAGCCCCCAAGGGCCAGAACGGCGGGAAAATCGACCTGATGCATTCCGCTGCGGCCATCTCCGGCCCCGCGGCATTCGCCGAAGCTGGCGTCAAGCCTTCGGATATCCGCTACGCCTCGATCTACGACAGCTTCACGATTACCGTGCTGATGCAGCTCGAAGACCTGGGCTTCTGCGCCAAGGGCGAGGGCGGTCGTTTCGTGGCCGACGGCAATCTGATTTCCGGTGTCGGCAAGCTGCCATTCAACACCGACGGCGGTGGGCTGTGCAATAACCACCCCTCCAACCGGGGTGGGATGACCAAGGTGCTCGAAGCCATGCGCCAACTGCGCGGCGAAGCCCATCCCAGCGTGCAGGTGCCGAATTGTTCGCTGGCCCTGGCGCAGGGTACCGGCGGCCAATTGGGCGCCCGACACGGCAGTGCAACGTTGATCATGGAAAGGGAGTAAGCGATGTCAACAACAGCTTTGCGTGAGCGTCGCATTCCGGCTCCCGTGCCAACGGTCGAGTCCCAGCCGTACTTCGACGCAGCCCGTGAGGGCCGTCTGCTGGTCAAGCACTGCAAGTCTTGCGGCCAGAATCATTTCTATCCCCGCAGCCTGTGCCCTTTCTGCTTCTCGGATGCTACCGAGTGGAAGGATGCTGCTGGTACGGGTGAGATCTACACCTTCAGCGTGGTGCGCCAGAACAAGGGTGAAGTGCCCTACGTGCTGGCCTATGTCACCCTGGACGAGGGCGTGACCATGATGACCAATATCGTTGGGGCCGATATCGGCAGCCTGCATATAGGCCAGCGGGTGAAAGTCAGCTTCCAGGAAAGCGAGAACGGTCCGCCGGTGACTCTGTTCACGCCGGTGTAAGGCTTTCCATCTGTTCCGGTTGGGCGGCAGTTCTGCCGCCCAACCGTTACTCGCGTACCTCCCCGCAATCGCCGATAATGCCGCATGTCTCGATGCGCGGCGGGTTTTGGTGTGCCCGGGCGCAGGGCCCGCAGATTTGGAAGGTATGGCAGTGGAAAAGTACGAACTGGACTGGTCGCTGGCCCCCGAGGGTTGGAATTGGGCGGCGCAGGACGAAGATGGGAGCTGGTACTGGTATCGGACCAGACCGCAGCCGGGCTTTGGCGGCGGTGTATGGCGCGCGCATTCCAGCGCCCAGGTTTTGGCTGCCAAGGGCTCGTCCAACCCCGATTGGCTCGGTTCCCTGCGGCACCGGTCGGGAAGCGATCCGGGAATGGACTAAAATAGAGCGTTCCCCACATGTAGTTGCCGTTTGCGTCAAGCAACGCGATATCTAGTGTTTTCGTCTGCGCTCCACGCGCCACGCCCTTGGGGCGGGGTGCCGCTGTCGAGCGCGCGATCGCGTCTTT
Organism: Verticiella sediminum; assembly: GCA_040392445.1. Classification (GTDB taxonomy): domain Bacteria; phylum Pseudomonadota; class Gammaproteobacteria; order Burkholderiales; family Burkholderiaceae_B; genus Verticiella; species Verticiella sediminum_A. Next base: position 41,915 of record JBEBVZ010000021.1, read on the forward strand.
CAGGAGAGTAAATTGAGTCAGCCAGCCAAGGTGCAGCGTCTGCGTGATAGCGTTGCCAGAATCCCCATGCAGCCCGCATCGGAAGATATCTGGGACAAAAAATACCGGCTCAAGACCAAGGATGGCTCGCCGGTGGACAACGTTGTCGATTCCACCTACCAGCGTGTGGCGCGGGCACTGGCCGAAGTCGAAGACGAGAGCGTGCGCGAGCAATGGTACGAGCAATTCCTGTGGGCGCTGCGCCACGGGGCCATTCCCGCCGGCCGGATTACCTCCAATGCCGGCGCCCTGGAGCACAAGCCGGCCACCTCGACCATCAACTGCACCGTGTCGGCCACCATCGGCGACTCGATGGACGATATCCTGGCCAAGCTGCACGAAGCAGGCCTGACGCTCAAGGCTGGTTGCGGCATCGGTTACGAGTTTTCCACCTTGCGGCCCAGGGGCGCCTATGTATCGGGCGCCGGTGCCTATACCTCGGGCCCGTTGTCGTTCATGGATATCTACGACAAGATGTGCTTTACCGTGTCGTCGGCCGGTGGCCGACGCGGCGCGCAAATGGCCACCTTCGACGTCGGCCATCCCGATGTCATGGATTTCATCCGGGCCAAGCGTGAAAGTGGCCGCCTGCGCCAGTTCAACCTGTCGCTGTTGATCACTGAAGGTTTCATGGCCGCCGTGGAAGCCGATAGTGATTGGCAACTGGCATTCCCGCTGAGCCACGAGGAAGCGGCTGCCGACCAGGTCGACCTGGCCGATCCGGCCCAGGTCATCTGGCGCGAGTGGTCGTCGCGCGAGGGCTATATCAGCCGCGACGATGGCATGGTTGCTTGCCGGGTATTTCGCACCATCAAGGCGCGGCGGATCTGGGACATGATCATGAGCTCGACCTACGATTTTGCCGAGCCGGGCTTCATCCTGATTGACCGCGTCAACGAGATGAACAACAACTGGTTCTGCGAGGAAATCCGCGCGACCAACCCCTGCGGCGAGCAGCCTTTGCCGCCGCACGGCGCCTGCCTGCTGGGCTCGGTCAACCTGACGCTGTTCGTGCGCGATCCCTTCACCAGCAAAGCGCGCTTTGATTGGGACGAATACCGCAAGGTGGTGGATATCTTCACCCGCATGCTGGATAACGTGGTCGAGATCAACGGCTTGCCGCTGCCCGAGCAGCGCAAGGAAATCTTTCGCAAGCGCCGCCACGGCATGGGCTTTTTGGGCCTGGGTTCGACCATGACCATGCTGTGCATGCGTTACGGCGACGAGAAATCCCTGGAATTCACCGAACAGGTATCCCGGGAAATGGCCATGCAGGGTTGGCGCACTTCGCTGCAGCTGGCGCAGGAAAAAGGCGCGGCGCCCATTATGGACGAAGATTTCGTCGTGACCGCAGCCATGCTGGCCAAGCGCCCGGAAATGGCGGCTGACGGCTACAAGGCGGGCGACAGCGTCAAGGGCCGCGTGCTGTGGGCCAAGTACAGCCGGTATATGCAGCAGGTGGGCGGTGAGGATGCCGCCTTGATCGCCGAACTGGCCGAAAAAGGTGGGCGTTTTACCCACCATACCTCGATCGCGCCCACGGGCACGATCTCGCTTTCGCTGGCGAACAACGCATCCAACGGTATCGAGCCCAGCTTCGCCCATCACTATTTCCGCAACGTGATCCGCGAAGGCAAGAAGTCCAAGGAAAAGGTCGACGTATTCAGCTTCGAACTGCTGGCCTACCGCCATTTCGTCAATGCGGGCGCGCTGCCCAGCATGGAAGCGAACGAGCGCAACCTGCCCGACTATTTCATTGCCGCCGACGACGTCAAGCCGACCGAGCATGTGGACGTGCAGGCGGCCGCGCAAAAGTGGGTGGATTCGTCGATCTCGAAAACGGCCAACGTCCCCACTGATTATCCCTACGAGGATTTCAAGGACATTTACCGCTACGCCTACCGCAAGGGGCTCAAGGGTTGCACGACCTTCCGGTTCAATCCGGAAGCCTTCCAGGGCGTGCTGGTAAAAGAGCAGGATCTGGCCAACACCACCTATCGTTTCCGCCTGGATGACGGCACGGTGGTGGAAGCCAAGGGCGGCGACGAGATCGAGTACGACGGCGAAACCCATACGGCCGCCAATCTCTACGACGCCTTGAAGGAAGGCTACTACGGCAAGTTCTAAGGCACGGCCGCGGCCCTTGCGCCGCGGCCGCGACAGGCAGAATCAGGAAAGAATCACATGGCTATCAAGATAAACAGCAAGATCGTCGACTACGAAGTCGCCAAGCCCGAAGTCCAGCTGCAGCCGGCAAAAGAGCTGCAAGCCATCGCCGCGCCCCTGGAGGAAATGCACGAGAAGCTCAAGCGCCCCGAGCACCTTGAAGGCAGCACCTACAAGATCAAGACGCCCACTTCCGAGCATGCGCTGTACGTCACCATCAATGACATCGTGCTCAACCACGGCAGCGACCACGAAACGCGCCGTCCCTTCGAGATCTTCATCAACTCGAAGAACATGGATCATTTCCAGTGGATCGTGGCCCTGACCCTGATCATTTCAGCGGTCTTTCGCAAGGGCGGCGATTGCACCTTCCTGGTCGAGGAACTGCGCAGCGTGTTCGACCCCAAGGGCGGCTACATGAAGCGCGGTGGACGCTGGATGCCGTCGCTGGTAGCCGAGATCGGCGACGTGCTGGAGCAGCACCTGAAGAAAATCGGCATGATCAAGGTCGAGGTCGACGAGCACCAGCGCGCCTACCTGGAACAAAAGCGCGCCGAGTTCGTGCAGGCCCGCCAGCCCGAAGCCCAGGTGGATGTGGAGTGCGACGACAGCACCGCCACTTACCCGGAAGGTGCGCAGTTGTGCAGCAAGTGCCACACCAAGGCCATGATCATGATGGACGGCTGCCAGACCTGCCTGAGCTGCGGCGAGAGCAAGTGCGGCTAAGCCAGCGGGCTTCTGCCTTGCAGTGCATGGGTTTGGTGGCGGATACGGGCTGTACCCGCCACCGAACCAGCCGACCGTTCAGTTCAGCGTGACGCCGGCCGATTTGGTCAGTTTTTCATAGATTGGGATTTCCGTATCCCAGGCTTGGCCCAGCTCTTGCGCGCTTGATCCTATCAAGGGCATGCCAAGCGCGCTCAAGCTTTCCTGTGTTTCGGGCAGGCGCATGATTTCCATCACGGTTTTTTCCATCTTGCTGACGATGGCGGGTGGAGTCTTGGCGGGGGCGAACAGCCCATACCAGCCCGAAACGCTGTAGGCATCGTCGGTGAGCCCCGATTCCATGATCGTGGGCACTTCGGGGTGAAGCTTGGAGCGTTCGCGGCTGAAGAGGCCGATTACCCGGATCTTGCCGGTTTCCTGCAGCCGCTTGACGGTGGGCGCCACGCCTATGCTGAAGGCCACTTCATTGGTCGAGGTGGCTAGCAGCATGGGCATTTCGCTTTTGTAGGGAACGTGCACGGCGCCCAGGTCTTCCTGCTTGCTGAGGTAGGCGGGCGCCAGGTGCCCATAGGTGCCGGTGCCGTAAGAGCCGTAGCTGACGCTGCCCTTGGGCTGCTGCTTGATCCACTCGACCAGCTCTTTGGGAGTGTTGACGGGCAAGCTGGCGTTGACGGCAAGCACCATTTCATTCACGGATAGCAGCGAGACCGGTACGAAGTCTCGCTTGGCATTGAAGGGCAGGTCTTTATACAGAAACTGGGTGGATACGATGCTCGAGGGCCAGCCCAGGACAAAGGTATAGCCATCGGGCTCCGCGCGCGCAGCGGATTGCAGGCCGAGGATGCCCGCGGCGCCGGGCTTGTTTTCGATGATGACGCTTTGGCCCAGGCGTTCGCTGAGCTTGTTGGCCAGGGCGCGGCTCATGGTGTCGGCGGTGCCGCCGGGCGAACTTCCCACAATGATGGTGATTGCCCGGGATGGCCATTCCTGCGCCCAGGCTATCGACCCTGCAAGCATGGAACTCATCATTACTGCACCCAACAGCGTCTTCTTAAGCATATGTCTCTCTACGAGTAAGGCTGCCGGCATCGCCATCTGGCGCGCCTGTTTTATTTGTCAGACAATTGCTTGTCGAGTACCAGTGTTTGCTGAACCTGCATCTGCGTCAAGGAAGGGAATTCCATACTATGGCGGCAGTTGGTTTCGTGTTATTTCTTTTGATCGCCCATAACCATTTGATTCAAGCGTATACGTTTCGGCTTGTGCGCTGCCACCACACCTATGATCTGGAAAAACCCGAACGATCTGAAAGGCTTGCAAGCACGCCACGCCAATACGGTTATTGCCCGCCTGGGTATCGAGTTCATTGAAATCGGCGACGACTTCCTGCGTGCCACGATGCCTGTCGACGGCAGGACCATCCAGCCGTTTGGCATTTTGCACGGCGGCAGCTCGGTGGTGCTGGCCGAAACGCTGGGAAGCTGTGCCGCGCAGATGTGCGTGGACGGCAGCAAGAAGGTGTGCGTGGGGCTCGATATCAACGCCAACCATATTCGCTCGGTGCGCAGCGGCCTGGTGACAGGCACGGCCCGGCCAATACACATGGGGCGCACGACTCAGGTGTGGGGCATCGACATTACCGATGAAGCCGGCAAGCTCGTGTGTGTGTCGCGTATCACCATGTCGGTGCTGGACCGGGCCGAATAAATAGACTGGCCCGGAAAACGCAACGGCCACCGCTTTGGTGGCCGTTTTCTGCCTTGATGGCAGATGGAATCTAGCTCGATCCCAGTTTGACTGCCTTGGTTGGCAGTGAAACAAGCATAGCGCCGGATCCTGGGCGGCGCAAGAGGCAAAGCTGCGCTGGCCAAACCAGGGAGCGCCACCGCCGTTCCTATGCTGGGCATTGCGGCGCTTGCCTGCAAAGCGCCCGGATCGAACGCTCGCGGCCCGAGCCTTAACATCGCCCTAGACCCATTCGAAATGAGCGCGCTTCAGCGTTTTTTCTCCGTTCCAGCGGTAGGCGCACAATTTACCTTGCGGTGCGGGGCGCACCACGCTGTAGTCCAGGCAGGCGACGGTCGGGCTTAGCGGATGCGGCGTGCCGGTCTGCCAGTAGTGGCCAAAGAATACGGGCTTGACGTCGTCATAGCCTGGCAGGACCCGGGTGTCCACGGGTACGGCGGGTAGCCGGTGGCGGGCATCCTCGGTCATCAGGCCGAGCTCTTCATAGGTTCTTGCGCTGCGGTCCCACCACCGGGCACGCATCGCATAGCGGCGTACGCCATTCTTGTCCTGGAACGACATGCCCGGCGGCAGTGGTACCTCTACACCCTTGAGCAAGGTCGTGACGGCCTCGAAGACCATATGGCCCTTGCGATTGGCGGGCAGCCAGGCGTCTTCTCGCAGGCAGCCCGGCGCCGCCAGATAGGGCTGCAGGGCCTGGATATGGGCAGGATGCCAGCAGGCGTGCACGGCACGCAGGCCCTCGAGTTCGATATAGAGTGGCAGTGTCTTGAACCAGGCCAGTATTTCCTGGTGCTGCGGGCTGCCTTCGCCCACTTGATCCAGAAAGTCCTGGTGCTGGAGGCGGTTCTTGTCGCTATGCGCCCGCAGGTATGCGCCGGCCTGATCGGGATCGGGCATGGTAAACGAGACGGCATTGAATTCGTGGTTGCCCATCACGACCAGCGCCGTGTCGGCCTGCATCATGGCCTTCACCAACTGCACGGTTTCAAGCTGTTCCGCGCCACGGTCGATAAGATCACCCAGGAACAGGGCCTTGCGCTCGGGATGCCGCCACACGCCCGCGCGTTGCTGGTAGCCAAGTTTGGCAAGAAGTGCTTCGAGCCGACTTGCGTGGCCGTGTATATCGCCGATGATGTCGTACATGGGTAACTGTGAAGTGCCGCGTAAAAATCATGAGCCGCCCCCCGGAAGGCACGGGCAGGGCGCCATTATCCGTTACATTGGCGGAACGTGCTGCGGGCCCCCTTGCGACCCGGGCGAGGCGGGGTGATTCGACGGTTTCAAAACAGGGAAAAGGTGGCGAATGTCTGATTTCACCGATTTGCGCCAGGCGCTGCGCGATTTCGCGGCCGAACGCAACTGGAACCAGGTGGACTCACCCAAGAACCTTGCCATGGCGCTGGGCGGCGAGGCGGGTGAATTGCTGGCGGTGTTCCAGTGGCTGAGTGAAGAGGCTTCGCGCAAGCCCGACGCGGCGACCTTACGCGAAGCCATGGACGAGATCGCCGATGTACAGATCTACCTGATACGGTTGGCCGATAAGCTGAATATTGATCTGGCCGCGGCGGTACGGCAAAAAATGCAGAAGAACGCTATCAAGTATCCAGCAGCACAATAGCGATCCGCCTGCGATGCCATGCAAGGCAAGGCCCACAAACCGGCTAGGGCTGCGCTGCGGCCCGCGAGGCTTGTTCGGCCAGGTATCTGGCAGTGGCGTCGCGCGCCACTGCACAGACGCCAACCACCGTTGCGGCAGCGTCGCGCAGCAGCACGAAGCTCAGGTCCACATACAGCTTGCTACCGTCCTTGTGCATCGAACGGGTCGTCATGACCTGGCCGCCATACTTGGTGTGGCCGCTGGCCACCGCTTTGCGAAAACCGCTCGAATGCGCCTGGCGCAGGCGCTCGGGCACGATGGCATCCAGGTTGCGGCCCTGCATCTCGTCGGTGCTATGGCCGAAGAGGGCCTGGGCGCCGGCATTCCACACCTGGATCGTCTCGTCGCAGTCGACCACGATGATGGCTTCCTGGACTTGTTCGACGATGGCCTGGAACAGAGCGGGGCTGGCCCAGTTGAAGGAGTTGTCTTGCTGCGGCATGATCTGGTCCTGAACGGTTGTGGGAAAGCCTGCGCGCCGCGGGCTTGCCTCATTCTATAGCCAGGGGCTCGACCCTACGGGCCGGCCGCGGCTTAGGCGTGCCGCTCGACCAGAAGAAATTTCTGCACCTTGCCCGTCAGCGTGCGGGGCAGGGGGTCGGTCTGCACCAGAACCTGCTTGGGGGTTTTGAAGCCCGCCAGGCGTTGTCGGCACATGGCGACGATCTCGTCGCCGTCCACCGCATGGCCTTCTTTGGCAACCACGATGGCGGTGACGCGTTCGCCCCATTTGTCATCGGGCAGGCCGATGACGGCGCAATCGGCCACGCCGGCATGGCCCAGGATCAGTTCCTCGACTTCGCCGGCATGCACGTTTTGCCCTCCCGTGACGATCACTTCCTTGAGCCGCCCGCTGATATAGAGATAGCCCTCTTCGTCCATGCGGCCCAGGTCGCCGGTGTGTATCCATCCATCGCGGAAGGTCTCAGCGGTTTTTTCCGGGTTTTCATAATAGGCGGTGACAGCGCCCGGGCTGCGGCCCAGGATGGCGCCGTCCTGGTTGGGCGGCATCAGCCGGCCGTCGGCGTCCACGACACGTATTTCCGAAAACAGGATCGCCCGACCAACGGAGTCCGGACGCGAGACCCTGTCTTCGGGTGTGCTGGCAACCAGGGCGCCGGTTTCCTGCATGCCGTAGTATTCGTAGAGCCCGGGGCACAGGCGCGCCATGCTGGCCTCGCGGATGGGAGCCGGCAGCAGGGATCCAACAAAGGCGATGGCGCGCAGGCTGGAGACATCGCGCTGTTCAAAGGTGGGGGCGGCCAGCAGCATGGCCGCCATGGTGGCCACCAGGTTGGTGACGCTGACGCCTTCGGCTTCTATCAGTTCCAGCGTGTGGTCCGGCTCGAAATTGGCTAGCACATTGGGAATGCCATACATCACCGAACACACGGCCCAGCCAAAACCGACCCGGCCAAACATGGGAAATACCGTCAACACCACGTCGCGCGATGACACTTCCAGGGTTTGGAAGAGACTGCTTGCCGTGCTGTTGTAGTGGGTGATGGAATAGCACTTGGGCAGGCCGGTGGTGCCGGATGTCAGGTTGAAGTAGAACGTGTCCTCTTCATCCACCTCGGCCTGGGGCTCGTTGGCCGAGGCCGCTGCCAGCAGCGTTTCATAGTCTTGTCCTCGCGCCGTGGAAGGCTCGCCAAACAGTAGGTAATCGCTTACCTGCGGCAATTCGCGCTGCGCCAGCTGGATGGCGTCGTCGAAGCGGCGCTCGGCCACCAGGGCCTTGGCGCCGATGTCGCGCATCAACGACACCATTTCCACAGGCGCCAGGCGGTAGTTCAGCGGGATGCCCACCAGGCCGGTCTTGGCCAGCGCAAAGTAGATCTCGACGATTTCCGCCCGATTGCTGCAAAGGAACGCCACGCGATCGCCCTTGCGCAGCCCCAGGCCCAGCAGCGTATTGGCAAGACGGTTGCAGCGCTCGTTGGTTTGGCGGAAATTGAAGCGGCGACCGGTGCTGCTGCAGTAGAACGCCGGCTTTTCCGCGTACCGCAAGGCGGCGGTCGTCAATATATTGCCCACTACCATCTTGCCCAGCGCTGGCTTTTTTCTCATGGTGATTCTCTTTTCCTGGGGAGTGTCTGCGAAATGTCTTACTGGCCTATGGGCTTGCCCACCAGCACCCATTTGGTGCCGTCGAATTCCTGCAGCTGCATCTTCGCGTAGACGTCGTAGTTATCGGGCGTGGTGCTGATCGTGACGCCCGGCACCAGCATGGGCGCGGCATAGTTGTCTATGCTGGTCATGGCCTTCATGAAGGATTCACGCGTCAGTTTGGGCCCGGCCTGGTCCAGCACATGCGCCAGGGTGTTGTTGACCACATAGGCGTAGACGTTGCTCATGTTGCTTTGGTCGCCCTCGGGGTAGTACTTCTTCATCCAGGCCAGCCATTCCTGGTAATCAGGGTCCTGGTGCCAGTGGGTGTCCGTCGGGTCCTTGATGACCGTGGCGGTCATGATCCCCTTGGATTTGTCCAGCCCCGCATTGGTGAAGGTGGGCGACACCGCCGCCGAGATGTAGCTGAGGTAGATGGTGGGCTTCCAGCCCAGGTCGCTCATCTTGCGGATGGCCTGGCTGGTCTGCTTGGAAAGAGAACCCATGACGAGGGTGTCGACGCCGGCCGATTTCAGCGCGATGATCTGCGAATCCACGGTAGGATCGGTGATCTCGTAGCCTTCTTCGGCCACGATCATCTTGGCCGCCTTGTCTCCCAGCCCGGCTTTCACGCCGCGCACGTAGTCCTTGCCCATGTCGTCGTTCTGGTAGAACAAGCCTATTTTGGCATTGGGGTTGGACTGCAGGATGTGCTGGGCGTAGATACGCGATTCCGAGTAATAGCTGGGCAGGGCGGGGATGGAGTAGGGGGCGCTGCCGGGTTCGCGAAACAGGTGCGAGCCCGACGATATGAATACCTGGGGCACTTTGCGCGCATTCAGGTATTTCTGCACCGACGACGAGGCTGCCGTGCCTTGCTGCGCATGCATCATGAAAACCTGTTCGCGCTCTACCAGTTTGCGGGTTTGTTCCACTGTCTTCGAAGGCGTAAACGCATCGTCAAGCGCCATCCACACCAGTTTGCGACCGTGGACGCCGCCTGCGTCGTTCACCTTGTCGAAATAGGCTTTTGCCGCATAACCCCCCGTGGCGTAGGCCGAAGCCGGCCCGCTATAGGGTTGTGTGGAGCCGATGCGAATCTCGGTATCCGTTACGCCGGGATCGGCTGCCGCGGCACCGGAGGCGGCCAGGGCTGCGATGATCGTGAGTCGGATAAACGGCTTCATGCGCATGGTCGTCCCTTTGAATTCATCGGATTGTCTGACAAATCCTATCGTTTGGACGAACGCTTGGTAATACGGGTATTCCCTGTTCAGGGCGAGCGTGGCGGTTCCGGCCGGCGCCACAACCAGAGCAGTACGATGGCCATGCACAGGATGGGCAGGGCGGCCAGCCAGATCGGACGCACCGCATAGGCCAGCCACAAGGCGCTGATCGTCATTACCAAGGCGGCGGTGCGCTTGGCCCGGCGCGACACGCAGCGGCCGTTGTTCCAGTTGTCCAGCACCGGACCGAAGAGGTAATGCTGCAGCAGCCAGGCATGCAGGCTGGGCGACGAGCGTGCGGCAGCCCAGGCGGCAATCAAGACGAATACGGTGGTTGGCAGGCCAGGCAGGAACACGCCGATCACACCCAGGCAAAGGCTGATGATGGCGAGCAAGCGCAAAAGCATGCGCACCGGCCAGGAGTGAAGTGCCTGCAAGTGAGGAGCCTGGTCGGCTGGATCGGCCTTGGCGGGTTTGTTGCGCGGGCAGGCGGGGTCGGGGCTCACAGGGTATCTTTGTTGCCAGCGGCGAATAGGCACCGCCGCATATCCGCTGATAATAGCCGAGGTCATGGGCTTAGGTGCGCAGGTGCCGCATTGCTGGGGCACCGTTATTGCTTGCCGCCGGAAAGGTCGGTTATGGCAATGAAAACGATATCTTGATGCCGGGCTTGGAGCAGAAGCTTTGGACAAACGGCAGGCAGGGCTGGCATGTAAAGAGCAGGCAGGCGCCGGGCCGCGACCATGGGCTCAGCGTTTCTGGCGCTTTGCCGCTTGGGCGGTATGGGCCGGCTTTGTAGCCGGCACCCTGGCGACGGCGGTACAGATATTTCTATGGTGGCTAAGCGGCACACCGGTGCTGGGCACACTGTGGCGCGATACGCAACTGACGGCCGCAATCCTGACCGGGGCGGAAAGCTTGGGGGCGCCCGGCATAGGGACGCCCGGCTCAGGTGCCGCGGGTTTAGGCGGTGTCGGGCCTGCTCCTTTGACTGACGTGGCCAACTGGCAGTGGCGCGTCCTGCTGCTGGCCACGCTGGTGCACTTCACGCTTTCCACGATTTACGCCGCCATCGCCATGCTATTTGCACGGCGCCAGCGGTTTGGTCTGGGGCCGGCCTTGCTGGCCGGCGCCGCCTATGGCTTGAGCATCTATACCGTCAACCTGTACGGTTTCACCCTCTTCTTTCCCTGGTTCGATGTGACTCGGGGCTGGGTCACCATCATCGCCCATGCGGTGTTTGGCATCACACTGGCGGTGATGGGACGCTACCCGGCCAGGGCCGGTGCTTGCGGCAAGCGCAGCGGATCCCAGCGCTCGCAAAAGGCCTGAATATCCTCGGACTGGAAATCGCCCAGCCGCGCCATGAGGGTTTCGAATGGCCAATCCCACCAGGCAATGCGGCCCAGTTGCTGGGCGGTGCCGCGACTGAAGCGTTCCCGGATCAGTCGGGCAGGCACCCCGCCCACTATCGTGTAGGGCGCCACATCCCGCGACACCACGGCCCCGGCCGCCAGCACCGCGCCGTCGCCCACCGTGACGCCCGGCAGCACGATGACCCCATGCCCTATCCACACATCGTGGCCTATTACCACCTGGTCGGCACGACGCTGCTGGAAAAAGTCGCGGTCGCGTGTCGCTGCGGCATCGTAGTATTCCGGGCAATACGTAAAGCGGTGCAGGGAAGGGCGCCCCATGGGATGGTTGGGTGCGCCGATGCGTACCGAGGCCGCAATCGCACAGAACTTGCCGATGCGCGCATCGGCCACCATGCAGTTCTCGCCCAGGTAGCTGTAGTCGCCGATGGTGGTGTATTCGATGGCGGTGTGGGCGAGGATCTCGCAGCAGGAACCAAGAGAGGTTTCGCGCAGGCAGGCGGTACTGTCGATCCTGGTTTCGGATAGCTTTGCAGCGGTGGGCATAAGGGGCCGTCATCGTTGGGGAATGGCGGGATACCTTAATGCGGCAGGGTTGCAAGGGTGTGACAGGGGGCGTGGATGGTTCGGGCAGGCTCGCGCTGTTCATGGCTCGTGCACAGCACAGGTTCGCCGCCGGCCCTAGCGCTGTCCGGCAATCACCGTGCAAACCTCGCGCACATCATGCATGCACCGGATGGCCGAGTGCAGTTCGGCCGCTTGCGGCCAGGTTCGTTTCAGGTAGCTCAGCCACGATTTAACGCGCCCATGTTCATGGCTGGAAACCGTTCGCGCCTGTAGCTTTTCCAGGTAATCGGAAATAAGGCCGAGCACGGCTGGCCATTCCTCGGCAGACGGGGTTTTATCCATCTTGCCGCGTATGCGCAGGGCCAGATAGGGGTCGGACACCGCGCCGCGGCCGATCATGACGTCGTCGCAGCCGCTGACCGAGCGGCAGCGCAACCAGTCGTCCACCGACCACACATCGCCGTTGGCGATAATCGGCACGCCCACCGCATCGTTGATGCGGGCAATCCATTCCCAATGGGCAGGGGGCTTGTAGCCGTCTTCCCGGGTTCGGGCATGAACCGCGATCGAGGTGGCGCCACCGGCGGCCAGCGCCTGGGCGCAGTCGATGGCACGCGACGTATCGGACACGCCCAGCCGCATTTTGGCGGTGACAGGCGTGTGGCTGGGCACAGCGGCACGCACCGCGCTCAGGATACGGTTCAATAGCCCGGGATCGTTCAGCAGCATCGCGCCGCCACCGTGCCGGTTCACCACCTTGGCCGGGCAGCCGAAGTTCAGGTCCACTCCATGTGGGGACAATTCGGCGGCCCTGACGGCGTTCAGTGCCAGCCATTCTGGGTCGCTGCCCAGCAACTGGATGACCATGGGTGTGCCGCAGGGCGTGTGGCATCCATTCAGGACTTCGGGCGCGTTTTTCGCGTAGGAATGACTGGAAAGCAAGCTGGCCGTCACCCGAACGAACTCGGATGTCGAACCGTCGTATCCTCCGATGCCTGTCAGTACGTCACGCATGACGTAGTCGGCGATTCCCTGCATGGGTGCCAGGAAAAGTTTTCCCGGCCTGTTCTCAGAAAAATTCATTGGTGGATCGTTGGACCGTCGGATGAGTACTGCATGGTAGATTCGCTGCGCGCAGCCTATCGCCGTGAGGCAGGCCCTATGGGCGTGTCCGGGCTGATGGCAAATAAATAGACAAGAGGTTATTGATGGCCAAGGAACTGCAGGTTACAGATATTCAGGTGGGCAAGGGCAAGGCTGTGGTCAAGGGCGCCCTGATTGCCGTTCACTACAACGGTTTTCTGGAAAACGGCACCAAGTTCGATTCGTCCTACGACCGTGGCCAGCCCTTCCAGTGCGTGATCGGGACAGGCCGTGTGATCAAGGGCTGGGACCTGGGTCTGATCGGCATGAAGGCTGGCGGCAAGCGCAAGCTCTTTGTGCCTGCCAATCTGGCATATGGTGCAAGGAAAGTGGGCCGCCACATCAAGCCGAAGTCCAACCTGATTTTCGAGGTGGAACTGCTGGAAGTGCGTACTCGGGACTGATAGCCGGCATGGCAGGGTGCATGTTTGTCATGGCATCCCGCCATTGGCCACGGCATCGGCAAGAGCGGCGATGCCTTCATCCGAAAGATCGTGCGCCACGACCTGTTTTCGTTGCGGCCAAGTGTGAAAGTGCCGCGCCTGGGATTTCTGGTAATGGGGATCGTAATGCATGGCCATGAGCTCGGCGAAGAGCTGCGGCAGATCGCCTTGCTGGGCCCATTGCTGCCAGCGCTGCACGGTTTGCTTGCCCTGGAGTTCCGTTAGCATACCCAACTGGGTGGCGAGGGCGGCGCGGTCGTCGCCCAAATAGGCATAGTCGCGCAACAGGTAGGCCAGTCGGGCCTCGGTCGTGGCTTGCACTTCGATGCAGGGTGCGGCCCGCATCTGGGCCACCAGAGGCAAGGGCAGCGAAAGCCGCCCGATGCGGGCGCTTTCGCCTTCGACGTAAATCGCGCGCGTGAGATCCAGCGCCTGCAGCTCGGTTGCGATCAGGGTTTCGAAGCGCTTCTGGGACGGCTGCGGCACGCCAGGCAATGCGCCCAGCAGCGAGCCCTTGTGATTGGCGCAGAACTCAAGATCCAGGGTTTGCTCGCCGCGCGCGGCCAGGGCCTGAAGTATGCGGGTCTTTGCACTGCCGGTGGCGCCGCAAATGATGCGCAGCTTCAACTGGGGACACAGCGCTTCGAGTTGGGCCAGAACATGGTGACGAAAACTCTTGTAGCCGCCCGCCAGGGGTTGGGCGTCCCACCCGACCAGCCGCAGCCAGCTGACCATCGAGCCGCTGCGCAGGCCGCCGCGCCAGCAATACACCAGCGGCTTCCAGTTTTCGGGTTGGTCAGCGAAGCGCTCGCGCAAATGCCGTGCGAGGTTGGCCGCAACCATGGCGCCGCCTACCCGCCGGGCTTCAAAGGCTCCGGTTTGCTTGTACAGCGTACCCACGATCCGGCGTTCTTCGTCGTCCAGAACCGGGCAGTTGATGGCGCCCGGAATATGGTCCAGTGCGAATTCAGCGGGAGAGCGCGCGTCGATGATGGTGTCGAAGGCGGGAAGATCTGGTACACGAACTGGGGGACGATGCGTCATGGGCGTGCCGTTGCAACTTGCGGGGGAATCAAACTGGCACAATGCTGCCAAACCAAACACGATAACCGCATCCCTACTCTTATGAAACCCATAGCGCTTACCCAGTTTTCCCATGGCGGAGGTTGCGGTTGCAAAATTGCCCCCGCCTTGCTGACCGAGATTTTGGCACGGGCGCCGCAGGGCCTGGTGCCGCCTGAATTGCTGGTGGGTACCGAGACCAGCGATGATGCTGCCGTCTATCGGCTTAACGACAATCAGGCGCTGGTTGCCACCACCGATTTTTTCACGCCGATAGTCGACGATCCGTTTGATTTTGGTCGCATCGCGGCGACCAATGCCCTGTCCGATATCTACGCCATGGGCGGCACGCCCATCATGGCGCTGGCGCTGGTGGGCATGCCTATTGCCAAGCTGCCGCCCGAGGTTATAGGCCGCGTGCTCGAGGGCGGCGCCAGCATCTGCCGTGAAGCGGGCATTCCGATTGCCGGCGGCCACAGCATCGACGTGCTTGAACCCATCTATGGGCTGGTTGGCCTGGGCCTGGTGCACCCGGATCGGGTCCGGCGCAATACGGACGCCCGGGCGGGCGATGTCCTGGTGTTGGGCAAGCCGCTGGGCGTGGGGATACTGTCCGCCGCGCTGAAGAAGGGCGAGCTCGACGCAGCCGGCTATGCCCAGATGATCCGCCACACCACCCAGCTCAACCGTGTCGGGATTGCCCTGGCCGATCTGGACGGACTGCATGCGATGACCGATGTGACCGGGTTCGGCCTGGCCGGCCATCTTCTGGAAATCTGCCGTGGTTCGGGCCTGGCCGCACAGGTGCAGTTGAAGGATTTGCCGCTGATCAAAGAGGCGGTCCGTTTCGCGCAGCAGAATATCGTCACCGGCGCGTCGGCCCGCAACTGGAACAGCTACGGGGCGCATATCAGCGTCACCGACCATGCCGCCGATTGGCAGCGCGCCTTGATTTCCGATCCCCAGACCAGTGGCGGCCTGCTGGTCAGTTGCCGCCCCGATGCGGTTGTATCGGTGCTCGATACCTTTCATGCGGCGGGCTTCGAGCAGGCCTGCGTCATCGGCAGCCTGGATGTGGCGCAGGCTACGGATCCCATCTTGAGCTTTATTCAAGCCTGAAGCCAAGTTTCCTGCTGGCTAGCCGCTCCTTAAAACGGGGGCCAGCCAGCGCGTGGCTGCGGTTTTTGCCCGGGTGGCTCAAACGCTGGTGGTGAGCCGATGGCAAGCCGCAATGGTGGAATCAGCGCAGCGATTAGCTATACCCGGCCAAGCATGATGGGTGTATTCTCGTCGCAAGCTGGCAATAGTGTTAACAGGCCCTAGGCATGCCCGGGCCGAAAGCCGCTTGCATCTGCTTTTCATCGTACGCCAAGTCTGGCGCCCGCCTGCATCGTGCCGGGCAGGGTCGGGCTTGCCAATTGCGCAGCGGCCGGATGGCCGTATTCGCGCTCAGGTTTCCCCACCGGAGGACTGTGTATGCTCAAGATGAAACTCACCCTCGCCGTTCCGGCCACCCTGTTGGCCCTGGCCTGCAGTTTTCCGGCCCAGGCCCAGCAAGCGGATATGACCTTTTTCGTGACCAGTGTAGGGCCGGGCAAGGGCGCCGACCTGGGCGGTCTGGCCGGCGCCGACAAGCACTGCCAGGCGCTGGCTTCCGCTGCGGGGGCGGGCCAACATACATGGCGGGCTTACCTTAGCACCAGCGGCGAGAAGGCGGTGAATGCGCGCGATCGCATCGGCAAGGGCCCCTGGCAGAACGTCAAGGGCGTGGTCATTGCCAAGGATGTGGCGCAACTGCATGGCGACAACCAATTGAACAAGGAAACCGCACTCGATGAAAACGGCAATCCGGTGAAGGGGCGCGGCGACACGCCGAATATGCACGATATCCTGACCGGATCCCAGGCCGATGGTAGGGCGTTTGCCGGCAGCGAAGACCGCACCTGCAGCAACTGGACCAGCAGTGGCGAAGGCGCGGCCCAGGTCGGCCACCACGATCGGATGGGCTTGAACGATGAACCGCCAGCCCTTTCGTGGAACTCCTCGCATCCCTCGCGCGGCTGCGGCACCGAAGCCCTGGCCAGCTCGGGTGGGGCTGGGTTGTTGTACTGTTTCGCAGCCAATTGACGGGCCGCCTGCCTGGCGCGGCCCGGTCCTAACCCGGCCGTCGCCCCATGGCTTTCGCATAGCCACGGGGCGCCAGGCGCGCCACCAGCAGCATGACGATGATGACGCCGGCCAGGTGTGCAAACCAGCCAGCGACGAATCCGCCGCTAAGATCACGCAAGCCGCCGGTTGCCCACGGCGCCAGCGCAGAGATGATGAAGCCACCACCCTGTACCACCGCACCCAGCGCGCCGGCGTCTGCGGCGTCCGACAGATGATCCAGCGTCACGATCAGGCACAGTGCGAAGCAGCCGCCCAGGCCTGCGCCGCTGATGATGGTCCACAGCCGGGGCGCTGCGTCCGGCCATAGCGCGAAGCCGGCAAAGCCCACTGCCTGCAACACCAGGGTCAGCCATAGCCAAGGCCTGCGATCCTGCGTGCGCGCCGCGAGCGCGGGCAGCGTGATGGCGCTTGCGGCCTGCGCCAGCGCCATGAGGGCAAAAAGGCTGCCGGTCTGCGTCGCGCTCCAGCCACGCGCCTGGTAGAACGGCGCCAGCCAGGCCACCAGCGACCCATAGCCGCCATTCATCACGCCAAGGCATGCCATCAGCAGCCAGGTGCGCGGGATGCTCAGCAACCCCAGGGACGACATGGCCTTGCCCTGGGCATGGCCATGGCTGGCGAATACGCGCCAGCTGAGCAGCGCCGCCAGCAGGGCGGGGATAGCCCAGAAGGCCAGGCTGCCTTGCCAGCCGCCCAGCGGCGCGACCAGCAGAGGCGCGAATTGCGCACCCAGGGCGCCGCCGGCCATCAGCGCGGCGGAATACATGCCCATGACGGGCGCCATCCGGGTGGGAAAGGCATGTTTGATGACACCGGGCAGCAGGGATTGGACAATGGCGGCGCCCAGGCCGCAAATGGCCGCGCTGATGATGAGGACAAGGCCACCGTCCTGCAGCCGCAAGGCGCAGCCGGCGGCAAGCACGACCAGGGCAAGCGGCAGCGCCGTGTGTGCGCCGGCATGGCGACGCACCGAGGGGGCGAGAAACGCACCCAGTCCCATCACCAGCATGGGCAGGAAGGTGAGGGCGGCGATGCCCTGGTAGCCCAGGTGGCTGGTCTGCTGGATGGCCGGCACCAGGGGGCCGATGGCGGTCAGGAACGGCCGCAGGTTCAATCCTATCAAGATCACGGTGGCCAGAAGCAGGCCTGGGGCCAGGACGCTCCTGCCGGCAATGCTCGCCGGGGCGTAGTGCTCAACTGCCATAGAGTTCCTTGGCGCTGACGCCGACATCCAGCCGGGTCAGTGGCAGGGGCGGTGGATCCAGCGGCAGGCGCAGCGCGTCGTAGGCTGCCTGGCTGGACAGCCCGTAGGGTGCGGCGTCGTGATTATCGAAGGCGTAGTAGACCGCCGAGACGCCGGCCATGGTCAGCGCGCATAAACACATGGGGCAGGGGTGCCCGCTGGCATAGACGACGCTGCCTTGCAGCGAGGGCCGTCCCAGGTGTGCGCAGGCGGCGCGAATGGCCTGCATTTCCGCATGGGCGGATATGTCGTGCGTCTGCACGATCTCGTTGATGCCGCTGGCGATGCGCGCGCCGTCCAGGGCCAGAACGGCGCCGAACGGCCGGCCACCCTGGCGTGCATTGTCGTGGGCCAGGCGTACGGCCTCGCGCAGGAATTGCTGGTGTTGGTTCATGATGTGGTGTCCATGTGCCCGGGCGAATCGGGCTGTCTTGTCTTATTGAGGTGTTGCCTGGACCGCGGGCAATATCGCCGTTGCGATTCCCCGGCACTGCGCCCGGGCCGGCATGTTGCCGTGGCAATGCCG
Organism: Verticiella sediminum; assembly: GCA_040392445.1. Taxonomy (GTDB): domain Bacteria; phylum Pseudomonadota; class Gammaproteobacteria; order Burkholderiales; family Burkholderiaceae_B; genus Verticiella; species Verticiella sediminum_A. The sequence goes on from JBEBVZ010000021.1 coordinate 60,116, forward strand.
TCAGAGCCAGCCCGTTTCGTATCCTGCGCCTTGGGGCCGATTCCGCCATCCATCACGATTGCGAGGCGGCTATGGCTTATGCCTGGGGACAGGCAACTGTGACGATAGGAAAGAACACTGTAAACCCAGGCTTGAGAATTGTTAAATTAAATGATGGAATGCCAGGCAGTGGAAAATCAAATGGGAATGGCATGTTCGACGCAGTGCTTTTGCGCAGCTTTGTAGCAGTGGCCGAAAGCGCCAGTTTTACGCGCGCTGGCGAACGGGTGCATCTGACCCAGTCCACCATCAGCCAGCAGATCCGGCGGCTCGAGTCGCAATGCGGCTGTGCCTTGCTGGACCGCAGCGGGCGCTATGTGGCAACTACCGCCGAAGGCGAGCGCTTGTTGGGCTATGCCCGTCGCATCCTGGACCTGATGGATGAGGCGCTGGAGCAAGTACGTGGTAGTGCGGCGGCAGGCGAGATCCGTGTGGGTGTTCCCGAAGACTTTGCCGCCGATACCTTGACGCCGGCACTGGCCGGTTTTGCCGATGCCTATCCCGAGGTGCGGCTGGAAGTTACCAGCGGTCTTAGTCACGAGCTGTGGCGGCAGTTCCAGTCAGGGGAATTGGATGTGGTGCTGATCAAGCAGCGCACGGGCAGCGCGCCGGGGGTGGCCAGTTGGGCCGAGCCGCTGTGCTGGGTCGACAGCAGGCACCGGCCCGCTGTGCAGCGTGATCCGGTGCCCCTGGTCGTGTTTCCCATTGGCGGGCTATATCGCAGCGAGATGATCCATGCGCTGGAAGCCAGCGGCCGGCGCTGGCGCATCGGCTATGTCAGCGCCAGCCTGGCAAGCCTGCATTCGGCGGTGAGCGATGGCCTGGGCCTTAGCCTCTTGCCCTGCCGGCTGGTGGGTAGCCAGCAGCGTCGCTTGGGCCAGGACGAGGGTTGCGCGCCGGTGCCCGATCTGGAGCTGACCTTGCATGCGCGGGCAGAGGCGTCGGCCCACACCCGCGACCTGGTCGAGCGCATGATTGCGCTGTGTGGGCAGGCGATGGCCAGCTAAAGCCGCGTCTGTGCCCTGGCCATTCCCATGGGTGCGGCGCTACCGCTGGCTAGCGGTCGGCTACGCCATTTTCCTGGCCTGGAACAGCGCCGCATCGATCGAAAACGAATAGTCGTCCTCTACCGCAAAGTAGCTTGCGGTTTCCTCGGGGGCGGAATCCAGCAGGCTGCGTATCGCCACGACGCGTTCGGAGGGCGTGCGCATGCGGGCCACCCATTCATCGAACACCATCTTCAGCCGCCAACTGCTTTGCCTCTCGGGAGTAAACCCGGCGTTGGCGATGAAATCGGCCCATTCCGAGCTGCGGTAATCGCGCACATGCGAGGCGTCGCGCAGCAGCTCCACGGCTTGCAGTGTCGTGTCGTGCAAGGGGTTTTCCGGCGCCACGATATCAATGACGACGACGATGCCGCCGGCGCGCAATACGCGGTGAACTTCCTGCATCGCCGCCGGCACATCCCCCCAATGGTGGGCCGAGAACCGGGTCACCACGATGTCGAAGCTTGCCGATGCGAAAGGCAACTTTTCGGCGCGCCCGCATTCGGTCTTGATGTTGGCCAGCTGGCGCTGCCGGGCAGAGGTCTCTACCACGGCCAGCATCTGGTCCGACAGATCGTAGGCGGTCACGGATGCCGCGAACGGCGCCATGGCAAAGCTGATGTGGCCCGCGCCACAGCCCAGGTCCAGCACGGCGGCGTCGGGGTGTTGCCGGGCAAGATCCTTGACGGTGTCAAGATCCGCGCCGGTGGCGTGTACCGTGCTGGTCAAATACGCGGCCGCTGTGCTGCCGAACTGTTCCGCGACGACTTCTGCCTGCTTCTTCATGTGCACCTCCTGGTTGGATGCTATCAGCATAAATTGGGCTGTATCCTGTAACAAGGCAAGAACTTATCCTGGTATATTTTCTGCCACCCACGATCAACGGAGCCGCCGTGGTGCATAGCAAGCTCGGGGAATTCATTCGCACGCATCGCGAGCGCATCCAGCCGCAGGATGTCGGCCTGCCCGGCCACGGGCGGCGGCGTACGCCGGGTCTGCGGCGCGAGGAACTGGCGCAGCTGTGCGACGTCAGCCCAACTTGGTTGACCTGGCTGGAGCAGGGCAGGCCGGTCTCGGCATCGTCCAGGATGCTGGCCAGGCTGGCCGATGTCATGCGCTTGACCGCGGCCGAGCGCAGCTACTTGTTCCGGCTGGCCGATAAATTGGATCCGGCGGCGGATGCGGATACCGGCAGCCCCGTCGGGCCTATGCATGCCGTCGTGGACGCAATCACGCATCCCGCGTATGTGCTGAACCCGCAATGGGATGCGATCGCCTGGAATCGCCCGGCGCAAGCGCTGTTCATCGGCTGGCTGGGTGCGCAGGGCGGGCCGCAAGCAACCATGCAGCCCAATTTGCTGCGTTTCATGTTTCTCGAGCCGGGGGCAAGGTCGCTGATCGTGGATTGGCCGGATCGCGCGCAACGGCTGGTGGCCGAGTTTCGCGCGGATTGCGGCAAGCACGCCGACGCAGAACCACTGGCCGGCTTGATCGACACCTTGAGCCGTCAGAGCGAAGATTTTCGGCAGTTGTGGAATTCCCAGCATGTGGTGGGGCGCGACGGCGGAGCACGGCGGTTTGCCCATCCCGAGCAGGGTGCGCTGACGTTCGAGCAGCTTACCTTTGGCCTGTCCACCGGACGCGGCGTCAAGCTGGTGATGTTGCTGCCTGCTTCGCCAGCGATTTCCGGTCATGCGTCAGATGAAGAAACTTAACTTGGCAAGCTGCGAGGCTTATACAGACAGCTGGCCACCACACCATCATGGAGCGTCGCTTATGAAAATAGAAATATCGTTGTCCGACACCATCGCAACGGATGAAGTGCTGCGCCTGTATCGCGCCAATGCATGGTCGGCAGCCGAAAAACCGGTGCAGCTCATGGCGGCATTGCGCGCATCCCACGCGCTGGTCACGGCGCGTGTCGACCAAGAACTGGTTGGCTTGGGCAATACGATTTCCGACGGGCATCTGGTGGTGTACTTTTCGCACATGCTGGTTCACCCCGAATATCAGGGACGGGGCGTAGGCCGCAAGATGATGCAGTCGCTGTTGGACAAATACGCGGGCTTTCACCAGCTGATGCTTACCGCCGACGGCCGCGCGGTCGATTTCTATCGGGCGCTGGGGTTCGAGCGCGCCGGCAAGACCGAACCCATGTGGATCTACGCCGGCAATGAGCATTAAGCTCGGGCCGCTTGAAAAGCGGCTGAACGAACCCGGGGCCGGCGCTTAGCTCAGTCCCAGCGCGTTCTCGAGGTTGCGCACCATGTTGACCAGGCGCGGCCCGATGTCCTGGTCGATTTGCTCGTGCGTCTTGCTGTATTGCGGGAAACCGCAATTGATGACGAAGTGCTCGCCGTCGATGGGACGGCATAGCGGTACCGCGGCGGCGATGCGCGCACTGGTGTAGGCCGATGAACGGGCCTTGGCGAACACGGCAGACGAGTTGCAAAAGCCCTTGGTGGCGAGCTCGGTTGCCACGTGCGATATTTCCTGGTGCAAGGCTTTTTGTGCGTCGGCATCCAGGCCCAGGTCGCCCACGATTCTGACTCTCTCGGTAATGGCCACGCTGGCCAGGTAGGCTTTGCCGATGGCGCTGATATGTATCGGTATCAGCGAGCCCACTTCGACCGCATAGTTGGCGGTGCCCCTGACGGTGCTGCTTTCCACAAGCATGATTTGCTGGCGAAACCGCAAGCCCATGGATACTGAGCCGCCCACTTCATTGGCGAAGTCCTCCATCAGGGGGCGCACGACATGCTTGAAATTCATGCCCGCCAATAGCGGATAGGCCAGCGCCAGCACGCCGCTGCCCAGCTTGTATTTGCATAGCGATTCGGAATAACCCAGATAGCCCAGCGCGACCAGCGTGCGCGTCAGCCGCGATACGGTTTGCTTGGGCAGGCCGACCCGCTCGCAGATATCTTTATTGCCCAGGAAGGTCTCGCCGGGTTCGTAGCACTGGAGGATGTCCAGGCCTTTGGCGAGCGAGCGCGAAAGCTGGGTGATGTCGGTGTCGCGGGCCGGCTCGGCGGGGGTTCTTCGTTTGACCATGATCTTGCGTTTTTCCAGCGTTGTTTCAGGCAATATCAGGCAATCATATCCCACTGTACGGGATTTAAGCCCATTTTTAATTCATTCGGTATAGTAGCCAAAAAACCGCAGCTTCACGCCAGAAAAATGGAGACAAGCAGACCATGACTATCGCCAGCCCCGTCGTTTTGCACGACGCTCCCGTCAACCACACACCTTTGTCGCAGGCGCTCGGCTACTCCGGCCAGGTGCAGGAACTGCAGCAAAAGTACCGTCGCTTCGTGGACGAGGTTTGCATACCCCACGAGGATGCCACGCTATTGCACGACATCGAAAAGCAGGATGCCCTGATGGCCGAGCTGCGGGCAAAGGCCAGCGAGCGCGGCCTGTACGGCCCGATGATTCCGGTCGAACTGGGCGGCCTGGGCTTGAATCTGCGCGATGGCTCGGTCATCCTGGAAGAACTGGGCCGCAGCCACCTGGGGCCGTCGGCTGTGCATTCGGCTGCGCCGGACGAAACCAATCTCGCCATGCTCAACCGCCTGGCAAGCGCAAGCCAGCGCGAGCGCTATCTGCTGCCCTTGGCCCAGGCGAAGGTGCGTTCGTGTTTCGCCATGACCGAACCCGCACCTGGCGCCGGCTCGGACCCTGCCATGATGCGCACCCGCGCCGTGCGCGCCGACGGTGGCTGGGTCATCAACGGCCACAAGTGGTTCATCAGCGGGGCGTTAGGAGCGCAGTTTGCCATCGTCATGGCCGGCACCGACGATGGTCCGACCATGTTCCTGGTCGATGCCGACAACCCCGGTTATCGCGTCATGCGCGACATCGCCTGCCTGAGCGCGACGCTCTCCTCGCATTGCGAAGTGACCTTCACGGATTGCTTCGTTGCCGACGATGCGGTCCTGGGCGAGGTCGGGCGCGGCTTTCACTACGCCCAGGTACGCCTGGAGCCGGCCCGGATCACGCACTGCATGCGGTATATCGGCATGGCGCGGCGCGCGGTGGAAATCGCCCAGGCCTATGTGGCGACGCGCCAGTCTTTCGGCGGCATCCTGGCCGACAACCCGCTCGTGCAGAGCCTGATCGCCGATAGCCACATCGACCTGCATGCCGCACGCCTGATGACCTGGCACGTATGCGCCCAGGTGGATCTGGGCGTAGCGGTGAAGCACCAGTCGGCGATCACCAAGGTATTCGTATCCGAGGCCGTCAACCGCGTAGTCGACCGCGCCGTGCAGTTGTGCGGGGCCTACGGCATTGCCGAGGAGTCCCAGTTGGCCCTGATGTATCGCAATGTGCGGGAATTCCGGATCTTTGACGGCGCATCCGAGGTGCATCGGGTGGCCATCGCCAAGCGGGTGCTCAAGCAGAATCTGGCCCCCTGACACCCATAACGACGCTGCACGAGACAAATCGGGAGGATCATCATGTTCAGTTTATTCCGTCGCCTGGGCCTGGGCATTGCCGGGGTCGCGATCATCTGCATGTCGGGAGCAGCCCATGCGGCCTATCCGGAACGGGCCATACGCTTGATCGTGCCCTTCGCCGCGGGCGGCAGCACCGATGTGATCGCGCGTGCGGTGGCCGCGTCGATGGGCGCGACGCTGGGACAGTCTGTCGTGGTGGACAACCGGGCGGGCGGCGGCGGGGTGGTTGGCACGGGGGCCGCTGCCAGCGCCGCCCCGGACGGCTACACACTGGTAGTTGCCGGCAGTACCAATGCGGTGATGCACGACATGCATGCCAAGCTTGCGTTCGACCCAATAGCGTCCTTCGTTCCGGTCGCGATGGTGGCCGAGATTCCGAATGTCATCGCTGTGAACGCCAATGTCCC
>JBEBVZ010000022.1:0-62175 GCA_040392445.1 Verticiella sediminum
CATTGAATTTGAACGACTGGTCGCTGTGCGTGGCCCCGATGCTGGATTGGACAGATAGGCATTGCCGGTATTTTCACCGGCTGCTGGCGCCACATGCGCGTCTGTACACCGAGATGGTTACCACCGGTGCTTTGCTGCACGGCGACCCGGCACGCCACCTGGATTTTGACGAGGCCGAGCACCCAGTAGCCTTGCAATTGGGCGGCAGCGAGCCGTCCGACCTGGCGGCTGCCGCACGTATGGGGCAGCGCTGGGGATACGATGAAATCAACCTGAACTGCGGCTGTCCGTCTGAGCGCGTGCAGCGCGGGGCGTTTGGCGCCTGCCTGATGGCCGAGCCGCGGCTGGTGGCCGATTGTGTGAAAGCCATGCGAGACGCGGTGACTATTCCGGTTACCGTCAAGCACCGCATCGGCCTGGATTACAACGAATCCTACGATTTTGTGCGCGACTTCGTGGGCATCCAGTACGAAGCGGGCTGCGAAGTGTTTATCGTGCACGCGCGCAATGCCGTGCTCAAAGGTTTGTCGCCCAAGGACAACCGCAACATACCGCCACTGCGCTACTCGGTCGTGCATCAGCTCAAGCGCGATTTCCCGCAGGCAGTCTTTGTGCTCAATGGCGGTGTCGACTCAGCAGATACGGCCGTCGCCATGTTGCGCCAGGCTGCGGATGCGCCAGCACTGGATGGCGTCATGCTGGGGCGTGAAGCCTGGCATCGCCCACGCGTGTTGTCGGAAGTCTCTCAACAGCTGTGGCCCGATACAGACTTGCCCAACGACGTCCAGGTAGTGGACCGGATGGCGGACTACGCCGGTGCTCAAGTGGCGCGTGGCACGCCGCTGCGCTGTGTCGTCAAGCCCATATTGGGACTGACGACGGGGCAGAAGGGCGCACGGCGATGGCGCCAGATGTTGTCCGATCAAAAGTTGCTGGTAAGCAACCAGCCAGGCTTGCTGCACGACGCCTGGAACACGGCGCATGGCCGGTCGCACGAAGCACGCGCCACCGGCTAAGGCCTGCCCTCACATGCTGTTGGCCCCTACGGGCGCGACAGCATGTGGGTGCCGGATTCAGGATGCTGTTTGCTGTGTATCCTGAGCATTATCGCTGGGCCAATCGCGAATATAGGCCTTGAGCATATTATTTTCGAATTCCTGTGCATCCACGACGGCGCGGGCTACATCGTAGAACGAGATCACGCCCTGGAGCGTGGGCCCATCCATCACGGGCAGATAGCGTGCGTGCCGATTCAGCATCAGCCGGCGCACTTCATCGATATCGGTATTGGGCGACACGCTGACCGGCGCGTCGTCCATCACCGAACGTATGGTGGTGTTGCCAACCGTCGAATCATTGGCATGCAGGTGCTTGATGATTTCACGGAAAGTCAACATCCCGACCAGCTGGCCGAATTCCATGATCACCAGCGATCCAATGTCGTTGGTGGCCATACTGTCGATCGCCTGGCGGATGGGCATATCCGGGGTAGCGGTAAACAATGCGTCGCCCTTTACGCGCAATATCTCGTGAACTTTCAGCATTTTTTTGTCTCCGTGCGCGGCACTGGCGTCTATGAACAACTCAATTCTAGCGCGTGGCGGAGGACTCGCCCTTGGCGAGCGCCAAAGCCTGGGCTATGGACAGGCCTTGTTCCTGCCCCAGGCCTTGCCACGCGCCTTGCACAATGCTTTGCAAACCAGGGTCGTCGGCCAGCAAAGGCTGGGTGCGATCCAGCAACAAACGATCGAATACCGGCCCCAGCGAGGCCTGTTCCGGATCGCACACCAGGGCCCAGCGCTCTTTGCTGCCATCACCCACGCGCACCACATAGCCTATGCTGGCGAGTCCTTCCAGGACACAGAGCAGTTCGTCGTAGTCCAGTCGCAAGCGCCCCAGCAGGCTGCGGGTGGATAAACCTGGCGGCACCCGGCCGCGCGCTTCGCTCAGGATGCGCAGCACATTGATGGCGTCGATGAAGGGCGCTCCCGGCCGGCGATTGGCGGCATGCCGGCCCAGGCGTATCAGGGGCAGGCTGGCCGACACCGTTGCGCCAAACAACACGACCAGCCACGAAAGATACAACCACAGCAGGAAAATCGGCAGGATGGCAAAAGTGCCATACACCAGCGTATAGGTGGGAAAGCGCGTCACGTACCAGGCCAAGCCGGTTTTCATGAGTTCCAGCACGATGGCCGCGCCAAACCCGCCGTATATTGCGTCCTTCCAGTCGACATGGCGATTGGGCACCACCAGGAATATGGCGGAAATGCCCAGGCCCATGACCACCATGGGCAAGAAGGTAAAGGCCACTTCGGCAGAGGCCGAAAGGTCGCCCACCATGCCCAGGGATTCGCGCGCAAGGAAAGAAGTCGTCCAGAGGCTGGCCCCCAGCATGACCGGCCCCAGGCTAAGTACGGCCCAATACACCAGAATGCGCTGGATCACCGGGCGCTGCCGGGTGACGTGCCAGATGTTGTTCAGCGCCTTGTCGATGGTGATGATCAGCGAGATTGCCGTTGCCAGCAGGAACAGGCCGCCCAGCGTGGAAAGCTTGGAGGCCTGCAAGGCGAACTGGCTGAGATAGTTCATGACCGTATTGGCCACTGTGGCCGGCATCAGGCTGTTGACCATGAATTCGTCAAGCGCCAGCCGGAACTGGGCGAACAGGGGGAAAGCAGTGAACAGGGCAAACACCACGGCAAGCATGGGCACCAGCGACAGAACCGTGGTGAAGGTCAGGCTTGCCGCGACCTGGACTATGCGTTCCTCGCCGGCGCGAGCCGCGGCAAAGCGCAACAAACGCAGAACCCGTGTGGCCAGTGCGCTCGAGCGCACCGCATAGCGCGCGCGGCGGGTGCTGCTTCGAGGCGCACCGCTAGCACGGGTGGCATCGGGGCTTGTGTCGATGGTGACGGTGTCTGCAGCGGCGCTCTCGCCGTCGGCGGTATCGCTCGGCGCGCGTCGGGAAGCAGGGAACTCTATAGGAGTAGCCATATCCCGGTGATAATAGCAGTATGAATGCATCAAACCACCATTCCGCGGCGCCATCCTCTGTGCTTCAGGCAGCGCCCGCCGCCAGGCTCAATGACAAGTACCGGCTTGCCGCATCTGCTTTGTTGATCGGCCTGATCCTGCTTTGTGTTGCATGGGAAGCGTTCGTCGCGCCTGTGCGCCCAGGCGGGTCATGGCTGATACTCAAGGCGGTGCCGTTGCTGCTGCCCTTGCGCGGTGTCTTGAAAGGGCGCCTATACACCTACCAATGGGCCGCCATGCTGTCGTTGCTGTATGTGGCCGAAGCCTCGGTGCGTCTGATGAGCGACCTGAGCCCGATATCGGTGGCCATGGCGTGGCTCGAGCTCTTGTTTGCAGGCGGCTTCTTTGTGTGCGCTATTGCTTATGTGCGCCCAGCCAAAAAAGCCGCCAAGCAGGCGAAGAAAACCTAGAACGCGACCGCCGCGGAATGTGCCGCGGTGGATCGTTTTACCGTGGTCGGCGGCATTCTTTCTTGTGAGCGCACTGCGCTGGGCGTGGCGGCTACCTTGAGGGCAGGCGCATTGGCCGAGTCTTCCTCGTTTTGCATGCGTTGCAGCAACTGCAGGAATTCAAGCGCCAATTGCCGGCGGCGAGGATCGAGAACCTCGTAGTTGCGGCGGATCTGAACCCATTCGCTGTTGTCCAGCGAGCGCCCGCGGCAGTTGGGCGTGCTGGACCCGCTAACCAGCGAACGTGGTGGTTCGACCAGGGCGTACAGATCGGCCACGGTGACTTCCATGGCTCTTGCGATAGCTTCCAGTCGTGGAACGGACGGATTTTGCCTGCCTGTCTCGATGCGTGAAAGATTGCCTGGGTCGAAACCCGCGTCAAGTGCAACCATCTCCAGTTTGAGGCGTAGCGTTTCACGGGTGTGACGTATAGCGGCGCCAATATGCATGTGCAGCCTCTGCTCTAATGTAGCTTTTACGGGTTTCTTGTAACATAAAAAAACAATTCATGATTATATTTGTGAGGAAATTTCTCGTTATCCCTAATAGGGATAACGAGTCAGGCCGTCGCAAATGTGGGAAGCAGGGCCGGCACGGTGTGCAAAAGCTATATTTCCGCCCGCCGAATACTTTGGACAATCACCGGCAACTTGCTTAGAATCGTTGTGTTCGGGGACGTAGCTCAGCTGGGAGAGCGTCGCGTTCGCAATGCGAAGGTCGGGAGTTCGATCCTCCTCGTCTCCACCAAAATTCAAATCCTGACCCCTATCGGCCAGAGTCTTTTGCCCGGCACGGCCATGTTGGCGGGGCTGAGGATTTTTGCCTCTCGAGCGGCTGGCGGCTCTGCGATCTGAACGAAAGTGCCCTGTACGGTTCGGCCCGCCGAAGCAGCCGGGCTCCCCAATGGGGTAGATTCCGGCACTCCGACGTCTTGGCCGCGGCGCAAGAGAAGAACGCCTAAGCAGTTGTCGTGTACTTAGGCCGATCCCAACTCGATTTTTTTGCGTTTGACCCAAGCGCCGATCAAGCGATCTGCGGCAATCCCCAGGAATGCAATACATAAGCCCGCGACCAAGGCCCTGCCAATTTCATTGCCTGAACGCGCTGCATTGATTTCCGCGCCTAAATCCTGAGTTCCAATCAATGCGGTGATGGCGACCATGAACAAGGCCATGAAAATCACCTGATTCACGCCCAGCATGATCTCGGGCAACGCTATTGGTAGTTCTACTTTCACCAAGCGCTGCAATCGTGTCGCGCCTTGTTGAGTCGCAGCCTCCATGATCGGCGTTGGCACGCCCCGTAGCCCTAATATGGTGTAGCGTATCATCGGTACCACGGCGAATAGCAACACGGCGATGATGGCTGACAAGTCGCTTACCTTGAACAACATCACTACCGGAATCAGGTAGATAAATGATGGGAAGGTTTGCAAGAAATCGCAGACACCCGCCGCGAAACGAGACCAGCCAGCGGTACGCGATGCGCCCAGTCCGAGGACAAAACCCACAATGATGCAAACTACTGCCGCTGTCCCAATCATGTACAGCGTGGTCATCGTTTCAAGCCAAAGGCCGGTGGCTGCTGGGAACAAGGTGAGCAAACCGGCAATCAACGCTACCGACCAGCCGCCCAATCGATAACCGAGCAAAGCGACCAAGGCTACAAAAGTGACCCATGGAATTGCCTGGAAAAAATTACGAGTCGGAATCAAGATATCAAGCAGCATGAAGTTGCGAAAGGCTTGGACTGACTCATACAGATTCACGTTAATCCAATCGATTCCAGCATTCCAGTATGGTGCAGAGGTGATGCTGTGTTTATCAGTCAGTAACGCCAGTTCTGGCAATACGCGAGCGAGCAAAATACTTACAACCATGAATGCCAGCGCCAGGACGATATAGGGGTGACGCCGCCACCAGCCAAGGCTGGTGTCGATATATACCGGTTGCTTCAACGCATATGCACGACTAAAGCGGTCCAGCACCACGGCGATCACGACAATCGCAATCCCTTGCTCCAAGGCTTCGCCCAGGCGTAATGACTGTAGTGACGTCAGTAACTCACTGCCAAGACCGGATGCCCCGATCAATGCGGCCAGCACAATCATGGCCAGCGTTTGCATGATGCCTTGATTCAGGCCAACCAATATCGCCGAGCGTGCAGCCGGAAATTGCACTTGCCACAATAATTGCCAGCGCGTGCAACCCATCATCTGGCCCGCCTCGAGCACGCCATGCCGTACACCTTCCAATCCAAGTGAAATGCAGCGTGCAACGGGTGGCACCGCAAATAAAGCGGTAGCGATCATGGCCGGTACATTGCCCACGCCATACAGCACTACAATTGGCACTAGGTAGGCAAACGGCGGCATGCTCTGCAGGATGTCAAACAGGGGGGTCACTGCATTTTTGAAGCGCCGGCTTTTACTCATCAATACCCCGGCGACCAAGCCGATCAGAAAAACCAGGGGCACCGTGACAAGCACGAGAGAAAAGGTCTGCATCGACGCCTTCCAGACGCCAAACAATGCCAGATACGTAAATGCGACTGCGCCGAGCAACGCGCTACGCCAGCCACCAAGCCAATGCCCCAACAGCGCGGCAAGACCAACCACCGTAATCCAGGGTAGAGGTGGTATCTGCTTTGAGAAACCGTTGAAAAATAGCGATTCGGACAATGCCAGCGGATACGCCAGCAACCCCGAGATGCCACGAGTCAGCTCACGTGGGGTGAACTCGAGTGAAGTCCCGCCAAAGAAACGAACTCCATACACCAGCCATTCAAAAAATGAATCAATCCATGCTTTAAGGGGCAGAACCCAGTCTGACGGGTAATGTTCGACCCATGCTAGCCGATTTGCCGCAAATTGACCCAGAACAATAATGGCAAGCGCGGCGATCCAATAAAAAGACCGATGTTGAATGATGCGGGAACGCATGTTCTTTAGTTGCGCTACGGCACTGCCAGCCTGGATGATGGGCCCGGCGAGCAGGCGCGCGCCGGCGGCTTCTCTATTTAAACCATTGTTGGATAACGTTTCGGTATGGGTCATTGGAATAGCGCCCGTGCCAAATTTTCACGACTGACCTGACCCACCAGCAAGCCTGCGGCGTTAACGACGGGTAAGGCTCGATCGGCTTCGATTACGCGCCGCGCTATGTTTTCCAGAACATCGGTGTTTCTGATGATATTCTGCTCCCCAGCGAGATTGAAATCGGCAGGGTTTGCAGGTGCCATGATTTTTTGTGTTGAAATTAATTTGGCGCGTGGTGCATATTGCACAAATTTTTTCACGTAATCATTGGCTGGCGTCATTAGCAGTTCTTCTGCAGTGCCGAGTTGCGCCAGGCGGCCATCCTTCATGATGGCGATACGATTACCCAGGCGTACTGCTTCGTCAAAATCATGGGTGACGAACACGATGGTCTTGTTCAGTCGAGATTGCAGGCTCACAAACTCGTCCTGCATTTCACGGCGGATCAGCGGGTCAAGCGCCGAGAACGGTTCATCCAGAAACCAGACATCACACTCGCCAATAAGACTGCGCGCAATCCCGACACGTTGTTGCTGGCCACCCGATAGTTCACGCGGGAAATTGTGCTCGCGCCCTTCGAGGCCAACCGTTGCGACCAGTTCGTTCGCTTTGGCTAAGCGGATTTCTTTCGGTACATTTTGAATCTCAAGCGGAAAAGCGATGTTATCCAATACAGTACGATGCGGCAGCAGTCCAAAGTGTTGAAATACCATGCCCATCTTGCGTCGACGGATATCAGTCAAGCTACGGCGTGAAGCTTGTAGCAGATCAACGCCATCGAACAATATTTGGCCCGCGCTGGGCTCAATGAGTCGGGTAAGGCAACGCACAAGCGTAGACTTACCAGAACCGCTTAAACCCATAATGACCAGAATCTCGCCAGCATAGATGTCAAAGCTGACATCGCGTACGGCTGCAATTAAACCAGCGGATGCCAGCTCGGCGTCGCTTGGATTGTGCTGATGTTTATCGAGAAAGCCGTGACCACCTTTGCCAAACAATTGCCACAGATTCTTACATGAAATTTTAACCAAATCGTTCATAGTCGGGCCTGTCAAATCAGTGCGCAAAAGCGCAAGCACTTTCCGACAGGATCAGCGGTATTATTGGATTTCAGCTGATTCAGAAAAAACCATGCGGTGTCGGAAAGTGTAAAAGTTGAGCTGGGGTGACGCACATATGGCGTGAAGACCAACAGAAATAGCACATGACCATATCAACATGGCCACGTGCACCAGGCATTACTTAGCGCAAGCTGGCATCCATGCTGCTACCTGTTCCTGGTTCTTGTCGATCCACGCTGCTGCGGCGGCGTCATGCGACATGCCATCAACATCTGCCAGCGCAGCGGCTTGGTCGATCATCGGCCCGGTAAAGTCGATGTTTTTAATCAGCTGATGGGCACAAGCCCATTTTTTCTCAAAACCAGACCATGCCGCCTTCTTCAAATAGCCGCCCTTGGGTGAGCCACAATCGTAGGTCTTGTTTGGGTTGACACCCCATTTGGGGTCTTCAGTGCAAGCCTTTTCGTGCTCCGGAAATTCAATGAACTTTCCGGGAAATGCTGCGCCTACCCAGTTAGGCGCCCAGTTGAACAGCACGATAGGTTCTTTGCGTGCGGCGGCTGACTTCAATTCGCCAAACAACGCCGCAGCGGAGCCGGCATTAACCACTGTAAAATTCAGCTCCAGCGCCTCGATCTTTTCTTTGTCGTGTTTGATCCAATCAACGGGGCCGGCCAAATAACGTCCTTTAGGAGCTGTCTCGGGTGCCGCGAATTTGGCGGCGCATGCATTGAGAGCCTTCCAGTCTGGCAAGCCGGGGCAAACTTCTTCCATGTAGTCTGGATACCACCAGTCTTCACGCGTAGTCGCGGTGTGGCTGCCAAGATCAACCATACGGCCGGCCTGGACTTCCTTCATGAAGCTATCGTTCATCGTGCCTTCCCAGACTTCCATCTGCAAGTCCAGGTCGCCCAGGCCCATTGCCGCAAATTGTCCCTGACTGTCTGATGGCACGATCTTGGTCGCGTAGCCAACTTTTTCGAGTAGTTGTTGAGCGACGCGAGCGAGCACTTTTTGGCTTGACCAGTTGTTATCGACGATCTTGATCGGATCGCTTGATTCTGGCGTGACTGCATAGGCGGGCGCACCAGCCACAACGGCGGTTAGCAGAACGCTAACGCCAAGTCGGTTAAGTTTTCTCAATTGAAATCTCCTCCGTTTTTGAAAGAGCGACGGATCGACTCATTTCAGGATTTGATAAGTGATCCAGCCATGTCAATGACAAGGATGGTCTGCTTATCAGGAGCACAGTTATTTTTTCTGCGCTGCGAGAGCAATGGTGGACGCAAGCATAAAAACACTGCTTGGTTGGCGGACATAATAGAAGTATCGTTGGCAAGCATGTCGCCAACGCAGTAAAGCCAGACGGTTCAGAATGCCGGATTTATTTCAGACACATCGAGTGGCGTTACTTTTTCCAGCGCTACCCATGCCGAAACTGCTTTATCGCCTTACGCGAATTCATCAGTGACGCACCACATATGGGTATGTAGATGACCTTGAGTACAACAATTTTGCCACGTACGCTGCTTGCCAAGTATGCTGCGTTTGGTCGGTTATTTAAACCGTATTATTAATATAGGGTCTTGCATTCTACTTGAAGTAGGCCTTTCCTGCACATTTTTTTCAGATCCGTCTTGGCGCCAATGATCTTCTGCACCACCAAACATCTGCGCCTGGCGTTTATCGGTCAAGCGTTTTTGTGTATGAAAGCGCCATATGGGGCAGGGTGACAGGACCGGGTTTTCGCCGCAATCAACCTGCGTGCCATCAGCTCGATTCGCTTCATCGGTGCCGCACGAGTTGGACTGTTGCTTGCTCAAACACCCGGCCCAGTACGTCAACTTTGGCCGGCGACTCATAGGGGTGTAAATGGTGTGCCAATGACCAAGGCGATTCGGCATGTCACGCCATTTACAGCTGTGCCCAGCGGCATAAAGGATGACGTTCGATATAGCCAGCTTTGACAGACTGAGATTGTCCCGTTATCGCATGGAAATCATGTTAAATGCGCGAGAACTATTCAGGGTAATCCCCATGTGCGAAGTTCGCGCATTACCCACCTCGAAGAGGGTTAGGGTTAACATTCCTGGAAGATTTAAAAGTATTGATTTAACTTAATGAACAAATGAATCGCGGCGTTTACTGTCGAACCCGGGTTCGACAGATCGCCATGCTCGGCGGATTCATTGATCGAAAAGCCGATGGAGAACCGCACGTCCAGGCCATCAGGCTCGAGTTGCGGAAGATTCGCAACGTCACCCAAGCGTTCGCCTTGCTCTAAGGAGCGATGGGCGAGACATGAGATATGTGTAATGGCATGAGCTTAGGGCGGGGCCTTGGCGAATGCCTCGGCTAGATAGTCGATCATCACCCGCACCTTGGCCGGCGGACGGCGATCGGGCGGGTACAGTACGTGGATGCCGCCGAGTTCTACCACCGGCTTGTCCAATTCCAGCACGACCAGTTCACCGCGCTTGAGCGTCTCGCCGACAATGAAATGCGGCTGGTAGATGATGCCCTGTCCACCGATCGCGGCGGCCAGCAGCGCATCTCCGTTGTTGGCCAGCAGGTTGCCGCTGACCGGCACCCGAAACTCGCCGTGAGCGCCGAAGGCCCAATGCTTGCCGTCCTGCATCGCAGACAGGGTATAGCTCAGGCAATTGTGTTGAGCCAACTCGGCAACGCGCCGCGGCACGCCCCGACGATCGAGGTAGTCGGGGGCGGCACAGACCAACATTGCACTGTCACCCAGGCGACGGGCCTGGAGCGGGCTGTCGACCAGCTTGCCGACCCGGATGGCCAGGTCCCAGCCGCCGGCGATCAGATCCAGATGAGCGTCGCTAAGACCCAGCTCGACCTTTACCTCGGGATGTCGGTGGCTGAACTCGGGGATCAGGGGAGCGATGAAGCGGCTGCCGAAGGATAGCGGCACGTTCATGCGCAACAGCCCGGTCGCCTTGATGCGCTGGGCCGAGGCGGCCGCCTCGGCCTCGTCGATGTCCGACAAAATGCGCTGGCAGGCCTCAAGGTAGTTGCTGCCCGCCTCGGTCAGGCTGAGACTGCGTGTGCTCCGGTGGAATAACTTGACACCCAGGCGTGCTTCCAGCGAGTTGACATGCTTGGTCGCCATGGCGGGTGACATGCCCAGGTGGCGTGCGGCGGCGGACAGGCTGTTGACACTGGCGGCACGTACAAAAACGCGCATGCTGATGACCCGATCCATGTCATTTCCTACTGCTGGTGTTAAGTGTTAGCGCATTCTAGCCGGTTCTGTATTTCCCTCACACGATCCATACTGAATCCATTGATTGGTGAGGATATTCACAATGAACAGCGATAACCGTACAGCCGTCGGCAAAAATGAACGCATGCCGGTGTTCTACATTCCCCATGGGGCGGGGCCCTGTTTTTTCATGGATTGGAACCCGGCCAACACCTGGCATCGGATGGCGAGCTTTCTAAAGGGCATGGCTGATACCTTGCCGGCGCGGCCAAGTGCCATCGCGCTGATCTCGGCTCATTGGCTGGAGCCGCATTTCAGCATTACCGGCCATTCCCGCCCGCAACTGATATTCGATTATTCGGGCTTTCCGCCGCATACCTATGAACTGAGCTATCCGGCACCCGGCAACCCGGAACTGGCGGAGCAGATGGCGCAGTTGCTCGGGCAGGGCGGGATGGATGCCCGGGTGGACGGCGAACGCGGTTTCGATCATGGCATGTTCATTCCGCTGAAACTGGTATTCCCCGAGGCGGATATCCCGGTGGTTCAGCTTTCCCTGCGCCGCGATCTGAACCCGCTTGCCCACCTGGAAGCAGGCCGGGCATTGACGGCGCTGCGTGATGCAGGCGTGCTGATCATCGGCAGCGGTATGAGTTTCCACAATATGCGCGGATATGGCGATGCGCGGTATACGCCGATTTCAGCTGAATTCGACGACTGGTTGACCGCTGCCGTGGAAAGCCCGCCGGCACAACGTGACGCCCTGTTGCAGGACTGGACGCAGGCGCCCCATGCGCGCCATTGCCATCCCCTGGGCGGCGAAGAGCATTTGATTCCGTTATTGGTGGCTGCTGGCGCCGCAGAGGGATCGGCGGGCCGGAAGGTCTATTCGGAGCGGGTCATGGAAACGACGATTTCAGCGTATCGCTTCGATTAATGAGCTAGCAAGACTCAAGGAGCACTCAATGATTATCGACCTTACAGGTAAAACGGCGGTGGTCACCGGCTCTACCGGCGGCATCGGGCTGGCTATTGCTACCGGCCTGGCCAATGCCGGTGCCCGGGTAGTCATCACCGGCCGTGAGCAGAGCCGCGTTGATGCGGCGCTGGCGCAGCTGAGCGCAGCAACCGGCGGTGCCGAGGCCGTAGGGGTGGTCTGTGACCCCGGTACGGCGCAAGGCTGCCAGGCATTGATTGCCGCACAACCGGACACGGATATTCTGGTCAACAACCTTGGCATCTACGGCGCGCGCGAGTTCTTTGATATTGACGATGCGCTGTGGGAAGAGTTCTTCGAGGTCAACGTGCTCAGTGGCGTGCGGTTGGCCCGCCATTACGCCAAGGGCATGCGGGACCGGGGCTGGGGAAGGATTCAATTCATCTCCAGTGAATCGGCACTGAACATACCTACGGAAATGGTTCACTACGGTGTCAGCAAGGCTGCTCTGCAGGGCTTGTCACGTGGGTTGGCAAAGGTGCTGGCGGGCACTGGCGTCACGGTAAACACCATCCTGCCGGGGCCAACCCGTACCGAAGGCACGGTCACCATGATGGCGGGTATGGCTGCCGAACGTGGTGTGTCGTCATCGGAAATGGAAGCCCTGTTCCTCAAGGAGAACCGGCCGTCCACCTTGTTGCGGCGCTTCGCCAGCCCCGAGGAAGTGGCCAACCTCTGCGTATACGCTGCATCGCCTCAGGCCAGCGCCACAACTGGCGCCGCGTTGCGGGTCGAGGGCGGGATTGTTGAGAGCATCGCCTAAGTCGTCTTGACCACAGGAAAAGAATCAAGCCTGTATCAAGGCATGCAGGCAAGCAAAAGCCTGCCTTTGGAAGGTGGTAATCGTATTTGATTATGCAGGATTCAAAACAGGAACGGTACATGGACGGTGGCTCAACGAAGCGCTATGGCAGGGTTTCCCGCATTCTTCACTGGGGTATGGCTCTTCTGATCGGCTGGCAGCTATTGAAGTTTTTTGACCGCATTGCCGAAGGCGAGCATTGGGTCGGCGCAACCTTGGTGCCCTGGCACGTTTCCATCGGTACGCTGTTGCTGCTGCTGGTCGCGCTGCGGATAGCCTGGGCGGTGAAACAGCAACAAAACCGCTCCGAGCAGGATCCGGCCACCGCGCTCCTGGCTAAGGCCGGTCACTTCTTGCTATACGCCGGCATGGTGTTGATGCCGGTCACCGGCATCCTGATCATGCTGGGTAAGGGTTATGGCTTGACCGCCTTTGGCGTTGAGCTGGCGGCCAAGGGTGGGGCGGTTCCGTGGATGGCAAGCATCGGTAGCCTGCATTCACCGATAGCCTGGCTGTTGCTGATCATGATAGTCGGCCATATCGGTATGGCCCTGCTGCATCACTTGGTCAAGAAAGATCGCGTGCTGCTGCGCATGCTCTGATCGTTTTGCCCCGGCCGGGGTGTCTTCATTCCTTCAGCGAATGCGGGCGTCTCGGCCTCGGCCTGGGCGACGCCCGGCTTTTACCAGATCGTGGTGTTGCAAGCGTTGCCTTTGCCGGCTGGGCGGCAGCCCGGCATGGATCGCCCGCGCAGGAGCAGGTGATCTGCCAGGTCTGAATATGCCTTTGATTGCATATTCATTTGAAAGCATATATCATTAAAGCCATATATGATGCTTGCCAGATGAGTTTCAGCCATAGATCAACTCCGACCGCCATTACGCAACGGATTCAAGATGTCTAAGAAGCCCAACAAGGCTAAGCCAACGCAAAACGACGTAAATGAAAAACCGACGCAGTCCAATGCCATAACGGTGGCAACGCTTAAAGACCTGCGCAAAGCCACGCAACATACCCAGGAAGACCTGGCCCTTGCGCTGGGTGTGGGTCAAGGCACGATTTCCCGAATTGAAAAACGCAGCGACATGCTGGTTTCTACCTTGCAGCACTATATAGAGAGCGTAGGAGGCACTCTGCAGATTCTGGCTACTTTCCCCAATCGCCCGCCACTTGTTATCGAGCGCCTGGGGAAAAATGTCACCACTCCACGCAAAGACACCAACGTTAAACCCACCGGCCCAGATAGCCGGGCGGCCACCTAGCTTACGATGCACAATCTATCGACACCCTATTACCTTATCGACGAATCAGCCCTGCTGCGCAACCTCGAAACCATCGACTATATTCGCGAACACTCCGGCGCCAAGGTGTTGCTGGCCCTCAAGTGTTTTGCCGCATGGTCGGTGTTCGGCTTGATGCGCGAGCACATGGATGGCACCACATCTTCGTCCCTGTACGAAGTCAAGCTGGGCCACCAGAAGTTCGGTGGCGAGACCCACGCCTATAGCGTGGCGTTCGCCGATCACGAGATCGAAGAAGCCGTCGCCCATTGCGACAAGATCATTTTCAATTCCATCGCTCAGTTCGAGCGATTTGCGCCACTTACCCAAGGCAAGCCCATGGGTTTGCGCTTGAACCCCGGGGTTAGCTGCGCGGGTTTCGACCTGGCCGATCCTGCCCGGGCATATAGCCGGCTGGGTGAAAGTGATCCTGAACGGATTCAGTCGATTGTGGATCGGCTGGACGGCGTCATGATTCACAATAACTGCGAAAACAACGATTTCGCACGGTTCGACGACCTGCTTACGCAGGTCGAACAACGCTACAGCCATCTATTGCAGCGGCTGAAGTGGGTGAGCCTTGGCGGGGGCATCAGCTTTACCGCGCCGGATTATCCCGTGGACGCTTTTTGCGAGCGTTTGCGCCGCTTTGCACAAACTTATGACGTGCAGGTATACCTGGAGCCGGGCGAAGCCGCCGTGCGCCACAGCACGACATTGGAAGTCAGCGTATTGGATGTGGGCTTCAACGGCAAGCATCTGGCAGTGGTAGATAGTTCTACCGAAGCCCATATGCTCGACCTGCTTATCTACCGTGAAACCGCACCCATAGGCGATAACACCGGCGAGCATCAATACATGATTTGCGGCAAGACCTGCCTGGCGGGTGATATCTTCGGGGAAGCCCGTTTTGCCGCGCCGCTGCAGGTTGGCGACCGTATTTCAATCGGCGATGCGGCCGGTTACACCATGGTCAAGAAAAACTGGTTCAACGGCGTTCATATGCCGTCCATTGCTGTTAAGGACGCGAACGGCTCAGTGCGCGTAGTGCGCGAATTTTCCTTTGACGACTATGTCAACAGTCTGTCCTGACAGCACTGTTCTTATTCTATTTGGGGGGATTATCCAATGAAACGCAACGTTCTTATTATCGGCGCTGGCGGTGTCGCCCATGTAGCAGCGCACAAATGCGCCCAGAACAATATTTTGCTGGGCGATATTCATATTGCGTCGCGCACGCTCGAGAAATGTCAGGCCATTATTGCGTCCATCAAGGAAAAGGACAGCCAGCGCGGCCCCGGCCGTCTGCAGGCCCACGCGCTGGACGCGCTGGACGTCGAGGCCACCAAGGCCCTGATCCGCTCGACCGATAGCCAGATCGTCATCAATCTGGGGTCGCCGTTCCTGAATATGTCGGTCATGGCCGCCTGCATAGAAACCGGCGCGGCATATCTGGACACCGCCATCCATGAAGATCCCGACAAAGTGTGCGAAGCGCCGCCCTGGTACGAGAACTACGAATGGAAGCGGCGTGATGCCTGCCGGCAAGCCGGTGTGACGGCTATCCTGGGCGTGGGTTTTGATCCGGGGGTCGTCAATGCCTACGGGCGTTTCGCATTGGATACCTATTTCGATGAAGTCGAGTCGATCGATATTATCGATATCAATGCCGGCAGCCATGGCCGCTACTTTGCCACCAACTTTGATCCGGAGATCAATTTCCGCGAATTTACCTCGACGGTGTGGTCGTGGGAAAAAAACCAGTGGAAGGCGAACGCCATGTTCGAGCGCCGGCAGGACTGGGATATGCCTGTCGTGGGCAAGAATACGACCTACCTGACGGGGCATGATGAATTGCACTCGATGTCGAAGAACCTGGGCGTGCCGAACATTCGTTTCTGGATGGGCTTTGGCGAGCACTACATCAATGTCTTCACCGTCCTGAAGAGCCTGGGTCTGTTGTCTGAAAAGCCCGTGCGTACCGCCGAAGGCCTGGAAGTCGTGCCGCTCAAGGTCGTCAAGGCCGTACTGCCCGATCCTGCTTCGCTGGCCCCCGACTACACGGGCAAGACCTGCATTGGGGATCTGGTCAAGGGCAAGAAGGACGGCGTGTCGCAGGAAGTGCTGATCTACAACCTTTGCGATCACAAGGAAAGCTACGAGGAAGTGGGCAGCCAGGCCATTTCCTACACCGCGGGTGTGCCGGTGGTCGCTGCGGCCATGCTGATTGCCGACGGCATCTGGGATGTCGCTCAGATGGTCAACGTGGAAGAGCTGGATCCCAAGCCGTTCATAGAGTTGATGAATCGCATGGGCCTCGTGACCCGCGTGCGCGATGCGCAAGGCGACCGCCTCCTGCATCCGTACCGCGAATCCGCCGTCACGACCGATGCGCCAAAGCGCGTCAATGAAATATCTGCCGGCCATGACGGCGAAGCCGAACGCGTCCTGTCATAATAATGAGCTACCCAGGCACAGCCTGGGTAGCTTTCGTCACCCATGCCATGCGGGCCGGTTGGATTGCCCGTCCGCGTTCCTTCTTCGATGTCATCATGTTGTCAGGCTTGCAATAGCGAGCACGTAATGGATGCGCTATGAGAGCCTGGTGTTTCATGAGCCTGCTTGCCTTGTTGGCGGCGCTGGCCATCACGTGGCTCTGGAAGCCGCAGCCTGTGGAAGCGCAACTGATCCACTTGCAGGTGTCGCGGCTTTTGCCCGAATACGCGGCCGAACTCAGGCAGGAATCGGCCGAGTTGCAGGCGCTGTTCATCGACTATTCCGACGATGCGGTGCTTAGCGCCAAGGCCAGGATCGCCTTGCTGCGCTATCCCGATATGGCAAGAGCCATCTTGCCACTGTATGGCGGCGAGCCGCAGTTCAAGCAGGTGCTGCGCGAGTATGGCGAGAGCATCATGCCGCCCATCCACTATTTCATGACGCACGAGGTAGGTACGCTGGGCGTCATGCAGGGCGCCAGCGCATTGGCGCAGTCGGCGGGCAAGGCCGTTGCCAGGTTCTGGGACAAGGATCCGGCTGCGTCGCCGCCGGATCCGGCCGTCAACGATGCTGCGCTGACGCCGACGCAGCGAGGCTGGTACGCAATACAGTTCATCGAGTCCGAGGGCTACGACTTCCTGGGCCAGTTCGTCGTCAGCCCTGACGGTCAGGTGGGCTGGGTGCAGACCGAGCGTCTGCTGGAAGGCGTGAACGCATTCTTTGCCGGCGGCGTGCGCAGCCTGGAGAGCAAGCTGCGGCGGGACGAACAGGTGGAACTTGGCGATATGGGCTGGGCCGCCCTGGATGTCGCCATCGGTGTGAGCGCGCTGAAGGTGCTGCGCATGGGCCGCTCGGGGGCGATTGCCACCCGTTCAATGAATTTTTCCCAACGTTCGGCTGCCCTGGGCTCGTCGTTGTGGCGGGGGAGCGCGGTCGCCGGGTTTCTGGTTGAGTTTGGTGCGCCTGCCGTGCTGGCCTATCTTGTCGTGCGCCATCCCAGTGTCTTGAATTCCATGTTCGGGGCTCTGGCGTCGACACTGGGGCTTCCTGCGGGCCTGGTGCAGGTGCTGGGCTGGACCCTGGTGCTCTTGCCCATTGTTTTCCTGGGCCGTTTCCTCTTGGGGCCCATCGCGTTGCTGTTCGCTATTTTTGGCAGGATTTTGAAGTGGTTGGATGCCGCCATGCGTGGCCGCAAATCGGTAAAGGCCGTATGACAGGAATGACTTGCTTTTGGGCGTGGATCAGTGCGATATGAAATTTCTGAATGGATACCCCCTGGATCTGCAGAACAAGGTCGAGCTGCTTGCCAAGCGTGGGCAACTGGCCCAAGTGCTGCGCAACCGCTATCCGAATCGCCATGATGTGCGCACCGACAAAGCCTTGTACGACTACGTGGTGGATCTGAAGAACACCTATATCCGCAATGGCGCGCCGGTCAGCAAGGTGGCTTTCGACAGCAAGATCCAGGTGATCGCGCATGCCTTGGGCACCCACACCAGGATTTCCCGGGTCCAGGGCGGCAAGCTCAAGGCCAAGCATGAGATCCGTGTCGCTACGATATTTCGCGAGGCGCCCGAGGAGTTCCTGAAGATGATCGCCGTGCACGAGCTGGCGCATCTGAAAGAGAAGGAACACAACAAGGCGTTCTACAGCTTGTGCGAGCGCATGGAGCCCAACTATCACCAATACGAGTTCGACCTGCGCGTGTACCTGACGCACCTGGACCAGCCTGACGGTAGTGCCTTGTGGGCCGCCAATCTGTCCTGAGCGCAAGCCGATCCGCCCATAACGTCGGTTTGCCGGAAATGTTTGATACATTCGGGCACCGCAAGCCAAGATGAACCCGGCGACCCCATGGGGCCTGTCGACATTCCTATCAGCAAGAACGGACAACATCCGTCGGAGGCGACACCCATGTCTTCTGTTGTATCAAGTCCTGCTGCCGATGCCGCGATTTGCGCGCATGGCGGGCAGATCGGCTGGCTATCCACCCACGATGGCCGACGCGTGCGCACGGCGTACTTTCCGGTGGCCGATGCG
This sequence comes from Verticiella sediminum, assembly GCA_040392445.1. Lineage (GTDB taxonomy): Bacteria > Pseudomonadota > Gammaproteobacteria > Burkholderiales > Burkholderiaceae_B > Verticiella > Verticiella sediminum_A. The sequence goes on from JBEBVZ010000022.1 coordinate 18,428, forward strand.
GTGGGGCATGTGGTGTTGCTCAATGGCCGTACCGAGTTCATAGAAAAGTACTTCGAGACCATCGCCGCGCTGCGTGACCGGGGCCTGGCGGTCTGGACGCTGGACTGGCGTGGGCAGGGCCGCTCGGAGCGTCTGCTGAGCGATGCCGAACGGGGGTATGTCGGACGTTTCGACGATTTTGTCGAGGACCTGAACCGTTATTTCAAGGACAGCGTCTTGCCCGGTGCGGCGGGAGCGCCGCTTACGCTGCTGGCGCACTCCATGGGCGGCAACATTGCGGTGCGCTTTCTGGCGCGCCATCAGCAGCATTTCCAGCAGGCCATACTGACCGCACCCATGATCGGCTTTCATGTCGGTGGGCTGCCTACGCCGGTGGCGCGTATCTTGGCCTCTGTCATGTGTCTCGCGCGACGCGAGGCCTATGCCATGGGGCAGGGCCCGGCCGTGCGCGAGCCCGTTTTCGATGGCAACCCCTTGACCAGTTGCCCCGAACGTTTCGGGCGTCTGGCGCGCCTGCTTGCCGACGACCCTGGCAAGCGGCTGGGTGGCGTGACTTGGGGATGGCTGCAGGCGGCCTTGCGCTCGAGCGCATTGGTGGACCAAGCCGGCTTTGCTGCGCAGATCCGCATTCCCTTGCTGGTGTTCCAGGCGCAAAACGAGCGCATAGTCGACAACGCGGCCATCGGTAGGTTTGTGGATGGCTTGCCCGATGGGCGCAAGATAGAAATACCCGACGCGCGGCACGAGTTGCTGTGCGAGCGCGATGAACCCCGTACCCAGGTCTGGCGCGAGATAGACCGCTTCCTTGCCGACCGTAGCCAGCCCGCGGCCGATACCCCGGGTATCGCCGCGCATGTCTAGCCAGCCTCTGATTCCCCGCGCTGGCGTACAGGGCGCAACCGGGCAGGAAGATTCGCAAGTGCTGCGCTGGCTGACCTTTCTGGAACTCTTCGAAGGCGTTCCCCAGGCCGAGCTCGAGTTGCTGCTCGAAGGCGCCGAATGGGTTGCGTTCGAGCGTGGACAACTCGTCATGGGTGGCAGTGCCGACACGCCGGTGGTCCATATTCTGCGCAGTGGCAGTTTTTCGACGGAGCTGTCCTGGAGCCAGACCGGCTTGGGCGTCATGGCGCGTATCGAGCCCGGCGACCTGATCGGCGCCTTGGGCGCCTTGTCGGGCGCTGCCCTGCCGGTAAGAGCCTACGCCGCGCGTGACAGCGTTGCCCTGCGTATCCCCGAACAGGCTTTCGTTCGCTTTCTCGAGGCCTCGCATCGAGGCCTGTTGCGTGTCACGCGCCACCTCAATAGCTGGCTGGTACGCGGTCTGCGCGCCGAGGCCCCGAAGCGCGAATGCAGCGTCGTTGCCTTTGTCGCGGTGTCCCAGGGCCTGGATTTGCAGCCGCTGGTTCAGGCGATGGCTGCCTATCTGAGCAAGCAGAGCCTGGCCGTGGAACTGATTACGCCGGCCAACCGGCCTGCCACGAGCCAGATGCTTTCAGCGATGGAAGCGGTCAGCGACGTGGTGTTCCTGGTGACCGTGTCGTCCGATCCGCAATGGGTGGATATGGCGATTGCGAATTGCGACCGGGTAGTGATGGTGCAGGGCGAGGGCACCGACTTGCCCGAGCCGGACATCGAACGCATTTGCGGGCATGGGCAGCGCCCGACAGTCGATCTCGTGCTGGTTCATGCCGCGACTGCCAGGGCCGCGGCCATACCGCCGCGTTGGCGCGGCCGCAAGGACCTGGACGCCCACTTGCACAGTCGCTCGGGGGTGTCGGCCGATACCGAGTTCCTGGCCCGTTTTCTGGTGGGGAGGGCGGTGGGGATGGTGTTTGCCGGGGGCGGTGCCCGCGGTTTCGCGCACCTGGGCGTGGCCAAGGCCTTTCGCGAGGCTGGCATTCCCATCGATATGACGGGTGGCACCAGCATGGGTGGCATCATCGGCGCGGGCATCGCCAGCGAATGGAGCACCGAGCATTTCCTGGACAGATTGCACCAATTGTTTGCCATGAGCAGTCCGGTGCGCGACTACACCTTGCCGCTGGTGTCCATCGTCAGGGGGCGCATGGTGGCAAAACGCATGGAATCCGCTTTCGGCGACCTGGATATCGAGCAGTTGTGGCGGCCCTTTTTTTGCGTCTCGTCCGACCTGACGCTGGGCCGGCCACACGTTCATCGCTCGGGCCTGCTGTGGCGGGCGCTGCGGGCCAGCTCGGCTTTGCCGGGCATTCTGCCGCCGGTGATTTCCAACGGCCATGTACTGGTGGATGGCGCCATCACCAATAATTTTCCGGTGGATATCATGCGCGAGATGGCGCGCGGGTGCGTCGTGGGATCCAACGTTCCGGTCGATGCCCAGTATGTTTCCCACATGGAAAATATCGAGCTCATGAGTACCTGGCGCTTGCTGCGAGATATACGCAGCGGGCCGGTCAATATCTTCAGCGTGATGTCTCGCACCGCCACCATCAGCAGCCGGCATCAGACGCAGCATTCCTGCCTGATAGCCGACTACCTTGTCGAGTCGGCGTCGGACGATGTGCGGCTGCTCGATTGGAAGTCGCTGCACAAGGTGGTCGAGCGTTCGTACCGTTCGACTGCGCAGGTCATAGAGCGCGACGGTGTGAGCTACGCATCATTGCTGTCGGGCAAGTTGCGCAAGCCGGCCGGATAGCGGGATTCGGCCGGCTTGCGAACCGTGTCAGCCGCCCTCGCTGCCCTGTAGCGTGCCAACCAACTGGGTGTAGCCGTCCATCGCCTGTTCGCGCGATGTGCCCTTGCGGTCGGCCCAGGCGTCGAATTTGGCCCGGCCGATGGCATCCATCATGCTGGGGCGCGCGCCGGTGACGTCGCCCACGCTACCCTGTTTGTACAGGGAGTAGAGCGCGAGCAGCGTATCGTTGTCGGGCGCCTTGCGCAGGGCCTTCGAGGCAGCCGCAGCCGCCTCGAAGGCCTTTTCGGCGAGGCTGGGGCCATCGGGTACGGGTTCGCCGCCGAAGTGGGTGTTCTCGGCGTCGACGTCATCGGGAAACCAGCGCGCTTCCAGTAGCTTGCCGGCGCGCATGGCCAAGGCCAGAACGCCTTGCGAGCTAAAGCCGCCTGTCGACAGCGTTGCGGGCGCCACCATCATGCCCGCGTTCAAGCTGGGCGCGCCAAAGGCTTCGAAGCGGATGTGGGTCTGGCCGGCGGCTGCCGCCCAGGCTTGCAGGCGTGCCAGGCCCTTGGCGCCCCGGTGCACGCCGCTGGTGCAGTTGCCGCCAGGCTGGAACCAGGCGAAATCGGGGATGCCGCGGGCATAGAGGGCATCGAAGTCGCCCCGGTTCAGGTCGCCCTGGGCCTGTTCCAGCAAGGCAAGCATGTCGGCTGGGGTCATGCCCGCATCCGCCGGACTCATGCCAAGGGTCTGGGCTGCGCTGGCCCCGAAAAATTCCAGCACGCTCTTGGCCACGATCTCGCGATCGTTGTCGACGCAGACCATGTGGTAGCTGTCTTCCAGCACGACCATGCGGGCGCGTCCGGCGCGCTTGCCGCCGCCGATCTGCTCGACCAGGTAGGTGGCCGAGCGCAAGCTGGTCAGCTCATCTTCGCGCGCATGCACCACCAGGGTAGGGCAGGTGATCTTGTCCAGGCCTTGCATGACCATGGCACGCAGCCTGTCGACTTCGCGTATGCATGCCAGCGGCACCCAGCCGTAGTGGAAGTTCTCGCCACGCTCGAACTTGGCCTTGACGATGGCACGCAATTGCTCGTTCTTGATGCCGTAGGGGTCTTCTTCGGCGACTTTCATGCTCGCGGGCAGGCCGGGCACATGATAGAGCAGCCCGCGGGCCGCCCGATACCAGGGTGTGGACCAGCCATCGATATAGACCGGGGGGGCGAGGGCCACGAGTTGGCCCTTGGTGTGTTTTTCGCGCTTGACGGTTTCGATTGCCAGCAGCGAGCCCATGCACATGCCCATCACGTGCAGGACCTCGTGCTGTCCCACGACCTCGTGATATTTGAGGCGTACAGCTTCGAGCCAGTCTTCGGCACGAATCTTGACCAGATCCTGCGGCGTGGTGCCGTGCCCCGGAAGGGTCAGGGAATGGGTGGCGAAACCGGCGTTCTTGAGCCGCTTGTGCATGGAACCCAGGTCGTATTGCGTGCCGCCCAGGCCATGGATCAGGAGTACGCCGGGCTCAGCCATGCTGGGCCTCCGAGTCATCGCCTTGCACCAGGCGGACCAGCGCGGCCACCTGTTCCACCGCCTGGTCCGGGCCACGGATGGCTGCCAGCCTTGCCTGCACCACGATGCTGCGCCCGCCCAGGCGCACGCTGTAGCTATCGGTGCTGGCCGCGCGCTGGCCCTGGCTGACAGCCTGCCAGCCGGCTTGGCTCGACGCGCGTTGCGCTTGGTCTATGCGCGCATGCCAATCGGCGATGTTGCCTATGTTGAATATGTCAGCGCCAAGCACCGCAGCCGCGGCCTCGCCCCAGGTTGCCGCGCCAGTGACGGCGTCGAACTCGACGCTGGCCACCCCGGTTGCCTGCAGGGTGCGCTCGTAGCGCAGGCGCCATGCCTGGGCTGCTGCCAAAGCCTGGCGGCGACTAGCGGCCAGGCCGCCAGCCAGCAGCACCAGTATGATCCACATGGCGATATAGGCCTGGACTTCGATAACCGCTTCGCCTTCATAGGCATCGATGACCGTGAACGGCCCGTCTCCGGCGGCGGTGAGGGTAAGGATCAGCAGCGCGCCGATAAGCGCGGCCAGTGCGCTGCCGCGCGAACCCCAGAGTATCGCGGTCAGCACGAGAAAGGGCATGGGTATATAGGTAAGCGTTGCGGCCATGCTGCCGAACCGCTGCGTGGCGTCCGGACCGAAAACGATCCAGGCAGCGATCACGAACACGGCAAAGGTGGCTGCGCCGGCGCCGAATTGGGCCATGGGCATGCCGCCCGAGCGCTTGACCTGGAAGCCGCGGAAGGTGGTGAGCACAGGGGCAACCAGCAAGCAGCCGACTGCGGTGGAGAAAGCCCAGGCCTGCCATTCGAAGTCATAGACCGAGTCAGGGCGCTGCCAGGCCCAGAACTCGGCAGCCAGCGTGGCGCCGATGATCGCCGTCAGCAGCGCGCCGCAGATCAGGTATATGACCGCACGCAGCGATTCGGCATCGCGGCCGACCCGTGCGGCCAACAGGGCGCCGGCGGCTGCGCTGCCAACTTCGATGGCGGCGAAGACCAGCGCCTGGCCCAGCCCCAACTGGTGTGCCGCCATGCCCCAGATGCCGCTGGCGACGATCGATGCGGCAAGGATGGCAGGCCAGCGTTCGCGCGCGGCCAACGTCAGTGCGCCAAAGATGACGCCGGCGGCAAGCCAGACGGGCATGGTTTGCGTGGCGGCCTGCGCCAGGGTGCGTGAGAGCACTCCGACGATTAGATAGGCCAGGCCAACGGTCACGGCTAAGGCAAAGTGTCTCGAGGTTTCGGAGCGCATGGAGTCGTTTTCTTTATGATTGGAGTGGCAAGTCGTATTGCACTGGTGCGCTGCGTCGGCTTGTAAAGGCGTGCAGGAAAAGCGGTTGGAATCCGCCTTGAGAACAGGCGCAAAACTGGGCACGGTGGTGTGTTCTGGCGTTGATGCTTGTTGTTCACCGTGCCAGCTTAACTGGCGTATGCGCGAGTCATTGTGACAAAAAAGTACGTATTCTGCTAGTTGCCTGAATCAATATGTGTCTGCTGGGGCTCACGCCTGAGCAGACGCAGCCACGACAGCCATAGCACGCCGGATATGGTCAAGGCAGTCAGGACCGCAGGCATAGGGCTTTGTGGCGCGCTGACCGAACCGGCATAGCTGATGATGGCGGCGTAGGGAATCGTGCCCAGCGCGAAGGCGCCCAGGAAGCGCCGGAAGGGCATGCGCGTGGCGCCGGCCAGGCAGCAGCTGACTTCCGGCAGGATGGGAAGTGCGCGGCATACCAGCAGTACCGATGTTCCTTGCGCGCGGAAAATGCGCTCCATGTCGGCAAGACGGGCGGGGTCCTTGTACAGGCGCAGCAGAATGCTTGGACCCAGGCGCCAACTGATGGCATAGCCGCAGATGCCGGCCGCCAGCATGCCGGCCGACGCGGCCAAGGCACCCAGCTGCGCACCCAGAAAGTAGCCAGCCAGGATGCAGACGGTCATCGTCGGGATGGCGATAAAGAGATCGGCGAACAGCAGCAGCATCACGATTGCCGCGAGATAGCCTGGCGCCATGCCGGAGGCGGTTTCGATCAGGTTGCGAATATCCTGCAGGGTCAGCACGCCGCTGATCCGGATTACGATGAGGGTCGTCGCGAACAGAGCGGCGAGGATGGTGCCGGCCTTGAAGAGTTCTTTCATGGTGATGCCTCCTTAGCCGCGTTTCATCATTTGGCGCAACAGTGAGGGCGCGACACGCTGCATGAGTGGCAGCCAGCGCGCCTTGCCAACGAAAATTTCGTCGCGGCCATTGGCAAGCCCCGCAACAATCTGCGCGGCGGCGGATTGCGCCGAGATCTTGTCCCGGCCACGGCCTGCTGTCATCATGGTGTCGACCATAGGCAGCACGACCTCTATCACCCGCACGGCGGTACCGTCGGTCTGGTAGCGCAGGCTTTGTGAAAATGAATGCAGCGCTGCCTTCGTGGCGCAATAGACCGCTGCCCCGGTCTTGGGAAAGAACGCCAGGCCAGAGGAAATGTTGACGATGGCGGCGGGGGTGCCGTCCTGGCGAAAGGTGCGCAGGGCATGCCAGGAAAGATGCAGGGGCGCCAGCAGGTTGACGGCAACTTCGGCGTCGATGCCGTGTATATCGAAGTCATCGTCCAGATACCTGGGCGTCAGTTGCATGCCGGCATTGTTGATGAGCATGGACGGCCTGGGATGATGTTCGAGGACGGTCTGCCAGGCGGTTGCCAGCGCGGCGGTGTCGCGCAGGTCCAGTGCGTGGGTGGTAGTGCCCGGCAGCTTGGTTGCGAGTTCGGCCAGCTTTTCGACTGAACGGCCCAGGACGACAAGCTGGTGACCTTGTGCGTGCAGCAGGTGGGCAAGGGCATGTCCGATACCGGACGTGCCACCGGTGATGACAATGGTCTGTGGGCGCGATAGCATGGACTCTCCCTCTTGGCTGTTCGAGGGCCCAGTCTAGGGCGATGGCGCGTGCGGGGAATTAACCCAGGTTTAGCGGTTCCGGAGAATTCAAACCATGCTGGCCAACGGCACTGCACTGCTGACGCAATTGGTGGCGGACCCCCTGTTGGCGCCGCGGCTGGTGCGCAGGACATTGGCCAAGGGCAGCCATGTCATCCGCCAGAACGAGGTGGCGACCGACGTTTTCATCGTCCGCAGCGGACTCGTCAAGCTGTACTACATCACCCTGGACGGCACGGAACGGGTAAAGAGCTTTCTGGTGGAGGGGGATCTATTTGGTTCCAGAAGCTGCCAGATGACGGGGAAAGGTAGTCCATTTGCAGCAATTTGCCTGGAAGATGCACAGCTTGTCTGCCTGCCCTATGTGCTGTTTCGTGAGATGTTGATGAGCCAGCCGCCGTTGATGGAATTCATGTTTTTCCTGACCGAGCAGATAGGTCTGAAGAAAGAGCAACGGGAATATGAACTTCTGTGCCGCACGGCGCAAGAGCGCTATCTTGCCTTCATCGGCAACGAGCCACAGCTTGCGGCCAGGCTGTCGCAAATGGATATTGCCCGCTATCTTGGGATTACGCCGATAGCACTGAGCCGCATCAAGAAGCGATTGCGGCTTGCCGGCTGATCCGCCCCGCCACAGCGGGTGACGGCTCAACCGTCGCTTGGCACCACGCTGTGGCGGCGCTCTGCCCGATGATGCCGGGCAAGCGCCACGCCCGCTGGCGCAAGATTCAGGCTTGCCGGCGCCAGTTCAGTATCGCCAGCGTCAGCACCCCGCCGATCAGGCCCCAGAAGGCCGAGCCTATCGACAGCAACGTCATGCCTGATGCCGTGATCATGAAGGTAACCAGCGCCGCCTCGCGCTCGCTGGGCTCGGTCATGGCGCTGGTCAAACCGTTGATGATGGAGCCAAACAGGGCAAGCGCCGCAATCGATAGCACCAATTCCGCTGGCAAGGCGGTGAACAGGGCGGCCAACGTAGCCGCGAAGATGCCGGCGATGGCATAGAAAACCCCACACCAGACAGCGGCGGTGTAGCGTTTGCTTGGGTCTTCATGGGCGTCCCGGCCGGTGCAGATGGCCGCGCTGATGGCCGCCAGGTTGATGCCGTGCGAGCCAAACGGCGCCAGCAGCAGTGAGGCGATGCCAGTGGTGGCAATCAGAGGCGACGCCGGCACATCGTAGCCATCGGCGCGCAGCACGACAATGCCGGGTATGTTCTGCGACGCCATGGCCACGACGAACAGCGGAATGCCGATGCTGACCGCAGCGCTCAATGACAAGCTGGGTGTGGTCCAGACGGGGACGGCCAGCTGGAAACGGAAACCGCTGAAATCCACCAGGCCCTGCAACCCGGCAAACAGGCTGCCAACCAGCAGGGCGGCCAGGATGGCATAGCGCGCATTCAGCCGCTTGACCAGCAGGTAGCTCAGGAACATGGCGCCCACCAGCAGGGTGCGCCGCTCGGCGGCCACGAAGATTTCGATACCTATCTTGAAGAGGATGCCCGCAAGCAGTGCTGCCGCCAGCGACGTGGGCAAGCGGCGCATCAAACGCTCGAAGCCGCCGGTCAGGCCAACCAGGGCCAGCAAGGCGGCGCACAGGATATAGGCGCCGATGGCATCGCCGTAGCTGACGCCGGGCAGGCTGCCGATGAGCAGGGCCGCGCCGGGTGTGGACCAGGCCACCACGATGGGCGCGCGATAGCGCAGCGATAGGACGATGGTGCAGACCGCCATCCCGATGGACAGCGCCCAGATCCACGAGGAGATCTGGGCGGTGCTCAAGCCGGCGGCCTGGCCGGCCTGGAACATGAGTACCAGCGAGCTGGTATAGCCGGTAAGCATGGCGATGAAGCCCGCGACTATCGCAGAAATGGATGAGTCTGCCAATGGGCGTAGCGGCGCCTGGGCGGCTGCGGTCATGGGAAGTGATTCCTTGTGGCTAGGGTGTCCGAACTCGGCATTATCCAACGCTTGGGCGCTGCGTGTTCATCACCTGTCGATGCCGGGCCCGCCAGACAAGGGGCGCCGTGTTGCTTCGCTAAGCCGTGACGCGTTGTTCCGCGTGGGCCAGCTCGGCCGCCAACTGCAGGTTGGCCCGCAGCCAGGCGGCCAGGCTGTACGGTGCGGCCCGCTCGCTGCGCTGTGGGCGCAGTGGCAGCAAGGTGGCGCGCCGCGCCAGTGTTTGCTGCAGGGCGGCGCCCATGTCGGCGTTGTCGTCGACCAACTGCCCGCACAGGCCGTCGGCCAGCAGCAGCTCGGCCCAACCGACCCGGGTGGCGACCACCGGCACGCCGGCATGGATGGCGTCAAAGAGCGGCCAGGGGCCGGCATCGGCTGCGCCGGTTATGGCGACGCAATCGAAAGTGCGTATCCAGTCGCTGGTGCGCAGCATGGGTAGCCGGGCCAGCCCCTGGGCCCGGCAGTCGACGCCGGCCTGGCGCAGGGCCGATGCCGCTGTTTCCAGCCGCTCGCCGATAAGAACGATGCGCGCCTGCCCTCGCAAGGATAGGGCTGCCCGCACAAAGGTTTCGAGGTGGCTGAGTTCGCGGCCAAGCTGGTGCGAGGGGCGGCCTATCCAGGCCACCGTGGGCATGGCGTCCGGCGCAATGCTGCCCAATGAAGGGGCACCGCACCAGCCGGGGGGCTGGACCAGCCAGCGTCGCCGGGCAAGGTCGATGCCGTTGGCTGCGAGCAAGGCGCGCTGCTGCGGATGGGTAAGCGACAGGCCCGCGCAGGCGGCCACCGCGGCGCGCTCGCCGCCCGCCTGGTAGCGGCCGTCGTCAAACAGATCGTGCAGCTGGACGACGGTGCGCGAAAAGTCGGGGCTGGCTGCAGCTTCCCGGGTTCGCATGAAAATCCACGCGTCGGCCTGCGCCAGCGGCTTGCTGGTGGCGCAGACGCGGTAGCCGGGCAGCGGGGTGCTCGCCAGCGCCTGCTTCCAGCATTCGAGCAGCCAACCCTTGTCTTGCGCCACGACGTTGATGGTGGCTACCTCGGGCCGGCGCAAGGGGGTCACGGTGCGCAAAGCCTTGGCCCGCGGGGCAGTGTCTTGCGCAGCTTGAGCCATAGCCAGCAGCCCCGCCACGCGTTGCGGGTCGGCGGCCTCGTCCAGGCTCCATTGGTTACGCATCAGGTAGTAGGCGTAAGCGCGCCGGCAGGCGATGGCGGCGGGCGTGCCGGCGCTCGCGGCCAGGTCGGACCAGTCGCGGGGAATGTCGGTAAGAAATGGCATAACAGCGGGCGTAACAGCGCCGCTGCGCGGCCAGATATTGCGGCCCAGGACGATGGCCGGAATATCCCAGAGCAAGCCGTCGTGCGCCACGTTGCTGTTGAGGGTAAGGATGCCCTGGCAGGCGCCGCTGCGCAGCATCTGGTGGACATTGCCGCGCTGCTGCGGCCATAGCGTGTCCTGTGCGCGGCGCAGTCGCAAGCCCAGGTGCGCATTGCCCCGGCGCACATCGGCTGGGTGTTGCTTGAATATCACCGGCCAGGGCGGATTGCAGCGGGATACGTGATCGACCAGCGCTTGCATGGTGCGCAGGCCGGCCGGTGCATGGCGCAGGATGTTGGTATCGGATTCGATCTGCAGCGGCACCAGCAGGAAGGGGCGCGCCGCGTCAGGCCGGGCCGCGCCAGGCCGGGCCACCGCAGGTCCGGTCTGTGGCGACAGTGCATGGCCATCCAGGCCGGCCAGCCTGGCGGCTGCCAGGTGTGCCTCCAGCTCGATCTCCTGTTGCGCGTTCAGCGGGCAGCCATCCCAGGCAAAGGGCGCCGCGTGCGAGTCGGCATTGATGCCGCGCGGGCTGATCTGGTAGTGGGTGCGGGGCAGCCATCCGTGCTCGCAATACAGGGTTGGCCCATGGCCCGGATGGCTGCGGCCATTCCAGACTATCGACAGCACGCCGGGTGTTTGCGCGGTGTGGCGCGGGTCGCGCGTAACCGTATGGCCCAGGCTTGCCACTGATTTGGCCAGGGTGTCGAGCAACTGTGCGACCAATCCGCCCGTATGTTTTTCGATGGCGACTTTCATGCTGCTACTCCTGGCAGGGCGCGGCGCCGCGCACTGGGGTTTGCCGGCGTCAAGAATCCAGTGTGCACCGTCAAGGTGGGCGCGTGGCAGGCAAGCCAGCCGGCTGGTGCTGCCCAGGTTCAGCAGTTCGACCCCACGTTGGCGCAAGGCTGCCGCCAGCAGGCCGTACTGCGCATCGATTTCCTTGCGGCGCGCGCTCAAGGGGTGAGGGCCTGTGCGTGCGAAAAAATGGTCGTCGCACAGGTCCACGCCTATCAGGCCGATACATCTGGCACCCATGCGCGCGGCCAGACACACGGCGACGTAGGGCGAGTTCTGGGTGTAGTGCAGGGTATTGCCGGCACCGATGTCGGTGCCGCCGTAGCTGCCCAGCGCAAAGCGCACCACGGGCGGGCGCACTGGCCCCAGGTCGAGCTGGGTGAACAGGGCCTGGGCCCTGGACTGCTCGATATGATGAAAGCGGCCGCTGCTGAACTGCTGGCGTGGGTTGACCACCACCAGGTAGGTCGGGTCGAACAGGCGGCCAACGTCGTTGACGCCGATGGTGATATGGCGTTGCGGGTGTTCAAGTTCCAGCAGCGAGGGGCCGCAGCCGCAGACGATGATGTCCTGGCCGGCATGGCGGTTTGCGTAGGCATGCAGGTTTTCCATGTCATCTCACCGTTTTCACCAAAAGATGCAGGGCCTTTTTCTTGCGTTTCTGGCGGGCCTCGTGCACCGTCAGCGCCTTGCTCGCCACCGTCACTTTCATGCTGTTGACGGTCGATCCGCTGCTGCGGTTTTCGCCGCTTTGCAGCGGCCACAGATTGTTGATGGCGTCGGGCCCGCCAAGCTGGCGTTCCATCACGTGGTCGCCATCCATGCCTTCCTTGCCCGGGCGAAAGCCATAGGGTTTGAACAAATTGTTGATCTTGCCGCCGCCGCCGGTGCGCCCCTTTTCGTCATAGGTCAGGACTTTGCCCGGCGCCAGGCCGGCAAAGGCGGGGTCCAGCCCGCAAGTGCCGCCCGCGGGTAGTGCCTGGCCAGGACCGCCGTTGGCGCGCAGCACTGTCACGGCGCCGCCCCAGCCCATGAAGCCGGGCTCGGCCGTCAACTTGGGCTCGGCCAAGGCCAATTTGTCCTTGGCTTTCTTGCCGCCGCCGGCGGCCGCCGCGTCCTTCAGCCAGCTTTGCTTGAGATATTGGTTGGTAGGCGGCCCGACGTAGATGTTGGGGTAGGCCGCGGCGCGGCGTTTCGGATATTCGATGGGTACCGGGTTTTTCTCGCTACCCTCGTCGGCGGTCTTGTCCAGCAGGCCGGCCAGCAAAGTGCCCAGGGCATTGAACTTCACCGTCAGGTCGGCGTCGAGCTTGGCGATGGCGACTTCGTCGGGCGGCGTCTTGGCCTGGGCCTTGCCGACTTCGGTTTTCAGCTTGTCGATATCCTTGACCAGCGCGCGCACCGGCTTGGTGTCCTGATCGGGCACATAGTCCTTGATGAAGTCCTCGGGCTTCTTGGGCTGGCTTTGCACCATGAGCTCGGCATTGTTTTTCGTGCCCTGGAACAACAGGGTGTGGGTTTCCCCGCCGCCGGCGAAAGGCCGTTTTTTCTTCCACCACTGCAACAAAGCCTTGGCGCCCGCCTTCACCTTGCCGAACAGTTTCTTGGCCTTGTCGGCGATCCAGTTCACGACCTTGTCCAGCATGCCGTCGACCTTGGCCTGCAGTTTCTGGATGGCGGCGCGGATCTTGGCGGCTATGCCGTCCAGGCGCAGAAGCTTGGCCAGGAAATTGATGACCAGCTTGAGCGCCGTGGCCAGCCCTTTTTCCAGGGCCGAGGCGGCCGCGCCGATATTGCCCATGGCAATTTCGCCGACGCTGGCCAGGAAGTTGCCGACCATCTGTGCGATCTGCTTGGCCTTCTGGATGAAAAAGACAATGGTGTCGTAGATGCCGACGACAGCACGGATGATGCCGGCTCCCGGCACGAAAAGCGCAACGACGGTTTCTATGGCCTTCTGGACGATCTTGATTTTGATGAAGTCCTGGACGCCCTCGATGAATGCCTGCTTGATGTCGTCGGCCATTTCCTTGAGCTTTTCCCAGGCCGCCATCGGCCCATCGCGCACCAGCGTCACGACCAGATCGAAGCCGGCTTCCATGCTCTTGACCGCGGTTTCTCCCATGGCTTTGACCAGCTTGCCGCGGATGTTGGTCCAGGTCAGGCCCAGGATTTGCAATGCGACGCTGGCGATGCCCTTGAGATCCCAGGTGGCCGGCAGGCGTATGCCCGAAAGCGAGCCTGTGAGCCAGTCGAAGATGGCGTCCTTCAGATGCGTCAGGAAATTCTTGCCGAAATTCTGGAAGCCGGTTTTGGCGGCCTGGATCAGATTCTTGACGAAGACGATGGGCTTGGTGAAGATCGCCTTGAGCACCGCGGCGCCCTTGCTGATGATGCCTTCGATCTCGCCCAGCGAATAGCCGAACTTGCCCAGCGCCCAGGTGAAGAATTTCTTGGCGGCCCACAGCAATAGCTTGCCCAGCTTGGCCAGCGCGCCCGACATGGCTTCCTTCATTTTCTCGATTTTTTCATCGATGGCCTTGATCGCGGCTTGCTGCTTGTCGGCGAGCTTTTGCTGGAGTTCCTCTTCCTTCTTGCGGATGAATCCATCAAGTTCATTCAGTTTGGCGCTGACTTCGCCGGCGGTCTTTTTGCCGATGTCCTTCAGGTCCGGCCCCAGCTTGTCGACATAGTCCTTGATCTGGGCCTTGGCCCGGGTCAGCTCATCCTTGCATTCCTGCACCACGCGCTTGTTGTCGGCGCTGATGTCGGCCACGAGCTTGTCCAGTGTGGCGACGAAGGTCGCGCGGTTGCGCTCGAATATGGCCTTGACCTGGGGCAGCTCGTCCATGCCCAGCAACCAATCCTTGGCCTTCCTGGCCCAGCCGAAAAAGCCGGAATAGCGGTCGTCCTTGAAAGCGTCGATATCGCGCTTGACGTTATCCTCGAAAGCCTTGCTGGCCTTGGCGTTGCCGTCGTCAAAGCGCTTCATGGATTGCGTTTCGAGATCGGCGAGTTTTTTCCTTACCTTGTCCTGCGCGGTTTTGTAGATGCCGTTGATCTTGCCTGCGACTTCGTCGCGTTTTCTTTCCAGCGAGCTTTTGGCGTGTTTCTGCTTTTGCCCGGTGGCGCCCAGGCCGGATCTGCGCTTGGCCTGCAAGGCGCCGCGCTCCTTTTTTTCTTCTTGTTTCAGATCCCGGTCTATCTTGCCGGTTTCCTGCTGGGCGAACTTCTGCACGGCCATCGGCTCTTGCCTGGCCGTGGTTTCCATACCCTTTTTTTCCTTGTTCGCGTGCGCCAGGTCGCCGTTGTCCACCATATCCAGCTGTTCCTGCGTCAGGCCTTCCTCCTTGAGCTTGCCGTCGGCCTCCTTGGTGTAGCTGCTGACGTCGGTGTGCTCTTTTTGCAAGGGCGCCACGGCGTCCTGGCCCAGGTTCATGCCGGCGGTGGCGGGGGCCGTTTCGGCTGGCGGCAGGGGCTCGGGCGTTTGCTCGGCCGGGGCGGGGGGCGGAGTGCGCTCCATGTCGGCAAAAGTCTCGACCACGGCGTTCTTGTCGCCTTGCACCACCTTCATCACGTCGGCGCCTATGTGCTGCGCCTTCTTGTCACGCTTGAAATTATCGACATCCTCGATGGACTGCGGCACGTTCGCCGCCAGCGATTCCTGTAGTTCGTGCTTGCCCTTTTTTTCGTCAGGGGCAGGCGCCGCGCGGCCATCCACGGCGTTAACCTGGCCGGCGTTGCTTTTGGATTGTCCTTCGCTGGCGGGTATGACAACCGCGTTTTCCGATTGCCGCAGCTTTTGCGCGGCGTCATCGTGGGATTGCTCGTTGCGGCTCAGCTTGCGCAGTTTCTCCGTGCGCTTGTCCAGCACCGGGGCGGCCTTGGCGAGCAGGTACTGGGCCGCCTTGCCGCCGCCGGCGGGCTTGAGCCGGGCTGCGCCCGCGGCGGTACGGACAGCTGCCTTGCGCTGGCCTGCCGCGCCTTTTTTTTCTTGGGCGCCGGCCTTGGGCTTGCCCTTCTTGCCAGGCGCCTTGTCGGCGTCCTGGCGCACCTCGGGTACGGGCTTGGGGGGCGGCCCCTTGCCCAACTGCTTTTGCGCCGCCTTGGCTTCGGTTTCGAGCCTGGCCGCGTCTTCCAGTCTCATGTCCGCCGGCAGTTCCACCATGGTGCCGTCGCTCATGCGGTACATGCGCTTGTCGCCCGCACCCTGGCCGGCTGGGCGAGATGCCAACAGGGTGCTGAACCTGGCGTCGCGGGGGCCCGAGCGCGCGTCCTGGTTCTGCCGGCTGGCTGTGGGCGGCGCGGGTGGCCGCAGAGGGGGCGCACGGCGGGGCGTGGCCTGGATGGGCGCGGGCATGGTCAGTTGCGCAAGGGGCAGTTGGCGCCGCTCTTGCGATACTCGCGCACCAGGGCCGCATGCAGGTGCGCGGCCTGCAGGGCTTGGCTGCTCTGCAGCGCGAGCAGGCGTGCGTGCGCGACGACATTGCGCCATTGCCCGCCGCTGAGCGTGCAGCGTTCGGCGGCCTCTTGCAGCCAGTTGTCGCCGATCTCGATGTCGCCCAGGTGCAACTTGAGGATCTGAAAACGCCGCCAGGCGTCCGGCGCGCGAAAGTTAACCACCACATCCATGCGCCGGGCGAAGGCGCGGTCGATGCGGTCGGCCGCATTGCTGGTCACCAGCAGGATGCCTTCGAAGGACTCGATGCGTTGCAGCAGGAAGTTGGTCTCGAGGTTGGCGTAGCGATCGTTGGCCGACCCGACGTCGGTACGGTTGGCCATCAGCGCATCGCCCTCGTCAAGCAGCAGGACAATGTCCAGTTCCTCGGCGGCGCTCAGGGCCTGGTTCAGGTTCTTCTCGGTTTCGCCCAGGTACTTGTTCACGGTGGCGGACAGGTCCACGCGATACAAGTCCTTGTCCAGTTCCGCGGCAATCAGGCGCGCGGCATAGGTCTTGCCGGTGCCGCTGGGGCCCGCGAACAAGGCCCGCACGCCGACTCCCACGGTGGCCAGCGCGGGACAGTCCGCAGCCAGTGCCTCGCGCCAGCGGCAGCGGGCCACCAGGGCGTCCAGTTCTTCGCGGACGGCATCGTCCACCGCAAGCTCGTGCAAGGCGCCGCGAGCGTCGAGTCGGGTTGCCAGGGTTTCCAGGCGCGCCGATTGCAGGGTGCGGCAGGCATGTCGCAGATCCTGGACTTGCAGCGCGTCACGCCCGTCCAGGCTGGCCAGGCCATTGGCCGCCTGGGCCACCCGGCGGATATTGCCGCTGGCCAGCCGCAGGGCCACCGCACTGGGCGGCAGCGCGGCGCAGGCCTTGTCCGGCAGGCTGGCTTGCCAGTGCTTGAGCCGCTGCGCGGCCAAGGGCAGCGGCAGTTCCACGGCAAGCATGGGCCGCGCATCCAGGCTGGCCCAGGCGCCATGCCGACCGGTTACCACCACCATGGCGTTGCCGGCCAGCGGCAGCGCCGGCAGTTTTCGGCTTTCGCCGGGGGCGAGCTCTTGCTCGATGAGGGGAATGGCGTTGGCGATGACGGCCAGCACGCCGAACAGGCGCCAGCGCGTCTCGTCTTCGTACACGGCGTCGCGTGCGATCAAAAGTGACTTGCCCAGGATATGCGCGAGCGTAGCGGCCAGTGTTTTACGGCCATTGTGGGCCGGGCCTCGCAGCAACAGCACGGGGGCGGACGGCCCGGCCAGCAACGCCGACAGCGAGACGCAGGACGGTTGTGCCGCCAGGGGCGCCAGGTAATCCGCGGGCTGGGTCAGGCCGCCTGGCGGTATGTGTTGCAGCCAGGGCAAGGCAGCGATTTCACCGCGCAGCCCGTCCCACACCGCCAATGCCACCGAGAGCGTCCATTCGGTGCGGAGGTCCTGTGGATTGGATATTTGCAGCAGGCCGTGGGCAATCAGCTTTTGCAGCGAGCCGCGTACCTCGTCGGCGCGATCATCGGCGCTGCCGTCGTCGCGCCACCAGGCGGTCAGCAGCCCGAAGCTGGGGCGCTGCCCTGCGCCTTGTCCGTCAGCGAAGAGGGCGCCAAAGCGTGGGTCTTCCTCGACCAGGCCGCAGGCCAGCAGCAGCTCCAGCTCAAGACCGCTCAGGCCCGCGTGCCGCAGCGCCAATAGCGGCAGGTGCACCGACTGGCCCGTGGCCTGGGTTTCCCACGCCGACAAGGCCGCACCCCAGCGCAACGGGGTGGCCGTGCCCTGGCCGACGCGAGCTTCGATCTGTTCAAGGTAGTCGGCGAGGAAAGGATGGGCATGCAGGGCGGCGGGGACGTCGCCATCGCGACAGGCCTGGACCAACTGCGCCACCACGCCAAACAGGGCAAGCCTGAGGTGTTGCGCCGAGGTGAGCGGCATGTCGGCCAGTGCGGCCAGGGTTGGAGCGGAAGCATCCAGGGGGGCGTTCATGCGCGGCCTTCAATCGTAGTGAAAGTAGACTGAGAGGCCGGCCGCAGGAATCCAGCCGGGGTCTCGATCCAGTCCGGCAACACGTATCGGCAGCGGCAGGGTGGCCAGAGAAAGATGGACGTCGACTGTGTTGGCGCTGCGCACTATCCGGCCCGGGCAGCGGCATAGATAGGATGCAAGCTCGTTCCTGGCCAAGCCTGTGTTCAGCGAGACGGCCAGGCGTGCCAGCAGGTAGCCCTGCAAGCCGGCGAGCCAGCGTGCGGTAGGCGAGCGTGGGCCGCCGGGTGGTGCGATCTTGCCGGCGCGCCGCAGGACGGCCTGGCGCAGGGCGGCATACTGCAGGCACAACGCGGCGGCATGGGTTGCCGGGGGACGTTCGTCGCGCGCCACGTCAAAGACGATGAAACCGGCCGGGTGCAGAATGCGCAGGCGGTTGCGTGTCGCACGGTATTCAAGCCGGGCGGCTTTACCCCAGGGTAGGAGCCAGTCGTGTGGCAGGGTCCAGTCCGGGGGGGCGGCGAACCCGGCGCCCGGCGCCTGGCCGTGGCGGCCCGCCAAAACGGCCAGCAGCGGCCAGATGGGATCGTCCACGAAGTCGCGGCCTAGCCAATCCTGGCCGGTCAGGGCCAGCCAGTCCCACGGCGATAGGGCCAGGCCGGGCGCGCGCGGTGCGGTGAAGTCGCCATAGAGGCCCAGGGCCAGCGCCGCGTTGAGCAAATAGAAGATGCCGCCAAACGCGGTGTGCACGGGCTGCGGCGGCCAGGCTTCGGGCTGGGCGTAGCCTGGCAATGACGATGTCGTTGCAGGCACTGCCAGGCCGGGCGCAGGCCCGGCTTGCACCTTGGTTTGCTGGGGCGTGGTGCCCGTTTGCGCCACTGCGGCGCTTCCCGGCGGCAAGGGGGATGGATCGCTTGGTGCGGGGTTGCGAGCCCTGTGTTTGGCGCCAGGCGCCGCAGCAGGGCTTGGCGTGACGGGTAGGGCGCCGGGCTGTGGCGGCAAGGCGTCGGGCAGAGTCCGGCGGCGGATCGGGGCGGGGGTGGCTTGCTTGCGGGCGCCACCGGCCATGTCGTCCGGCAAGCCGTTGGCCGAAGCCGGCGGCCCGGCAAGCGCGGCGCTTCCTTGCAATGGTTGCGGTGTCGGCTCTCGATCGGTGTGCCACGCTGCGCGGGCATGCGGTGTGGCTTGCACCATGCCGGCGGGCAAGCCCATCGTGATCCAGCTTGACAGTGCTTGCGCGAATGCTGGCGTACGCAGCCAGGCCGGCTCGCGCATTGCTACCAGGGCCCAGGCCAGTGCGCGCGCGGCGGCAGGTTTCAAGCCGGCATCGCGTAGTTCCGGCAAGACCCGCTGCAGACGGGCCAGCGGCGCTGGCGGCGCAGGCCTTGAACCGTGGCGCGAGGCCGTCGCTGAGCCCGGCGCGATGAGAGGCGAGGTCGTTGGCGGCAGCGATGCGTTCGCCCCATCGGCGGGCAAGGCATAGGCGTGGGCGATGGATTGCGCGGCGCGCCTAGCATCGCCATCTTCCAGACGGCGCAGCCAGCCCACCGCCTGGCCGTGGCTGGCAAGCTGCCAGATCACCGCGACCACACGCTCGCCCCGGTCCAGCACCTGGTCGCGCAGCCAGCTCGTGACGCTGGCGCCGGCCAGGATGGCTGGCCACCACCAATGTTCGCGCACGGTGTCATGCAGCCAGTCGCGCACAAGGCAGGCCGCCAGTTCGTCCGCACTGGCAAACCATACCGCCGACGCCGAGACCGCATCGGCCTGCAGCCAGGGGCGGCGTGCATCCTGTGCCTGCTGGCGCAGGGCTTGCGACATTTGGGCGCCCAGGGTCGAGCCACCGCGCCGGGGCAGCGTCAGCCGCCGCACCAGCAGCAGGGCATGCGGCGGCAACTGCGTCAGGTTCCAGTCCACGCGCGCCAGTTCCTGCTCAAGGCACTGGCGCGCGCGCAACGGCTCAAACGGGCCGCCGCGCAGCGTGACGTGCCGCAGCTGCTGCAGGTCTCGGAGCGAGTCCAGGCGTAGCATGAGCGCACCCTTGCCGGCGGCAGGATCAAGGCCTGGACCTACGGCGGATCAGGATGATCGCGCCCAGCAGGATCAACACCAGCAACAGCAGCCACATCCACCACTTCTGCACGACAGGCTCGGGCGGTGGGGCGGCAGGCGGCCAGGGGTCGCCCACGCGCGTTTCGCCGGCTTCGACTGCCTGCACGATGGTCTTGACTCGCACGGCGCCATTGTTGGGCGGCGCCACCTGGTAGAGGTCTTCGCGCAGGCGGTCGGCGCCTTCGATCACGTCCGACCAGCCTTGCAGCGGCCCGTCGTGGTCGACGAAATAGCCAAAGGCGGTTTGCGGTTGCAAGACTACGAACTTCTTGTTTGCCAGCGTGATCTTCTCGCCGGTGTCGTGATATGAGTGCACCACCCAGGTTGGCACGGTGGCGGCCAGCTCTTCATCGCTTACCCGTTTTCTGAGCGCGTTCAGGCTGGGTGCGAGATCTGAGTCCTGCTCCTCGGACTGCGTGACTTCCCGGGGCATGTTGCGCCGCTCGACATACATGAACACGTCGCGCTTGCCGACCGCCAGGCCCGGCAGTCCCACTACGCTGATCTCGGCTTCGCGCTCGAAGCGCGAGGCCTTGACGAAATCCATGTTGCGCGTGGCGCTGTCGCGCACGAAGTTCAGGCCCGGCCCCTGCAGCTTGACCAGGATGCACTGGTGCAGCATGCGGGTCGGGGTGGCATTGGAACAGGTGGCCCGGCCGGCCACGCCACCGGCTCCCGATTGGCCGATGAAGGGGCAGATGTCGGCATCGCTGGCCGAAGGATTCCATTGCCCTGTGATACTGCCGAAGGCGCCGGCCGCCACCGCCGCTCCGGGAACATTGGTCAGCGAGGCGGGCGCGGTCCAGGATGTCGCGCCTGTGTCGCCCACCTGCGAGCCCCAGTTCGCCAGGCGAAAGGTGGCGCTCAGGACACTGGCGCCTATGGGTGCGGTCGTCCGGTTCTCGGGTTCGGCAAAGAAGGTATTGTTGGCGTTGAGTTTGATCTGCGAATCGAACGGCGTGCCCTGGGTGCCGATGCGGTCGGTGGCCAGGAAAATCCCGCTGCAGCCGGCGTCGGCGGCAGGGTTGGCCACCAGCGCGAATTCGCCCCATGTGCCGGCGGCCGGAAACCTTTGGTTGATGCCATCCTGGAAGCTGGCATAGGTCAGCACCGGTTGGCCGGGATCGGGCCGAGGCCAGGTGAAGGGCACGATGGCAGGGGGCATGTCCGAGCGCAGCAGGGCTTCGATCTGCGCATAGTTCCACATGCGAAAGCCGTCTGCCTGCAGGTCTATGCCGTTGGCGATATCGGCGTCCAGCGGCACCCGCAGCTCCACCGTCCAGTTGTAGGGATTGCTTTGCGCATTCACCCATACCCGCAAGGTGTCGGTCAGCCAGGTCGGCGTGGCGGATGGCGAGGTCCAGCTCGCCGGGTCGGCACCGGTGCCGGTGGTCAGCACGGCGTCAAAGTAGGGTGTCGAGCTCGGCTGTAGTTCCGCGGTGCTGCGCGCGCGCGGCGTGCCCACCGGGAAGTTGCTGTCGTCGCCGGTGGAGGTGGCTTTCAGCTGCAGCGTCAGCAGGGCGCCCTTGTTGCTCGCGGGGGAATAGAAACCCGCGTAGAGCCGGGT
Organism: Verticiella sediminum; assembly: GCA_040392445.1. Classification (GTDB taxonomy): domain Bacteria; phylum Pseudomonadota; class Gammaproteobacteria; order Burkholderiales; family Burkholderiaceae_B; genus Verticiella; species Verticiella sediminum_A. Next base: position 39,736 of record JBEBVZ010000022.1, read on the forward strand.
CTGGTCTATGCCGAACTGCGCCACCGATTTCACCTGCCATGACAGCAGGATGAACTGCTTGCCGGCGGCGCTGGTATGCAGTGCGCGGTATTCCACCGCGCTGATGCTGCCCGAACCATAGTCCAGGCTCATTGCGCCGCGCCAACGCGGATCGAAGGGCTGGTAGGCCAGATGGTTGGGGTCGCCCGTGCTTGTGGTCTGGCCTGGCGTCCACCAGTTGGGCGGCCCGGACGAGCCTGGCACGCCGCTGGCGCTGGGAATGCACATTCTGGGTGCAGCGGCTTCTGCCTGGGTGACCAGCAGCATAGCCGCGAACACCAATGCGCCCGGCAATACGCGCACGGCGCCGGCCAGGAAACGCTGCACACGAGTGATGGATTTCAATAGCATGATGATTCTCTCTTTGCGAGGTATCGGCTCGGGGTTCCGCAGGCCCGGGTGGGTTCAGGTTCTTCTTAGGTTGAGGTCCAGGAATTGCGCCAAGGCAGTGCCCTTGCGCTGCATGCTCAGGCGCAGCTTGCCGGTGGCGCTGGCATTGGTGGCCGCCGCAATGGCGAAGAGCATCGAGCCGTTGTTGCCGGTCGTGCGCAGGGTGGCCTTGGGCAGGCTGGGCGGCTGCGTGGCGGGTTGCAGGAAACCGAAGCTCCAGCCCGTCGCCAAGGCGCCGCCTGTGGTTTCGGGGAGCAGGGCCAGGGTCAGGTCGTACTCGGAGGGGCCGCCGGCCTGGGTGGACTGCAGATCGACCGGGATGCTGGCAAAGCCGCCACCGGCCAGCCGGATTTCACCGCCAACCATCGTGCCTGCCGGGCTGACGTTGCCTATCGTCGGCTTGATCGTGTCATCCCTGGGTTCGGGCGGCTGGTTCACCACATGGGTCGAGATCGGGGACGAGCCGTTTACCGGACCCGCGTTGAGCGACAGCGCCAGCGAGAAGCTTTGGCCGTTGCTGTTGGCGGGCACGGGTTCGATGCGCACGAAGACCGTGGCGCGCTCGTTGGGCGTCAGGGTGATCTTGCCGCCCGGCAGCAGGGTTTTGGCCGGGCCCAGCAGCCGTAGCCGATCGCTCCAGGATTGGCCTGCCAGGGTGGCAGTCAGCTGGAATTCCGCCGTGCGGTTCAGGCCGCGCGGGTTCAGCGTGAAAGGAAAATCCGCGTTCTGGTTGGCCACGATGGGACTGGGGTCAGAGAGCCCGGCCTGGACGTCGACGGTTCCGGTCAAGGGCTGGTCGGGTGGCAAAACGGTGACTGCGCGTGTGACGGTGCTGCTGCCGTTGCCCACACTCAGCACGGCGGCGCGGCCCTGGCCGATATTGGGCAGCGCGGGCACCATCACGCGCAACAAGTTGTCTCCAGAGCCCGCGGCAAAGCCAGATACCGGCAGCTCGTCAAACGTCACCCGCTGTTGCGCCGCCGAAAAGCCGAAGTTCAGGCCGACGATCTGGATCAGCTCGCCCACGCGCAGGCTGGCGCCGGCGGCCGGCTCGAACACCACGACCTGGCCGGGACTGGCGCCGCCGGCGCCGGCCTCGAGTTGGGCCACGCGCAGGTTCAGGTCGGCCAGGTCGGCCAGGATTTGATTGAAGAGGTCGGCGGTAATCAGATCGCCTGGACGCACCTCGGTCTTTTTCCTGGCGACGATGGCAAAGAGCAGGGCGTCGATCTCGGCGCTGCTCAGCTTGTCCTTCAACTGATCGAGGATGGCCGCAAGCGGAACGACAGTGTTGCCTGCGTTGTTGAGGTTCGTAGCCATGGCTGTCTATCTCCCCATACCGGTGCTTAGGGCACCAGCGCGTAATTGCTGTAGTTCCAATGGGCCGTGTCGAATTGCGCATCGGCTCGATAGGGCAAATGTCCACTTGCGAAAACGACATAGGATCGCGGTGGCGCGGCACTGCCCCCGAGCTCGATCGTGCTGCGGTTCTCGCGCACCCGGTACAGCCAGATGAACTCGTCGCTTTGGGTGTCGATAGGCGGGTAGTGCAGGCTTTCACGCACCAGGCTTTCCAGCCTGGCGGCATTGATGAAGGCCGGCCCGCGATAGCTCAGGCCGGCAAAGAAGCGCGTGGCCTCGGCATTGCTCGCGTCGGTTTCCTCGGCGACCGGAACCATCCCCACGGCAGGCAGGTAACGGAAGTGGCTGCGCGCGGTCACTGCGCCCAACCCGCCAAATGGCGGGCCTATCCCCGCCAGCTGTGCCTGAAATTGCCTGAACATGGCCTGTCCGACGGCTTGGCGCCGGGTCTCTACCAAGCCGCCCGGCGGCACGCTTTCCGAATGGTGCAGTGTGCGACGCACCGACCACATATCGATGAATTCGATCTGTGCCGAGCCCACCATGTACAGCAGGGCCAGGGGCACTTCCTGATCGCCGAGTCCCAGTTCGCGCAGGCTTTCCAGCAGATCGTCGCCACGTGCCTGTCCGGTTGGCAGCGCGGCGAACCAGTCGCTGCGCACGCCGGCGCCAAAGCAGCGGTAGGCGAGTTCGTTGCGCAAGGATGGCGCGCTCAGGTTCAAGCCCGCGAGCAGGGGTTGCGCAAGCGCGATCAGGCGAAACTGCAGGGCTTCCACGTTGGCGTCGGTATTGCAGCGCACATTGCCCGGATCCAGGCCATTGGTGGGTGCGCGGCCCTCGCCGGATTGTGCGGGCGCGATGCTGAGCAGGTAGACGCCGGCACCCGCCACATACACGCCGTCGGCCAGGGGCGCGCAATTGGTGAACCCGCCATGGCAGGGCGCCGTGGCGACGGCGTCGAAGCGTCGGGTCAGGGCCACGCTGGTATCGGCCGCCAGGCGCAGTGTCTGGCCCAGGCGGTTCAGCGCCAATCCGGCGCTGATGCGCAGTACCGGCGCGCTGGCTGTATCCAGGTCGGCATCGCGCGCGACATCCAGTCCGAATGCCACGCCGCTGCCCAGGGCGAGTCCCAGGCGAGCATCGGCTTCACGCCGGGCCGCTTGTTCACGGCTCAGGTCCTTGCCGGTGAGCAGGCGGCCGTTGAAAAAATTCACGCTGCGAATGCCGCCTTCCATCAAGGGCTGTTGCAGCTGCAGGATGTCGTCTAGCGTGCTCATGGCAGGGCCTCATGTGGTGGCGATCGAATGCCACTGGCCGGCGCCGTCGGCCACCAGTGTGACTGCGCGCTTTTTTTTCAGCGCCAGGCTGGCGTTGCCGTCTATGCGATCCGGGCCGTTCACGTCGCCGCGGATTTTCAGGGCTTCGACATCGGTGTTGCGGATGGTATAGACGCGGCCTTGCGTCATGGGGGTAGAGGCCGGCAAGGTAATTGCCAGGGTTGCCGCGCCGTGCGCAATCACGATGTGGTGTGTGTCGTCCAGCGACAGGTCGGTATCGGTGCTCAGCACCGGCAGCCGCAGTGCGCCGCCGTCGCGCATGAAGGGGGGGATCGCCCTGGGCGCCGCATCATCCAGGAAAGGCAAAGGCGCTTCGGGCAGGGCATAGCCGCGTTCCGTGGCGAGCGCCCCGATGGCCGCATCTTCCTGGCAGCCGAAGCACGCCAGTTCCTGCAGCAGGCGCTGATGGGCAAGGATAGGGCGGGTGCTTTCGTCGATCCGCAGCAGTGGTGGTGCGCCCGTGACCTGCCAGGCGCCGGTGGGTGCGCCGCCTATCCAGCCGACTTCGAAGTCAATGCGGCCCAGCAGTACGCAATCCACGTCGCGGTACTGTGGCGTGTGGCAGCGCAGCGCCATCCACAAGGGCCGCAGCTCGGTGACCCAATAGCGCAGGGCCAGGCGCAGGAAGTCGTGCATCTGCCCGGGCGCGAGGCTCAGCGCCGGCGGCGAGAGCTCGGAAAGATAGTCGCCCAGGCTGCTAGGCGGCGACTGGCTTTGTCCCGCCAGCCACGGCTGCACCGCATCGCGCAGTACGGCCAGCCAGGCCGTCTCGTCGCTGGCCGCCGGCGGGCTGGCCGGCGCCGGCGCCATATTGCCGCGCAGCCAAAGCGCGAAGTCGCGCAGGGCGTCTTCCTCGATCTGTGCCGGCGCGGTGTCGCGCAGCTCCAGCCTGAAGTCGTCGGCCACGCGCGAGGGCTTCATCAATTCGTCTTCGGCCCGGCAGGGCTCGCCCGGGATGGGGACCGGGCGCGTCAGGCATTCGGCCTGGCATACCACCAGGTACAGTGAAATCACACCGCTGCCCACGGCCGGCGGCAAGGAGGGCGATAGGGGCGGGGAAAGTGGCGGCGATTGCGGATTGAGCAGCCGGTTCACCAGTACCGCATTGTCGGGCCGGGCCAGCCAATGATTGATGATGGCGCATTGATCACCCGGCACGCATACCAGCTTGCCGGCGGGCGTCAGCGCCGTGCCGGCGGACACATGCAGGCGGGGGCCGTCGACGCCATCGTTTTCGAACAGCACGCGCAAGCCGCTGAGCGTGCCGTAGCCTATGGTTTCGCGTGCCAGCCATTGTCCGCGTGCGCTATGGTAGGAAAACTCCTGCCTGAAATCGTCCACTCCCAGGACCATGCCGCGCTCGTAGTTCACGTGCTGCGTGGGGTCGGCGGGCAAGCCCGCAAGGGACGTCACTGGTTCGTTGCAGCAGCCCATGGCTTGCTCCTGGTCAGCAGTCTATCGACAGGCGGTCGCTGCCGTGCTGTCGCGTCGGCCCGCCGACGAAACTGGCGCCGAGGTAGGCACGGCCCACGACGGCGTCGGGAATCAGCTCGCTGGCGCGGCTGCCGGTACCCAACTGTGTGTCCAGGCCCAGGCGCGCTTCTCCCACGCGATTGAAGGCCCAGTAGAACCGCACATCAAAGACGGTGTGTGCGGGTTTTTCCAGATCGACGATGCGGCGTGCCAAGCCCAGCCGCTGCTCGAGCTGCCAGGGGTCAGCCTGCACGCTGTCCACGGGCAGCAGTACTGAAAAGCGATGCGCGCCGCGGTGCATGGCAAGCAGGCGGCCTTCGAACTGCAGCCAGTCGAGCTGCGCCTGCCATGTGGCGGGCAGGCTGTCGGGCAGGGCCACCAGTTCGAAGCCGGGCCAGTTGCTGCCGTGCGCGCGCTGCAGGCGTTCTATGCGGCGGTAGCGGCGCGCGAGAAAGTCGCTCCACAATCTGCGTTCGCGCCTGCCCTCGCGGCGCGAGCAGAAGTCTTGCCAGGTATCGCGGGCGGCGCTTGCCCCGGGCATGGCGGTGGGCAGCGATACGCTGGCAAAGCTGTTGTATGAGGTGCCCAGCGCGCGGTTCATGTCGTCGTGGCTGATATATCGCGCCTGCAGGTAGGCCTGCCAATGGTTGCGCTCGGCGGCGCCCACGCCGGGAACGAAGCCCAGTGTTGCCTGGCAGAAGGCGCGCCAGTGTCCGACGGCCTCGGCGTCGGCTGGCGGTACCAGTGAAAATGGCGTGATCTGTTCGGCCATGCCGGCTTCGCGCCCCAGCCACAGGGCGTAGCGGCTGGCCAGGTCGGCGTTGCCTTGTGCAGGGCTCCACAGGGTGGCTCTTTGCACCAGGCGTGGGCCATCTGCCAACGGGGCGGGGCCGGTGCCCTGGTTGGCCAGCATGGTGATCAGGCGAGTTTGCCAGGCCTCGACGATGCGGATGCGGCGCGCGCTGTCGTCGCCTTCGCGCGGGCCGGCGAAACCCTCGGGGTCGAAGCAGCGATCGAAGGCCAGATCCAGCGCCAGCCGCAAGCCGTGAACCGTGCCGCGCCAGCGGAAAAAATCCATCGCATGCTGCACCAGCAGCCGATGGCGTCGTTCATCCCAGCCCGGGTCCAGGGCAAGGTCGAACCATCGGGCCAGCCAGGGCAGGGTTTCAGCCGGTGTGCTGCGCGCATCGAACAGCGCCTGCACCTGGACCAGGCGATCTTCGACCTGGGTCAGGGTGCTCTCGAAGTTGGCCAGCCAGCGCTCCAGGAAAGCGCCTTGCACGCCATCCTCGCGATAGACCGCGGGCAGGAAGCGCTGCGGATAGGAAAACCGTGGAAACCACGCGCGCAGTGCCCGCAGGCGTGGCGTGTCGGTGCCGCTGCGGCTGATCAGGCGTATGCGCAGTTGCAGATAGCGGCCTTGGGCCCGCTGCAGCAGAAGTTCCCAGGTGCCGGCGCCCGCGGCCTGGTGCGTGGCGCGCGTGGCTTCGTGCCGCAGCCAGGGCAGTTCGGACCCATTGCCGCGCAAGCGCGGCGAGGGCTCGGGCAGCCAGCTGGCAATCAGCTGCGCGGGAGCGGCAGGCGATGCGGCATCGCCAAAAGCATCGTTGCTGTCGTCACCGCAGCGGCTGTCGATTTCAACCTCGGTATCGGGTGGGATGCAGGCATCGAGCAGCACCTTGTCCCAGGTCGTGCCCAGTTCAGTACTGTCGAACACCGGCGTGACGAATTCGGCTCGCGCCGCGAAGCGCTGGCGCGGCTGTTGTACTACCGGCAGCCACTTCAGCCCGGCGCTGCCGTTGTCATAGTAGGCATCGCCCCGCAGCCGGATCAGCGCGCGCCCGCCGTGGCGGCGCAGCGGATACAACTCGGCCGAGACTTGCAGCATGAAGATCTCGGCGGTGTCGATGACTTCGAAGGCATGCACCTGGTTGCCGATGCCGCTGGAGATGAAAAGCCGCTGGCCGGCGGTGTCCCGAAAGCGCGGGGCGGCGGCATGCACCATGTCGTGCGCCAGCGCGGGCAGGCTGTGCAGCCAATGCGAGGCGTCGGCGCGCCAAGCGTGCACGCTGCGGCGCAGCCGCAAGACCCGCGAGCGCTGCAGTGGTGTGTCCCGATCGAGCAGCAGCAGGCCGCCGCTTTCCAAGGGCTGGATGGCTATCGGATCCAGCGCCAGGACGGGGGCGGCCAGCAGGTCCAGTCCACCGGGAAAAGCGGTGGCGGCCTGGCCGCGCGGCGAGCCGGACAAGGGCTGGAAGTCGTCCAGGGCTGGCGCGGCGAGCGGCTGCAATGGCTGGCCCGTATTGACGACTGCCAGCGTGCCGTCCAGCTCCCACAGGCGCAGATGCGTGCGATCCAGTATCCAGGCGCCGCATGGGTGGCGTGGGCACATGGCAAAGGGTTCGAACGCCACGGTGGCGGGCCACAGCGTTTCCACGGGCGGACCGCCGGCTATCAGATCAAAGCTCATCAGGCCGCGTTGTTCCTGGCGTGCGAAGGCTGCGACCAGGTAGTCGTCGGCCGTCACGGTCAGGGCCAGATAGTGTTCGCCGGGCCGGGAAGAGACCGTTGCTTGCGCTTGGAAAACCAGCCGCGCCCGTTCGCGTTCGGGTGCGCAATCGGCGGGCGCTGCGGGCCAGAATACGGCTTCGGCGTTGCCACCGTAAGCGCTGACGCGCAGGCTGGCATGGTCGTCCGCCACGCGGTAAACATTGCCGTGCCGGTCGGCTGCGCTGGCGCGGCGCGCCGCCAGCTCCAGCCTGGTTTCGCCTTCGGTAGGCGGCAGCTCGATGGGCAAGGGCTGCAGCATCAGCTCATGGCGCACCGCATTCCAGGCGGGCAGGGTGGCTGGCAGCTCGGGCATGGGGCTGGCTTGCGCCGCCCACCACCCGTCCAGCAGGCTTGCGCTGTCGTCATCGCCATCCAGGCAGCGCGACCAGTCATCGCGCCCCAGCAGCAGGCGGAAATGGGCGCCGTTGACGTTCATCAGCAGCTCTCCGGCACGATGGGCACCGGCAGCAGCGGCGTCGCCGAGCCGCCGCCGCCAGCGCCGCCAACGGCACCGCGCAGGGCATCGATGGGCACGGGTTCGCCCGCCACGACCGAGATGCCCAGCACGCGCGGCAGCTCCAGCCCCGTCATCTCCACGATGTCGGCCGCAGCCCGGTTGCCCTCGGCCAGCAGCACGTCGGCCACCGATGTGACGCCTGCCACGCGCGCGGCTTCGGCCAGCAGGACGCGGCTGCTCACGGCGGTACGCAGCGGCCAGCCACGCGCCGGATCGATGCCGCGCGGCGTGAACAGCGGCGTCTCGCGCGGCATATTGCCGGCGGGGCCGACGGGCGCCAGATGGTCGCGCAACCTGCCTTTCACCGCATCGACGACTTCGGCGATGGAAAAGCCGGCTGCGGCTTCTATGCCGATGGAAATCCAGATGCCCTTGTAGTCGGCGCCGCGCACCAGCAGCTCGGTGGTGACCAGGCGGCGTGGATCCAGATAGCGGCACAAGGCATCGAGAAACAGGCGGTCTGCGCGCGGCGCGTCAGGCTGCGATGGGTCAAAGCGCGGGATGGCCATCAGGGTGACCACGCCCGGCGCCGAGCCGGGCTCGCTGGGGGAAAGGTCGGGATGAAAGGCCGGCAATACCTCGACACGTCCGATTTGCACACCAGGCGTGCGGCAAGCGATGGACTCGAAGTCGTCCACACTCACCAGGCGGTTGCGATGCTGCAGGTAGCGGCGTACTTGTTTTTCGCCGCTGGCCGTGGATTCGGCATCGGCGCCGCCCCAGGTCTGCACCGGATTGCCCACGCTGAATCCCGAGGGAAGCTGGGTGGCGCTATCAATGGCGCCTGGCGCCACATTGCCCTGCGCACCCAGGCAGAAGGCGTAGGCCGCGTACATCCGTGCCCCGGGTGGTGGCCGGCGTCCACGCAGGCCGTCGCCAAAGCGCAGTTCGCCGGCCTCGGCATCCAGCTCGAACACGTTGGTGGGCTGCTTGTCGGGGCTGGTGGGTTCACGCTGGGCCCCGCGCGGGTCGCTGACCGGCACTTCGGGCGCAGCGGCGGCCAGGTCGTCGATTTCCTGCCAGGCTAGTGCCGGCTCGTTGCCCAGGCGGGTAATCACCGAGACCGAACCGGTCAGCACGGGCGCGCGGGCGAGGCGCCGCAGCTGATCCGGCGTGCCGTCCGCATCGGCCAAAGGCTCGGCTGCGATGCGCTCGATCTGTTGCACCGGCGTGGCATTGATGCCGGCCCAGCGTATGCGCGCCTGGGCCGCGCCATCGGCGCGCACGCGCAACCAGGTCATGACACGTGTTGCCAGGGCGGGGTCGTCCAGCGTCGGGGGCATGTCGCCCACGCCGCCTTCCAGCGGATCGACGCCTTGCCACATATTCAGCTGCGCGGCGGGCGGCAGTGTCAGTTGCACGACGCCGGGCGCGGCCAGCAGGTCGGTGTCGCCACGTGGTTCGAGCTGGCGATAGCCCGGCGCGGGCCGGTCGTTGCCGTCGCGCGGCACGCGGCCGTTGGCCGGTACATTGGGTATCTCGAAACGCAGCATCTGCCGGGGCTGGGCCTGGCCCGCCGGCAACAACTGCGCGCTTGCGGCATCCAGCGCGGGCACCAGTCCCAGCGTCAGGATACGTCCGCCCATCCGCTCGCGCAGGGCCTTCCAGGGATCCGCGCCGGCGTCGGGTAGATCGTTCGGCCGTGCCAGCAACGCGATCCACAGGGATCCGTCGACCGTATCGGCGTTGAGATCCACGCTGTCGACCACCTTGCGGTCCAGCGCCACCGTCTCATACAGCCGCACGTCGGCGGGGAAGTCCATCTGGTAGCTGGCATACAGCAGGCGGTAGTAATCCAGCAGTTCGGCCGAAGGCGCGGCCAGGGTACGTTTGAAGAGCACGCGCGCCTCGAGCGGCAGCACATCCAGCCCCAGCCGGGTGCGAAAGGGCACCGTGCCTGCGCGGACTTCCAGGTTCGCCGGCAGCGTTTCCACCGTGGCCGCACCCCGCTCGTTATTGATGGTGACCAGGCCCTGCGCGGCCGAGGCGGCAGCCAGCGGCACCCTTAATAGGCGCAGGAACTTCAGGCGGTTGCGCTCGGGCGTCAGGTTGGCGCGGTACAGCAGGTTCTCGGTCAGGAAGGAGAACAACTGCACCAGCGTGACACCGGGATCGCTTTGGTTGAAGTTGGTCCATTCCGGCGTGTGCACCGGTGCGCGGGCCAGGGTTTCTTCAACCAGCTGGGCGAATCGGCGGTCGTCGATGGCAGGAGGCGTGATTGGCATGATGCATCCCTCAAGGCGCGGCCAGCGGAATCGCCACGCTGATGCGCTCGCGCGAGGCGGTGGCCACCAGCCGGTAGGTGATGGTGGCCAAGGCCGATTCGAGGTCGTCGGGGTGTGCGTGCACGTCCACGGCCTCGACGGCTATGCGCGGCTCCCAGCGTGCCAGCGCGCGCTGCACGGCATCCTGCACCCGGGCATGGGTGGCCGCATTATTGGGCTCGAACAAAAAGCGCGTCAGGCCCGCCCCGAATTCGGGCACGCCCACCCGTTCGCCCGCCTCGGTCTTCAGGATGACCGTGATGGCTTCGCGGATGTTGGCCTCGCCGCTGGACCACACGAAGCGCCCGTCGGCCCCCACGCGCGGCGGAAAGGACATGCTCTGGCCAAAGATGCTCATGGCTTCTTCCCCTTGAGCCCAGGTATGGGAAAACACATGACGAAGTAGGGCAGCCAGCGAAATATCAGATCCAGCAGGGACACGATGATGATCAGCAGGATCAGCGCGCAGATCGTGATGATGGGGATGGACAGCGAGCAGATCATGCCGATGTTGATACCGCCGCCGGTCTGGCAGGGACCGCCTTCGCCCACATCCAGCGCCTTGTGCAAGGGCCACGGCAAGACCGAGCGCACGAGGTCGACCAGGCCCAGGCCCTTGGCGCGCTGGACTTGCCCGCACAGCATGTCGCTCATGACGAAGGCGGTGTTGCGGTTGAACTTGCGCAGGCCGGCCGGGCTGGTGTCCACCGGCAGCGAGATGCGTATGGGCCGCGCGGGCGCATCGGCGTCGAAAAAACTGGCGAGCTTGAAGCGCTGGGTTGCCGCCGACAGCAGCGGGGGATGCAGCGGCCCGCAATCGCGCGAGGTATAGACGAAACGCACGCTGAACCAGCCGCCGTCGCGCAGATCGCCAAGGTTGGCGCTCAGCGCGTTCCGGACCTGCAGGGCGAACGGCAAGGGTGGCGCATCGGTTTCGGCGCTTGGTTCCAGGGCACGGGCGAACAGCGCGGTATAGCGGTCCACCTTCAAGGCCGCGGACTGCCCTGGCACCGGCCCGGCCAGCGGGTCGGGCTCGATGCCGCTGCTCGCGGCCAGGGTGTCGAGCGCGAGGTAGGGGCCATCTGCCGCCCGGGTGTTGTTGAGCCCGGCCAGGACAAAATGAAACGGGGGCCATCCCTCGAGGCTCAGGGTGTTTTCGGTATAGGTAGCGGTGCTGGCTTCGAGCTTTTCGCGCACGCCGGGGGCCCGAACCGCCTTGAGCGCATCGCGCAAGGTCGCGGCAGGCGGACGCACGGGCGCGCCGGCATCGCTGGCCTTCAAGCCCAGTTTCAGCGCTTCGGACAGGCTTGCGCTACCCAGCCAGGTGTAGAGCTGCTTGCGCGGAGTGCTCAGCGCGTCGAACCCGGCCCCGTTGTTTTCGATGACCTGCCACAGGTCGTGTAAATACGTATCCAGGTGATCGGCGCAATCCAGCAGAATCAGCCAGGAAGCGCTTTGCTGCTGCAGGTTGAATGCGAACACGCGCCGCCGTTTGTCGGCATCGGATTCCGAGTCGCCGGAAATCGGCGAGGCCGCGTTCAGCTCGGCGGCGAGCTTGTAGCTCGAGCGGATCAGGACTTTCCAGGGCTCGGCCACATCCATCTGGAACTGCACCATGCGCGCGAGCGTGGAGTTTCGTGCCGGTGGTGGCGCCGCATCCGACATGGACTGCCTTTGTCCCAGCGCAAACGCGGGCGCCACGGTTTGATCCACCTGCGCGCCCAGGTATTCCTCGCGCCGCCCCACCGGCACGAGGCCGGCCCAGACCGTGCGGCCGCGGCTGGCGTCGTCCTGAAAGCCCAGGGGAAATACCGGCAGGCGTTCTTCGCCCGGCACGAGCTGGTCGGCCTGCGCATCGGCACTGCAACGTTGCCAGCGTGCCCCGTTCTCGTCCTTGATGTAGGCGAACTCATGCAGGGTCTGCGCCTGGCCGCCCTCGCCCGTGGCGGGCAGGTGGCGACGCAGGACGAAGTGGATTTCCTCGGCGCCCGAACGCGCGACGCTGTGTTCGGGCAGGCCGGGTATGCCGCAGATCAGGCTGGCGCCGACCAGGTAGTAGCGCTGGTGCGCCGGTTGATACAGCTTGAGCGGCTCTTGCGTGGCGGCCAGGGGCAGCGGCGCGCTGCGGCGCAGCGCCGCCGCGTGGCGCGCCGAGGCCTGCGCCCGGCGTGGCAGCGGCGTGCGCTCCAGCATGTCGGGCGCGTCGCGCATGGGTTTGCGCCAGGTCTCGGGGCGCGCCACGAGCTTGTGCAGAGCCGAAGGGTCGCGCGCGAGCGTGGCCAGCATCTGATCCATGAAGGTGTCGCTGGCAAAGCGCAGGATGGCGGGCTGCGCCTGCGCCGGCACGGCGGCCGCCGTGGCCGCATCACTGCCCAGACGCAGCCACAAGGGCTGGGGCGATTGCCAGAGTAGGGGATGTGCGGTCATGGCATCACCAGATGTTGCCCGCGCCGGGCGTGTACGAGGCGCTGATCACGCTGTTGCTGATCACTGTGTCGGCCTGCACCACGCCCGAGAACCGCGACATGCCGGCATCCACGGTGACGATGCCGGCGCTGATGGCAACCTGGCTGGCATTGATGCTGACTTTGGCCGCGGCGGTCACGGTGATGCCCGAACTCTCTAGCTTCACGGTATTTCCGTTGCTGTCGACGACCTCCACCGCGCCCGGTCCGTCCTTCAGGGTGACTTTCTGGCCCGCCGGGGTTTCAAGCACCAGTTGTTCCTGGCCGTTCTGATCGTCCAGCGTGATCTTGACGCCGTTGCGCGAGCGCAGCACCTTCTTGTGGTTGTCGCCGGCGCCATCCATGCGCGCGGGCGGCTGGTCGCGTCCATTCCACAGGCCGCCCAGCACGAAGGGATGGCGCGGATCGCCGTGCTCAAAGGCCACCAGCACTTCGTCATCCACATCGGGTACGAACCAGCTGCCGCGGTTGTTGCCGCCAAACAGGGTGGCCAGCCTGGCCCAGGCTTCGTAGCGCTGGCCACCTGCGTCGGGCGACCAGGGCAGGGTGATCTTGACGCGCCCCAGGTTGTCCGGATCCCGGACATCCAGCACCAGCGCGGTGCATATGCCATACCAGCGTCCGCCCCAGCCGGTGGGCAGGCGCTCGTTGAGCAGTTGTTCGTAGGGGGGCGGATCGGTGATCTGCATGTCGTGGCTCCTAGCCTTGCCCGATGGCGGGGCGATCGCACCAGAATTCGGTGCGCAGGCCCTGGGCCGCGTCAAAGCGGATCTGCACGTCGGTGACGGTGTAGCCGCCTTCGAACAGGGGCCCGACGCCGCTGATGGTGATCCGGGCGCCCACGCGCAGCCCGTCCTGGGTTTCGGCCACACCCCGGCCAACGACGAAGCGCCGCGCCATATGCCTGAAGCTGGCCTCGGCCAGCACCCGAGCCTCGGCATCCGCCACCGGCACGCCATGCGCCAGCGTGTCTACGCGGGCGCCAAAGGCGCGCTCCAGTGTTTGCGCACCGCTGGCGCCCGCGTTCAGTTCGGCGTGGATGGTGCCGGCATCGGCCTGGTGGCGCACGGCACGTTTGTCGGCCACGCTCCAGCCGGTGCTCACGAGGCCGGTGCGTTGATGGGCCAGGTCGGCGCTGACCTCGAATTCGCGCAAGGACCCGGCCCAGGCCAGTTCCAGGGCCGCGGCATGGCGTTGCGAGCGCTGCGCGGCCTTCAATTGCGTGCCTTCGACCCAGACTTGGACGTCTTCGCGACGTGCCAGGTCGCGCACGAAAGCCAGGTCGCTCTGGTTGACCTGCGCCAGCAGCCTGTAGGTGTCGCCCTGCACGTCGATTTGCGCCTGCAGGCCATGATCGGCGGCGACGCTGCGCAGCACATCGGCCAGCGAGGCATCGGCAAAGCTGCGTGTGCGGCGCGTCATGCGCAGGTCTTGCAAACGGTCTTCGGCGCACACGCCCACCCGGGGCGGCCCACCCTCGGGGAAGCTGGCCGAGATGGCGCTGATGCGCCCTTCGAAGAGGCTGGCGTCGCCCAGTACCACCTTGAGCGCTTTGCCGAACTCCAGCGTATCGCGGCCAAAGTGCTGGAAGCCCGCCCGGCCTGGGCCACCCCAGTTGCCAAACGACAGCTCGCAGTGCGCCAGGCCCTGGGCCGACTCGACGATGTCCAGCGTCATCAGCGAACTCGCCAGCACGTCCTGGCGCTGGCCGTCGATTTCTATCGTCGGGCGCGAGCCGCGCAAAGTGGAAGGGGTGGCAGAAGGCATGGCAAGCTAGTGTGCCCAGACGCGCAGCGCCTGGCATTGCAGCAAGTGCCAGGCGAGCTGCACATCGTGGGGTTCAAGCTGTTCGCGCGGCGAGCCTTCGGCCGGCGCCTGCCCCTGGGTCTGTGCGCTGGCGGCGGGCGGCTCGCTCAGCACTTCGAACTCGTTGATGACGACGGGCATGGTGGTCTGTCCTATCCAAATGAGATCGAGGCGCTGACGCGCCCGCCAATTGCCACGCCGGCCGAGGTGCCGGCACTGGCGGTAGCGGTGGTGAGGTTCAGGTTGACGAGCTGGCCCGGCGCCATGCGCAAGGGATCTTCGATACCATTGGCTTGAGCGATGCCCTGCCAGTCGGGCCTGCCGCTCTGGCCGGCCATGTTCTGCAGCGAGTCATCCTGCCTGGCGGCCTTGAGCGGCGCCTGGCCGGGTCGGGTCGGCACCTTGCCGTCCTGGAATGTGGCCACCAGGATCTTCTGCTGCGACATCGTCAGGGTGATGCTCGCGCGCAGCGGCTTGCCTTCGGGGGAAAAAAATTCCAGCGCCTCTTCCAGCCCCTCGACCATGCCGTCGAAAATGAAACTGCCCCAATGAAAGCGCAGGCCCGGCGGCGCGAGCTTGCTCGGATCCTGGTCGGACTTCTGCGGCGTCATGAAGTAAACGACCTTTTGCGTCAGGCGCCGCACATCGTCCACGGGATCCTTTTCCATGGCGTTCACATCGAACCACAGCTGCAGGGCGAGCTTGGTGGTGCCCGCGCCAACGAATTGCCGGCCCGCGCTGCCCGCTGCCTGGTCGCCGCCCTGGGGCTGCACGATCTGGTTGGCGAAGGTCACTTTCAGCGACTCGGGATTGAACTGCACTTCAACCTTCTGGCCGCCGTCCTTTTCCTTCTCGAAGCTCTGGTCGAGCTCGATCAACTGGGCCTTGGCAAGAGCGCTCATGTTGCTGTCTCCTTTATGCGCGCGGCGCCTTGAAGCGCAGGGTTTCGTAGGCCACCTGCAGCTCTTCTATCGCCACCTGGCCGTCGCGCGCATTGAGCGCGGGCGCTTTGATCTTGATCGGCACGCAACGTGTCAGTTGAAAGCGCGCGCGCTCGGTGCTGCCATCGGCGGCCAGCAGGATGACTTCGGCATTGGCGCGCAGGCGCGGGTCGGCCACGCTGTCGTGGAACCATTGCCAGAGCTCGAAGTTGTCGGTCATGCCACGCTTGAGGGTGAGCTGGCCATGGGCCACGGCGCCGTTCAGTCGTATTTGCCGCTCGTTGGCGCCGCCCTCGCGTATGGTCTTGACTTCCATGCTCATCTCCAGCCCGTCGCATTCGGCAAAGGCGGCGTTCACCAGCGGGCTGGCTTCTTCGCCACGGTTGATCTCCACGGCAAAGTTCAGGGTGGTGAAGGGGTAGGGGCGGCTTTCCACGATCAGAGCTCCTCGATCACGGACAGGCGCTCGCCGCTTTGGGCAAGGCGCACCGCCAGAAACCGCATGGGCAGCGAAGGCGCCACCCGAAGTTCGACGAAGAAGTGGCCGGCGTCCGTGGCCTGGGGGGTGTTGATCGTGCTGTCGGTAACGACGCGAAAGGACTGCTCGGGGGTGGCGCCGGCGAAGGCGCCACGCTGGAACAGATCGGTCAGCAGGATGTCGAAGCCGCGCTGGACCGCGCGCTGCAGGGCGGGGCCATTGGGCTCGAACACATAGCTGGTGCCCCGGCGCAGGGCCAGGCGGCGCAGCAGTATCATCAGGCGCCGCACATTGACGGGGCGCAACTCGCCATCGTGCGACAGGGTGTCGGCCGACAGCGTGAAAAAGCCGCGCGGGTCCTGACGCAGCAGGTTGATCTGCGCATCTTGCAGCGCCTGCCAATCGCTGCCTGGCACGATAGGGGTCAGCGCCACGACGTCTTTCATGGGTTCGTTGGCCGCCGCGATCCAGGCGCCGCGGCTGGATGCGCGCAGGGCCAGCACCGCGGTGGCTACCGCGTCGGGCGGCACAACCCGTGGCGTGCCTGCGTTGGCGGCGGGCATGCCGGTTTCGTGCACATCCGATTGCAGCCAGGGAAAGTACATGGCGCCGTAGCTGAGCGCGCGTGCCTCGGTAAAGCCCAGCGCCTGGGCGTCGGCGTCGCCGGGTGGCTGGCGCACCGTGCGCAGGCGCTGGGTGTAGCGCAGCGCCTGCGCCGTGCGAAAGTGGCGCGGCATGGCCAGCGCCACGAACAGGTCGCCGCTGGCTGCGGCCAGGCGCAAGGCGGCGCGGTGTATGGCCAGCCAGTGCGCCTCCATGATCTGGTCGGCCTGTGGGGGCTCCGATTGCACCCAGTCGGCGGGTGCGGGCTGCGAAGGGGGCCGCGGGGCAAGGGGGGCGGGCAGGTCCGGTGCGGCGCAACTCAGGAAAGAGCCAAAGCCGGGATCGGGTATGCCACTGTCCACGGGGGCGGCGGGCCCTTGGTCTTCAAGGTCGTCGATGCGCCGGTGCCATCCCGGATGGATGGCATCAGGCAGCGCCAGCAGGCTGGCTTCATTGAAGAGACCGCCCGCACCGATGCCCAGGGCGGCGTGCATGCCGAACAGAGGGCGTGGCGTGGCGCGCATCAGGCGGATGTCGTCGGCATGCGCCAGCAAGGCCTCGACGCTGTCGCCGGCCAGCTCGGGGTCGATGAAGAGTTCGCTGCCAAAATCGGCCAGCCCGTCGCGCTCGAGCGCCGTGCCGGCGATAGGCAGCGCGGTGGTGGACGCGCCAAAGGTCGGGCCCACGCCCAGCGGCAGCCAGGCACTCGGGGTCGGGGCGGATTCCGGCGCCAGGGGAAAACGCTGTAGCGTGGCGGGCGCCAGCACGCTCTGGTCGTCGCGAGACCGATAAAACTCGGTGTCGCACTGTTGCTCCCAGAAGTTGTTGGCCCGCTGCGCAGTCAGGCCCAGGCCGCGCAGGCGTGTATCGATGCCGGGGCCGTACACGCGCAGTTCGAACTCGAGCTTTTGCGCGCGCAGGGTATTGGCAAGTGCTGGCGGCAGCACGACAGCAAGCTCACGCCATGCCGGCCCGCTGGAGGTGGCGTGGGCGGCAATCTGGGGCGAGTCAGGGTTGCCCTGGCTATCGGCGGTCTGGCCGCTTTCGTCTATGCGCAGCCAGATGGTGTTGCCGCTCTCGGTAAACCGTATCCAGTGGCCAGGTTCAAGATTGGGGGCCAGGCTATTCTCGGTTCGCAGCAGGATGGCGCCGGCCTGCTCGGTGGCGGCAGTCAGGGTGGCCGCAAATGTTGGGCCAACTCCATCCAGGGCGGCGCTGCCGGGCAGCGGCAAGGGCAGGGTGCTCGCCGCGACGCGTTCGAATACCGCGCACAAGCGTACCGCTACTCGGTACGGCCCGGCCGATTCTGGCGTGGCGCGGGTGTTTTCAATGATGGCGTAGGCGCAGACTGCATCGTCGTCGCCTATCTGCAGGAGGTCCCCCACCACCAAGGGCTGGCGCGTCAGGAAGCTGTGGCTATTGGTGGCGGGCGATCCGTCTTGCAACCACTCGTGCAGGGCGAAGCTGCGGCGCTGCAGGGCGCAGCTTACCCGCAAGCCATCGGACCACGAGCCTTCACAACGCGCTTGCGCGATGGCTGCCTGCACGGGTGCGTCGACGCCCGGCACGGCCAGCATGCCGGGCAGGGCATAGTGGTTGGCTTCGGCCGCCGCAGCACCGCTAAATGACGAGCTCGCCGCGCTCATCCCTGTGCTGTGCGCCACCCGCACGACCCAGCAGCGCCGCCCGCCATTGGCAAAAAAGGCGCGGACGGCACAGCCCAGATGCGCGCGCGCGCGTTCGCCTTGCCGGACATCCCAGGCCAGTGCCGCATCGGCGCCGAACACCGCCGCGTATTGCGTGGTGCTTTCTACGGCTACCGGCAAATGCAGGGGGCCGGTAGACGCGAAACCGATGAACACCGCGACATCCAGCCGGGGCAGCGCCTGGCTGGCAGGCGGCGGCGCCACGTCGATCCGGACGCCGGGCAGCGGGCGTATCTGGGCCACGGCCTTACTCCATCTCCAGGCGTTCGTAGGCCAGCACCAGCTCTTCCATGGCCACGTCGGTGCCCTTGGCGTTGAAGGGGCCGCTGGTGTGCTTGATGATGCGTGCGCGCAGCAGCTTCCAGGTTTGCACGACGTCGGTGTGATCCTCGTTCTGCAGCTGGATGGTGACGGTGCGCATGGCGCGCTGGTCACCATTGCGGATCTGATCCAGCCACTGGTAGAGATTGAGCGAACCTATCACCCCGCGCTTCATTGTCACGTCGGTCGATTTGTTCATGCCGGTGATTTTCATCACGCTGTTTTCTTTCGCATTGCCGTTGCGGTATTCGGACACGGTGACTTCCATGCCGACGCCGCTCAACTCCTGGAAGCCGGCTTGGGCGCCTTCGGTAACCCCATCGCCCAGGTCGACGAGGAAGTTGAACTGCACATAGGGACGGTCGCGTAGGATGGCCATGGTGCTGTTCTCCGGTCAGACTTTGCGGTCGGCCGTCCACTGGCCGATGCGGAAGATGACGAATTCGGCCGGTCGCAGCGGCGCGACGCCGATCAGGCAGATGAGCCGGCCATTGTCCAGGTCGTTTTGCGACATGGTCGAGCGGTCGCATTTCACGAAGTAGGCTTTCTCGGGCTTGTCGCCCAGCAGCGCGCCGCCCTGCCATTCGTTCAATAGGAAGTCTTCGATGGTGCGGCGCACGCTGGCCCAGAGCTGCTGGCCGTTGGGCTCGAAAACCGCCCATTGCGTACCCTTGTCTATCGAGCGCTCGAGATAGGCGAAGTAGCGCCGCAGGTTGACGTATTTCCACTCTGGATCCGAGCTGATCGTGCGCGCGCCCCACAGCCGCATGCCGCGCCCTTCGAAGTAGCGAAAGCAGTTGATCCCTTCGGGGTTGAGCACTTCTTGCTGGGCCTTGTTCAGGAAGCGCTCGAAGCCCAGCGCCAGGTTCACCACTTCGTTGGCGGGGGCCTTGTAGACCGCCCGGTTGATATCGTTGCGCGCATAGATGCCGGCCACGAAGCCGGAGGGCGGCACATGGATTTCGCGTTGGGTCAGGGGGTCCAGCACCCGTATCCAGGGGTAGTACAGCGCGCCATAGGTAGAGTCGAGCTCGGCGCGCATGGCACGCACTTCGCTGATCGACTGGTTGTCGCCGCTGTCGAGCACCGCGATACGGTATTTCATGCGTTCAGCATGGCGGATCAGCGCCCGCACGACAGTGCGCGCGGTGGCCCCATAGCCATTTTGATAGCCGAAGGTGGAGCCAGGCGCGGCCACGATGGAAATGTCCTCGAGGTCTTCGAACTGCACCAGCCCGGTCTTGCGATCCGTCATCGGGTCGATCAGGCCCGCGTACTCGTCGGCTTCAGGGCGGATGCCATCGTCGCCCTCGCTGACGATGATGGTCACGCTACGCTGGGCGGGCGAGCTATCGAGATCTTCGAGCGCCGTACGTAAGCCTGCCGGAGGCGATGCCAAGGCGTTGGGGTCGGCAGCGAAGAAGGCTTCCAGCACCTGGACGCCGGTGTCGTAGGCGGCGATGTCGGCCTGGCGAAACGTGATCGGGTGCGTGCGCGCGCGCGTCAGGCTGGCCGGCTGTTCGGCGAAGTAGTCGAACATCGAATCCGGGCTGCCAGCGCGTGCATGAGCCGGGTCCAGCGGCAGGTCTGGTGCGACGAAGGCGCCGGTGATGGTGCTCAGCGGCTCCACCGTCACCGTCACGCTGACGATGCGCAGCTCGTGGCTGCCGGGCACGAGATCGACCAGAGACACCTGCGCGCTTGCCAGGTCGTCGCCGTTGGTCGAGAACGCCCAGGTGTCGTTCTGCGTGTCGCGCAGCGCAAGATAGTAGTTGTCGGCGACCCCAGGCGACGGCGCGGCGCCGGGCGTGGGCCGGATCCAGACCACATCCCGGTTCAACAGCGAACGCACCACGGGCTCGCCGTTGTCGCCGGCCAGCACGTTCTGGCCCACTTTGAACGTGAAGGTGACGCGCGCATCGCCCGCCCGGCCGGGAAAACGGGCAAAGACCATCAGCGGGGCAGGGCTGCCCGCAAGAGCCCCGCGGGCGTGGCCGGACCAGCGGTCGGTGCTGGTTGTCGGCGTGAAGACGCGGCTGATATACACGCGCTTGCCGCCTTCCTCGAAGAAGCCGCGCACCGCATGCCACATATAGTTGTCGATTTCGCCGACCCCACCACCAAATTCCAGACGCTCGCGTCCGCCATAGGTGCGCTCGAATTCCACCAGGCTGGTGATGATCTCGGGTTCGATATCCAGCGGCCCATAGCGCGTGGGCCCTACGAAACCGGCGGTGGTCGTACTCACGCCTTCGATCGACTTGGCGCGAAACGACACCTCCTCGATGAATACGCCAGGAGCTAGGTACTCAGGCATAGCGCTTCTCCTTGCCTTGGACGGCGCTTGAAAGCAGGGTGCTCATGTGGTGGACACCAACAGGAATGAGGCGTCGGCCGGTGGCAGCCCCTCGGTTCGTGCCGTCAGGGGCACTCGGTAATCGAGACGTCGCGGTGCGGCGGGCGACGCGGTCGAATCTATGACCCGACAGGGTGTGGCCAATTGCGCCAGCACCTGGGCCAGGTCGGGCATGGCGGGCGCGGCTTCGGATGGGGACGCAGGCGACCAAAAGGCGCTCAGGTCCACCGTCCAGCGAAAATCGCTACGCTCTTGCGGGGGGGAATTCAAAGGCTGGCGTGGTGGTTCGGGGTAGGGGAACATGACGGCAACCCGGCCTTGCTTGTCGGCCAGCCCGATACCGCAGGCCAGGCCGTCGATGCTCACGCCCAGCAGGCTCCAGGCGGGAACCCGCAGGCTGCCGCTTTCGCGCAGCTGGGCATGGATGACGGCCAAGAGACAAGGTAGCGGCCGGCCGGGAGCGGGAAAGAGCGGCAGGTCTTCGATCAGGCGCTGGCGCGGTGCCTGGTCGTTGCCGGCCAGCGACACCACTTGCGGGGCTGGTAGCCAGGGCTGCATGGCATCCGGCGAG
This sequence comes from Verticiella sediminum, assembly GCA_040392445.1. GTDB lineage: Bacteria > Pseudomonadota > Gammaproteobacteria > Burkholderiales > Burkholderiaceae_B > Verticiella > Verticiella sediminum_A. The sequence goes on from JBEBVZ010000022.1 coordinate 60,915, forward strand.
TCGGCGGGCATCAGGTCGGCATCGAAGGCCAGCGGCAAAAAGCGTCCGTAGGGGTCTTGCACTTCGACGCGGCAGGCATGCCAGGCGTCGGCCCAGCGCTCGTCGGCAGGGTTGGCGTCGTCGTAGCCGAAATCACGCGGCCCGCTGGTGATATAGGCGACGTAGAGTCCGCTGCGGTTGGCCACCGCACGCTTGCGTGTGCGAGGGTTCATGCGCAGGTAGATTTCCACCACCAGGCCGGTGATGGGCGAGGTGTCGCCGGATACGTCCCGAAAGCGCAGGCCTATTGCGGCGTGCTGCAAGGTCTGGGGCGGGCGCAGCACGGTGATCACGATGCGATCTCCCCGACGTCGAACTGGCGTGACTGCACCAGGGCGCTGTCCTGGGCCGGCAAACCCGAATCGATGAACACCATGCGCAGGGTATAGGTGGCCGAGGCCGGCAGCCGCGGACGCAACCTATCCCATAACGTAAGGTAGTCGCTCAGGCTCAGCGGGTCGCAGACCAGTTCTATGCCTTCGTTGGGCAAGAAGGTATCGGTCTCGGGCAGATAGTGGTTCAGGTGGCCCGCGCTGAGCGCGCTGGTGTCTTCCATCAGCCGCATCACCCAGCCCAGCATGCGGTGCTGGCGCTCGGTATCCTGCGCCCAGGGCGTGATCATGTAGTACAGGTCCAGGGGCAGCGAAGGCCGCCAGCGCTTGCCGTCCGCCGAGCGGCGCTGCGTCAGGTTGCGCACCGAGCCGTTCACGGCCACGCGGTACAGGTAGATGGAAAAGCCATCCTGCATGGGCGATTCGAAGTCGCGGGTCTGGTAAAGGTGCACTTCCAGTCCGGCGCCGAATTCGTCGCGTGGGTAGCGGTCGCGCACCAGCCCGGCCAGGGCGGTGCTGGCAGCCGCAATGGCGCGATAGTTCGCCATGGCTAGGGCTCGTTCCGGGCCATGCTTGCCTGCAGTGCGGCAAGCTCGGCCTGGCTGGCCCGGCACCGGTAGCGCCGGCGACCGTCCGCGGCAACGGTTTCTTCGATGTATCCGCGCTGTGCCATCCATTGCAGCGCTTTTGTCAGCCCTTGCATCGTGACCTCTTCTTCTGCGCCGAACCACCATCGGGCGATGCCTTCGGCGGTATCACAGGCAAGCGGATGGATTTGCAGGTAGGCGGCCAGCCCCCGCACGATAGTCCGCGATTCGAAGCCGTCGTCCATTTTTTCCGGCCCGTCCATTGGTCATATTCATGCAAGAGGCATGCCATATCCGGAGTGG